>CALWKX010000014.1 GCA_944381375.1 uncultured Lachnospiraceae bacterium
TTTTACAATATTCGCTATTACGGAAACATTAACGTCAACGATATCTCCCACATAACCGTAATCATTTTCACCATCTTCGTGCTTTACGGCTTTGATAAGACCACCGTCAAGACCGCAAAGACCGACAGCGTGACCACCAATGTCCTTACGGAGCCCTAATGCAAAGCGAAAATGGCGCAATGCAGAAGTGTGAACTTTGTTTGAGCAATATTTCTTCCAAACCGGCATGCGTCGAAGGCTGCCCGAATAAAGCAATAATATATGAGGAGAGGTAAATAAAATGAGTAAATTCGTAATTATCGGCAATGGCACTGCTGCAGTAGGGTGCATAGAAGGTATACGCAGTTTGGATAAAGATTCATCTATTACTGTAATATCCAATGAAATTTACCATACATATTCAAGACCTCTTATCTCTTATCTTTTATGCGGTAAGACAACTTTGGAGAAAATGAAATACCGTCCTGAAAGCTTCTATGTTGATAACAATGTAAAGTTAATTAAAGGCAAAAATGCGCTCAAAGTAGATAATGAGAAAAAATGCGTAGTAATAGAAGAAAATGAAAAAATAAAATACGATAAATTGCTTATTGCAACTGGCGCTTCGCCTTTTATCCCTCCGACTAAAGGCTATGATGATGTTAAGCACAAATTTGCATTTTTGTCTTTGGATGATGCAATTACACTTGATAAGCATATAAACAAATCATCTAAGGTGTTAATTATAGGCGCCGGTCCTGTAGGGCTGAAATGCGCGGAAGGAATTAAAGATAAAGTAAGCAAAATCACTGTTGTTGATATGGCTGACAAAGTTCTTCCTGCTATGCTCGATAAAACATCAGCAGCGATTGTCCAAAAGCATCTTGGCGCAAATGGTATTAATCTTATATTGAACGATTATGTAGAATTTTTCGATAAAAACACAGCGCATCTGAAAAGCTCTGTTGTCGTTGAGTTTGATGTGCTTGTAACTTGCGTTGGAGTAAAAGCCAACACATCGCTTTTGGTTGAGAGCGGCGCTGAAATCGAACGCGGAATTATCGTAAACGAGAAAAGTGAGACGTCAGTCAGAAATATTTATGCTGCGGGTGATTGCACACAGTGTATTGACATTACAACGGGTGAAAGCAAATGTCTTGCACTTTTACCTAATGCTTATATGCAGGCTCATGCCGCCGGTGTAAACATGGCTGGCGGCGAGGAAATATTCGATAAAGCTATCCCGATGAATTCGCTTGGTCTGTTCGGACTGCATATTATAACAGCCGGAAATTTAAAAGGGAAAGAACATATAATAAGCGATGAGAAAAATTACAAAAATCTTGTAACAGATAATGGTTTGCTTAAAGGGTTTATTCTCGTTGGAGATGTAAACCGTGCAGGCATCTATACTTCGCTTATTCGAGAGAAAATTCCTCTCAATACAATTGATTTTGAGCTCATTATGCAAAAGCCGCAGCTTATGGCTTTCACGAGAAAAGAGCGTATAAAAAAGCTTTCAGCTGTTCAATGAAAGGAGAAGAAGATGTTTCATATAAATGCTGAAAATATATATTATAAAATACTTAATGATAAAATAAGAGCTTCGAAAGACGATAAAATAACCCTCGATAATTGTTTGGGACAGCGATACATAGGCTGCGCGCTCAAAAATAAAATACTTACGATAAACGGCACTGCTGGCAACGGGCTTGCTTTTTATTTGGATGGAGCCGATATCATAGTTAACGGAAACGCGCAGGATGCATGCGGAGACACGATGAATGACGGCACTATCATCATAAACGGTTCTTCGGGCGACGCCACAGGATATGCTATGCGCGGAGGAACTATTTATGTAAGAGACAATGTAGGTTACAGAGCTGGTATTCATATGAAAGCCTATAAAGACAAAAATCCTGTTCTGATCGTTGGCGGCAAAGCGGGAAGCTTTCTGGGAGAGTATCAAGCGGGAGGCTTGATAATACTTTTGGGCCTTGGGTGTGAAAACGAAATTCCCGTGGGCCGCTTTTGCGCCACAGGTATGCACGGGGGAAAAATATATTTAAGGACAAAGCATCTTCCGTGGGATCTTCCGGTGCAGGTTTCAGTCTCGCTTGCAAATGATGAAGATATGAATATAATAAAACCATATGTGGAAAGTTTTTGTAATAAGTTCGATAAAGATATTAACCAAATAATCAAAGATAATTTTTATGTATTATCTCCAAATACGAAAAACCCCTATAAGCAGTTTTATGTTAAAAATTAGCGTTATCTTATAAAAGAAGGCAGAGGTGTTAATACAGTGTTGGATAAAAAAGAGATTATGGAGTTCATAACTGAAAACGATGTTAAATTCATAAGGCTGGCATTTTGCGATATTTTCGGCAACTTGAAAAATATATCAATTATGCCATCCGTTCTGGAAAAAGCTTTTGATAGCGGCATATCTTTCGATGCTTCTTCCATTATGGGTTTTGGCGATGAAGTTAAATCGGAACTTTTTTTAAAGCCGGATCCTTCAACACTTACTTTTTTACCATGGAGACCCTCGCATGGCAGGGTTGTAAGATTTTATTGCGATGTGCTTACGCCGGATAAAGAATCATTCGCTTTGGACGCCCGAGCTATGCTCAAGCGCGCTGCCGATACAATGCATAAAGAAGGATATAGTATAAATTTCGGAGCCGAATTGGAATTTTATCTTTTTAAAATGGACGAAAACGCTAACCCTACGAGTGAACCTTTTGATGATGCCGGTTATATGGATGTTGCTCCTGCGGATAAAGGGGAAAATGTTCGCCGTGAAATCTGCCTTACGCTCGAAGAAATGGGAATGCGTCCTGAAAGATCCCATCATGAATGTGGGCCGGGACAAAACGAAATTGATTTTAAATATGATAAAGCTGTTATTTCTGCGGATAACGTCATCACTTTTAAAAGTGTGGTAAGCACTATAGCATACCGTAACGGTCTTTACGCAACTTTTGCTCCGAAACCATTAGAGGCGAAAGAGGGCAGCGGATTTCATATAAATATGTCAATTAGAGATTTAAACGGTTATCAGGCGCCTAAAAAAATTACAGAAAGCTTTATGGCGGGGATTCTGAAATACATTTCAGATATGACATTATTCATGAATCCAAGCGTTGAATCATACAAAAGACTCGGAAAATATAAAGCGCCTAAATACATTACATGGTCAGAGCAAAACCGTTCTCAGCTTATACGCATACCTTCGGAAGACGGTGATTATTCAAGGCTGGAATTGCGTTCTCCTGATTGTCTTGCAAATCCTTATATCGTATACTCGCTTTTAATATATGCGGGACTTGAAGGCATCAAAAAATCAATGATTCCGCCATTGCCTACCAATAAAAATCTATTTAATATTTCTGAAAAAGAGGCCCGTGAATACAAAAAGCTTCCTGAATCGCTAAAAGAAGCAGTCAAAGCAGCCGAGACGAGTGATTTTTTGCAAGGTTTAAAGGATCATCAGTTATTTGCCGCATATCAAAGATTCTGTCAAGATAAAAAGTAGGAGCCGGATATGAAACCGTTAAAATCTCTGCGGCGAGTTCTCATAGTTGCAAGCAGTGAAAAAATTCTCAGCTTTTTATCAGACGTGCTCGATTCTAAGGAATTCGCTCCTTTCCTTTATGTGCAAAATGCGAATGAAGCGCGCAGGCTCCTTATCAATAACGATTTCGATCTTGTTATCATAAATGCGCCGCTGCAAGATGAATCCGGAGAAGATCTTGCATTGTTTGTAAGCGAAAGATTAAACTGCGGCGTAATGCTATTGGTAAAAGCCGAGGTGTTCGACGCCGTATGTTCCAAAGTTGAAGATTTCGGCGTATTTACTTTAGCAAAACCGCTCAGCAAGCAGTATTTTTATCATGCATTAAAACTTGTTGTTGCGGCGAGTAATCGAATGGAGATATTCAGACAAGAAAATAAACGGCTTAATATCAAGCTGGAACAAATGCGCGTTATTTCCAGGGCAAAATGTGCATTGATTGAATATTTGAATATGAACGAATTTCAGGCGCACAGATATATAGAAAAGCAGGCTATGGATATGAGGATTACGAAGCTTCAGGTGGCGGAGGAGATTCTTAAGTCTTACGATCCTTAAAAAAATAAAACTTAAGAAGGTAAACAAAATGTCTAAATACATATTCGTAACAGGCGGCGTTGTGTCGGGACTGGGCAAAGGCATTACGGCCGCTTCTTTAGGAAGGCTTCTGAAAGCAAGAGGGCTGAAAGTCGCGGCGCAGAAGCTTGATCCTTATATTAATGTAGATCCGGGTACAATGAATCCATATCAGCATGGTGAAGTATTTGTAACGGAGGACGGAGCCGAAACAGATCTTGATTTGGGGCATTATGAGCGTTTTATTGATGAGAATTTGAACAAGTATTCGAATCTCACAGCCGGCAAGGTTTATTGGAACGTGCTGAACAAAGAACGCAGAGGCGAATATCTCGGTCAAACTGTACAGGTTATACCTCATATTACTAACGAGATAAAAAATTTTATATATGCGGTTGGCAAAAAAACAAACGCCGATATTATCATAACGGAGATAGGAGGAACAACCGGAGATATAGAAAGCCAGCCTTTTTTAGAAGCAATACGGCAGATTTCCTATGAAGCAGGCAGGGGAAATTCATTGTTTATTCATGTTACCTTAGTGCCTTATCTCACAAGTTCTGGAGAGCATAAGTCAAAGCCTACTCAACATTCCGTAAAAGAGCTGCAGTCTATGGGCATATCGCCTGATATTATTGTGCTGCGCAGTTCGGTTTCGCCTATAGACCAATCGGTCATTAATAAAATTTCGTTGTTTTGCAATGTTAAAAGAGATTGTGTCATTGAGAATGTAACTGTGCCTGTTTTATACGAAGCCCCTTTGATGCTTGAAAAAAAGCATTTCTCCAACATAGTGCTAAGAGAGCTTGAAATTGAAGCGCGCAAAGCTGATATGGGAGAGTGGGAGTCGCTTATCCAAAAAATCAAACAGCGCAGTAAGACAGTTAATATTGCGCTCATAGGCAAATATGTAAAACTGCATGACGCTTATTTGTCTGTAGTTGAAGCTCTTAATCATGCCGGTTACGCATTGGGAACGTATATAAATATCATATGGATTGATTCTGAGCAAATAACGAGTGCAAATGTGAACAAACTTCTTAGTGAAGCCGACGGCATTCTTATTCCTGGTGGTTTTGGAAGCCGAGGCATCGAAGGAAAAATAATCGCCGCAAAGTTTGCACGTGAAAACAAATTGCCTTATTTCGGGATTTGTCTTGGCATGCAAATAGCTGTAATAGAATTTGCGCGTAACGTATTGGGGTTAAAGGCTGCAAACTCACGTGAATTTGATGAAAACAGCCCATACAAAGTAATTGATTTCATGCCGGGACAGAATGACGGAATTAATAAAGGAGGCACGCTTCGGCTTGGCCGGTATCCTTGCAGAATTAAAAGCGGCAGCGTAATGAGTCGTTGTTATGGAAAAGAGGAAATTTCTGAGCGTCATCGGCATCGCTATGAGTTTAACAATGAATATCTTGATGAATTTGTTAAAGCCGGCATGAATATAAGCGGGACATCTCCTGACGGGCGTATAGTAGAAACGGTCGAACTTGAAGACAGAAAATTTTTTGTTGGAGTTCAGTTCCATCCGGAGTTCAAAAGCCGGCCCAACAAACCCCATCCATTGTTTTATGGATTTATAGAGGCTTCCTTAATATTTAAGAAAAATAAATAGTTCAGTTTATATCAAGCAATTTATTTAGTTAAAAATGTATTAGGCGAATAAATCGTTGTTTATCAGCGTTTTATTCGCCGTAAATATTCTTCTTAGGCAAATGCTGTGTCAAGTATAGTCATAATCAAAAATCCTGTAATGAAGCATAAAACGTAAATTTCTTTTTTCCCGCATCTGCCGTTGTCCGGCAGTAATTCCCCCATTACTACATATATCATCGCTCCTGCTGCGAAGGACAGCATAAATGGCAATATTTTTCTGGTAACAGAACAAAGCAATGCTCCCAGTACCCCTGCTAAAGGTTCAACTGCCGCGCTGAGCTGTCCGTAGAAAAAAGCTTTTGAGCGAGGCATCCCTTCGCTTATGAGCGGCGCGCTTACAGCTACTCCTTCAGGAAAATTTTGAATTCCTATGCTTAATGCCAGCATCATTGCTGCCGCCAGACTTGTTTGCTCAAATCCCAGCGCGATACTTGCAAAAGCTACTCCGACTGACAGCCCCTCCGGTATATTATGCAATGTAATCGAAAGCATAAGCATTGCGCTTTTTTTTCTGTCTCTGAAGCTGTTTGAAGGAAAGGATTTACATAATTTACAGGCAAAATATCTATCCGCAGCAAATAGAAAAGCGGATCCTGTTAAAAAACCTGCGGCAACTATAATCCAGCTTTTCATCCCCATATCCTGAGCCATATTTTGCGCAGGAAGTAATAAAGAATAAAAAGACGCGGCTGTCATAATGCCTGCCGAGCATCCGATTATAGCATTAAAAAAAGATTCAGGCCATTTCCTGATAAAAAAAACTGTAGCTGCGCCTGCTGCCGTGAGTGCATAAGTAAAAAGCGTCGCTATAAGCGCTTGTATAACATAGTTTAATTCAGCAAATTCGGTCATATTATATTCCTGGTTTTAGAGTATTCCATTACATAATATGCAAGGCCGAATAAGTGTGAATCTCAAAACTCCCGTATTGCAAACTTTGCGCTTTCAGCAGTACGTTATTAATGCGCACGTTAAATTCCACTCTCTTTCGCAAATAAGGAAAGCATGGCGTTTTTTTCAGATTATTTCCCAGGAAACCAAAAATTAGTTTAAGGCAAAAACAATTTGTCGCCATTTTGTCATTCATTTATTAAAATTTTATAAGAATTATCGATTATTCTTGATTATTAATAAAAACATGCTATTATATCTTAGTCATTAAAGGTTTACGTATCAAGAGGGGAAAATTACGTGCCGGAAAAGGAACGATATCTATGTTGGATTATACATTTCTTAATGTAGTAAAGTATATGAATGTCGCAATAGCGATTTTATTTACTTTGGGTTATTTTTATCAAATAGTTTACACTGTAATAGGGTTTATAAAGAGAAATAAGTGGAAAGAAACTGAAGCGAAAAAACAACATAAATTCGCTGCTTTGATTTGTGCCAGAAACGAATCTGAAGTTATAGAGGAAATTATTGAGAGTCTGAAAAACCAGAATTATCCGAAGCAGCTTTTGGATATTTACGTTCTGGCCGATAACTGTACGGATAATACGGCCAAACTGGCCGCAGACAGCGGCGCTATTGTGTATGAGCGCACAAATAAAGAAAAAGTGGGCAAAGGATATGCTCTTGATTATCTTTTGAAAATGATAAGACTGGAGCATTATCAGGAAGGATACGAAGGCTATTTCGTTTTTGATGCTGATAATATCGTTGACAAGAACTTTGCCCGTGAGATGAATAAAGTTTTTGACAAGGGCTACGACGTTATTACTTGTTACCGCAATTCAAAAAATTTCACAAAGAATTGGATTACGGCAGGCTACTCTACATGGTTTTTGCGCGAAGCCCGTTATTTGAATTTTCCGAGATATTTGCTTGGAACAAATTGCGCTATCTCCGGAACGGGCTTTACCGTAAGTGATAAGATCATACGTGAAAACGGCGGTTGGCCGTTTAGTACCATGACGGAAGATATCGAATTTACAGCTAACTGCGCAGTAAATAATCACCGTATAGGCTACAGCGATAAAGCAGTTGTTTACGATGAACAGCCGGAGACTTTTCATCAGTCGTATATTCAAAGACTGCGTTGGTCTAAAGGATTCTACCAGGTAAACGTTAGATACAGTTTAGATCTTTTTAAAAAAATATTTAAGGGGGGGCGACGCGGACATACCTGTTATGATATGTTCATGACTATAGCTCCGGGAATGCTTTTGTCTCTTTTGATAATAATGTTCAATGTTGTTATCGGTATTTCGTGCTTTAGCGCAACTCCTTATATGACTTATTTGATAAGAAGAGAAGTCGTGCATTTTATATTGATGAGCATACTTAATTTATACCTGGGATTTTTCTTTATAGGAGCCATTACAGTAGTAACGGAATGGAAATACATTAAAGCTTCAAATTTCGATAAATTAAAATACCTTCCTGTCTTTCCGTTGTTTATGGCAACATACATACCTATTGCCGTGATAGCATTATTCCAGAAAGTGGAATGGAAGCCGATAAAACATACGTCAACGAGAAAAGTTGCCGCCGGTTACCGCAGCAAACAATAAAATAATCATTGGGGCGTCATGCGAAAGAAGAACGCCCCATTTTTTTAATGATTATTGTTATGCTTAAAACAGATTGATTTTAAATTATGGCTTCAGATCAGTCAAAATATAGTTGATCTTTGTTCAGCACCAAATTGTAACTTTTGTCAATTCGTTTGTATATTTCCTTTATCGGTACGCTTCCGTCAAGGCAAATAGTGTACCAATGTTTTTTGTTCATATGATATCCCGGCAGATAAATTTTGCCGTCAACAATCAGATTTATTTTATCCGGTCTTTCCTTTAGGTCAATAATCTCAATAGTTCCATCTTCGTTTATTCCTATTTTTCGCTTTTCAACAGTAAGCAAAGCCGCATACCATTTTTGCGTTTTTGTTTCTCGGAATATAGCGTTATTCGGGGACTTATCCCATAGATATTCTGCTTCTGAGCAGTACTTGCTTTTTATGTACTTAATTACGAGTTTCGCATACTCGCTTTTAAATAAATTCGGTTCATAGCATTTTTCGATAATATCATTCAAAATATTATCACATTCAGCACGGATTTGTCCGACAAATGAACCGACAGCGTTTTTTACTCCAACAAGCATATACTCATCATTCGTATTCTTATCTGTAACTTCGAGATTTGTCATGCCGCTTTCTGTAACATAAATACTTAAACGGAACATGCCTTCTTTGATATCAGTTGAAAAGGTGTAGCAATTTTTATGTTTTATAAAACCGTATTGAATCAGCTTTTTTATATTAGGCTTTTTATTAGAAACCGCTTTTTCATTTGTCCACATAATTTATCAGGCCTCGTAAATTTCGAAGTAAAAATATAAAGATTTGCTTATGCAGGAGGAGTTCAAACATTTAACTTAATTTTTCGCAATAAAAAAGCTTTAAGGATAACCCTAAAGCTTTTTTGTTGATTACTCGAATATTATAAAGAAATCGTTGCCGAATGTATTATCGGTATAGTATTCATAAAACTCTATCATGAAAGGACCTTGAGTATTTTCAGGTAATTCGAATACATAGTCCGCATTGAATTTTTCATTGTCTTCCATCGTATAAGTGCTGCCCAGATCTTCACCATCGCTGAACATGGCAATTTCCGTAGCATAGCTTAGATAGTCTGCATCAAGATCCCATGCGAGCCAGAAGTCATTGTAATACATGTCTACAGGATCGTCGAATGTATTTTTCATGGTTATATTTGCTACAGCCAGTATATTGCCTTCTGATGGTGTGAGTCCCTCATATTCATCAACGAATTCAACGCTGTGCACGCAGAAATTGAACCATGCTGTTTCTACGGTATCTTCCAGAAAAGCTATTTGATAACCGTCTACTTTTCTTCCATCGTCCGTAGTGGTATAATCTTCTACTCCGTCAGTTTTTGTATAACCCGCTACTTCATCGACATGGCTGCCGCTTCCCAGCTTGTCGCCGCCAAATAAGCTGCAAGCGCTAAGACTGATTGTCATAATAATTGCTGTAAGCAGCAATACAACTTTTTTCTTCATTTGTTTCTCCTCATAGATTTTAATCTGTCTGTAATCTCTTTATATTCTACAATTTTTTATAATGTTTGTCTACATTAAGATGAAAATTAGCTCAAATAATGTAGACGTATAGATAAAAAACATGTTTGAACTCTAATAAAAATTAGTTATTTTTCAATACGTTTAAATTGCAGACATCAATGCTAAGTTGCGACGCCAATCAGGCGTTGTCGACTAATTTAAACTTGTACTTCCATAATTGGCAGAAAAAATATATAATATATAACATATTGATTGAGGTGAGTATATGGCAAAACATAAAAGACGTTTCGGCGACAGAAAGGACGGGTATCTGCTAAGAAATCTGGATCCTATGCATTTTATAGTTCCTTTGATTTATCCGAACCGATGTGATAACGAAGCATACATATCGGAGAGAATTGATCTGAGGGCTATCGAAGCATATTTAGAAAAGAAGAATAAATCTAAAGAAGACGATTTCCATTATACATTATTTCACGTTATAGTAGCGGCAGTATTGAAAACAATAATGCTTCGTCCCAAGATGAATCGTTTTATCGCAAACAAAAATATATATCAGCGCTACAGATTAAGCGCATCATTTGTTGTAAAGAAAACCTTCAATGATGAAGGAGAAGAGGCTCTCGCTTTTATATATGCGGAAGACGAGGATAATATCGATACAATACATGATAAAATAAAAGCGCAAGTGCATGATTGCCGGGGAGAAAGTCTTGATCGTTCAACAGAGAGCATGGATATTTTAAATAAAATGCCTCGTTTTTTATCAAAATTTTTAGTATGGATAATAAGGCGTCTTGATGTGCATGGATGGTGTCCTCAGTTTCTTATAGGTTCTGATCCGTATTATTCATCCGTTATATTATCAAATTTAGGATCAATCAAGCTAAAATGCGGATATCACCATTTGACTAACTGGGGTACTAACTCTGTATTCTGCGTTATAGGAGAGAGGAAATATTCACCTGTATTTGATAAAGACGGCTGCGCAACAATGCTGCCGACAGTTGATTTGGGTCTTACTATAGATGAGCGCATAGCCGATGGTTATTATTATTCGAAAACGATACGTCTTTTGAAAAAGCTGCTTGAAGAACCTGAATTGTTGGAAAAACCGATGAATGAGGCAGTTGAATATTAAAAATGGTTCGGATGAAAATCCGAACCATTTTTTTATGTATCGCTCATAAATTATGCAGTTGAGCAAATAATATAAAAAAAACAAGGAGAATTAGTATGGCTGCATCTGTGCATAAGGGGGCGATATCATTCGGACTCGTTCATATACCGATAGCTTTGTATACTGCCACGCAAGATATAGATATACAGTTTAATCAGCTTCACAAGCAGGATAATTCCAGAATCAGATATAAAAAAGTATGTTCTCATTGCAACTCGGAAATCAAAGCAAATGATATTATCAGAGGGTTTGAGTATGAAAGTAATAAATATGTAGTAATTACGGACGAGGAAATGGAGAGAATCAAAACGGAAAAAGACCGCTCGCTGAATATTATACACTTTACGGATTTAAAAAGTATACGTCCAATTTATTTCGACAGATCATATTATGCTGTGCCGCAAACAGGAGGTGAAAAAGCATATGAATTATTACGTCTTGCGATGCTTAAGGAAAACAAGGTGGCAGTCGCCAGATCAGTATTATCAACAAAAGAAGCTATGCTTATAATTGTACCTGCAAAAGAAGGCCTTTTAGTGCATACTATGTATTTCCACGAAGAAATTAAAGATATGCCTAAAGATTTTGTTCATCCAAAAGTCACTAAAGAAGAACTCAGTATGGCAAAATCATTAATATCATCTATGGTGCGCCCATATCAGCCTGAACTTTATCATGATGAATATCAGCAGCGATTGAGAAGTCTGATACAGGATAAAATACAGGGCAAGCAAATTGTAGCGCCTAAAGAAGAAAAGACAGTAAATGTTATGGATTTAATGCAGGCGCTCAAACTCAGTTTGGAAAATGAAAAGAGAAAGACAGGATGATTAAGCGCATTTATTCTCCTATGCTTATTGGTGCGCAAAGTAAAATTTTTGATGATAAAAATTATGTATATGAATTGAAATACGATGGGGTTAGAGCTGTCGCATATCTTGATGCTTTAGAATCGGAAACACATATTATCAATAAAAGAAATGTACGCGCGGATCAAATTTATCCGGAACTTAAGGATATGCATTTGAGCGTTCAGAAAAGTTGCGTTCTTGACGGGGAAATAATCGTTTTGAATCACGGAATTCCTGATTTTACGGCTGTGCAGAAAAGAAGCCTTCTTACGAATCCCGTAAAGATAGAAATAGCTTCTGTAAATACACCGGTTACGTTTGCCGCTTTCGACATATTGGAGTATAATGACGAGCCACTGATTTCAATGCCCTTAATTGAACGTAAAAAGATATTAAAGGAGAATGTATCTTCTGGCAATGGATTGATTATAAGCGATTTTATACAAGGGGATGGTGAAAAGCTTTACCATCTTGCAGAGCAGTATGGTCTTGAAGGGGTAGTCGCCAAACATATTGAAAGCATATATACACCTTCGAGGCGCACGAATGAATGGATTAAAATAAAAAATATGCCGGATGATGATTTTGTTGTATGCGGATATATAAGAAAAAATAATGGCTTAATAAGTTTGGTGCTGGGTCAATATATCAATTCCTATTTAACTTTTATGGCTCATGTCAGCATCGGTATAAGCAATGAAGCATTTCGTTTAATTGAAAGACTTCCTGTGAGTGATAAATGCCCGTTTACTGTATTGCCGCGAGGACATGAAAATGCTGTATGGCTGAAAAAAATGCCTGTATGCAAAGTATCTTTTATGCAGCGCACTGCTTCAGGGAAACTCAGGCAGCCGGTTTTCCGTGGGCTAAGGGATGATAAGTTTGCCGAAGACTGTGTGTTTCGAGGATGAAGCGGGCGCGCAGCGTGACGGCAAAAATAAAGCAGAAAATTCTTTCTGCTTTATTTTTTGCCGTCTAAGGCATAAAGGCTATGCCTTTATGCCTTAGCAAACTTCGTTTGCATACGCTGCGCGCCCTGATTTTGTCTTTATATTAAATATTATGAATAAAAAAGCAGATATACATTTCAGTATATCTGCTTTTGTTTTTTTAATATTATTTAATCTCAACTTTACCGCCGACTTCTTCTATCTTAGCTTTGATAGTATCAGCTTCCTCTTTAGATACACCCTCTTTTAATGTGCTCGGAGCGTTATCAACAAGGTCTTTGGCTTCTTTAAGAGCAAGACCAGTAAGTTCTCTTACAGCTTTAACAACCTTGAGTTTTTCAGCGCCTGCTTCCGCAAGAACTACATTAAAGTCAGTCTTTTCTTCAGCAGCAGCTTCCACTCCCGGAACCGCAACTGTAGCAACGGCGGCAGCCGCGCTTACTCCGAATTCTTCTTCTAATGCTTTAACGAGCTCACTAAGCTCAAGAACTGTCATTGCCTTTACTTCATCAATTATCTTTTGAAAATCAGCCATTTTTATTATCCTCCAAAATTAGTTAATTAAGCCGAAGCTTCCTTTTGTTCTTTAATAGCGTTAATAACACGTGCAAAGCTTGCTATAGGCGCGTTCAGGCTGCCAAGCATTTTTGCAAGCAGCGTTTCTTTTGATGGCAGTTGAGAGATTTTCATAATCGTGTCAGTATCAGCAACTGTCTTGTCAATTACGCCGCCTTTAATATTAAGCGTTTGCAGTCTGTTGTCCTTTACAAATTCAGCAATAAGTTTCGCCGGAGCTACTACGTCAGATTCGCAAAACGCAACAGCCGTAGGTCCTTCAAAACAAGAAGATAATTCTTCGTATCCTGCCTGTTTAGCTGCGAAATTCATAAACGTGTTTTTGTAGATCTTATAATCAACGCCCATTTGTCTTGCTTTGGCTCTTAGAAGAGTTACCTGCTCGACGGTGATTCCCTTATAATCTACTAACACGAAGGACTGCGCCGCTTTCATCTTGTCCGCTATTTCTTTAACAATTTCCTTTTTTTGATTCAAAATAGCTTCTGAAGACATTTTTACCTCCTGTCAGTTTATAAATTAAAAGCTCCTTTGACCTTATGAGGGCAAGGAGCGTTAAATTAAAATTGACTCTTTGCACCTCGACAGGGTATTTAAGCGTGTTCACGCACCTGTTGTCTTCGGTACTTTTATTTCAGCGTAAGTATTCTATCAGTTAATTTACAGTTTTGCAACATTTATTTTTACACCAGGGCTCATTGTGCTGGCAAGAGCAACACTTTTGAAGTATTGTCCTTTAGCAGCCGCAGGTTTTGCTTTCTTGATAGCTTCAAGCAAAGCGTTTGCATTTTCTATAAGAGCTTCTTTAGTAAAGCTTGCTTTCCCTATAGGACAATGAATGATATTGGTTTTGTCAAGTCTGTATTCTATCTTTCCTG
This sequence comes from uncultured Lachnospiraceae bacterium, assembly GCA_944381375.1. Lineage (GTDB taxonomy): Bacteria > Bacillota > Clostridia > Eubacteriales > Anaerofustaceae > CALWKX01. The sequence goes on from CALWKX010000014.1 coordinate 14,289, forward strand.
CTTTAGCTTCCTTGACGGCTTTGCCTACTTCCATCGTTACTGTTCCGGTTTTTGGATTCGGCATTAATCCTCTTGGTCCGAGTATTCGTCCGAGTCTGCCCACTAAGCCCATCATATCAGGCGTTGCGATGACTGCGTCGAAATCAAGCCAATTCTGCTTTTGAATCTTTTCTACCATATCTTCAGCGCCTACGAAGTCAGCTCCCGCAGCTTGCGCATCGTTTGCTTTTTCGCCTTTTGCAAATACTAAAACGCGAACAACCTTACCTGTTCCGTTTGGAAGAACAATTGCTCCTCTTACTTGCTGGTCAGCATGACGCGAGTCAACGCCAAGACGAATGTGCATTTCTACTGTCTCATCGAATTTTGCGCTTGCCATTTTCTTAACAAGCTCTATGCTTTCATCAATATCATAGAGTTTGTTTTTTTCAACCATTTCTTTTTTTGCTAAATAATTCTTTGCTTTTTTCATGTTAATCCTTTCGTGGTTTTACGCCTCCCACTCTAACGGCGAAATATTATTTTTCTACATTAACTCCCATGCTTCTGGCTGTCCCTTCTACCATGCGCATTGCGCCTTCAAGGTCGGCAGCGTTAAGATCCGGAAGCTTTGTTTTTGCAATTTCTTCTACCTGCGCCTTTGTCAGCGTCGCTACCTTAACTTTATTAGGCGTACCGGAAGCTGTCTCAATGCCGAGCGTCTTTTTTATAAGAACTGCGGCTGGAGGTGTTTTTGTAATGAATGAAAATGTATTGTCTTGATATACAGTAATTATAACAGGAATTATCAATCCCGCCTGCTTTTCTGTTTTAGCATTGTATTCCTTGCAGAACTGCATTATGTTTACGCCATGTTGTCCGAGCGCCGGCCCTACAGGAGGAGCAGGCGTCGCCTTGCCTGCAGGAATCTGCAATTTAATTATGCCCGTAACTTTTTTTGCCATGATTCAAATCCTTTCGAATATTATTGAATTTTTGTTATCTGAGAAAAATCCAGCTCCACGGGGGTTTCTCTTCCAAACATGGAGATGTTCACTTTCAGCTTGCGTTTCTCCGTGTGAATCTCTTCAACAAGACCCTCAAAGTTTTCAAAAGGTCCGTTTGTTACTCTGATATAGTCTCCGACTTTCAGATCTATCGCCGGCGCTTTCTCCCTTATTCCCAAATTTGTAAGCTCTTCCTGTGTTAAAGGAACCGGCTTGGAGGCAGGACCAACAAATCCTGTAACACCCCTTGTATTTCTGACTACGTACCATGATTCGTCAGTCATATACATCTTTATGAGAACATAGCCGGGAAAAATTTTCTTGCTTACGATCTTGCGCATTCCGCTTTTTGTCTCTTCCACATTATGCAGCGGTACTACAACTTCAAGAATAACGTTTTCCATGTTTTTGCTCATTACCGTTGCTTCAATGTTTGCCTTGACCTTATTTTCGTATCCGGAGTAGGTATGCGCTACATACCATTTCGCGCCGTTTTCTTCCTTATCTTTTATATTCTCATCCGATAAAACCATCTATCAAACCCTTTAATAATGAAAATATAGTATCCATCGCAAATACAAACGCTCCGAAAACGATTACAACGAGAATAACAATCCACGTATTTTTTAAAAGCTCTTTTCCTGTCGGCCATGAAACCTTTTTTAGCTCTTTATAGGAGCTGACAATATAATTTGCGAAAGACTTTGCCCAGCGGATAAGAAAAAACTGCTTTTTTACTGGTTCTTTATTAGCCATTGAATTTCTCCGTTATTTTGTTTCTTTGTGCAAGGTCTGTTTCCTGCAGAAAGGACAATACTTTTTCAGTTCAAGCCTTTCCTTAGGCTTGTCTTTGTTTTTCATAGTATCATAATTTTTCTGCTTGCATTCCGTGCACGCGAGCGTTATCTTAACTCTCATGCCAACACCTCCAATGTCGCGTATAATTTGTCACACTAAAAAAAGGCTTTTGCTGCCTTGATGATGTTATTATAACACAACAGTATGGAAATGCAACAATTATTTTCGATTTTGCTTCTGAAAAATATTGTGCTATAATAATACACATTATTTAGCAGGAGATAACATGAAAAATAAACGCAGAGGTTTTTTTTATATTATAACGCCTCTTTTGATATATATCGGTATTAATATCGCAGTATCCATATCTTTTGTAATGTGGGCTCAGCTCAGAATCTTTGTGGATTCTTCGGTTACAAGCGCTCAGGAGTTTTATGATAAAGTATATGAAATTATTATTAATTCACAAATGTTGATTATGCTTGTAACAAACTTTGTTTGCATTTTGGTTTTTGCTCTTATGTTTGCTTTTTCAGACAGAAAACGCCATGATGCACTGTATGTTAATAAGCTGGGATTTAAAGGCGTATTGTCCGCTGTTATATTAGGCGCGGCATGTTATTTGCTTGTGTATACAATTATTATTTTGCTTGATCCGTTTATCCCGGAAATAATACAGCAAAACAACGATATGATAAATTCATATTTGACTGTTGATTGGCTGAGTATATTTGTAATAACAATAACTTCCCCTGTATGTGAGGAGCTTTTATTCAGAGGACTTTTGTTTAACAGAATCAGAGAAACAAGATCGATTCCTAATGCAGTTATCGTATCCGGCATTGTCTTCGGCTTAATGCATATGCCTAATTATTTGCAAATGATTTATGCTGCATTTTTAGGTATGGCTATGGCATGGGCTTATTTCAAATATGAAAATATATTGGTTCCTGTGATAATGCATATAGTTTTTAATGCTTTTAATTTTATTCCTGTCTCGTATTTGATATCGACGGATATTGGTCTTTGCATATATTGTGTTATTGTTGTTGTTTTGGCAGCAGCAGCATTTAATATACTGCGAAAAAAACCACATGCTTCGTTGAAAGAAATAAATACTGATAGTAATGATATATCTCCTTATTTGTAGCATTTATAGTATGATTTAATTGAAAAATATGGACATTTGAACTATAATAAAGTATTAATAGTTGCTCGAAAGGAGAAGCTGGTCGTGTCAAGCATACAAGACGTATTGGATACCATAACTAAATATAATCCGACTGCAGATACCGATCTTGTGATGCGCGCTTATGAGTATGCTGAACGCGCTCATGCCAACCAGCGCAGAATAAGCGGCGAGCCTTATATTACGCATCCTGTTGAGATTGCTCAAATTTTGGCAAATCTTAAGATGGATACTGCCACCATCGCGGCAGGATTGCTGCACGATGTAATAGAAGATACCGCCCATTCATATGCTGAACTCGAAAAGGAATTCGGCAAAGAAGTTGCGGATCTTGTAGATGGAGTTACAAAAATAGCAAAACTTGAATATTCTTCAAGCGAAGAGCAGCAGACGGAATCCTTTAGAAAAATGTTTGTCGCTATGGCCAATGATATCAGGGTGATAATCATTAAACTTGCGGACAGACTTCACAATATGCGCACTCTTGGTGTGATGCGTATTGATAAACAAGTTAAAAAGTCAAGAGAGACTCTTGATATTTATGCTCCGATTGCGCACAGGCTGGGAATTTCGAAAATTAAGTCAGAGTTCGAAGATTTGGCATTCAAATATTTAAGTCCCGAATCTTACCGTGATTTGGCTTCAAAGATAGCGCAAAGCCGTAAAGAACGCCAGCAGTATATAGATGATGTTATAAAGATTCTTAAAGAATGTCTTGATAGAGAAAATATTAAATGTGAGATAGAAGGCAGACCCAAGCATTATTACAGCATATTTAAAAAAATGCTCAGAGGCAAAAGCTTCAGCGAAATTTACGATATCATAGCTATCCGTGTATTAGTAGATACAGTGAATGATTGCTATGCGGCTTTGGGGTGGGTTCATACGCTATGGAAGCCGATACCAGGAAGAATCAAAGATTATATAGCAATGCCCAAGCTCAATATGTACCAGTCGCTGCATACTTCTGTAATAGGCCCGGGAGGCAAGCCTTTCGAGATACAAATACGTACGCATGAAATGCATAAAATCGCCGAGTACGGCGTTGCCGCACATTGGAAATATAAAGAAGGCAAACAGGGCAGCGACGAGCTTGGTCAAAAACTCAGATGGCTTTGGGAAATAAAGGAACTGGAACAGGAATCCGAATGTAGCGATGATTTTGTTGAACTCGTAAAAAAAGAGCTTTATTTGGACGCTGTTTTCGTATTTACTCCTAAAGGTCGTGTTATAGAGCTGCCTATGGGCGCCACATCAATCGATTTTGCCTACCGTATTCATACGGATGTGGGGAATAAATGTGTCGGCGCAAAGATTAACGGGAAATTAGCTCCGCTTACACAAAAACTTAAAAACGGAGATATAGTTGAAATCGTTACATCCGCAACGTCAAAAGGACCAAGCAGAGATTGGCTTAATGTAGCCGTCAGCCCTCATGCGAAAAGCAAAATTAGGGCCTTCTTCAGAAAAGCGGATAAAGAAGAAAATATCCAGAAGGGTTTAAATGCTTTTGAAAGAGAGATACTGCGTGATAAACTCGAATTCGACGATATTGTAAACAGCAAATATGCAGATTTTGTGTTTGAGCGTTTCAATGTTAATAGCTGGGAGGATTTGTATTCAGCTATAGGGTATGGCGGCATAAGACCGAATTATGTGCTGCAAAAAATAAAAGAACACTTTAAAAATGATTTTCCCGAAGAAGAAGTATCTCCTGTCCTGCACAGCTTAAAACAAACGGATAAAAGCAAAATGGTGCTTGTGCAGGGGCATGATGATCTTGCAGTGAAGTTTGCCAAATGTTGCATGCCCGTGCCCGGAGATAATATTATCGGCTATATTACACGCGGAAGAGGTATAACGGTACATAGGGCGGATTGCATTAACATTGTCAACAGCGATGACAAGAACCGGCTTATCGACGTCAGTTGGGTTAAAGAAAATACCGAAGAAAAATTTATATGCGGTATCGTAATTAAAGCTACGGACAGACAGAGGCTTATAAGCGATATAAGTACAGTAATAGGAAATGAAGGCATTAATATTACGCGCGTTCAGGCTAATGCTGCAAAAGACGGTATGGTTATGATTAATGTTGATGTAATAGTAAATAATGTTCAAAGAGTGGAAAAACTCGTCGGTAAGCTTGCGGGCGTTAAAAATGTACTGAGCGCATATAGGACATAATACATGGAGGCGATTATGAACAAAGCGTATCTTGTAATTGATATGAGTAATGATTTTGTGGACGACAACGGAAGTTTAAGCGTAGGCAAGAAAGCGCAGGCAATTGTCCCCGCAGTGCTTAGGCGCATAAATAAATTTTACAATGATAATGATTATATTATTTTTTGTATGGATAATCATACAAAAGGGGATAAGCATTTTGAACTTTGGCCTGAGCATTGTATAAAGGATACTTGGGGCGCTCAGTTATACGGCGATATAGGCAAATGGTATGAAGCGCGCAAAAAGGAAGATAATGTCATTTATATCCCAAAAACGGAATATGATGCTTTTTATAAAACAGATCTTGCGGCAGTACTTATTCAGAATGACGTCAAGGACGTGTATTTAAGCGGAGTATGTACCGATATATGCGTTTTTAATACAGCGTACGGCGCATATAAAAACGGTTTTAAAACATATATTTCACCGGATGAGTGCGCTACATTTACTGATAATCAGAATTTGTTTATACAGCATATGAACGCAATTTACAAAACGGAGATCATTTAATGGAAAAATCAAATATTTTGCCTACCCATATCGGAATCATTATGGACGGTAACGGACGATGGGCGCAGAAAAGAGGAATGCTCAGAAGTATTGGACACCGCTATGGTACAGAAACGATAAAGCCGGCTATATCTTTTTGTTCCGGAAAAGGTATAAAATATTTGACATTGTATGCTTTCTCAACAGAAAATTGGAAAAGGCCTTCTTACGAAGTTGATACTCTCATGTCTTTGATAAGCGAATATCTTACCAAAGAGACAGCGGAAATGAAAGCAAATAACGTAGTTCTGCATTTTATAGGCGATATTGATAAAATACCTCAAAAAGCCCGCGCGACTATATCGTGGGCGGAAAAAGAAACATCAGAAAATAATGGTTTAAATGTCAATATCGCATTAAACTACGGCGGACGCGCGGAAATAGTGATGGCGGCAAAAAAAATAGCTTCATTATCAAAACAGGGAGCCGTCAGCGAAGATGATATAAATGAAGGTCTTATTTCTTCATTATTATATACGGCAGGTATTCCCGAACCGGATCTGATAATCAGAACGGGCGGAGAAAAAAGATTGTCTAATTTTCTGATATGGCAAAGCGCCTATTCCGAGCTTTATTTTTCAGATGTTTTATGGCCGGACTTTAAAGATGATGAATTTGAAAAGGCGCTCGATTATTATGCATCAAGAAAAAGAAGATTCGGAGGACTTTAATAATGAAGCAGCGTGTTATAACTGCTGTTGTTGCGCTTAGCATGCTTGCCGTTATAGTCTTGTTAGGTGAGTGGGCAGTTTTTGTTTTATGCTTAATTTTCAATGCTATGGCTTTGTATGAATACGTAAAAACAGTTAAGCGTAACGCCAAAACTGCAGATTATATTTTAATGATTGCTGCGGGAAGCGCTCTTTTGTTTGTCGGAGCTTTTTTTGAAAAATATCTTTTGTACGCCCTGGCGGCTGCACTTATATTAGTTTTTATAAGAAATCTTTTCGGCGTTCCGGACGAGGCCCATGCTGTAAACAGTGTTTGGGGAATAGTGTATATTTCGTTGTTTTTGTCATTTGCGGCAGCGATGATATTTAACGATATTGGCATGTATTTTTGTCTGGTTGTCATAATTGATACAGTAATATGCGATACAATGGCTTATTTCGGCGGATATCTTTTTGGTAAGCATAAACTTTGCAAAGCTGTAAGCCCCAAAAAAACCATAGAAGGAAGCGTGTGCGGATTTATTTTTGCTGTTTTGGGATTTTTCGCTGCTTATTATTTGCCTGATTATCTTTCGCTTCCCGAATTTGATTTATGGGTATATATTGTTTGCGGAATTTTGATAGGAGTTTTTTCTCAGTTCGGCGATCTGTCGGCTTCGCTGATAAAGCGTAAATATCAAGCGAAAGACTATGGTAATTTGCTTCCGGGTCATGGCGGAGCTTTAGACAGAATCGACGGAATGTTGTTCTCTTTAGCTTCTGTGTATATTTTTCTCAACGTATTTGTACAATTATAAGGTAGAATAAACTATTGGAGATTTGATATGAGTACGGTAATTACGATTATAGTTACAATCCTTATTTTCGGGGTGTTAATTGTTGCGCATGAATATGGACATTTCCTTGTTTCAAGGCTGTGCGGAGTTGTAGTGGAAGAATTCTCTGTAGGTATGGGTCCGCTTCTTTGGAAAAAAGTAAGAAACGGTACCCAGTATTCTATTCGGGCAATTCCCATAGGCGGATTTTGCAGGCTAAAAGGAGAGGACGAGGACGAAGAGGATAGATCAAGCAGCGATGAAACCGTTGTGTATATTTCCGAAGATAAAATCACAAGTGATGAAGGAAGTATTCTTAAGGCAAGTCCACTTAAGCGTATATTTATTTTTGCAGCCGGCGCTTTAATGAATTTTATGACGGCTGTGCTTATTTTTTTCGTTTTGATGTTATTTTCCGGTACGGACGCTTCTACAACGATAGCAACATTCACGGATAATTCTCCGGCTTTAGCCGCCGGTATGGAAGTAGGCGACAGAATCGTAAGCATTGACGGAACTGAAATAAAGCAGTGGGAGGATATTTCGAGCGTTGTAAAATACGGCACAGGTGAGAGTCTTTCCATAACTGTCGAAAAGCAAAACGGAGAAATTCAAACATATAATGTCACTCCGTATTTTGACGAAGAAACAAACTCATATCTTATAGGTATTACTCCGAAGGCAAAAACTAATGTTTGGCATGCCTTTATAAGATCATTTGAAATGCTTTGGACATATATAAAGCTTATTATTCAGGTGTTTATAGGTTTGTTTACGGGTAAATACGGGCTTGACGCAATAAGCGGGCCTATAGGGGCCGCCGTTATGATAGGTCAGTATATTCCGCAGGGACTGATATACATTCTGAGCATAGCCGCATCTATATCCGTAAGTCTTGGGGTGTTCAATCTTCTTCCGATACCCGCATTGGATGGCAGCCGTATATTATTTGCGCTGATAGAGCTTATTAAAGGCTCTCCCGTAAATAAAAAAGCGGAAGGTGTTGTTCACTTTTTCGGATTTGTAGCTTTGATGGCTCTTGCGGTATTTATAGCATATAAGGATATAGTAACGTTTTTCTGATAATGGCAAAGAATACAAGAGAAATTAAAATAAAAAATATAAATATAGGCGCCGAAAATCCTGTTGCAGTGCAGACTATGCTGAAAGAGCCTATAACGGATGTAAAAGCCTCGATTGATAAGATAAACCGGCTTTCGTTGATAGGCTGCGATATTATTCGCGCAGCAGTCCCCGATGAAAAAAGCGCATCATGTATAAAAACTATCGTTGAGAACACTGATATGCCTTTTGTTGCTGATATACATTTTGATTATCGACTGGCAATAAAATCGATAGAAAACGGCGCTTCCAAACTCAGAATAAATCCCGGCAATATAGGAGGAGATGAAAAACTCAGAGAAGTTGCCGCATGCTTGCGTGAATATGATATCCCTGTAAGGATAGGCGTAAACGGAGGCAGTCTGGAAAAAGATATTTTAAAAAAATATAAGCGTCCTACAGCCGAAGCTCTTTGTGAGAGCGCCTTCAGAAGTATTGAAAGGTTGAACAGGTTTAATTACGATAATATAGTCGTTTCAATCAAATCAAGCGATGTTGTTACAACAATTCAGGTGAACAGACTTTTTTCTTCAAAATATGATTATCCGCTTCATTTGGGAGTTACAGAAGCTGGCGCCGAACTGTGCGGTATTGTACGCTCTTCGGTAGGTATAGGCGCTCTATTGATTGACAGCATAGGAGATACTATCAGAGTGTCTTTAACAGGAGAACCTGAAGAAGAAATCGAAGCGGCAAAAGAGATACTTTCTTCATGCAATCTTATAAGACAAGGAGTAAGGGTGATATCGTGCCCAACGTGCGCGCGCTGCAAAACGGATACGCTGTCAATTGTAAAGCAGATCAAAGTGAACACTTGCGGCATTAAAATTCCCATAACGGTAGCGGTTATGGGCTGCGCCGTGAACGGACCAGGGGAAGCGAAAGACGCGGATATGGGTATTGCGTTCGGCAATGGAATAGGCGTTATTTTTTCGAAAGGGGAAAGGATTAAATCTGTAAAGACAGAAAACGCAGTCAGCGCGTTGTGTGAAATGATAAGGGATTTTGTTAAAGATTATGAAACTTCTTTATGATATACATACGCATACAAATTATTCTCACGGCAAATCAACAATAGAACAAATGGTTCAAAGCGCCAGAGAAAAAGGACTCGAAGCAATATATATAACTGAGCATGCGATGAATCATCATTACGCAAAACATTTGAACAGTGAGAAATACCTCGAAATGAAATGCGAAATAGAAAGACTTCGTCAAAAGTATGACGATATAAAGATATTCTTCGGTACAGAAGCAAATTTTATATCTACTGACGGAAGTCTTGATATTCCGGACAGCGATATAGAAATTTATGATGTAATCCTTGCTGGATTTCACGTTATGTGCAGAATGAAAAGCTTTAAAGATTTTTTAAAGCTTAAGCTTATGGCTCTATTGGTAAATAAACTTAAATTCGGATTCTTGTCGAAGCTTTCGGAGAAATATTGTACTCAGGCAGTGATGAACGCGCTTGATAGATATGATATCAGGATGATCACGCATCCAATGAGCAACTATCGCTTTGATCTTAGAAAAGTTGCGGAAAAATGCGCCCAAAAGAATACAATTCTTGAAATAAATAACAATCGCAGATTACTTAACTGCGAATATATAAAATCAATTAAAGACATAGACGTAATGTTTGCTGTAGGAAGTGACGCTCATAACAAAAATGATGTCGCTAAAGTTGACGAAGCTGTTTTAATAGCGTTGGAAAGCGGCGTTATCGATAGAGTTGTGAATATAAGCGTAAATTAAACTCTGTAATATGTTATTACCAAATATTTCAATGATTATTATCTTTATCTAAGCGCACAATATATGCGGAGGTGATAATTGATGAAGATCGTTAAGGTCAAAAAAGGAAAAGACGGTAATATCACGCAGGTTATGTTCGATAACGGTCAAGTGGCTTCTATAAATAAGGCGATTAAAATGGCTTCCAAAATAGAAGGCGTCAATGTAGGACGTGCACGAAACGGCAGAGCTACACTTCGCTCTAATCCTGACGGTAATACAAAGAAAAATCTTAACAATTTGCCGGAATTTGACTAATTTAGAAAAGAATAAAGAGCGTCATTTAATGACGCTCTTTTCATATATCTATTCGATTTCCCTCGTGTAGTTTGGAGATTCTTTTACTATTGTTATATCATGGGGATGACTTTCAGCCAATGCTGCTGATGTTATTTTTACAAATTCAGTATTTTTTCTTAATTGTTCAATTGTAGAGCAGCCGCAATAACCCATTCCTGAACGCAGGCCGCCTACAAGCTGGAATATTATTTCTGCAACAGAACCTTTGAAAGCAACTCTGCCCTCTACGCCTTCAGGTACGAGTTTTTTCTCTTTATCTTGAAAATACCTATCAGAACTGCCATATCGCTGCTCCATTGCTCCGAGCGAACCCATACCTCTGTATGACTTATATCTTCTGCCTTGATAGAGTATCGTTTCTCCAGGGGATTCATCTGTTCCGGCAAGAAGGCTTCCAAGCATTACGGTAGATGCTCCTGCAGCGAGAGCTTTGGTAATGTCTCCTGAATATTTTATGCCACCGTCTGCTATTATAGGTATGCCGTATTTGTCCGCTTCTTCAGCGCAATCCATAACAGCTGTGATCTGAGGTACTCCAATGCCTGCTATAACTCTTGTTGTGCAAATAGAACCCGGTCCGATACCGACTTTTACTGCATCCGCTCCGGCCTCTATAAGGGCTTTAGTGGCTTCGGCTGTTGCAACATTGCCTGCTATGAGCTGAACATCGGGACATTTGTTTTTAAGTCTTTCTACAGCATTTATAACATTGAGAGAGTGACCGTGCGCTGTGTCCAGAACGATCACATCCGCTTTAGCCTCCATGAGAGCTTTTGCTCTTTCCAGGCCATCTTCACCGATTCCTACTGCCGCTCCGCACAATAACCGCCCTTGTTCATCTTTGGCCGAGTTGGGATATTGTATGGCTTTTTTGATATCTTTAATTGTTATCAAACCTTTCAGATTAAAATCCTTGTCTACAATCGGCAGTTTTTCTATTTTATGTTTTTTGAGTATTTCTTCAGCTTGCTGAAGATTTGTTCCCTCAGGGGCAGTGATAAGATTATCCTTAGTCATTGCTTCGGTTATGGGTTTTGCAGGGTCATTTTCAAAGCGCAAATCCCGGTTTGTTATTATACCGACAAGCTTTTTGCCCTTTACTATAGGAACGCCCGAAATATGGTATTTGTTCATAAGCGCAAGAGCGTCGCCGACAACATGCTTTTCAGTAAGTGAAAAAGGATCCACTATAACGCCATGCTCGCTTCTTTTGACCATGTCAACGTGCTCGGCTTGAGCTTCTATACTCATATTTTTGTGTATTATACCAATTCCTCCCTGACGTGCTATAGCTATTGCAAGCTTGCTTTCTGTGACAGTATCCATTCCCGCGCTTAAAAGCGGAATATTCAGCTTGATTTTTTTTGTCAGATAAGTGCTAAGTTCTGTTTGACTCGCGATAACGCTGGAGTATCTTGGAATCAAAAGAACATCGTCAAAGGTAAGTCCTTCTTTAACGATTTTCCCCATGTTATTCTCCTTTTGTATGTATTGAAGCTATAATATCAAAAAATAAAAAAATTTTAAAGACAATGTTTAATGTTTGTCAAAAAATTTTGCATAATGCCTTAAAAACTTTTGTTTTGCTTACGAAACAGCATTTTGTAAATTATTTCATTCGATTAATTATGCAATAATAAAAAAGAACCTTAATTTAAGGCTCTTTCATTATTAATTATTTAACTGCGTCTTTAAGAGATTTCCCTGCTTTGAAACTGGGAGCTTTTGATGCGGGTATGGAGATTTTTTCTTTTGTTCTGGGGTTGACTCCTTCACGCGCCGCTCTTGTTTTTGTTTCAAAAGTACCGAATCCGACCAAAGATACTTTTTCGCCTTTAGCAAGTGCTTCGGTTACCGTTTCAGTAAAAGCCGCTATCATATTTTCCGCATCTTTTTTAGTAAAACCGGTCTTTTCCGCAATGGCTGAAATCAGCTCAACTTTATTCATTAATATCCTCCTAACAGAAAGTAAGTATATAATACACATTTAGATATTGCTTAGCAACACCTTTTATTAAAAACCGCATTTTTTTATTGCTTCCCAATACTCATTCAATTTAGTATTTCCAATATTCTCCATTTTTTCGCCGTTTTCGCAGCACAATTGTTCTGTTTTTTCAAATCTTTTCAAGAATTTTGCGCTTGCTTTTTTTAATGCGTCCTCTGCGTTCACATCAGCCAGTCTTATAGCGTTAACTGCCGCAAAAAGCAAATCGCCTGCCTCTTCGTTGATTTTTTCCTTGTTGCCTGATTGTAATGCTGATATGAATTCTTTCAGTTCCTCTGGGATTTTATTTATTGCCTCATCGACTCCATTAAAATCCATTCCTGCTTTAGAAGCCTTTTTCTGAAGCTTCTGAGCATATATTAATGCCGGAAGGCTTTTTGCAATGGCCTGCAATTGCTGGGTATGGGTTTTGTAGCTATGCTCCTCGGCTTTAATCTCATCCCACATTTTATAATAATCTTTCGGAAGATCGATATCTGCAAATACATGAGGATGCCGGCGTATCATTTTTTCGGAAACAATTTTAATTACATCCGATATACGGAACTCCGCGTTTTCTTCTGCTATTACGCTGTGAAGGGCTATCTGTAAAAGCACGTCGCCAAGTTCTTCGCACATATTATCCGTATCAGAGTTTTCTATTGCATCCACTGTTTCGTACGCCTCTTCGATAATATATGGAATGAGGCTCTTGTGCGTTTGGGCTTTATCCCAAGGGCAACCGTTTTCGCTTCTGAGCTTGCGGATTATATTCATAAACGCATAAAAATCTTTAGTATCGGAATTTTCATACGGTACAACTACACAGCTCAAATGATTTATTTCATCACAACGGTCAAGCTCGTAAAGTTTGATATTTGATATCTTCTGATTATTTGCAGATGCCGCCGTTACGAGATATATCTGTTTGTCGTCCTCATACTTTTCCATCAGATAAAGCTTCACATCGGAGGCTATGTCTTTGTCATATACCTGGCATATTACGTTTGTGGTCGTCGTATCTACAGTTTGTTCGTCCAACCTCAGTGCGTCTATAAGTTTGAACGAATTAGCTGCATCCGTTTTTAAGGCGGCAAAAATGCCGTCGAGAAAGCTGACAGACGGAACTATTTCCACAGGGCAGCAAGCTTTTTTCAGTATATTAACGACGCTCTTTTCAGCAAAAACTGCGCTTCCGGGAACTATGTATGATACTACAGCTTCTTTTGAAGCTAAAACCGTGTCCGCGATAGCTTCGTACAAGCTGTCGAAATCTTCATATTTGTTATAGTAATCGTCGAAAGAAGTATAATTTATAGAATATTCGCGGAGTATTTCGGCTGCAGGGTGGTGCATAGTGCGCACGTATACTTTGTCGCTTTGTTTCAGCGTCTCAAGCGTTCTGAGTGTAATTTCTCCCTTTTCGGCGCAGCCGAAGCCCAGTATATAAAGTTGTTTCATTTTTACCTTGTCAGATGATTTATTGTATTTTTTATTAATTCCGGTATGTCGAGCTGCTGAGGACATACGCTTTTGCAGGCTTCGCACTCTATGCATTCTGAAGCGTTTTTGTGAAAACGTTCAAGCTGTACTTTGTTGAATTCAGGGCTGTTGTACATTACTGCATTGTTATATAGTTCAAATACTCCTGGTATGTCTATGTGCACAGGGCATCCTTTTACGCAATACCTGCATGCTGTACATGAAATTATATTTTTACTGTTTACATAATCCTTGAATTCTTTTATAAAAGCCTTTTCGTTTTCACTTTGCATTCCTTCTTTCATCATGGATGCTGTTTTTATATTTTCTTTTACTTGAGCCATTTCGCCCATGCCGCTTAGAACGCACATGATTTCTTTTCTGTCAAAAAGAAAATTTAAGGCTATTCTTGATACAGGGGTATTTTCCAGATTGTGTTTTTTCTTTAATTCATCAACCTGATCGTCTTTTACAGATAATATTTGTCCGCCTTTGAGCGGTTCCATGATGATTACGGGTATATTTTTCGAGTATGCATATTCAAGCCCTTTTATTCCGGCCTGATATTCAGTGTCCATAATATTCAGTTGAATTTGCGTGAATTCCCATGGATAATCATCCAATATTTGTTTAAATCCCTCATATGAAGTATGAGTGGAAAATCCGATATGCGCTATTTTACCGCTTGCTTTGGCTTTTTGAATAAATTCCAATATGCCGAGCTGTTTAATTTTTGCCCATTTTTTTTCATTCATGTTGTGAAGCAGATAAAAGTCAATTTGTTCAGTGCCGAGTCTTTTAAGCTGCGTATCCAAAAGTTTGTAAGGATCAAAACCGTCAAGATTAAACAATGGTAGTTTTGTTGCAATCTTAACCTTGTCTCTGATTTTGTTGCTGTTTAGTATTTTGCCCACTATTGTTTCAGACATTTCATTGTGGTAAACATAAGCGGTATCAAAGTAATTAACTCCATTTTCATAAGCGTACATGAACATTTCTTCGGTAGCTTTCTGGTCGATGTTAGCGGGATTAGCATCAAATACAGGAAGTCGCATAGCTCCGAAACCTAACTGTGATATTTCTATTTTATTATTGAATTTTCTGTATTCCATTTTCCCCTCCGATGTTATTTAATTAATTATAATCAAACAATAACTTATAAGCAATAAATCTAATTGAAACTTGTTTTGTTCTTGACAATGATATTTTGTGAATGTAAAATATCATCAACTTAATTGTTAAGGAGATATTATGAAAGCTAATCAAACGGATAGCCTTATAGAGCCGTCGATAGATGATCTTCTCAAAAAAGTAGAAAATAAGTATATTCTATCATTGCTCGCTGCTAAGCGCGCCAGAGAGCTGTTTGACGGAGATGAGCCAATGATTGATACATTTTATATAAACAAAGTCACTACAGCGATTCACGAAATAGACGAGGGTAAAATTAAGTACCTTAAACAAGACGAGCGCACTGTGTAAGTGTGCTTTTGTGTTTTATAATAAACTTATGTATGCAAAAGTATGTATCGATTCAAATATAGCTGCTCCGGAACGCATTTACGAATATAAAATTCCCGATGATATCAAGGACGTTTTAAAACCCGCAATGCGAGTAAGCGTGCCTTTCGGTAAAAGTAATAAAACTTCAAGCGCTTTTGTGGTGGAAATATCTGATACTTGCGAATTTGAAGATGATAAGCTGAAAAGTATAGCAGGTCTTATAGATACTGAGCCTGTAACAACGCAGTATCTTATGCAAATAGCGCGTTTTATACGCGATAATTATTTTTGCACATACGCAGAGGCGCTGAAGACGGTTTTGCCGAGTGCCGAAAAAGTCGTGAAAAATATATATTATCATGCTTTGCCATGTAAAAAAGATCTCAGTAATGATGAAAAAATCATATATAATATTATTGCCTCGAAAGATAAGTGCACAGAACAATACGTCAGGACAAAAGCTTTTCAGGTGCAATCTCCGATTGCTGTAATTTTGGCCAGACTCGTTGAATTGTCTTTAATAAAAATATCCTATGAATTCACCTGGGCCAGCAAAGAGCAATTTGATGAATTTGTCAGTCTGGCATCTGATAATCCGATAGAAGATTATCTTATGATAATAGGCGCTAAGGCTGAAAAACAGCAGCAGATTATAAAATACCTGTTTGATAAAGGCGGTTGCGTAAAAAAAGAAGTTATTGCAAAAGAATTGTCATGCACTAATGCTGTGCTGGATAACCTTGAGCAGATCGGTCTTATAGAAATTGAGGCTAAAAGCAAAGTATACGATTATTTTGATTCATTTTACGATGATCAGCCTTTGCATGTTGAATCAACTCCCGATCAAAAGCAAGTAATAATGCATTATAATGAAAAATGCAATGAAGGTATAAGAAAATTCCTGCTTAAAGGCGTGACGGGAAGCGGGAAGACGCATGTTTTTTTTGAAATGATTGACGCGATGCTCAAACAGGGAAAACAGTGCTTGCTTTTGGTGCCGGAAATATCACTTACCCCTCAGATGATGAAGCGTGTCAGACAGCGTTTTTCAAATAACGTAGCAATTATGCATTCAAGGCTCAGCGCGGCAAAACGCTACGCAGAATTTCTCAAAATCAAAAGAGGAGAGGCAAATATTGTGCTGGGCGCGCGTTCGGCGTTGTTTATGCCTTTTGAAAACTTAGGTTTGATTGTAATAGATGAAGAACATGAAACATCCTATAAATCAAGTCAATCTCCGCGTTATAACGCTATAGAGGTTGCAGAAAAGATATCGGAGATTACAGGGTGCAATCTGGTTTTGGCAAGCGCTACGCCTTCAAGCGAAACTTATTATAAAGCAATGTGCAAGGATTACGAACTCCTCACTCTTGATAAGCGCATAAACAATATACCCATGCCCATAATTACCATAGCCGATATGCGAAAAGAGCTGAGATCAGGCAACAGAACACCTGTAAGCCGTTTGCTTGCCGAAAATATTTCAAAAACTTTATCAAACGGCGAGCAAGCGCTTTTATTCCTCAACAGGAGGGGTTTTAATACTTATGTTTTTTGCAGAAACTGCGGCGAAATCGAAAAATGTCCGAATTGCGAGGTATCTTTAACTTATCATAAAGCATCGGAAAGTCTTGTGTGCCATTACTGCGGATATAAAAAAAGCGTACCCTCAATATGTCCTTCGTGCTCAAGCGATAAAATAAGATTTATGGGAACAGGTACGGAGAAAATACAGCAGGCTGTAAAAGATTTGTTTCCTCAAGCGAAAATATTAAGGCTTGATTCTGATATTGCAAGACGTAAAGGCGCTTATGAAAACGTTCTTGGTGAGTTTTCCAAAGGCAACGCGGATATTCTGATAGGTACGCAAATGATAGTTAAAGGTCTTGATTTTGATAACGTTACCCTTGTTGGGATTATGCTCGCCGATGCTTCATTAAATTTCCCGGATATTAATGCAGCAGCCCGTACTTTTCAGCTTACCTCGCAAGCGGCGGGAAGGGCAGGCAGAAGAAGTAAACAGGGCAGGGTAATAATGCAGACTTATACCCCTGAAAACGAAACGCTTGTATATTGCTCCAATAATGATTATGAAGGCTTTTACAGCTATGATATATCACACAGAATGCGTATGGATTATCCGCCTTTCAGTGAGATAATCGGAGTTTTTGTTGCCAATGAAGATCAATATGCAGCTGTTTCTGACTGCGAGAAAATATATAACAGGTTAAATACTATCGTAAAACAGGACAATTATGGTAAAATAAAACTGTACGCTCCGACTCCGGCTTTCATTCAGAAGCTGAAGAACAAATATATTTATCATACTTTGGTAAGATATGAAACCGAAAGCGGTTTTAAACGCGATTTTCGTACGGTATATGATGAAATAAAACGCAGCGTAAAATCTAATGTTTTTGTTGAAATAAATCCAATAACGCTTTTATGACGGAGGGAATTGTGGCATTAAGAACAATAAGACTTATAGGGGACGATATATTAAAAAAGAAAAGCCGTGAGGTTGAAAATATTGACGACAGAATCAGAATGATTCTTAATGATATGGCCGATACAATGTACGCAGCCAATGGTCTTGGATTGGCGGCGGTGCAGGTTGGAATATTGAGAAGGCTTGTCGTTATAGATGTAGGAGAAGGCCTCATCAAACTCGTTAATCCTGTAATAACATATAAAGAAGGCGAAGAAACGGATATCGAAGGCTGCCTTAGCTTGCCGGGTTATCAAGGGCAGGTAAAACGTCCGGCGCTTGTAAGAATGAATGCGCTTAATGAAAACGGTGAAAAAATAAATATAGAAGCTACAGGGCTTCTTAAAAAGGCCATTTGTCATGAACTGGATCATCTTGACGGAATTGTATATACGGATATAGCCGAAAGCATAGTTGATATATCGGATCTGGAAGATACTCAGGAGGATGACAGTGAAAAATGAAGTTGATTTACATGGGTACGCCCGAAATAGCAGTTAAGCCGCTTAAAGCTTTAATTGAGGCAGGCCATGAAGTAGCTCTCGTTGTGACTCAGCCGGATAAGCCTTCTTCACGCAGAGGGAGGCGTATCGAGTATTCTCCGGTCAAAAAAACAGCCATTGAAAATGGTATCGAAGTATATCAGCCAGAGCGCGCTTCGGACGAACAAAGCGAGACATTTCTAAAGAGTATAAATGCGGATATAATCGTAGTATGTGCGTATGGTCAAATATTGAAAAAGAATATACTGAACCTGACGCAATATGGCTGCATCAATATACATGCTTCGCTTCTGCCCAGGCTCAGAGGAGCTTGCCCAATAAACAGAAGCATAATAAACGGAGACAGCATAAGCGGCGTTACGATAATGTATATGGACGAGGGTTTGGATACGGGAGATATGATGATCTCTCAACAAGTTTGTATAACCGAACATATGACAGCAGGACAACTTGAAGATAAACTCAGCGAAATCGGTTCGGTTCTGATAGTTGAAGCTTTGGACCGTATCAATAAAGGCTGTGCAGCGCGCATTAAACAAGACGATAAGCAGAGCACTTACGCCGAAAAGATTGCAAAAGATGAACTCTATGTGTCGTTTGAAGATACTGCCTTTAATGTTGTTAATAAGATAAGAGGTCTCGAACCGCACCCTGCTGCGCGCGCGTATTTGAACGGCAGATTACTCAAGCTTTTCGGCGCCTGTGTTTGTGATTTTTCTTGTGAAGAGCCTTGCGGCACGGTTGTAACCGATAAAAAAAACATATATGTAAAATGTATGGATAAATGCATCAATATCAAATATGTTCAGCCTGCAGGTAAGAACATTATGACGTTTGAAGCGTTTCTAAACGGTATTAAAGATAAAAACAATATGAAATTTGGAGGACAATAAATGTGGTATGATGTTTCATTTATTATAATTATACCTGGAATATTAATTGCTCTATTTGCACAGATCAAGCTTAGCTCTACTTATTCCAAATATAAAAAAATACTGAGCGCGAGCGGCTTTACGGGTTATGATGCAGCAAGAAAAATTCTTGATGCAAACGGGCTGACTGACGTTCCTGTAGTACGTCAAGATACGGGTTCCTTAAGCGATTTCTATAATCCCAAAAACAGAACAGTAAGCCTTTCTCCTGATGTTTATTCAACTGCTAGCATTGCAAGCATAGGAATCGCCGCGCACGAATGTGGGCATGCTATTCAGCACAAAGAAGGTTATGCGCTAATGCGTATAAGGAATGCTATCGTTCCTATTGTCAATATTGCTACAAATATTTCATGGATCCTTATGATAGCGGGTGTTATTTTTCCCTTATTCGATCTTACTTTGATAGGAATTGTGTTTTTCGCCAGCACAGTTATATTTCAGTTAGTGACGCTGCCTGTTGAAACAAATGCTTCACGCCGTGCACTTGCCGCAATAACTGATTTGGGAATAGTGTCGGAGGAAGAGCATATAGGCGCGCGTAAAGTGCTTAGCGCCGCAGCGCTTACCTATGTAGCCGGACTTTTGATGGCCATACTTCAGCTTCTTAGGATAATAGCCATATTCGGAAGAAGAAATTAATGAATAAAAAAATATCTGTTGCGCGCATACAAGCATATAAAGCTCTTTGTGAAGTAATAATAAACAAAGCATTCAGCAATATAGCTGTAAATAAGCATATTAATTTATGCGTAAAGAGCATTGAAGACAGAAAACTTGCAATCAATATTGTATATGGTACGCTGAAAAAGACTTGTCAGTTGGAAAGAGTCATAAATATGCTTTCTTCTAAGCCATCCGAAAGCCTTGACGCAAGTGTGAAGGTTATATTGATGATGAGTTTATATCAGCTCATGTATCTTGACAAAATACCTCATTATGCTGTTGTGTGCGATGCAGTGGAGATGTGTAAAGTATATAAATTTAAAAGTGCGGCATCATTTGTAAATGCCGTGCTGCGCAATGCTCTGCGCAAAAAAGACAAGCTAATCACAAAACATTCTGACTTTGACGAAATAATGCTGTATGAATGTAATTTCCCTGTATGGCTCACAAATCTTCTAAAAAAAGATTATTCTAAAAATCGTCTCGTTTCAATTGCAAAAGCATTCGAGGCGCCTCCTTGTGTGTACATCAGGGTAAATACCTTAAAAATCACTCCAGATCAGCTTTTGAAAAAACTTGAAGATGAAGGTATTGCGGCTTGTAATACATATGTGCCGAATACATTGAAAATCATGTCCGGCGTGAATATTTTTTCTTCTAAAGCTTACAAAGACGGCGATTTTTACGCTCAGGATATTTCCGGAGTTATAGCAGGTTATGTGCTTTCGCCTGAAAAAAATGATAATATATTAGATATATGCGCCGCGCCTGGAGGCAAGAGCTTTAATGCCGCTATTATATCAAAAACTGCAAAAGTGCTTTCCTGCGATATAAACTCTGTAAAGCTTGATATGCTGAAAAGAAGCGCAAGCCAAATGGGATTGTCTAATATTAGTACTCTTAAACGTGACGCCGTTAGCTGTTTTGATGATCAAAAGTGCTTTTTTGATAAGGTAATATGCGATGTGCCTTGTTCGGGGCTGGGGGTCATAGCAAGGAAACCCGAGATTTTGTCAAATATAACCAAAACGCATATTGATAACTTGGTATGTCTTCAGAAAAATATATTGTTGCGCGCTTGTGATTATATTAAGCAAGGCGGAATCATCGTTTATTCTACATGTACCTTGAATAAATCTGAAAACTTCGGCGTAATAGAAAAAATACTAAAAGAGAGAAGCGATGTTTCGCTTACTGCAATAAAGCTTGATTTCGAATTAAAAACAGCGCACGAGGAAATGAAACGCGGATTATTGGAGCTTTATCCTGACAAGGATGAGTGCGATGGATTTTTTATAGCAAAGCTTACCAAAAACAAGTAAATGACCGCATATATAATATGAAAGATTATCTGATAAACTATGATAAAACAGCGCTTGAATATATTATAACCCATGGATACAATCAGCCTGTGTTTCGTGCCGGCCAAATAAACGGTTGGCTGTATAAGGGCGCTGAGATATGCGAAATGCATAATCTGCCTTCAGCGTTTCGTTTAGCGCTTGCCGATAAATACGAGGCTTTTCCGCTTTCATACAAGTTTGATTTGTATGAAGAAAAAACTGATACAAGGAAATTTATTTTTTCGACGGCTGATGGAATTTTTATTGAGAGCGTTGCCTTGAATTATGATCACGGAATATGCGTGTGCGTATCAACTCAGGCAGGCTGCCGAATGGGCTGCGCATTCTGCGAATCTGGCAAAGGAGGCCTTATTCGCAATTTAACACCAGGAGAAATGCTTTCCCAAATCATAAGAATAAGTAAAATGTTAGGCCGGCGCATAACAAATATCGTGCTTATGGGAAGCGGGGAGCCTTTGGATAATTACGATAATGTAAAGGAATTTATACTCCGCGCAAACAGTCCTGACGGCCTCAGCATAAGCATGCGCAATATAACTTTGTCTACTTGCGGTATTGTAAGCGGAATAAAAAGACTTATTGAAGATAAGATTTTTGTAAATCTTTCTTTGTCGCTTCATGCTCCTTCGCATGAATTAAGAAGTAAAATTATGCCTGTTGAAAAAGCATATAATATAAATGAAGCTATACAGGCATGCAAACAATACCGTAAAGAAAGTTCAAGAAGGATAACGCTGGAGTATTGTCTCATAGAAGGTTTCAATGATACTGCTGAATGTGCAAAAGCGCTTTATCAAATTTGTAAAAATACGGATATGCTCATCAATTTGATAGACGTAAACAGTACAAAAGGTAAATATACGCGCAATAGTGCGCATTGTATGCGTAATTTTGTTGAAAAGTTGAAAAGTTATAATATTAATTATACAATAAGACGAAGACTGGGCAGCAGTATTAATGCTGCATGCGGTCAGCTAAGAAGCGAATACGCAGCAAATCAAAACGGAGGCGCTTAATGAAAAGCGTGGGTAAAACCAGCAAAGGATTGGTTCGTAAAAACAATCAGGATAATTACCTGAATCAAACCACAAAAAGCGGACTGCGCATAATCGCCGTAGCGGACGGGCTTGGCGGCCACAAAGCAGGAGAGGTGGCAAGCAGCTTCGCAGTGGAAGAATTGGCTCAGTATTTTTCGCTTTGGGGAGAAGACAATGTATTTAATCATATAGAGGAAATAAAAAATTATATTTTTGATATAAACACTCATATCAGAAAAGTAGCCCGCGAAAATGCGGAATATGCCGGTATGGGCACAACTTTGACTGTTTTTATCACAAACGGCAAAAATGCAGGAGTGCTGCATATCGGCGACAGCCGGGCTTATCTTATAAACAAAAATGGTATAAAACAAATTACGAAAGACCATTCGCTGGTTCAGTTTATGATTGACCAGGGACAGATCACGTATGAGGAGAGTCTTACTCATCCTCAGAAGAATATCATTACTAGAGCATTAGGTACTGAAGAAAGCCTTGAAATTGATTATTATTCTTTCGATATATCGCCTTCGGACAAAGTGCTTTTATGTACGGACGGGCTTACGAACTATATATCGGATGATCAGATATTCAGCGTTGTTAATTCTTTGGATTTGGATAGTGCCGCCGACAGGCTTATCGAGATGGCAAACGACTGCGGCGGAGCCGATAATATCACTGTGGCTTTGTTAGAGGTGAATTATGATCGGTAAAATACTTGACAATAAATATGAAATATTAGAGCTTGTCGGCCAGGGAGGCATGGCTAAAGTATACAAAGCGGTAGATAACAGACTCCACCGCAATGTAGCCGTCAAAGTGCTTAAGGATGAGTTTATGGATAATGAACAGTTCCTTAAGAAATTTTTGCGCGAAGCGCGTTCCGATGCGAAGCTTACGCATCAGAATATTGTTAATGTGTATGATGTCGGCACTGATAACGGTATATATTATATAGTAATGGAATATGTCGACGGCGATACTTTAAAGCGTTATATAAGAAACAAAAAACATATTTCAGCTAAAGAAACAGTAGAATTGATACTTCCGATAGCTGCCGGTTTGTCGCACGCCCATAAAAACGGAATAATTCACAGAGATATCAAACCTCATAATATTTTGCTTACATCTTCCAAAATTCCGAAAATCGCCGATTTTGGTATAGCAAGAGCTGTTACTTCTTCTTCGATGAGCGCTACCGAGGAGGCGTTGGGAAGCGTGCATTACGTTTCTCCCGAGCAGGCGAGAGGAGGTTTTCTGGATGAAAGAAGCGATTTGTATTCTATGGGCATTATGATGTATGAAATGCTTACGGGCGAACTGCCGTACGATGGCGATTCTCCTGTGGCTATAGCATTAAAGCATGTACAAAATAATGTGCCCAATCCGAAGCAGAAAATCAAAAACTTGCCTGACGGCTTATGTCAGATAGTATTAAATCTCACAAGACGCAAGCCTGATGACAGGTACCAAAGCGCGGAAGAACTTATAAGCGATATAAGAAAGCTTTCTTACGATATAAATGCTTCAATTAAGCCGACATATACGCCTAAGGATTATACTTCAGGGAAATCGCCTGAACGCATGATATCGTCGAAGCAAAATGGTGAAAGTAAGAAGCCGAAATACAGCGTAAAAACAAAGATCATTTTCATAGCGGCAATAGCGGCTTTTGTCGGCACGCTTATATTTGCTGTGCTAAACGATTATTTTGCAAAAAAAATTGTTGTTCCCGATTTGTCCCCCTATACTTATGATCAGGCCGTGGTTGAGTTGGGAAAACTTGGGCTTGAAGTGCAGATATCATCAAGACAGTCAAGTAAGGATGTTGAAAAGGATTATATTATATCGCAATACCCTGAAGCGGGCGAAGAAGTAAGGTCGAATACAGTTGTAAAAGTCGTTGTAAGCAACGGTCCGAACTTAGTGGAGGTGCCTGATGTGGTCGGTTTATTTGAAAGAGAGGCTACAAGTAAATTGACGAATGAAGGGTTCGTAGTTGAGCAGATCATTTATGAATTCAATGACGAATATCAGGCAAATAAGGTATATAATCAAAATCCTGCTGCAGGTATTGAAGTGAAAGAAGGAACAGCTATTACATTATATGTAAGCAAGGGTAAAGATACTGTGATTATGCCTCAGCTTACTAATGTAAGTTTGACAGAGGCAAAAACTTTAATATCTCAGAGCGATTTGATTTTGGGTGAAATAACTTATGCGGCAAGTTCTGTTTATGCAGAAGGCGTTGTAATTTCTCAAATTCCGAGCGCTTATGCTCAGGTTGATAAAAATACAAGAGTAGATTTAGTGGTCAGTCTCGGGCCGGAAAGCGGGAAACAACTTACTTTTAACCTGTCTCATTATACGGCAGGAATGAACTCGGATGTAAATGTTAAGCTTTATTTGGAAAACTATACGGGCGGCTATGATTTGGTTTACAATGCTAATCATTCGCGGAATGATAATATCAGGATAAATGTCACCGGCGCCGGCAGCAAAAGATACACCCTGTACATCAATGATGAATCAAAAGCTTCGGGGAGCGTCAGTTTTTAATGCCTTACGCTATTATAATTAAAGGAGTAGGAAGTTTTTATCACGTTCTTGAAAAAAGCGGAGAGGTTACCGTTTGTAAGGCAAGGGGTGTATTCAAAAACAGAAACCTTGTTCCTCTTGTAGGCGACAAAGTATTTTTTGAGAAAAATTCTCAAGGAGCGCTGATAACCAAAATCCTCCCCCGAACAAGCGTGCTTGAACGTCCGGCTGTTGCAAACGCAACGCTGGGCGTTATTGTCTGTACGCTGAAATCGCCTGACATATCGTATTTGACTTTAGATAAAATGCTCATAAGCAACAAAATAAATAATCTCAAAAGCGTACTGTGTCTGAATAAATGCGATCTTTACGAAAAGGAACAAATATATTCTTTTACTGATATTTATAAAAAAAGCGGCGCGAAAATTATTGTGCTGAGCGCAAAAACAAAAGAAAATGTCAAGAATCTTACTGCATTGCTGAAAGACAATACGTGTGTTTTTTACGGAGTATCCGGAAGCGGCAAGTCAACTTTAATCAATCTAATAACCGGTAATAATGAATATGTAAGTGGAAGCTTGAGCGAAAAAACTCAAAGAGGTAAAAATACTACGCGGCATACACAATTGGATTGTGTGAGTGCGGGTACTTATATAATGGATACTCCCGGCTTTTCAAGTTTCGATCTTAAAAATGTCTGCCATAACGATTTATGGAAGTATTATGATGAATTTTATGATTATTCTTATTGCAAATACAATACATGCAAGCATATAGGCGAGCCTTCGTGCGCTGTGAAGAGCGCTGTAATGGACGGCAACATAAGTAAGATAAGATATGAAAACTACGTGAAAATATACAATGAGCTTAAAAAATCAGAAGAATCAAAAACAAACAAGTAAGTTGTATCGACTTTGTAACAAAATTGTGGTAAAATATATTGATTTTATCCACGGAGAATAGTTTTATGGAAGATTCAGCTACTAAGAAAAAAATAAAAACAAACGAAGAAGCAGCGCTTGCCGAAACGGATTCAACCACTAATAAAAAATTGTTGATAATATACATACTCGAAGTTCTTCAAAAGTATTCCGATAAAAATCATTGGCTCACGCAGGCGGATATTATTGAAATGATAAAGCAGGATTACGGAATGGATTCAGAACGCAAGGCCATTTCAAGGAATCTTAAACTGCTTATCGATCATGGCTATAATATAGAGCGTAACGAAAGCGTAGGAGGATATTGTTTGACTGAAACGGATTTTTCTCCTGAAGACGTTTTTATGCTGTGGGAAGGGCTGATGGCGTCTAAATATATAAGCGCGGAAGAAATGAAAGGGCTTGTAAACAAGCTTAATAAATATGCAGGCAGTGAGCTTCGTTTGGGTGAATCATACTATGGAGGAATAATTAACCGCTATACGTACCCTGAAACGCATGTTTATGGGAATCTTAAGTTTATACTTACGGAGATGGCTGTAAATAAAAAAATATCTTTTAAATACAATAAATATACTTCGCAAAAAACGCTTTGTCCTATTTCCGATTCATCTATCAGAGTCAATCCTTATGCTTTGTTGAATGTAGATAATGAGTATTATTTGGCTGCGGCCGTAGAAGGATCAACGCAAATGTCATGCTATAAGGTTGGTCTCATAAGCGATTTGGAGGTCACTGAATTCTTAAGCGATGATATAACCACAATCATAGGTTATGACAAAGGATTTGAGCCTATGAAATTTGTAAAAGAATTAATACCAGGCTATGGCGGTACAGTCACTGATTGTATAGTAAGAGTCAGCGAAGACGTAATAGATGATATTATGGCTGTTTTTGGAGAGGATTTCAAAATTATTTCCGGCGAAGACGGATTTCTGACGCTTGATATTACTACTGGCGATGAAAAAATGTACGACTGGGCGATAAGGCATGCTGACGTAAGTGAGGTAATTGAGCCGGCAGCGCTGCGATTTCGTATTAAAGAATATTTTGACAGAATGTGCTGGAAATACAGATAGCAAATTTAACATTATTTTATGTTTTGATAAAAACCCTTTCAGGGTTTTTTATTTTTTGCAATAAGCTTATACTGCCATTGAAAAGCCGGAAATGTTAAGCTATAATATATCGGATATATTATAATGAGGTGAGCATGTTTAAATTCAAATCGCAAAAAACAGATCAGTCTGAAAAACAAAGCAATGAGGTCGAGATAATAAATGTGCCTGTTATTGCAACAAGTGGAATCGTATTCGGTCCTCAGATAAATACCGCGATGGATATTGAATCGCAGGCTTCTTTGTTTGCTGTGGAAAAAGCGACGAAGTCGGCCGGAATGATCTTAATATGCGATAAAATTAATTCTGAAGAAAAGATATCAATCGAAAATCTGCGCAGCGTAGGTTGTTTGGCGGATATAAGCAATATTATCAGAATGAGCGAAGAGTCTGTGCGCATAGGCATCGCAGGCAAAAAACGCGCCGTCATAAAAGAAATCATATCAACAGAGCCTTATATAAATGCAAAGGTTGAAGTTATAGATTATGACGCCATAGCTATTAATGAAGATATGAAAGCGCATTATAAAGTGCTTTTGGATAAATACAGTGAATTTCTAGATGTCATAAACCGTTCGGATGAGAAATTTTTAGAAAAGCTTTCAAATGTTCATCCGGAATACGGCACGGATCTGATCAGCGCCAATATTCCCATTAATGTCAGCGAATATTATAATTTGCTCTGTTGTACAGATACGTTTGAAAGGCTTAATACTGCGATAGAATATGTAATGATGATAATAAAGGTGGCTAAAATAGAGCTGGACATCGAAAGCCGCCTGGCGGAATCTTTTTCGGAAGAACAAAAGCAGCGTTATTTGCGTGAAAAAAAATATATAATAAGCAGAGAACTTTCCGAAGATGACGAAGATGAAGAAATAAACGAGGTAAGAAAGTCAATTGAAAAGCTTCCAATAGGCAATGAGTATAAAGAACGCCTCCTAAAAGAATTATCGCGTCTCGAACTTACGCCGCCTGATTCCAGGGAAGCTTCCACCATAATGTCTTATTTTGATTGCATATTGGATTTGCCATGGACGAAAAAACACGGAAGAAATTTTGATATTGCAAAAGCTGTCAAAAAACTGGAAAAAGATCATTATGGAATGAAAGATGTGAAAGAACGCATAGTTGAATATCTTTCGGTATTAAAGCTTACTAATAAAATAAAAGGTCCTATTCTTTGTCTTGTAGGTCCTCCGGGAGTGGGCAAAACTTCGGTTGCAAAGTCAATTGCCGAAGCCACTAACAGAAAATTTGTAAGAGTATCTCTTGGCGGGATGGATGACGAGGCCGAAATAAGGGGCCATAGAAAGACCTATGTAGGAGCTATGCCGGGACGCATTATAAGCGGTCTGAGACAAGTGCAAAGTAAAAATCCAGTTTTTTTGCTTGATGAAATAGATAAGCTCAGTAAAAGCTACAGCGGAGATCCTGCATCTGCACTGCTTGAAGTGCTCGATCCGGAACAAAATTCTAAATTTACCGATGCATATGTCGAAATTCCGTTCAGTTTGTCCGATGTGCTGTTTATCACTACTGCTAATACGCTCAGCACGATACCGAAGCCTTTGGTAGACCGTATGGAAGTTATCGAACTTTCCGGATATACTCCTGATGAAAAGATGGAAATAGCGAAGCATTATCTTATGGACAAACAAATCAAACTGAATGGAATTACCAAAGATAATCTTGATTTGTCAGATGAAGTTTTAAGTGAAATAATAAGTTGCTATACGTGTGAATCCGGCGTAAGAGAACTCGAAAGATGTATCGCTTCGTTATGCCGGAAAGCAGCAAAAAGTATTGTAGTTGATAAAGGAGACTGCCTGAAAGTTACTAAAGAAAATCTTAGAGAATATCTCGGCAAAAAGATTAACAATTATGAAGTTTCGGATAATGTCTATTTGAAGGGCGCTGTCAACGGTCTGGCGTGGACTCAGACGGGAGGGGACACTCTTCAAATAGAAGCGGTTACTTCAGAAGGCAGCGGAAAACTTGAGCTTACGGGGCATTTGGGCGATATCATGAAGGAAAGCGCTAAAGCTTCTATAGGTTATTTGAGAGGTTTTTCCGAAGATTATGGTATATCTCCTGATATATGGCAAAAGTCGGATATTCATATACATGTGCCGGAAGGAGCTGTGCCAAAGGACGGTCCTTCTGCCGGTATTACTATTACAAGCGCGCTTTTATCAGCGATACTTGACAAGCCTGTATCTCAAAAAATAGCAATGACAGGTGAAATTACGCTTACAGGCAGAGTATTGCCGATAGGCGGCTTGCGTGAAAAGCTTCTGGCAGCCAAAAGAGCGCAGATTACAAAGGTGATTATACCGAAAGAAAATAAAGAAGATTTGAAGGATGTTCCGGATAATGTAAGAAGCGGTCTGGATATATGTTTTGCAGATAAAATGAAAGACGTTTACAAACAGTGCTTCGAGCCGGAGGCGTAAAGTGAATGTAACTAACGCTTTTTTGTATTCAAGCGAGGTTGATATAAATAAATTCCCTAAGGACGGTCTGTTTGAGATCGTCCTTATAGGTAAATCGAACGTAGGCAAATCAAGCTTTATAAATGCGATGACAAACCGAAAATCGCTTGCTCGTACGAGCAGCGCTCCGGGAAAAACACGAACTGCCAATTTTTATATAATAAACGATAGATTTTATTTTGTAGATATGCCGGGGTACGGCTATGCGGAAGTGTCTAAAAGTCAAAAAGGCTTGTTTGATAAAATAATAAAGGATTATGTAAAAAAACGGAAAACGGACTTTATGGTTCTGTTTTTTCTTGACGGCCGTCATCTTCCTACACGCAATGACGTAAAAGCATATAACATGCTTCTTGACGAAGGCATAACTCCTGTTGTAATACTTACAAAAACGGACAAGCAAAAAAAATACGTCACAGATAAAAATACTGCGCAAATAAAGAAAATTTTAGACATTAAAACAGCTGTGTTTCCTTTCAGTATCAAACAGCCCGAATCTGCCGAGAATATATGGCGTTTTATTGACGAGATAATACAGCAAACGGATTGAAAATAAATCGCAAATAATTTATAATTCGTAAAAACATTATAATAATAGAGGGATGCTTATGCTTGACATAAAAAGAATAAGAAAAGAGCCGGAAAAAATAGAAGCGATGCTTAAAAAAAGAGGCGATATATCTTTATCGGAGCTCATCGAAAAAGACAATGAATGGCGCAGAACAGTTGCGGAAGCGGAAAATAAAAAGGCTATACAAAACCGTGATTCAAAACAAATACCCATTTTGAAGAAAAACGGCGAAGATATAAGTGCGCTTGCCGCTGAGATGAAGAAGCTTTCTGACGAAATCAGCAGTTTGAATACAAAGGCTTCAGCTTTGGAAGAGCAGATCAGGGATATTCTGATGGGTATTCCTAATATTCCCGAAGCTAATATTCCCGTGGGGAAAAGCGATGAAGATAACCTTCAAGTAAAAAAAATCGGAGAGCCGAGAAAGTTTTCGTTTGAGAGCAAACCGCATTGGGATTTGGGTGTGAACTTAAAAATACTTGATTTTGAACGCGCAGCAAAAATCGCCGGGGCAAGATTTGCTATGTTTGTAGGCGAGGGCGCAATGCTGGAGCGTGCTATCACGAGGTTTATGCTTGAGCTTCATATAGACCAGGGTTATACGGAGGTATTGCCACCTTTGATGGTTAACAGAAACAGCATGAGGGGCACCGGACAGCTTCCCAAATTTGAGGAGGACGCTTTCAATCTTAAAAATAATGATTATTTCATGATACCGACGGCAGAAGTCCCTGTGACAAATATGTTTCGTGATGAAATAATAAGTGTTGATGAAATGCCTTGCCGCTATACTGCCTATACGCCTTGCTTCAGAGCCGAAGCAGGAAGCGCAGGAAGGGATACGCGCGGTCTTATACGCAATCATCAGTTTGATAAAGTAGAACTCGTAAAATTCGTGCGTCCGGAAACATCTTATGAAGAACTTGAAAGTCTTACTCTTGACGCTGAAGAAGTATTAAAGCAAATAAAAATACCTTATCGCGTAGTTGAATTATGCACGGGAGATCTTGGTTTTTCCTCAGCAAAAACATATGATATAGAAGTGTGGATGCCGAGCTATAACAGATATGTAGAAATAAGCTCCTGCTCTAATTTTGAAGATTTTCAGGCAAGGCGCGCAAATATACGTTTTAGAGATACAGATGGTAAAGTAAAATTCGTGCATACTCTTAACGGCTCCGGTCTGGCCGTGGGGCGTACATTTGCCGCAATACTTGAAAACTATCAAAATGAAGACGGAAGCGTGAATATACCAGAAGTTTTAGTCCCGTATATGAACGGTAAGGAAAAAATATGCGTAAAATAAGCACATCAAATGAAAAAAATCATACTTTAAGCAAAAAATCAAAGATATCCATTATTGTTGCATCTGTTATAGTTGTTTTAGCTTTGGCGGGATTTTTATATTATTATTTTTTCGGAAATGGAATTTATAAACAAGTTTCGCATACCAATGAAGTTTTGTCAAATTCAGAAATAGAAGTAACATTCCTTCAAGCTGAATACTTTACTTCGATGCCGGGAGTGGAATGTGATGAAAATTATGTATATGTAAGATTATATTATTCCGTTAAAAATATATCTGACAAAGATATAAGTTGGAAAAGTTATCCGTATGTAAGTATTAATGAATTCATACAAAGCGCCGGGGGTTATAGAGAAGTAAAAAATACAGAATGTGAATATGATTTTACTGCGCTTCAAACATATGCATTGGCTCTTGAAATTGATTTTACCACTATTATAGAAGATTTGCCGGCAGGACAGACTCGCTATGATGCTGATATAATAAAAATCCCTAAAGACGATTTCGAAAATAATTTGTATTTTGTAATGATAGACAATATTCATGCCATAGTTGAAATTAATGAAGAAAACTCTGATATAATAGATGTTCTCGAAGAAAATCTCAATAAAAATGTTGTTGATGACCAACAGGAAAATGAATCAGGCGAATAAAAGTAAAAAGGGCATTAAAAATGTTTGATAAAGATAAAAAAATAATATACAGCGGAATACAGCCTTCCGGAGAATTTACAATAGGAAATTATTTTGGGGCTATAAAAAATTGGGTCGCGCTTCAGCATGAATACAATTGCATATACAATTTGGCTGATTTGCATACTATTACTGTGCCTCAGGAACCGGCAGCGCTCCGCAGACGCACAGTGGAATGTATGGCAATGTTGATAGCTTCAGGAATCAATCCTGAAAATTCGCTTATATTTTTGCAGTCCCATGTGGCAGCTCATTCTCAGTTATGTTGGCTTTTGAATTGCTTTACTTATATGGGCGAGCTTTCGCGCATGACTCAGTTTAAAGATAAAAGTTCAAGGCAAGGCGCTAATATAAGAGTCGGACTTTATGACTATCCCGTGCTTATGGCAGCGGATATATTGCTTTATCAGTCAGATATTGTCCCTGTGGGGGATGACCAGCGTCAGCATTTGGAATTGGCAAGAGATATAGCAATACGTTTTAATGCGCAGTATTCTCCGACGTTTAAGGTCCCTGAAGGATATTTCGGCGAAAAAGGGGCGCGTATCATGAGTCTTGCAGATCCTAATAAAAAAATGTCAAAATCAGACGAAAACAAAAATGCATTTATTCTTATGAAAGATAATAAAGATGTAATTATATCAAAATTTAAAAAAGCCGTTACCGACTGTGATTCAGAAATACGCTATGATATAAAACAAAAGCCGGGAATATCTAATCTGCTGGAAATATATTCCTGCTCCAGATCCATATCAATAAAAGAGGCGGAAGCTGATTTCTGCGGCAAAAGCTACGCTCAATTCAAACTCGCAGTGGGGGAAAGCGTTGCCGATGCTTTGGCGCCCATACAATCCGAATTTGAAAGGCTTGTAAAAGAAAAATCATATATCAATAGTATATTTTGCTCGCACGCTCAGACTGCTTCTAATATAGCTGCAAGAACTCTTAGTAAAACAATGCGCAAAATAGGTTTTTATCAGCTTGAAAAACAATAAAATGTATAAAAAATAAATGTATTGGGAAAAATCCTCTTTAAAAGGAGGATTTTTTTCTTGAAAATTAAGCAATTTCTGAAAAATAATACAATAATTCTTATAGCAGTCTTATGCGTATTATCCTTTAGTATTGGTTATTTCGGTTCAATGTTTGCTGAAAAATTGGAAGAAAATCAGACGAAAATTTCTGCTGCATCAGATAATGAAGAATTGATTCAACCGACAACGTCAATAGTTCTTATCAGGCAATATACTAAAACTGACAGTGTAAACATCAAACAAGTTGAACCTACTTCGGAGATGATTGGTAAAGACATTGATTATATAATAAGTGCTTATGAAGGATGGGAAATAGGGAGCTTTTCCAAAGAAAAAATTTCACTATATAAAACTATAGATTCATATCCTCCCGGAACTTTTCTTGTTACGAGTATAATAAGCCAGGAAGATGGGCAAGAGGTGTTGGCAGTGTATGAATATGATATTGATGGAGTTTTGTCATTAAAAGAAAGTTTTGATACTCCTGTGGAACTGTTGCCTGAAAGCGAAATAGTGAAAGTGCGCGAGGGAATCATTGTAAACAATGAGGACGAGCTTAGTTCTCTTCTTGAAAATTATGCTGAATAAAATTAGAATGCAGCCGTAGCTTTTGCTATGGCTGCTGATGATGATGCGGAATTTAAAAATGTTTTGCAGATTTTTTTATCATAGCTGTTCTTCATAGAATCTGATGTGAAGTAAATCAACTTTTCATGCTTAAATTTGTTTTAAAAAGCGAAAGTTTAATTTAAAGCTTTAAATTTTTCGTGTGATAGTTTATAATCTCTATTTAGTATATTGGCTAATGTTTGGAGGAAAAATGGAAAAATTCGGTCTTAACGATCTAAGAAGTTTATTTTTAAAGTTTTTCGAATCAAAGGGGCATCTTAAACTGGATAGCTTTTCTCTTATACCGCATAATGATAAAAGCTTGCTGCTTATTAATTCCGGAATGGCGCCCTTGAAGCCTTTTTTTACAGGACAAGAAACTCCTCCTAAAAAGCGCGTTACCACGTGCCAGAAATGTATAAGAACGCCGGATATAGATAATGTTGGAAAAACTGCGCGTCATGGCACGTTTTTTGAGATGCTCGGCAATTTCTCATTCGGAGATTATTTTAAGCACGAAGCTATAAAATGGGCGTGGGAATTTCTCACTGAGGTTATAAAAATAGACAAAGATAAATTATATGTAAGCGTATATAAAGATGATGATGAAGCTGCAAAAATATGGCATGATGAAATCGGACTTGAAGATAACCGTATATTCCGAATGGGCAAAGAGGATAACTTCTGGGAAATAGGGACAGGACCCTGCGGACCTTGCAGTGAAATATATGTAGACAGGGGCGAAAAATATGGCTGCGGCAAGCCGGATTGCCGCGTAGGATGCGACTGCGATAGATTTGTCGAAGTTTGGAATCTTGTTTTTACACAATTTGACAGAGATGATAAAGGTCACTATTCAAATTTGGAGCACCCCAATATAGATACAGGAATGGGGCTCGAACGTCTGGCAGTAGTTGTTCAGGATGTGGATAATATCTTTGAAGTAGATACAATCAGATATATTCTTGACAGCGTATGTTCTATGGCTGGTTATACATACGGCAGCGATGAAGCAAAAGATGTGTCTGTTCGTGTTGTAACAGATCACATCAGGAGCGTTGTATTTATGCTTTCAGACGGAGTAATCCCTTCTAATGAAGGGCGCGGATATGTTTTGAGAAGGCTTTTGCGCCGCGCAGTAAGACATGGTAAACTTCTCGGTATCAGCGGCAACTTCATGTGCGATATGACCCAAAAAGTCGTAGATACATCAGGTAATGCTTACCCTGCTTTGTCGGAGAATCTCGAAAGTATTCTCAAGGCCGTTGATGTTGAAGAGACGCGTTTTAACGAGACTATACAGCAGGGAATGGAACTGATAAAAAATATTGCTGAAAAAGTGAAGGCGAAAAACGGCAAGACTATTCCAGGACATGAGGCTTTTAAACTTTACGATACGTTTGGTTTTCCTCTTGAATTAACTATCGAATTGGCAGATGAAGAAGGCCTTGAAGTGGACGTCGCTGGTTTTGATGAAGCAATGAAACTTCAAAAGCTTACTTCCGCCAAAGCAAGAAGTAAATTGGCCGTAGAAAGCTGGCGTGATGTTCTTTCCGAAATAACATCAGGTTTTGCTCCCACAGTATTCACAGGGTATGATAAATTAAATGATGAAAGCAGCGTTTTATGTATTGTCAAGGACGCCGAAAGGGTGAAATGCGCACATACTGGCGATGAATGTGTTTTGATTACTCTAAACACGCCGTTTTATGCTCAAAGCGGAGGGCAGATCGGCGATATCGGATATATAGGTAATGATTCAACAAATATCAAAGTCACTGATACGCAGAAATGCGGAGATAAGTATGTGCATTATGTAAGCGTTTTGGATGGCACAATAGCCGAGGGCGATAATGTGATAATGACAGTTGATCAGGCGAATCGTTGGAGCGTTGAGCGAAATCACAGCGCAACTCATCTGCTGCATAAAGCATTGAAAAAAGAATTAGGCTCTCATGTCAATCAAGCGGGAAGTGAAGTAAGCGCCGATAAGCTCAGATTTGATTTTACCCATTATGAACGTCTGACAGAACGTCAGTTGGAAAATATAGAAAATGAAGTAAATTCAGCGATACTTTCAGGATATGATATAAATTGGTTTGAAACTGATATTAATGAAGCGAAAAAAATGGGAGCTACTGCTTTGTTCGGTGAAAAGTACGGTCAAACGGTTCGCGTCGTAAAAATGGGAGATTATTCCATGGAGCTTTGTGGAGGTTGCCACTTGAAAAATACTGCTCTGGCAGGTTTGTTTGTGATTACGTCTGAAAGCTCAGTAGCTGCGGGAATCAGAAGAATAGAAGCCGTTACCGGTCAAAATGCAATAGAATATGTTAAATCTCTGCGCGCTCAGATAAATAAATGTTCTTTAATTCTTAAAACGAACAATGATGATCTGCCTTCAAGGATCAATGATTTAGTAAACGATAATGCGTCTTTGACTAAGCAGCTTGATAAGATAAAAGAACAACAGGCTAAAGATCATGCTTCACAGCTTATTGATAATGCTTTTGTCTGTGCAGCAACAAACTGTGTCGTGGCTGAAGTTAACGGGCTTGACGCAGCGCGATTAAGAAAGCTCAGCGACGATGTCAAAGAGAGAATTAAAAGCGGTGTTGTAGTGCTTTTCTCAGTGTGTGACGGAAAAGGCATCATTATTGCGAGCGCAACTAAGGATGTTGTTGACTCCGGTTTTAACTGCGGTTCATATGTAAAGCAAGTAGCTAATTCAGTCGGATCAAACGGCGGCGGCAAACCTGATATGGCGCAGGCAGGGCTCAAAGATATATCTTTGGCAGGCAAAGCCGCAGCTAATGCACGGGAAATAATCAAAATGATGCTTAACTAAAAAAACATTGTATTTTGTCAATTAATTTTCTGTTAATAAAGCAGTTTATACTTGTTATGTCCGATTATTTGGTGTAAACTGTAACTATAATCAGCGGGGGAGCTTTTATGGAAAAAAATAACATCCAGGACACATTGCATTACGATCTTGAGGCGCAAAGAAGCGTTCTTGTTAAAAATACCATGAAAACAGTGATCGGTGCGCTGAATGAAAAGGGTTATAATCCTATCAATCAAATCGTAGGCTATATAACCAGCGGCGACCCTACTTATATCACTTCTTATAACGGAGCGAGAGCCGCTATGAGAAAAATAGAAAGAGACGATCTTTTGGAAGAAATGGTTTCTTTTTATCTTAAACATATAGAAGAATAGTGTGCAAAGCACATTTATATATTAAATCAATATAAAGCGTAATAACATACGCTTTACTTTATATTGAGCATGCAGTTTTATAAATG
Source organism: uncultured Lachnospiraceae bacterium (assembly GCA_944381375.1). Taxonomy (GTDB): domain Bacteria; phylum Bacillota; class Clostridia; order Eubacteriales; family Anaerofustaceae; genus CALWKX01. The sequence continues at coordinate 51,319 of CALWKX010000014.1, forward strand.
GTTGCGGCTCATACGTAAAAAAGGAGATTATATTGTTAAAAGGCAGGATAATGTGTCTTGACCTTGGCCAGCGGCGTACAGGAGTGGCCGTAAGCGATATGCTTGGATATACGGCTCAGCCTGTGGGTATAATTGAGTCAAAAGGTTTACAACAGGATATAGAAAAGATAAAACAACTTATAAAGGAAAAGGAAGTGTTTCGTCTCGTTATAGGTTATCCTTTAAATCTTGACGGTTCGGAGGGAGCTAAAGCAAAGGCTGTGAGAGAACAGTACGAGAAGATAAAAGAAAGCGTGGATTGTGAAACAGTTCTTTTTGACGAAAGGTTGTCTACAAAACAGGCAGAGCGTATGCTTGATATGGAAAATGTCGGATGGAAAAAAAGAAAAAATGTGGTTGACGTTATGGCTGCGCAGATAATTCTGCAAAACTACCTCAACGTAACCGATTTAAATTAAAAAGGAGTTATTTTATGGACGAAAAGATTATTCTTGTGAATGAAGACGGCGAAGAAGTGGAATTTTATATAGATGAACAATTCGAATTCGAAGATAATCTTTATGTGGTTCTCTATGAAAAAGAAGAGGACGACGACGCTTTGTTGTTCAAAATACTTGAAGACGAAGATGGTGAAATGCAGCTTGTAGAAGTAGAAGATGATGATGAGTTTGAAAGAGTGAGTGAGTTTTATTTTGAAAATTAACGAAGAACATAATGCAGCCGAGCAAGCGGCAAAACCAAAAAGAGGAAGAAAAAAAACTGGCGCCGCGCATACTAAGAATGTCAGCTTCCGTGTAATACCGCTTGGCGGCTTAGGTGAAATCGGTAAAAATTTAACTGTAATAGAATGTGAAAACGATATAATTATAGTGGACTGCGGCATAAAATTCCCTGACGAAAATATGTACGGAGTTGATTTTGTTCTGCCTGATTTCAGTTATCTTGACGATAAAATCACGCGTATCAGAGGAATTTTTCTTACTCACGGGCATGAGGACCATATAGGAGCAATACCGTATTTTCTAAAAAGAATGGGTGATATCCCCATATACGGAACCAAGCTTACTATAGGGTTGTTAGGCAATAAGCTTATGGAGCATAAGCTTGAAAATAAATGTACTTTGAATGTAGTGCGGTGTTCAGACGTAGTTAAAGTAGATGGTTTTCAAGTTGAATTTGTAGCAACTAATCATTCCATACCGGATAGCTGTGCGCTTTATATAAAATGCAAGGGCGGTACAGTCTTTCATACAGGTGATTTTAAAGTGGACCTTACGCCTGTGGACAACCAGCGTATAAATCTTTCACGAATGGCTCAAATCGGAGATGAAGGCGTTGACCTTTTAATTTCAGACAGTACAAATGCACAGAAACCAGGATTTACTCCATCTGAAAGTACAGTAGGTGAATCTTTTAAAATGCTTTTTGCTAAAGCAGGAAGCAAAAGAATCGTCATAGCAACATTTGCAACTAATGTTCATCGTATACAACAGGTATTTGATGCTGCCAAAGCTTATAAGCGTAAGGTCATAGTAAGCGGACGCAGTATGGTTAATGTTATCAAGGTTGCAAGGGAGCTCAAATACCTCAAATTCAAAGACAGTATACTGGTAGATTTAAAAGATGTAAATACTTTGCCTCCGAGTCAAATTGTATTGCTTACGACAGGTTCTCAGGGAGAACCTATGAGCGTCCTTGCGAGAATGGCGTCAAATGAACACAGGCTTCTGAAGATCACTGATAATGATTTTGTAATCATTTCCGCTACACCAATACCGGGCAATGAAAAAACAGTGGGCTTTGTCATTAATGATCTTATGAAATTGGGCGCTGAAGTTATTTATCAGGGTGCTGGAGACGTTCACGTATCAGGACATGCGTGTCAGGAAGAGCTTAAACTTATCCAGGCAATAATCAAACCTAAAAATTTTATGCCATGTCACGGCGAGTACCGAATGCTTACGATAAATGCATCTCTGGCAAAAAAAGTCGGCATAGACCCTGATCATATTTTCGTTATGGAAAACGGAGATGTTCTTGATATTTGCGCAAATAAGGCTTATATAGCAGATAAAGTGCCTTCAGGAATTACCTTGGTAGACGGTTCTGGCGTGGGGGACGTCGGCAATGCTGTCCTGAAGGAACGCAGAAAACTCAGCGAAGAAGGTCTTTTTATAATAGCTATAGGTATGTATGATAATGAAGTAGTCGGAACGCCGAAAATTGTTTCAAAAGGTTTTGTATATGTAAGAGAAAACGAACTGCTTATAAAACAGGTAAAAGATCTGTGTTTAAATATAATCGATGCATATGATCTATCAGAATATGATTTTAATGGTTTGAAAATCGATATTAAAAATGCCGTTGAGAAGCTTCTCTTTGAAAAAACAAAAAGACGGCCGATAGTTTTGCCGATGATAATTAATATATCGCATTAGGAAGGAGTGCTGAAATGAATATATACGATAAATTGTATGAACTTACCAATGCAATCAAACAATCACCCGAATTTAAAGAGTATGCCCAGGCTGCTCAAGTAGTAGATGCCAATCCCACCCATGCGCAAATGGTTAAAGATTTTATAGCGGCTCAGGTTCAAATATCTACAATGCAAATGCTTGGTCAGCAACCCGATCAGGAGACAATAGATAATTTTAATACTCTTTACTCCACTGTAACAGCAGTAAGCAGCATTAATACGCTGCTGCAAGCGCAGATGAGATTTTCTAAAATAATGGATGATATTAATAAAGAAATATCCAATACAATAAGCCTTGATGTGAGTTTCTTGAAAATTATACCGGACGAGGCTGATAAGTCTAATGAGGATAAGGATATTGACAAGTAGATTGTATTAAAGTGAAAAAAAGCAAACTGATAGCAGTTTGCTTTTTTGATCTGGATTATCTTTTACTAATAAAACAAACGCTTATGATAAGCGGTTATGTTTATAGAATGGCGGAGGAGGAGAGATTTGAACTCTCGCGACGGTTTCCCGCCCTACACCCTTAGCAGGGGCGCCTCTTCGGCCTCTTGAGTACTCCTCCGAATTGAATATATGGCCGAGAGAGTGGGATTCGAACCCACGTGAGCTTTCGCCCAAACGGTTTTCAAGACCGCCCCGTTATGACCGCTTCGGTATCTCTCGATAAGTTAAGCAGCGTTTAAATAATATCATCATAATATTAAAAAGTCAATAATTAACTGCTTAAATAAATATTTGATTTATATGTTGCTTGTGTAGTTTTTTGCATTAATGAATTCAACATAGGCTTTTTCCTCTATATCGATATCAAACGGCTTTATGCTATATTCACTGTCCTTGTACAATAAAAGTCTTTTTATAATTTTCTTTGTCAGATGCGGATTCCTTGCCAACAAAGGGCCCAAAACATAAGTTGCTAAAAAGTTGTTTTCGTATATAAAGTGACGGTCTATCTTTTCTTCGTTTATGTACAAAGCGCCTTGATGGTTTACAAATCCTATAATTTTTTCATCTGAAAATTCCGTCTTAAGACAAACATCTCCTACAGTACGTTTACCGTGCACAGCATAATAATCCAAAATTCCCAAAGCTTTTGTTTTTATGTCGGATAAATCTATTATATATTTACCGAACATTTCTATTGCATTTCCTGTAATAAGAAAGAATTTACCTGAATCAAATGCATCTTTTATTTGCTTGCTATATTGCATGAGATGATTTAAAGCCAAAATAGTTTTTTCTTCACTGCCGCTTCCTATATATATCATGTCCAGTATATTAAAATCAATATTGTCATTTATGGAAAGCTTATATATTTTACATTCTATATTTTGACGTTCAAGCTGATATTTCAGCACCTTTATATTTCCTGATTCGCCGTATAAGTTCATTAAATCATAATATAAGTAACCTATAGCTATTTTCATATATTGTCTCCCAATATTGCTTTAAACGGTTCAACGTAGTCAAAATTCAGTATAGCATATATGTCTGTATCGGATGAAAGTATACTTTGCTTGGCTTCTTGCAAGTCCTTAAATACTTTTATCTTATTAGTATCAATTTCCGCATATTTCAGCCTTGCGGCAATGTCGTATCTTTGGTCTCCTGCACAGATAATCTCTTTAACTTCAGCTTCTTTTAAAAGCTCAAAACTTATATCATATAGCCATGATATGTCAAAATGTTTATATCGTCTGGAAATTTCTTTCCAGCCTAAAACTATAATTTTCTCTTTTTTGCTTCTCATCGCAAATAAAATTGCCTGATTGTATGTTGAGGCGTTCTCCGCTTTGCAGCTTAATATGTGGATGTCTTGCTGATCTTTTTTAAAATGCATATAAAGCTTTTGATCCATAGCTATTTCACAGATACATTTTGCGGTATCGTCTTCATTAAGACCGCTTAGCGATAAATAAGCGAAAGCCGCTGCAACATTGTAAATATTGAATAAAAGCGTATTGCTTAAATATATAGTGTGCAGCTTGTTTATAACAATCGAATTGGACGTGTAGTCGCAGTTAGTTACTGCATAATTGATAACAGGTCGTTTAAAAGAGCATTTTTCACAGTAATAATCGCCAAGACTTTCAATATGATAATAATTGTATTTCAGTTTTGCATTGCATATAGGACATAAATAAATATTTAAAGGATCGAATAAATTATTTGTATATGAATATTGCTGCCTTTCAATCCCATAATATGATACATTGTATTTATCGTTTAGATTGAAATATCTTAAATAAGGATCATCGCCGTTTAATATTAAATGTACATTATAGTCAATGGCTTTTAATATTTCATTTAATATAAACTCGCAGTTTCTTTGTCTTGGCGGCTGGTCTCTTGTAATATTGGTAACTATGACATGGGAAGGTTTTATATAAGGAAACACATATTTTGCGTATCTTTCGTCCATTTCAAATACGCATATATCCGTATTTACTTTTCCTTTCAGTGTACAGTTTTCAATAAGAGTTGTGATGATGGCGTTTCTTTCATTAGAACCTTTTGAATTATATGCTACCTTGTATCCGAGATTTTTGTAAACTTCGGCGATGATTTTTGAGGTTGAACCTTTCCCTGATGAGCCTGTTACTGCGATGATCTTTTGCGGCAGAATAAAATCACTCAGAATATTTTTGTTTAATATGTACGCCGCTTTCCCTGGTATGGCGCTGCCTCTGTTTAGTAATTTGCCTAAAAATATGAATATTTTCCCTGTAAAAATACTGATGAATTTTTTCATTTTATTACCTTATCGTAAGTATATCATAAACTCTTTTAGAACTTTAAATTTTTATATTTTTTTGTAATTATTGCTCAGTTGATGTGTGGAAAAATATTCGAAGCATTTCAAAAAAGTGAGGAAGTATTCACAACAACTTATCACTAACGCTGATAGACAGAGGCAAACAGAAACAGAGATTTAATCTTCTAAAATGATATATTTACATGATCAGAACGATTGTTTTTATGTAATTTAAAACCAGAGTCTTTCTTTTATACCTGATAATATTGGTGCAAAATTGGAATTTATATTTAAACAGTAAAATGCAATAAAATCGCACTTTTGCAAAAAAGGAGTTGTCAAAATATGGGCACGGGGTATGTACTCTACAATCTTAAAGCAGGATACGAGAATACCGTAGAAGATTTAAAATATCTCGATGTAGTTATGGATGCCGATCTGAAATACATAGATATTGCGAACATCAAGAATTATAAAGTATTTTTATCCGGTCTTGACTCAGAAGATTTTATTATAATTTGCGGCGGAGACGGTACACTAAACCATTTCATCAATGACACAGACGGTATCAACTATTCTTGCGAAATACTATATTATCCTCTCGGCACTGGCAATGATTTTGCCGCTGATCTCGGTCATTCCAAAGGTTGTAATCCTTTTAGTATCACGGAATATATTAAGAATCTGCCATATGCCATTATCAAAGACAAAAAATATCGTTTTATCAACGGCATTGGATACGGAATTGACGGCTATTGCTGTGAGGTAGGCGATGAACTGAAAAAGACCTCCGATAAAAAGGTCAATTACACAGCTATCGCTATAAAGGGTTTATTATTTCTCTACAAGCCTACCAACGCTAAAATTACAGTAGACGGAGTAACACATATATACAAAAAGGTGTGGCTTGCGCCTACTATGCATGGCAGATATTATGGCGGCGGTATGATGCCCACACCGAGCCAAGATCGCCAAAACCCCGAACAGTGTTTATCCACTATGGTATTTCACAGCAGCGGAGAGTTAAAAACTTTGATGATTTTCCCCTCGATTTTCAAGGGTGAACATATCAAGCATACAGATAAGGTTGAGATTTTAACAGGACACAAAATCACCGTAGAATATGATCGACCGACTGCCTTACAGGTCGATGGTGAAACTATTTTGGATGTTACCAAATACACAGCCGTTTCATCGGTATAAACGATTGACAAAGAAAAGCGTTGACTATTACGATTGCCGTATCACGCCATAAGAGTAAATTTAATTTGTTCTTATGGCGTGGTTCGATTAATAGCAGATTATTTGTGACTTTTTTTATATGAGATTTTTCGCAGAAAAACACCTTGACAAATTCTATCTCAAAAAGCAGTTTTATCAAAATACGCTGCGGATAATGACTTCACAAATCCGGTATTTTCATTTACGACGGCGTTTCAGATTGCAGCGATTTTAGAGCGTATGGACTACAGCGGGCATACCGAAAACTTGATTGCGGTAGTAAACTTCACTTTGTACCTGCAAGAGCTTCAATGGCAGACAAGACCATTACCGCTGTGCAAAGTACAGGTATGAGAAATCCATTTTCCTACCGAACCGCAGACAGAAACAAAAAATACCGAAAAACAGGAAAAGACGGCGTAGTCCTGGGATGAGGCTATGCCGTCTTTTCGGATGATAATACTTTTTTGTAACCCAAAAACTTTGTACTTTTCCGCTTTTTTAAGCTTATTAAATTGTTGGGCCTATAGTGTATATATCCATAGTGTTTGTGTATTTGATACTTTCGCTTTTTGTTGCTTTTCCGGATAATACATCAAGAAGCATATTAAATGCAGTTTCGCCTATTTCTTCTACTGATTTCGATGCACTCAGTACCTCTCCGGCATTAAGATCCATATCGTTTATCATTCGATTATAAGTCTCAGGATTACCGCAAACTTTCAGTACCGGCATTATAGGAAATCCCTGAGGAGCGCCTCTCCCTGTGGAAAAGATAACAGCTTGCGCGCCGGCTAAAGCCATGCCTGTAAGCAGTACCGGTTCGCGTCCCGGCGTGTTCTTTATCCAAAGTCCTTTGCAGCGGTGTGTTGCGATTTCATCGTATTCGAGCACGCCGTCAATTGGCCTTGTACCGGATTTCATGATTGCGCCCAGGCTTTTTTCTTCTATTGTGGAAAGTCCGCCTTCGATATTTCCAGGAGTAGGCTGTCCTTTACGCATATCCACTCCCAATGATTTGGCTCTTGTTTCCATTTGATCTACAATGGTTAGAATTTTTTCACCTATCTGGGGAGTTCTTGCACGCTTTGCCAAAATATGTTCAGCCCCGATAAATTCTGTTGTTTCTCCGAATATTACAGTGGCATTTAGATCTACAAGCTTATCAGACACATAGCCTATTACCATATTGGAGGCAAAACCTGAAGTTGCATCGGAGGCACCGCATTTAATACCCATTATGAATTCACTGATGTCGGCAGTCTCTCTTTGAATACCTGTTGATTTCAAAACAAGTTTTTGAGCCAGTCCGACTCCTGCCGCTATGGCGTTTGTCATTCCGCCAAGCTTTTGAATATTAATTACTTCAACGGGTTTGCCTGTTTTGGCAATTTCTTCTGCGACCTTATTTACGTTCGTCCCTTCACATCCAAGGCTTACTATAAGAGCTGCCGCTACATTTGGATTTGAGCCCAGTCCGATAAGTGAATTTGTTACTCTGTCAAGATCAGGGCTTAACTGTGAACAGCCCTGCTGGTGCATGATTGCCGCGGCGCCGAGTGTCTGATTTGCTATAGCCGCTGTTACTTCATTTGCGCAGACAACGCTTGACATAATAGCTACATAATTTCGTGATCCGAAAGTTCCGTCAGGTCTTCTGTATCCCTGAAAAGTATATTTTGACATTATTGTAAATCTCCTCTCGCTCTCATACTGTCAAGATTATGTACATGTACGTGCTCTCCTATTTTGATAGGTTTGCTTGTTTTGCCTATGCTTTCGCCGAATTTGATTATTTCAACTCCCTCTGCAATATCTTCAAGCGCTACTTTGTGACCGTAGGGTATATCCTGTTTTAGGGTTATTTCACCTATCTTACCGTTTGAGGCTGTAATTGTTATACTGGCACCTGCGTTTGCGCCTTTTGTAAATACGGTGGCGACATTGTCCTTGTCGCTGATCTTGATTGCAATTAATTGGTTCATTAACTGCTTCCTCCTTTTTTTGTTTTAACGGATAAAATTAGTTCGTATCCCTGATTCTTTTTCAGGATACGGAATAGATGCTTTCTTGCCGGCTTCAATGCATTTTAAAAGCCAAGCCATATTTCTTGCAAGCGTTCTCATAGTTTGCAGCCCTTCAAAGTCTTTTTCTGCGTCCTGTGCGCAGTCTCCGTATACCATGTTCCAATACTGCGAAGAAACTATGGGCATATTTGTTTTTGTAAAATATTTGTTTAGTTGATCGAATGCAGAGCTTGCGCCTCCTCTGCGGCAACAGACAACAGATGCACCCGGCTTGTTTTCAAGCGATTTTGAAGCATAAAAAAGTCTGTCAAGGCATGTTGTAAGCGCTCCGCATCCTGAGGAATAGTGGACCGGAGAGCCTATTACAAGCCCGTCGATCTCTTTAACTTTTTCAATCAAAATATTGACAACGTCACCGTCCCTTACGCATTTTTCATCATTATTTTTTTTGCATTGCCTGCATCCTAGACATGGGAAAACAGGATCTGTTCCTAATTGAAAAATTTCGGTTTCAATCCCTTGCGCATTTAATTCTTTTGCCGCTTCGCTGAGCGCGGTAAAAGTGGTGCCGTTGGCGTGCGGGCTTCCGTTTATGAGCAATACTTTCATGGTGAACCCTCCGAATTGAATTTTAATTTATTATATCATTATTTTGTAAAATTTAAATAATTAACTTAACTGAGTCATCTTGATAATATAATTTCAATGCGTATAAATAAAAACGGCATGATTAAAATCAGGCCGTTTTGGTAATTTGGATAGCTGTTATTCCGTTGTATAAGGAAGCAGCGCAATATTTCTTGCAATTTTGACCGCGGTTGTAACTTCTCTTTGATGCTTTGCACATGTTCCTGTTGCTCTTCTGGGAAGTATTTTGTATCTTTCAGAAACATATTTTCTGAGTAAAGCTACATCCTTGTAGTCGATATGCTCAATTTTGTTTTCGCAAAAATAACAAACTTTTTTTCTGCGTTTATATGGTTCTTTAGGATATTCTTTGTCCTTTTGATTCGTCTGCATAGAGTTTCTCCTTTCCGTTAATTAAAAAGGCACGTCATCGTCGCTAATTTCAGTGAAACCGTCTACAGGCACCCCGAAAGACTCCGAAGGAGCGAAAGCAGTGTTGTTTTGCTCTCCGGAATATTTTGAAGAGGAGCCGGAACTGAGAAACTGAACTTCATCTGCTACTATTTCAGTCACATATCTTGTAGAACCGTCTTGAGCTTCATAGCTTCGTGTTTGAATCCTGCCTATAACAGCCGCCATGGAGCCTTTGGAAAGATATTTTTCGCATAATTCAGCAGTTTTTCTCCAAGTAACGATAGGTATAAAATCAGTGTCTTTTTCTCCGTCACGGTTTTTAAATGTTCTGTCTACCGCAAGTGTAAAACTTGCAACGGCAACGCCGGACTGTAAAAACCTCAGTGCGGGATCTTTTGTCAGACGGCCGATTAAAATTGCCTTGTTTAACATGTTTCACCAATTAAGCTTAATTTTCTTGTTTTACTATTATGCCTCTGAGAATATTTTCAGTTATTCTGTATACATGGTTTAATTCATCAAGCGTTTTTGCTTGCGCTTGAAATTTAATGAGTACATAATAACCTTCGCGCAGTTTTTGGATCTCGTAGGCAAGTCTTTTTTTGCCCCACTCCGCTATTTCAGTAACCGTTCCGCCGGTTTCGATGACATTTTTAACGCGGTCTATTACTAAAGATATGTCTTCCTGAGCAATATTGGGGTTAATAATGAAAAGCGTTTCGTAATTCGTCATGATTTTCACCTCCTTATGGACTAATAATAGGGGGAATTGTTTATTCCCCAAGGATTCAAAGCAATTAAGTATATCACATGAATACAGCATATACAATAATTAAATTTCATTATTTTTTTTAACAATGCGTTTTAAATCTTTTTCGAATTTGGAACGCTGCAGCATAACAATGCGGTTGCAGCCTTTGCATTTTATTTTTATGTCCGCTCCTAGTCTTATGATTTCCCATTCGTAAGAACCGCAGGGGTGTATTTTTTTCATTATAGCAGTATCACCTAAATCATAACTTCCTTTGATTATCATATTGAATCTCCTAAAATAAAAAACTGATATAAAAATATTTTATGAGAAAAGAATTATTAATCGCTGTTGACAACCCTTCAGCCTGGAAAAAAAGATTGATATAATAAAGGGCCGTAGAAAAGATTACTGCCAGAATTATCCCTTCTACTGTTCCTATGATAAACCCTCCGATTTTATTGAAGGAGCGTATTACCGGTAGCTGCGCAAATTTATCAATAATATATATAAGTATTTTGCCTATTATAAGCGCCGCAATAAATATAATTAAAAAACTTACTATGTTTGCGATAATATCTGCTGCATTTGAAGAAAAAACAGAACTTGTAGAGCCAAGCGTGTTGTTTGCAGTATCCATAAAGTTTTGCATGAAATTCTGCAAGGACGCAGGTATATTATGCATTTGAGCGGAATTTGCCCATGTATCAGCAGAAGCGGAGCCGATAAATAAAGAAGAGATTTTATTTTCTATATTTGTAATTATATTTTGATATAAGGATGTGCTTTTTAGAATACCTGATGCCCATGGGGTTAGTGCTTTGGCAACTATTATCGCTGCTATCAGCAGAAAAAATGAAAGAAAACCGCGCACGAATCCCTCGATTATACCTTTTATAGCTAATACGATAAGAATAATTATTATAACTATATCAATCCATGAAAAATCCATTTGCTTACCTGTCTTTGTTATATAACTATAAGTAATTATATATGATAATTTCGGCTTTTCAAGTTTATTGCGTAAGGCATAAAGAAAAAACTTGAAAAAGAATATTTTTTTAATTATACTTAATTGGATAAAATAAGAAGGAGGAATAACAATTGGATATTTGTGGACGACCTGCAAACAACGATGATGATCATCATAGGCGAAATATATGTTTACTGATAAGATCCGATTGTTTTTCTTCGGTTCTTGTAAAGATTTAATTTCTCCGTTTTCATATTTTCGTCTCGTTTTATGCGCACGTTGAATAAATGCCGCGTCTTTTCCAAAAAATAACTATTATGGAAAGAGTAAATTTTGATGAATTAATGCTCCTGATTGAGCAAAAAAAATTTCGGGAACTGAAAGACATACTCGAAAATTTAAACGAAGCTGATGTTGCCGAATTTATACAGGAGCTGCCGCAAAACGATGCTATTATCGTTTTTCGTTTGCTGCGCAAAGAAATTGCAGCCGAAGTTTTTTCCTTTCTTGATATTGACATTCAGCAGCTTATAGTGAACGCTGTTACAGACAACGAACTGCAGGAGATCATTGATGAATTGTTCGTTGACGACGCCGTCGATATCATCGAAGAATTGCCCGCTAATGTTGTAAAAAGAATACTAAAAGGAATTGATCCTAAAAAGCGTAATATAATAAATCAATTTTTAAAATATCACGAAAATTCTGCCGGCGGGATAATGACAGCAGAGTTTATTAATCTGCGCAAAAACATGAATGTTGCGCAAGCCTTTGAGTATATTCGCAAAAACGCTATAGACAAAGAAACCATCTATACATGTTATGTTACTGACAGCAGCAAAATATTGGAGGGCGTGGTAACGGTAAAGGATTTGTTTTTGGCAAATGATGGTGATCTTGTCAAAGATATTATGGATACTGATGTTATATCCGCTTATACTTCTGATGATGAAGAAGAAGTAGCTGCTTTATTCAGCAAATATGATTTGTTGAGTGTTCCGGTGGTTGATAAGGAAAACAGACTTGTAGGCATAGTCACAGTCGATGATGCTGTTGATGTACTTACGACAGAGGCTACGGAAGACTTTGAAATAATGGGAGCCATGCGCCCTTCCGAAAAGCCTTATCTAAGAACGAATATTTTTACCCTTGCTCGGAATAGAATACCATGGCTTTTGATTCTTATGATATCTGCCATGTTTACGGGTGCTATTTTAACTCACTTTGAAGAAGCTTTTGCAGCGCTGCCTATATTAGTAACATTTATACCTATGCTTACTGACACGGGGGGCAATTCCGGTTCTCAAGCGTCTACTTTGGTAATTCGAGGTATGGCTTTAAATGAAATAGCAACAAAAGACTTTTTCAAAGTTTTGGTAAAGGAATTGGGAGTTAGTGTTATCGTTGGATTTGTACTTGCTTTCGTAAATTTAGTCAGAATAATTATTTTTAATCCTGGACAGACTTTGGTTGGCGTAGTTGTTGCATTCAGTGTTTTAGCAACTGTTATTATTGCTAAATCTCTTGGCGTTATACTTCCCATGCTTGCCAAAAAGCTCAAATTCGATCCTGCGCTGATGGCTTCGCCTCTGCTGACTACGATTGTTGACGCTATTTCCTTAATAATTTACTTTTTATTTGCCGAGTCCATATTGCCTGGTCTATAAAGTATAATGAAAAAAATAAACGATAAAAACAAAAAGAAAATAAAAAAAATATTGCGTGAAATATTTGAGTATTTCATGGTTGCTGTAGGATGCGTTGTCATGGCGGTCAGTTTTAACGCTTTCAGCATCCCGCATAATATAGCCCCGGGCGGTTTTTCGGGATTGGGCGCTGTTATATTTTACGCTACAGGTTTCCCTGCCGGCACAGCAACTTTTCTGCTTTGCGTACCTTTATTTATAATAGCATTTAAAGATTTCGGTCTGAAAAGACTTATCAAAACCATATACGGTACGGGAGTGTTTTCGTTGGCTTTAGATATGACGGCGTCAATTGGTAGTTTTGTAAGCGATATTTTATTGGGCGCTGTTTTCGGCGGTATTACGATGGGATTCGGTCTGGGGATTGTGTTTATGTTCAACGGCAATACAGGAGGAACAGACTTGTTGGCGATAATAATACAAAAGAAAATCAAGCGTTTTCCTGTAAGCGTTTGTCTCTTATGTGTGGATTTGATGATCGTTTTGTTAGCCGGCATCGTTTTGAAGAATATAGAAGTATCGCTTTATTCCGTAATAACACTATATATAAGTACAAAAATGGTTCATTTCATAGAAACGGGACTCGACTATTCTAAAGCGTTTTATATATTTACGAAAAAACCTTTTGAATTAAAAAACTGCATATATCAAAAACTTGACAGGGGAGTGACGCTTCTTAAGGCCATAGGCGGATACAGCGGCGAAGAAACTCATATAGTTATGTGTGTTGTAAACCGTTCCCAAATATTTACGCTTAAAGAAATTGTTAAAAGAGAGGACCCCAACGCTTTTGTAGTTTTAGCCGATGTAACAGAAGTTATAGGAGAAGGCTTTCATAAAGATGATTCGTCGAAATGAGTCGGAATTTGACGAGACAATTGTATTGAAAAAATTATATGGGTTAATTATAATTTAAGCGGAAGGTGATAATATGACACGTAACCAATTAAAAGCGCATGAACTGACGGCGCAGCTAATAAAAAGATATAAAAATCAGCAGGCTTTGCTTTCGTTGCTTAATTGCGGGCGTGAATCAGAAGATAAGAAGTGGGATGATTTTCAAGTATATGCGTCAACATATTCATCTGCTTTATTGCTGACGAAAAATATATCTGCCAAATAATATCAGTATTGTTTTTTGTTGAAAATGCGGCGTCTTTGAAAAGCCGCGTTTTTTATTTTAAATACAAATGTTATATTGACATTTGTAAAATAATTGTGTAATATACTAATCACATCATAATTATGGTGGGATTGGCTTAGCTGGTTAAAGCGTCGGATTGTGGTTCCGAAGACCAAGGGTTCGAATCCCTTATCCCACCCCATAAAATTATATCTTTTAAGCGCTTGAGGAGCGCTTTTTGATTACATAAAAAATTAAAATGCCGTAAAATAAGATATACATTTGACAGTATTTATTAAAAAAGGTATATTTTTATACGTATCATATAATTTTAATATAAAATAATAGTAATATTAAATTGGAAATGCCGATAAGCAGCTTTAAGTTTTAAGTGAAAAGGGGAGCATAATGAAAATTATTATAGTCGGTATCGGAAAGGTCGGCAGAATTTTAACCGAGCAATTGTCTGCGGACAAACATGATGTAATTGTGATAGATTGTAATGCTGATTTGGTAGATAAGACTGTCAATAATTATGACGTTATGGGTATTGCCGGAAACGGAGCGAGCTATGATGTGCAAAACGAGGCAAACGTTAGTAGCGCTGATTTGTTAATAGCAACTACGCCAAGCGACGAGATTAATATTCTTGCTTGTCTTGTGGCAAAAAAACTCGGCGTAAAGCATACGATTGCACGTATAAGAAATCCTGAATATGAAGTTCAACTTCAGGTGATGCGCGAAGAATTGGGTCTTTCAATGGCTATTAATCCGGAAAAGGCTACTGCGAGAGAAATATCGCGTATTCTCAGATTCCCGAGCGCAATAAAACTTGAAACATTTTCCAATCAACGCATTGAACTGGTGGAATACAAAATAGGCAAAGATAATCCTCTGCGCGGCGTTAAACTTTCAGAATTATATAAAAATATACATGTAAAAGTCCTTATCTGCGCAGTGGCGAGAGGCCGGCAAATCTATATACCTACAGGAGATTTTGTGCTTGAAGAGTCGGATAAAATATATCTAACAGCTTCACCTCAGGATCTGAAACTTTTATTTCAGCATTTGGGTATTTTTAGATCAAGAGCAAGTAAAGTAATGATCGTGGGCGCCAGCAAAATGGCGTATTATTTGGCTTGCGAGCTCATTTCCATGGGTATGAAGGTAAAAATAATAGATAGTGATGAAAAAAGATGCCGTGAGATGAGCGAGAAGCTTTCCAAAGCTTTGGTCATTTGTGGAGATGGCACAGACAGTGAGCTTTTAAAAGAAGAAAATATAGAACAAATGGATGCATTTGTTGCTTTGACAGGTGTTGATGAAACTAATATTATTTTGTCTTTATTTGCCTCGGGATATACTTCTTGCAAAGTAGTAGCCAAAATAAACCGAAAATCCTTTGCAGATTTGGTAGTGAATGACGGTTTGGTTGACAGCGTTGTATCCACAGGCAATGTTACATCAGAGATTATACTTCAATATACCCGCACAATGCAAAATAATACAACTTCATCTGTAAAAACGCTTCACCGTATTGTTAACGAAAAGGTAGAGGCGCTGGAGTTCGGCGTTACGAAAGATCTTAATTTTATTGGTGTAGCTTTTAAAGATCTTGAGCTTAAAGACAATATCCTTATTGCGGCAATAGCGAGGCGAGACGGTGAAATCATTATACCCGGAGGTAATGATTATCTGCTCGAAGGAGATGATGTTATAATCATCACGACAAATACATCGCTCAATGATTTAAACGATATATTAAAATAAGAGGCATTGACGTGAATTACAAAATGATTGGCTATGTGTTGGGCCGAATATTGCTTGTAGAAGCTGCGCTTATGCTTTTCCCGATTATTATCGCGATAATTTACGGCGAGACAAAAATTATTTCAGCGTTTGTATTGCCTATAATTCTGCTTTTGATAATAGGACTTGCCATAGGTATAAAATCTCCGAATGATAATTCCATATATGCAAGAGAAGGTCTTTTGATAGTTGCTCTTTCTTGGGTTGCGATGTCTTTATTCGGAGCTGTTCCGTTTTTTATTTCAGGCGCCATACCTAATTTTGTAGATTGCTTATTTGAGACCGTTTCAGGCTTTACAACGACAGGCTCTACTATACTTACTGATGTAGAATCTATGCCATACAGTCTTTTATTCTGGCGAAGCTTTACTCATTGGGTAGGCGGTATGGGTGTGCTTGTATTTGTTATGGCTGTCTTGCCAATATCAAAAGGGCGGACTATGCATATAATGCGCGCTGAGGTTCCTGGGCCTTCTGTAGGTAAATTGTCAAGCAAGATCAGAACAACAGCCAAAATATTATACAGTATATATCTAATTATGACTTTATCTGAAATTATTTTGCTTGTTTGCGGAGGTATGCCTTTATTTGATTCTTTAATACATTCTTTCGGCAGCGCCGGAACAGGAGGTTTCAGCAACAAGAGTCTGAGCGTCGGAGCTTATAACAATGCATATTTCGAAATAGTTATCGGCGTGTTCATGTTTTTGTTCGGAATCAATTTTAATCTTTATTATTTTCTGT
Organism: uncultured Lachnospiraceae bacterium; assembly: GCA_944381375.1. Lineage (GTDB taxonomy): Bacteria > Bacillota > Clostridia > Eubacteriales > Anaerofustaceae > CALWKX01. The sequence goes on from CALWKX010000014.1 coordinate 67,954, forward strand.
TACTGAAACGTTTTCGTGAAGTTTTTCGTTCTGAAGAATTGCTTACCTACTTTGGAATTGCAATTGTTGCGGTTTTGTGCATAGCGGCAAACATAACTGAATTATACGGTTCATTTGTTGAAGCATTAAGATATTCATTCTTTCAGGTGTCTTCTGTTATGACTACGACGGGATTTGCCACTGCTGACTTTAATCTATGGCCTACGTTTTCCAAGGTAATATTAGTTATTTTAATGTTCTTCGGAGCATGCGCGGGCTCCACGGCGGGCGGCATAAAAACAGCAAGACTAGTAATATTGTTTAAATCATGCATAAAAGATTTAAGACGAATGATACATCCGAATGCGGTTTCTTCTATACGTTTTGAAGGCAAAACTGCTGATGAAAAAACTGTGCGCGGTACGCATTTGTATTTGGTAATGTATCTTATTATATTCATAGTTTCGGTTGCATTGCTTTCATTGGAAGGTAAGGATATGATAACCACGTTCACTGCTGTGGCTACTTGCCTTAATAATGTAGGGCCGGGGCTTGAAATAGTCGGGCCGATGGGCAGCTTTGCTTCTTTCAGTTCCGCTGGTAAACTGTTGCTTTCTTTTAATATGCTTGCGGGGAGGCTCGAGATATATCCGATGCTTGCGTTATGCGCTCCTGCATTATGGTTTAAGAAAAGGAAGAATGATGATTCTGAATAAAAATTTATCTATATCATAAGAAAATGTATTTATTGGTTTGTAATAAACAGGTTATTTAAAGATATAAAACGGCGCATAACTATGCGCCGTTTTATATCTTGCGAATTATATAGTAATCACATATGAAATAGTTTTATTAGTTCTGCATATTTACAAGAATATTCGTGAGATTTTCCAAAATATCCGTATTGCACTCTTCAACTTTACCATTGTCACAAAGCATTGCAGATTCAGGATCTAAAGGAATACGTGCAAGCAGTTCAATATTATTTTCACGGGATATCTCATCAATGTGGCTTTCTCCGAACAGCTTAATTTTATTGCCGCATTCCGGACATTGCAAATAGCTCATATTCTCTACGATTCCTATTATTGGTATATTCATTACTTGAGCCATTTTTACTGCTTTTGTCACAATCATTGATACAAGCTGCTGCGGCGAAGATACTATTATTATTCCATCAACCGGAAGTGACTGAAATACCGTCAATGGAACATCTCCTGTGCCGGGAGGCATATCTATAAACATATAATCAACGTCTTGCCATATAACATCTGTCCAAAATTGTTTTACAGCCCCTGCTATCACAGGGCCTCTCCAGACAACGGGATCGGTACTGCTAGGCATAAGAAGATTTAATGACATGATTTTTATGCCGCTTTTGCTTAAAACGGGAAGCATAAATTTTTCTGTTTCGTCAAGCTTAACCATTTCATTGACGCCAAACATTTTGGGTATTGAAGGGCCTGTTATGTCAGCGTCCAAAACAGCGCTTGCGTAGCCTTTTTTTTGCATGGCTGTCGCTGAAAGTGATGTAATAAAAGATTTTCCAACGCCGCCTTTACCGCTGACTATGCCTATAACTTTTTTGATTTTTGATTTTTCATTTGCTGCAACTTGAAATTCAGTCTTTCTTTCATTACATTCCAAATCGCAATTAGAGCAATTGTTGTCGCATTTTTCACTCATAATTATTCTTGCCTTTTTATTTTATTTTTTATCAATGATCATATTTTTATGCTTTGGACATCCTTCGCATGCACAGTATTTTTCATTTCCGCTGCAAAGTATATAATCTCCGCCGTCGATTTTTAAAAATTTACCTTCAACTAAAGCTTCCGCTAATTTATAACGTGCTGAATTATATATTTGTTGAACGGTTGTACGGGCGATTTGCATATATTTGCTGCATTCTTCCTGGGTAAACCCCCTGAGGTCTATGAGATGAATTGCTTCATATTCATCTACTGTCATTTGTATCGCTTTTTTTACGGAATATCTGCAGCTCGTCGGGCCGAAAGCGTTCCTCTTCGGCAAACAGCACACTTTTCGTTCTTTTTTTGGCCTTGGCATTTTTATATTCCTTTTTTGACATATGTCAATATTAAAATTATATCAGTGAATTTTGCCGAAGTCAATAAGTATGAATAAATGCCTTGAATGTAAATATTGCAATGTGATTTTTCCCCAGGCTCTAAGATATGAACTATAAAAAACCCGATGAATTTTTGCATCGGGTTTTAGTTATATTTCTCTTTAATGAGCTGTATGAGAAAATCAGTCTCTTTTGTTGCCGAAAAAGAATAATGCTACTGTGCCTGGTCCTGTATGAGAGCCAATTACGGTTCCCACACTGTTTATTTCCACTTTCCCGTTTAGTTTCGGGAAGTTTTTTTCAATTATATCTGCAACTTCGCGCGCGTCTTCATAGCAGTCTGAATTCGATATGTAGCATTTGCCGTCATATTCAGTTCCTTTATCGGCGAATTGCATCATCTTTTCTGTAATAGCTTTTATAACTTTTTTCTTTGTTCTGATTTTTTCTCTGGGTATTAAATGGCCTTGCGCGTCCATATTCAAAAGCGGGCATATATTCAAGATAGTGCCGAAATAACCGGCAGCTTTTGAAATTCTTCCGCCTCTTATATATGAAGTAAGATCTGTGGAGAAAAACCAGTGATGAACGTTAAGCCTGTTGTCTATTGCCCAGTTGTAAAGACTGTCAATATTCATTCCTTCGTCTCTTTTGTCAGCCAATGTGTCCATAAGAAGACCGTAACCGGAAGAGGCTCCCAACGAATCCACTACAAATATTTTTCTGTCCGGATATTTTTCACTGAGTTCTTCCTGAGCGATCTTTGCGGAACCATATGAGCCTGAAAGACCGGAAGAAAGCGACACATGAAGAATATCTTTACCGTCTTTTAAAAATGGCTCGAAAAATTCGATAAACTGAGTCGTATTAACTTGAGCAGTAGTCGGTTCGGCGCCGTTTGCCATTCTTGTATAAAATTCTTTAAACGGCATGCTTTGCCCCAAGTCGTCAGGGTACTGTTTGCCGTCCATTACATAATGGAAGCATACATATTTAAGATTGCGAGCCTCCATGTGCTCTTTGCTCAAATCCGCTGTAGAGCAGCATGTTAAAACATACGAATTCATCAATATTACCACCGTTTTAATTTTAATTATTGAAATTGCATAAATTATATATCAAAAATATTCATTTGTCAGCAAACCATATTTAATTAACTCTCTACATTTTAAAAATAGCTTGTAGAGTTTTCGTATTTCATCTCTACTTGTAGTAGAATTAAGTAAAATATTATTCAAATATAACATTGCGCATAAAGCGAATTAATGCTAAACTTTTATTTAAATGAAAATAAAGGATAAATAATGGAAGATTACAAAAATAATTTTGCCCGTAATATCGTTTATCTAAGAAAACAGCGCGGCATTACGCAGGCGCAGCTGGCGCAAAGCTTGAGCTATACTGATAAGGCAGTGTCAAAATGGGAGAGAGGAGAGTCTATGCCGGATATAGCTGCAATGATACAAATATCAGAAATGTTCAATGTCCCAATAGACTGTTTGATTCGCGATTTGCCTTTGTCAAGTGATGATAAATGTTGCCGAAGCAATAAAATTATTAATAAAAACCGTACTATTATAGCGCTGTTGTCTGTAATGCTGGTTTTTCTACTGGCTACAATTGTTTTTGTCGTTCTGGGTCTTTTGAAAATTCTGCCCTTAGGAAAATTGTCGTTAATATATATATATGCAATACCTGCAGCTTCTATTGTATTATTGGTGTTCAATTCCATTTGGGGCAAAGGCGGTTTGAATTACGCTATTATTACTTTATTGCTGTGGAGCCTTCTTTTCGGAATTTATTATACTTTTACTACAGAAAATCTTTGGCTGATATTTTTATTGGGCATACCATCGCAGATAATAATTTTTCTATGGGCAAATCTAAAGAAAAATCCTGTAGAAGCGGATAATAAATAAAAGACGAAAAAAACTATTAGAGCTATTTTCGTCCTTTATTGGTTGTGTTTATATATTTTATGTATTTATTATAAAACTTTAGATAAGAAGAATTTCAGTCTTTCATCTTTTGGATTTTCGAATAATTCATCCGGCGGCGCCTGTTCTTTTATGATGCCCTCATCCATAAACATTACTTTTGTTGCGATTTCTCTTGCAAACCCCATCTCATGCGTCACTATGACAGTAGTCATGCCTTCAAGAGCCACTTCTTTTATAACATCCAATACTTCGCCGACCATTTCAGGGTCAAGAGCTGATGTAGGTTCATCGAATAACATAACATCCGGATTCATTGCCAGCGCTCTTATAATAGCAATTCTTTGTTTTTGTCCTCCTGAAAGCATTGCCGGGTAAGTATCGGCTTTATCATACAGACCTATGCGTTTTAAAAGCTTGGCTGCGTCTTCTCTCGCCTGCTGCTTTGTTTTAAGTTTCAGATTTACGGGAGCCAGCATGATGTTTTCTATTATTGAAAGGTGAGGAAAGAGATTAAAATGCTGAAAAACCATCCCCATTTTCTGACGTATTTTATTTAAATCACAATTACTGTCGGTTATGTCTATGCCTTCAAACAGTATTTGTCCGCTCGTAGGAGTCTCCAGCATGTTCAGGCATCTTAAAAAAGTGCTTTTACCGCTTCCTGAAGGCCCGATAATAGCTATTCTTTCGCCCTTTGTTATGGTTTCGGTTATTCCGTTTAAAACACAAAGTTCGCCGAACTTTTTTTTCAGATTTTTAACTTCTATCACTGCGTGCAAGCCTCCTTTCGAGCTTTTTCTGCAGCTTCGTCATCACGACGACCAACAGCAAGTATACAAGTGCGCATATATAAAGAGGTATGGAGTTAAAAGTAGTGCCTTGAATACTGTAAGCAACTTTAGTAATATCGCTTACGGCTATATATCCTGCTACAGATGTTTCCTTAAGCAGCGCTATAAATTCATTGAAAAGAGCCGGAAGGATATTTTTTATTGCCTGAGGAAGAACTATAAGCCGCATAGTTTGGGTTTCGTTTAGTCCAAGTGAACGGCCGGCTTCAGATTGTCCTATATCTATGGACCTGATTCCGCTTCTGAATATTTCCGACACGTAAGCGCCGGAATTTATGCTGAATCCTATCATACATGCGTAATATCCTTCAGTCCATGCTGTGATGTTGTATAAAATAAGAAGCTGTACTATTACAGGCGTTCCTCTTATGACAGTAGTATATAAGTCGCATATTTTAGCGAGGAATTTTAAAACGGGTGATTTCTTTGTTTCTGCACTTGTTTTGCATATGGCAACAAGCAGTCCTATTATGATGCCGAAAATGCATGCTACCGCTGCTATCATTAAAGTTGTTTTCAGCCCGTTTAAATACAATATCCAGCGGTCATTATCTATTAGCGCACTGTAGCATCTTTGTATGAAGCGCTCAAACCATAATACAAAGCTATCCCACCATTGTTCCAAAATTATTAGTTCCTTTCATTATAATATAACAGGGAAAATTGGCTGCCCGCTATTAAGCAGCCAATTTTCCCTGAATGATTTATTATTCTACAGTATACTTTTCCATGTGTTTATTAAATATTGTATCAAATGTTCCGTCATCAAGGGATTTTTGAAGTACGCTGTTTACAACCTCAAGAAGCTCGTCGCTGCCTTTCTGAACTCCCATAGCCGTCACTTCTTCTGAAAGAAGTCCGTCAAGAAGCTTGATTTCACTAGGATATTCATTTACAAAAGCTTCAGCCGGAAGCAGGTCAATAATAGCTGCGTCAGCATTTCCGCTCATTACGGCATTAACTGCGTCTACCGGTTTTGTGAACTGGAGAACCTCAGCGGTTGTATAATTTTCCTGTGCGTAAATATCAGCTGTTGTCGATGCCTGAACGCCGATTTTCTTTCCTTCCAGATCGTCAAAGCTCGTTATATCACTGTCAACAGGAACTATAACTTTAAGTCCCATTTCTATGTATACTATGGAAAAATCAATTTCCTCAGCACGCTCGTCAGTTACTGTCATACCAGCGGCAATAAGATCGCCTTTACCGCTTTTGAGCGCTTCGATCAGAAGATTAAAGTCCATATCAACGACTTCCAGCTCAACGCCTATTTCGTCCGCTATAAGCTGCGCAAGTTCAATATCTACTCCTACAACTTCAGTTCCTTCTACATATTCGAAAGGTGGGAATCCTGAATTTGTTAAAAGCACAAGCTTTCCTGCATCTTTAATGTCCTGGAGTGTTTTTCCGCTGTTAGAGCACGCTGTGAACGAGAATGCTGATATAATCATAACAGCGCATAATAACATAATTGATAATTTCTTTTTCATTTTCTTTCCTCTCTGTATGTTTCCCGATATGATTTTAAAGGCATTATAAATGTATAATTATGCATTGTCAAGTATAAATTTACTTTTTTGAGAAATATTTTTCGTGTTTGCTAAATGTCAAACCGTTTATTTTTAGAATTTTGAAAAAAGATAAACTGTCATTATAAATATAATGTAATAATAATGGTTCTGCTCATACTATAGGTTGTTTCAATTTATTTCATAATATATAAAAAGTTTTAATAATTAATTGTTATTTTAAATTGCAGGTGATATAATTTCACACAAATGCATATTTATACGTAAGGAGTGAATATTATGCATAATTATAATTCATATATGGAAATCAGTCTCGCAAATTTGATGGATAACATTACATATTTGCAAAAAGAAGCTGGGAGCGAGTGCAAGGTTATACCTGTGCTTAAAGGGAATGCCTACGGTCACGGCGATGCTTATATTGCAAAAGAAATCGAAAATGAGCTTTCCGTCAATATGATAGGTCTGGCTCATACCATAGAAGCCCGAAGAATTCGCAGCGCTGGATATAGTGGAGGTATAATGCTCTTTGCTTGCGTGCCTTTTAAAGCTATGCGTCATGCTGTAGAGTTAAAAACTATCATCCCGATAAGCAGTGTGGAAGAAGCTGAATATTTGCGCGTGTGCGCGGATGAGCAAGGGTTAAAATATGTTCAGATTCAACTGGCTGTCGATACGGGCCTGCATCGCATGGGAGCGCAACCTGGTGAAGAATTCGATAATGTCTTAAAATATGTCAAAACACATGGAAATTTGCATGTGGAAGGTATATATACGCACTTTGCCGATGCCGAAATTAAAAACAGTAAATATGCGCAATCTCAGCATGAAAAATTTTTATCGGCGTTAGAACAAGCGCAAGGCTATAATATAAATCCTCGTTTTGTGCATGAATCCAACAGTGCCGCAACGGAATGGTTTAAGGACGCTCGGTTTAATGCTGTAAGAATAGGCAGGAGACTATACATGGATAACCGTGATTTGATATATTCCGGTGTAAGCTGTGATAAGCTGCCAATTAAAGAGGTTGCTTCGTTCCGCTCGGAAATTGTCAATATAAAAACTTTAAGCGCTGGACAAAGAGCTGGTTACAATGTGAATTATAAAACTACTCGTACCAGCAGAATCGCAATAGTGTGCGCCGGATATTGTGATGGAGTGCAAAAAAAATTTGTTGAAAATAATGTGCCTGTTTTGGTTAACAATGATAAAGCAAAGTACGTAGGCGTATGTATGGATCAAACGTTGTTGGATGTGACGGACGTTGACTGCAAAATAGGTGATGAAGTGACGTTTTTCGGCCGCAGCCGCGATAACGTTATGCTTTCTTCGCAATATGTAGGTGAAATGATTAATGAAGAGGGCGTATACCTTACAAGTATGCTTACAGACAGAGTTCAGCGCGTATATGTATAGGTTGTTATAGAGCATGCGGACAAGCCAACGCTTTATACAAATGGCTTCGTTATACGGAATGAAGCCGTTTTTATTAATAAAAATTCATATAATACTATATTGCTTTCATTAAGAAAGGATTTTGTATGCAGTTTAATAATTTTGCAGGCGTTTTTTTAAATACTATAACGGTAATTCTCGGCAGTTCGATAGGACTTATATTGCGCAGAGGCATACCAGAAAAAATATCTAAGGCTGTAATGACAGCAATAGGGCTTTGTACAGTTGCCATAGGTATATGTGGCGTTGTTAATAGTCAGAATCAGCTTGTAATGATTATATCGTTAGTAGTAGGCTCTGTTATTGGAACTTTATTAAATATAGACGGTTGGCTGAAGCGAATAGGCGATAGCGTTTCTTCCAAAACCAAGTTTATAAATTCAGCATCTTCCGTTGAGGAAGGTTTTGTCAGCGCTTCTTTGTTGTTTTGTATAGGCGCTATGACAATAGTCGGCTCAATAAATGCCGGAATATATGCAGACAATCAATTACTTTATACAAAATCAATATTGGATTTGATATCATCAATGATGCTTGCGGCAAGTCTTGGCATAGGCGTTTTGTTTTCAGCGGCGTTTGTATTTGTTTTTCAAGGTCTTATCGTTATGTTGGCAGCGTTATTAGGATCATTTTTATCAGACTTTGCGATTTCGGAAATGGTATGCGTAGGTTCCGTAATGATATTTGCTCTGGGACTTAATCTCATAGGTATAACTAAAATAAAAGTGGCGGATTTGCTTCCTTCACTCCTTATCGTTCCTTTAGCATGCGAGCTTATCGAGCTTTTGGCCTTGCAATGATTTCTAAATAATGAAGAAAATAAAGTTATTTTTTGTTTTATATTATATGAGAATTGAAGAATTTGATATACTGTGTTATACTTATTAAGCTTTTTATTGAATAAAACCAAACAGCTAATTTTATAGAGGTGTGTAAATGGAAAAAATGGATATGCTGTATGAAGGTAAGGCGAAAAAGGTATACAGAACACAAGACCCGTCTTTGTATATAATTGAATACAAAGATGACGCAACGGCCTTCAATGCGCTTAAAAAAGGCACAATAGCAGGTAAGGGCGTTGTAAACAACAATATGACATGTATAATTTTCAAAATGCTTGAAGACAATGGCATACCTACTCATCTGGTGAATATGATAGACGATAATCATCAGCTTGTCAAAGCTGTGGAAATCGTTCCTCTTGAAGTTATTGTAAGAAATATTGCCGCCGGTTCTATGAGCAAAAATCTTGGGATAGAAGAGGGAATGCCTCTTAAAAATACAGTGCTGGAATTCTGTTATAAAAATGATGAATTGGCTGATCCGTTAATAAATGATACTCATGCGCTTGCGCTTGGACTTGCAACGCAGGAAGAAATAGACGTTATAAAAAAATATGCGCTCAAAATAAATGAACTTTTACAGGAGTTTTTTCTTAAAAGCAACTTGAAATTGATAGATTTTAAGCTGGAATTCGGCCGCTGTGACGGAAAAATCATACTTGCCGACGAAATATCTCCGGATACGTGCAGGCTGTGGGATGTAAATACGAACCGCAAAATGGATAAGGACCGTTTCCGCAGAGATTTGGGCGATGTGGAAGAAACGTATCAGGAGGTTTTGAGCCGCATAAGCAAATAATATGACAAACGAGATTATTTTTGATGATAAATTAAAAGAAGAATGTGGCGTTTTCGGAGTATACAAAACAGCTTCAAGCACCGCTGATTACGTTTATTACGGATTGCATGCGCTGCAGCACAGAGGGCAGGAAAGCGCAGGCATTGCTGCCAATGATAACGGAGTCATCACTCAGATAAAGGGCATGGGATTAGTCGGCGATGTATTTAAGCACTGTGAATTCGATGATATAAAGGGCAATATCGCCATTGGTCATGTGCGTTATTCAACTACAGGTGAAAGCGATATAAAAAACGCACAGCCGCTTGTGGCTAATTGCCGCGATGGTCAGATAGCTTTAGCACATAACGGCAATTTAGTAAATGCCGGCGCTTTGCGTGAAATGCTTCAGGATGAAGGCGTTGTATTTATGACGAATACCGATACTGAAGTCATTATGAATTTATTGGCGCGTAATTATAAAATTGGGCTTGTAGAATCGCTCAAAAGAATATCTCAGATTATACGCGGGGCATACAGCCTTGTAATTACTGTCGGTAATAAACTGATAGGAATGAAAGACCCTCACGCCTTAAGACCTCTTTGCATAGGCAAGTTGGAAGACGGATATGTATTGGCTTCCGAATCATGTGCGCTTGATGCAGTCGGCGCGCAGCTTATTAGAGAAATTGATCCTGGCGAAATCATTGTAATTGAGAACAACGAGATCAACTGTTTTAAATATGATAAATGGATAAAGCCAAAACGCTGTATTTTCGAACTTATATATTTTGCCCGTCCCGACAGCGAGCTGGAAGGTGTAAGCGTTTATGCCTCAAGGCATAGGGCGGGAGAAATTCTCGCGGAGGCCGACAAGGACGATACTATTGCAGATGTAGTGATAGGGGTGCCGGATTCCGGCATACCTGCTGCTATTGGTTATGCGAATGCTTCTTGTGTTCCGTATGGAGTCGGTTTGATAAAAAATAAATATATGGGACGTACTTTCATACAGCCAAACCAAAAGCTCAGAGAAGAGGGCGTTCGTATAAAACTTAATGCATTGGCTGCAAATGTTAAGGATAAAAGCGTTGTATTAATAGATGATTCAATTGTTAGAGGTACAACTTCAAAAAGAATTGTTGCTATTCTTAAAAGAGCCGGAGCAAAACAGGTTCATTTCAGAGTAAGCAGCCCTCCGATAACTTATAGCTGTTTTTTCGGAATTGATACGCCGAGTAGAAAATTTCTAATAGCTTCAAAAAATTCCATAGAAAAAATACGCGAATATATAGGAGCCGACAGCTTAAAATATTTGTCCTTTGAAGGGATGAAAGAAAGCGTTTTCGATTATGAAAAAGGCTTTTGCACAGGTTGTTTTGACGGCAATTATCCTATGGAGATACCAAAACAGCAAGACGAGTAAAATGTAACCGTGGATAAGCGTATGCGAAGCTGCGGTTTACTTTTGTTTATAATGGAGCGTATATGTACGATGTATTAATAATTGGCTGCGGCGTTGTTGGCGCAGCTGTAGCAAGAGAGTTTTCAAAATATAATATTTCACTTGCGGTGCTGGAAGCCCAAAATGATGTGGCAATGGGGCAGACAAAAGCCAACAGTGCTATTATTCATGCGGGCTATGATCCCGAAACGGGCACTAAGATGGCGAAGCTTAATGTTTTTGGGAATGAGCTTACAGCTAAACTATGCAAAAAATTGAACGTAAGTTTTAAAAGAATCGGTTCTTTGGTAGTGGCATTTGATGAATATGATCAAATGCATGTAAATAATTTATTTAGCAGAGGATCGGCTAATGGTATCAAGGATTTAGAGATTTGGAGCAGAGAAAAATGCCTTAAGGAGGAGCCTGCTCTTTCAAATAAAGTAAAATGCGCTCTTTACGCTCCCAGCGCCGGCATTATAAATCCATGGGAATATGCTTTGGCATTAGCTCAAACAGCAGTTAAAAACGGCGCTGATATTTATTTTGATTCTTTTGTGACTTCAATAAAAAAAGAACAAGAATATTTTAAAGTTAGCGTATTGAATGGCTCCAGCTATTATGCCAAATATATTATAAACGCTGCAGGTGTTCATTCGGATGAAATAGCTTCAATGGTTTCTGACAACGCCGTTAAAATTGTTCCTACGAAGGGAGAATATTATCTGCTTGACAAATCGCAGGGTACATTGGTAAATCATATTATATTCCAATGTCCTACTGAAAAAGGCAAGGGAGTGTTGGTAGCTCCAACTATACATGGAAATTTGATAGTAGGGCCGAACGCTGAATATACTAAAAATAAAAACGATACATCAACATCCGCCAGCGGATTGGATTATGTGGCGAAAATGGCTTTAAAATCCGTGCCAGATATTAATTTCAAAGATAATATAAGAAATTTTTCAGGCGTTCGCGCAAATACTTTAGATGAAGATTTCATAATCGGAGAAAGTAATACTGTCAAAGGTTTTTTTAATCTTGCAGGTATAAAATCACCAGGTCTTACGGCAGCTGCAGCGATTGCAAAAGAAATCGTGCAAATTTGCTCGCAAAGCGGTGTTGTGTTAGAAAGAAAAGATAACTTCATAAACGAAAGAAAAGTAGTGAGCTTAAAGTCTTTAACAGCAGATGAAAAAAATAAGCTCATTTCTTCCGATCCGAAATTCGGCCGTGTGATATGCCGTTGCGAAACAGTCACGGAGGGAGAAATAATAGCGGCTTTAAGCGGCGTACTCCCTGCACATACTGTAGATGGAGTAAAGAGACGAACCAACGCAGGGATGGGAAGGTGCCAGGGCGGTTTTTGTTCTTCAAGAATAGTAGAAATAATATCTTCACAGCTCGGAATTGATCCGTGTGAAGTATTGCAGGACGCGCAAGGCAGTGTAATTTTGACAAAAAGGACTAAATCCGGAGATACAGTATGAGACATTATCAGCTTGCAATAATAGGCGCAGGCCCTGCGGGCCTTGCCGCCGCGGTTAAAGCTTATGAAAACGGCGTAAAAAAAATATTAGTCATAGAAAGAGATAAAATTTTAGGCGGCATACTGAATCAATGTATTCATAACGGATTTGGCCTGCATAGATTCAAACAAGAGCTTACAGGTCCGGAGTACGCTGACAGATATATTAAAATGCTGAATGAAACCTCTGCCGAAATTCAAACAGATACTATGGTTTTGAATATAACTAAAGAAAGGATTCTAAGCGTTATCAGTCCTCTGCGTGGTTTTGAAAATATAAAAGCAGATGCTGTAATTTTGGCGATGGGCTGTAGAGAACGCACAAGGGGAGCGATAAGAATACCCGGCTCGCGTCCCTCCGGGATATTCACTGCCGGAACCGCTCAGCGTTATATAAATATAGACGGGTATATGGTAGGCAGGCGTGCAGTTATTCTGGGCTCGGGAGACATAGGCTTGATTATGGCTCGAAGAATGACGCTTGAGGGGGCAAAAGTCCTTGCTTGTATAGAGGTTATGCCTTATTCGTCTGGACTTAACAGAAATATTGTTCAGTGCTTAAATGATTTTGATATACCATTGTATTTGTCTCATACTGTAATCGATATAAAGGGTGCAAACAGACTGGAAAAAGTCATTGCCGCAAAAGTTGATGAAAACAGGCGTCCAATAAAAGGCACGGAAATGGAGTTTGATTGCGATACATTGTTGCTTTCTATTGGTCTTATTCCGGAAAATGAACTTACGCGCGCTTGCGGCATACAGATAGACTTTAGAACAAACGGCGCTTATGTATATGAAAATATGCAAACTTCATGCGAAGGAATATTTGCCTGCGGCAATGTTGTTCATGTTCATGATCTTGTGGACTATGTATCTGAAGAAAGCGAAAAAGCGGGCGAAGCCGCAGCAAAGTATATTTTGGGCGATAAAACATTAAACAACAAAACAATCGAAATTGATGCACAAGGCGCAGTGACCTATACTGTGCCGCAGCGTATGAGATGTGAAAATATAGATAAAAATTTGAAAGTATTTTTCAGAGTTAATAAAAGTATTGACAAAGCAAAGATAATAGTATCCGATTATCAAAAAGACATAGCTTCGTTTAAAAAACAATATGTGGTTCCCGGTGAAATGCAAAATATAATACTTGCAAAAAATCAGATAGAAAATATTAGGGGCGATTATATTACAATAAGAGCAGAGGAAATAATAAGTGAGTAAAAGTATGATATGTATTTGCTGTCCTAAGGGGTGCCATTTGGTATACGATGAAAAAAGTGGAAATGTCAGCGGAAACTCATGTGCTATGGGCGCGCGATATGCTGCTGCTGAAGCGGTTGACCCTAAAAGAGTCGTAACTTCTACAGTGAGAATAAACAGCAGTACGGCCGTAATGCTCCCTGTTAAAACAAATTTTGCTATTCCTAAACACATGGTAATGAAAGCAGTCGAATTGCTGAATGATATAGAAGTGCAGCCTCCTGTATTCATTGGAGACGTTGTATATAAAAATATACTGGGAACGGGAGCGGACTTTGTTTGCACAAAAACGGTTAACGAGTGATGTAAATATTTAAAGTCATTATCCTGTAAAGCAAAAGCTATGTCAAACAGATTAAATGCATAGCAATAATTATTTATTGTAAAACGATAAATAATTATTGCTTTTTTGATTTGTGTGTGTTACACTGGATACGAGCAAATCAAGGAGGTTGTTTTATGAAGCAAAAAAAACTTTCAAGATGGTTGAAATGTTTAATTATAGGCGTTGGTATTTGCGCAATTATTATTTATGCTTTGATTATTCCTTTTATGGGAATATCTCTTCGGGATCAATATCCTGAATTTTCTTATTGTTTTTGGCCATGGCTGATTTTTATTTGGGCTACAGGTATTCCTTGCTGTATAATCCTGATTATTGGATGGGAAATATCTTCGAATATAGGTTCAGACAGGGCTTTTTCGGAAATCAATGCAAAATTGTTTGAATGGATTTCCTTTTTGACAGCTGGAGATTCCGCTTTTTTCTTCGTGGGTAATGTTGTTTTTTTCAGTTTAAATATGAGTCATCCGAGCATTGTGTTGGCGTCATTTTTCATAGTGTTTATAGGAGTTGCAATCTCGGTAGCGTGCTCCGTATTATCTCATTTGGTCAGAAAAGCAGCCATATTGCAGGATCAAAGCGACTTGACTATATAAAGGGGTTATGCAGTAATGGAAGGAGAAATAATTTTTAATATCGATGTCATGCTTGCAAAAAGAAAAATGAGTGTAACTGAGCTTTCTGAACGTGTGGGTATTACATTGGCGAATGTATCTATATTGAAAAACGGCAAAGCAAAAGCTATAAAAATTTCCACTCTTGCAAAGCTATGCGAAGCTTTGGATTGTCAGCCTGGAGATATTTTGGAATATAAAAAATGAATAAATCAAAAAAAAAAAAAATTATTTTATTGGTATGTATAGCGCTAATCATCAGCATGTTTATTACAATTGCTATAGTTTGTAAATGGATTAATAATTATTCAAAGCTTCTCAATGAAAATTGGGGAATTAAAATTCCTGCTACTGCCCATTGCAGACAAATTTACGAAATGGATTCAGGTCCCAGCTTTCATGGGGACGGTATAAGATATCATATATTTTCATATAAAAACGAAGATGACATAAAGGATATGTTGGCGTGGAGATCTGATGAAGGCATAACGATATTTAATCAGAGTTATTCTGAAGCAGTCAATGCATGGCTTGATAGAATTACTGTGTCTTATTCACATCGTCCGAATTATAATGAATGTTGCTATTGGTATCAAACCAAGGACGATAACAGTGAAGTATTGGTTTTATGGGATAAATCGCAGAGTAAATTATACATAGTGGAATCTTTCCTGTAGTTAATAATTTACCACTAGTGAAAATTATAAAACAGAGCAAAACTTATGTTTAGTTTTGCTCTGTTATGTTTATATTTTATTTATTGTCAGTAATTTGCCTGTATATTTCCTTTTCAGCCTGCACATATGACATATTATTCTCAGAAGCTATTTTAGCAATGTCATCGTATTCGGCTTTAAGTTTCCTTGTATCATACCCGTCGCTTAGTTTAACTTTTACATTTCCAAAAGTCGTTGCCAATGTTACATTGTTTTGATTCAGCGCATATCTTTCATATTCAGCTTTTCTAACGCCTATGCTGGTGGTATATTTCAACATGGATTTTGCTATTCTATCCGCATCGCTTTTCTTTACTATACATGTTAGAAGTGTTGCAGGGCGAAGTTTTTTCATATAAATTGGGGTAGTAAATACGTCTAAAGCCCCTTCGTCAAATAACTTCTGCACAGCATAGCCGATAGCTTCTGCGCTCATATCATCTATATTGCATTTTAGCTCCGCAATCACTTCATTTGCCGTTGATGACAAAGTATCATCAGTGCGCCCTAAAAAAGCTCTTATTACATTAGCCTGCTCTAAATCTTTTTTGCCCATTCCGTAGCCTGTGCGCTCATTCGTCATCAAAGGTTTAGGTCCGAATTCAGAGCAGAAATGTTTTATCAAAGCAGCTCCCGTAGGAGTACATAGCTCAGCGTTCATACCGTTTGAGTACGAAGGTATTCCTCTTAATATTATTTCCGTTGCCGGAGTGGGCACAGGTAAAACTCCATGAGCAGTGAGTACTTTTCCGCTTCCCGTATTGATATACGAAGCAGTAATTTTATCAGCTCCGATAAGTTCTATAAGCCAACATACGCCGACTATATCAGCAATGGCGTCTTTTGAGCCCACTTCATGAAAATGTACTTTGCTTACAGTTGTGCAATGAGCCTGAGCTTCCGCTTCTGCAATGATTTTATATACTGAAAGCGCATTGTATTTAACACTTTGAGGAATTTTTAAATTGTTGATAGTAACAGCGATGGTTTCTATATCTGAATGTGTGTGTTCATGGTTGTGACTGTGTATTTTGGTGGAGGCATTGGCGTCCTTTGTATGAAGATGATCAGCATTAATGATTTTATCTTTCAGCATTTTTATATCTATGCTTTCTTCTTCATGTCCGTTTACTAATACTGATACGCCTCTTGCTCTTATGCCGCATTTTTTCCCTTCACATGTGTTTATGCTTACTCCTTCAAGCCCCATGTTATTAAGCGCGTGCACAAATTCGTCGGCTTGATCATATATATCTAATAACGCCGCCATAAGCATATCGCCGGCGGCTCCCATACTCAGCTCGAAATAAAGATTTTTCATTTGCAAGACTCCATTCTGTTGATCATATTTGCTAAAAATCCGGCTCCAAAGCCGTTGTCTATATTTACTACGCTTACACCGCTTGCACAGGAGTTGAGCATTGACAAAAGAGCGCTCAAGCCTCCGAAATTCGCGCCGTACCCGACGCTCGTAGGAACAGCAATGACAGGGCAATCAACTAAACCGCCGATTACGCTTGCCAAAGCTCCCTCCATACCTGCCACGGCGATTACTACTCTTGCGTCAGCAAGTTCGTTGTAGTTGGATAGCAGTCTGTGGATTCCTGCTACTCCCACATCGTAAAGCCTTGTGACACGGTTGCCTAAAGCTTCTGCTGTAACAGCGGCTTCTTCGCTTACAGGCATATCGCTTGTTCCTCCAGTTGCTATCACTATACTGCCAAAAGGTTCGTCATATTTTTTTTCATTTACTATTGCAATTTTCGCTTCTTTATAATAATGAATATCCGCTTTGTCTTTTAAATAATCAGCGGCTTCTTCGTTTAATCTTGTTATAATGATATTTTCCGCGTTGTTGCGCGTAAGGCTTTCAAGAATCCCTTTTATCTGATATGGCGTCTTATTTTGAGCAAATATAACTTCACCAACGCCTTGCCGCACTTTTCTATGATGATCTATTTTTGCGTATCCCAAATCTTCGAAAGGATAAAGCTTGAGCTGCTTAACAGCTTCATCAACGTCAATTTTGCCTTCTTTTACATTATTAAGTATTCTTTTTACAGCTTCTTCCATCTACTGTTACCTTGCTTTTAAATTAAGCGTTATTTCTTTAAAAATACCGCTGAGTTTATCGTATATTTGCTTTCTTGCGTCTATAAATTTTTTGAAGTCGCCTTCCGTTATTTCTATTTTTGCATTTACGCCGTCTGTTCTGACTCTGAAATCTTTAAATCCTAACGAGAACATATAATCTTCGCTTTCGGAAATTTTTTCCAATATTGTTTTGTTTATAGCTACGCCTTCGATTATCCTTGTTGCAAGACAGGAATAAGAGGGTTTGTTCCAAGTGAATAAGCCTGCGCGTTTTGATAATATTCGCACGTCCTGCTTTTTTATACCGCACAGCTTTAAAGGAGATATAACGTTAAGCTGCTTTAGTGATTTGCTGCCCGGGCGTTCGAATTCATTATCGGTTGCGTTTGTCCCGTCCAAAAGAATATTATATCCGTCTTTCAGCGCTTCTGTTTTTATGGCTTCGATGATGAATTTTTTGCAGTAATAACATCGCAGGCTGTCATTTTTTACCGCTTCATTATTGAAAATATCAAGTTTTATAATCCTAATGTCTGCATTTAAAACATTGCATAATCTGACAGCATCCCTCAGCTCGAACTCCGGCTGAAAATTAGTTTTTACATAATATGCTTTTATGTCGCAGCCGTTTTTTAAAGCTGAATACAAAACATATGCAGAATCTGTTCCTCCGGAAAAAGCCAATGCGGCTTTAGTATGTATGTCGAAAAATTTTTTTAAAGACTGAACATAAATTTCTTGATTATCCATATTTACAAAGGGAGTGTAAAACTATCTTTTTTATGAAAGACTTTGAAATTAATTATAAAATTAATGCGCTTTTATGTCAATAATGGATTTTTTTCTATAAATAATGTATCATTAATAAGGAGATTATTATGAAAGCTGCGTCTAATTCAAAACTGAGAATTCTATATCTAATGAAAATATTTACCAAAGAGACCGATGAATATCATACGGTCACTGTTCCTCAGCTCGTAACAAAGCTGGCAAGTTACGGAATCGAAGCGGAAAGACGAACTTTATATGATGATATAGATATCTTGAGGTTATTCGGACTTGACATCGCTGTCAAAAAAAGCAGAACATATAATTATTATCTTGCTTCCAGAGATTTTGAACTGCCTGAACTAAAGCTTCTTGTCGATGCTGTGCAATGCTCAAAGTTCATAACAATGAAAAAATCAGAAGAGCTTATAAAAAAAATAAGCAGTCTTGCAGGAGAATTCCAGGCAAAAGAGCTGAAAAGAGACGTGTATATGTATAACCGCGTAAAATCTATGAATGAAGCGATTTATTTTAATGTTGACAATATACATAAAGCGATAAACGAAAACAAACAGCTTATATTTAAATATGCTGAATACAAGAACGATAAGCATTTGCATCTGAAAAGGGGAGGAGAGGAATATTCAGTCAGTCCTTATTTGCTGACATGGTATGAGGACAATTATTATATGGTTGCTTACCATGAGCGTTACAATGCGCTTACGCATTTCAGAGTTGATAAAATGATTCAGTCCAGACTCAGCGGCAACGCTCGCATAGATCTCGGATTAAGCCTCAATCCTTCTGAATATGCAAAAAAAACGTTCGGAATGTTTCCCGGCGATGAAAAAAATGTTGAAGTAAGATTTGATGAGAGTTTAATAGGAGCAGTTATAGACCGTTTCGGAAAGGACACTTTTATAATAGATGAAAATAACGGATATTTCAGGGCAGTGCTGAAAGTTGCTGTAAGCAATTCATTTTTGTCATGGCTGTTTCAGTTCGGCGGTAAAGCGGTAATTTTGGCTCCTGATGAAGTCATTGACCAAATGAAGTCGCTTTTGAATAAAGTTCAAAACAGATATGAAAAATAAAAGTCAAAATTTATATTATGCCGCAAGGCGAACAAGTTTTGCATAAGGCAAATAATGAACGGTTTTCGTCTTATTTGCCTTATGCGTTTATTTAATTATTCATAAATTTTTCAGCCTGTTTTGCCAAAAGCTGCGCTTTATCCGTTCTTTCCCATGTCAGTGATAAGTCGCTTCTTCCAAAATGACCGTATGAAGCCGTTTGTTTATATATAGGTCTTCTTAAATCCAAATCGTTTATAATGGCTACGGGCCTTAAATCAAAATTTTCTTTTATAAGAGTGCATATTGCCTCATTACTAATTTTGCCTGTTGAAAATGTTTCTGCATAAATGCTTAAAGGCTGAGCCATTCCTATTGCGTATGCAAGTTCTATTTCACATCTGTCAGCAATTTTTGCTGCGACTATGTTTTTTGCTATATATCTGGCCATATAGCATGCCGAACGGTCGACTTTCGTCGGATCCTTGCCGGAAAAAGCTCCTCCTCCGTGCCTTGCGTATCCTCCGTATGTATCAACTATTATTTTTCGCCCCGTAAGACCTGTATCAGCGCTTGGGCCTCCCATAACAAACCTGCCAGTTGGGTTGATATAATACTTAGTGTTTTCATCAAGCATGTTTTCAGGAAGTGTAGGCTTTATAACTTTGCTGATCAAATCGTTTTCCAATGTTGTAATATCTACGTTGGGATTGTGCTGAGCAGATATTAATACGGAATCAATCCTTACCGGTTTGTCATCTTCATATTCTACCGTTATTTGTGTTTTACCGTCGGGACGTAAATAGCTGAGTTCGGCATTTTTTCTTACATATGAGAGACGGCGGGCAAGCTTATGAGCGTATTCTATCGGAAACGGCATATACTCTTCAGTTTCATTGCACGCATATCCGAACATTATACCCTGATCGCCCGCGCCTAAAGAATAATCATCGTCTGCGCCTTTTTTAGCTTCAAAGCTCTTGTCCACTCCCATTGCTATGTCGGAAGATTGTTCGTTTATAGCGACCATAACCCCGCATGTTTCAGCGTCAAAACCGTATTTTGCTCTGTCATAGCCTATTTCCTTTACCGTAGTGCGCACGATCTTTTCTATGTCGACATAACAATTAGTAGTAATCTGGCCCATTACCATAATCATTCCTGTAGTTGCGGCGCACTCGCAAGCTACTCTTGCATAAGGGTCTTTTTCATAAATTGCGTCTAATACTGCATCGCTGATTTGATCGCACATTTTATCAGGATGTCCCTCGGTAACTGATTCTGATGTAAAATAATGTTTCATAATTAACCTTTCCAACACCCTACAATCTGTATTAAAAAAACCTCTTGCGTGAGGTCTTATTTTAAGCTCCTCATCATTCGGATATATCCGTAGGTTTTAGCACCGCGCGTAAATGCCGGTTGCTGGGCTTCATTGTGCCTATTCACTCAGCCTCTCATAATAAGGGTGTTTATTTAATTTTATTCATTCTATCATTTTTCTGTTGTATTTTCAATGCTTGCATTAAAAATATTGGTATAAATAAGTCAGTAATTTGCCATTATAAAGCTTTCTGTTTTTGTTTGCGCGCTTGCCGTAATATCTTTCGAATTCTTCATTGCCGCAAAGTACAAACATTTTCCATTCATCGAGCGATTCATAAATTTTGCGCATATCTTTATACAGCGTATTCGTTTTGTCAAGATCCATACGTTCTCCGTAGGGAGGATTTACGATTATTATTCCATGTTTTTTCCCTGAACTGAAGTTTCGGAAATCAAGCTTTTGAAAAGCTGTAATATTTTCTACGCAAGCAATTTTTGCATTGGTATTCGCTGCTTTTACAGCGTTTTTGTCTATATCAGAACCAAGAAGTCTGAATGAAGGTATTTTATTGATGGAACCAATTTGGCTTTTTATATCCATAATCATATTTGGGGTGATCATATCCCAGTTTTCAAATGCAAAACTTCTGTTTAAATTAGGTGCAGTTTTTGAAGCTATAAGCGCCGCTTCGATTATAATAGTGCCCGAGCCGCACATAAAATCCGCAAATGGCTGGCTGCCGTCATAACCGCTCAGTAGAATAATTCCCGCTGCAAGCGTTTCTTTTACGGGCGCTTTGGTCTGTATTGAACGGTAACCCCTTTTATGAAGACTTTCTCCGCTTGTATTTAATAGAAGCAAAACTTTGTCTTTTCTTATTTTTACATGTATTTGATAATAAGCGCCGTTTTCTTTAAGGACTGAAGTTTTGTATTTGAGTTTAAGCCGCTCGACTATTGCTTTTTTTATGATGCGCTGCGAATCTGATTTTGACATTATTCGGCTCTTTACGCAGCTAATTTTCGTTACATCAAACTTAGCGTTATGCGGAAGTACTGTTTCCCAGTCAACTGCATTTACAGCTTCAAATAATTCATCGAAGCTTCCTGCTTCGTATTCACCCATCCTAATAAATACTCTGTTGCATGTGCGAAGACATATATTCAGTTTTGCTATATCTGCGGCGTTTCCTTTTGTCTGTACAGCACCGTCTGTGACCGAAGATATTTCCAGCCCTAATTTTCTGATTTCTTTTTTTAATACGCTCTCAAGACCGAACGAGCAGCTGCAATAAATATCAAACATATTATTCCCCGAGCTGTTCTCTAATATTTTTTATTCTGTCTCTTAATATAGCCGCTTTTTCAAAATCAAGATCCTTTGCCGCCTTTTTCATTTCAGCTTCTAATTTATTTATTGTGTCATCGGCGTTTTTCAGCAGGGGATGCTTATTTCTGCTTTTTTTATGTTTTGCGCCATATTCTTCGGTTTTTTCCATCACTATTGAAGTTTCGATTCCTTCGCGTATTTCTTTTTTTACGCTCATCGGCGTTATGTTGTGTAATTTGTTGTATTCAGTTTGCTTTTTTCTGCGGCGTTCAGTTTCGCTGATAGCTTTTTCCATTGATTCTGTAATCGTGTCGGCATACATTACAACGCGGCCGCGAACATTTCGTGCCGCTCTGCCTATCGTTTGAATCAATGACGTTTCGCTTCGCAGAAAACCTTCTTTATCAGCGTCAAGAATAGCTACAAGCCCTACTTCAGGTATATCCAATCCTTCTCTTAATAGATTGATGCCTACAAGCACATCAAATACACCGCTTCTTAATTCGGTTATAATTTTAAGCCTTTCCACAGTATCTATATCCGAATGTAAATAAGTAACGGCTATGTTTGCGTTTGCAAGATACTGAGTTAAATCTTCCGCCATGCGTTTTGTGAGTGTAGTTATCAGAACTTTATCTGAATTTGCAGTGACGCTTTTTATTTGTCCAATCAAATGATCTATTTGTCCCTTTGTTGGAACAACCTCTATTTTAGGATCTATAAGCCCAGTAGGTCTTACAATTTGTTCGGCAATTTGTGATGAATGTTCATATTCATATTGTCCCGGAGTGGCCGAAACAAACACTGCCTGATTTATCCTCTCCTCGAACTCATTGAAATTCAATGGGCGGTTATCAAAAGCGGAGGGGAGACGGAATCCATAGTCAACAAGATTCTTCTTTCTGGAAAAGTCTCCTCCGTACATACCTCTTACCTGCGGCAGGGTAACGTGCGATTCATCGACAAATAACAAAAAATCATCCGGAAAATAATCTATAAGCGTAAAAGGCGGTTGCCCGGGTTTTGTTGCGTTTATATGGCGGGTATAATTCTCGATGCCTTTGCAGTGATTCATTTCTCTTAAAAGCTCTATATCGTAATTAGTGCGCTGCATAAGCCTTTGAGCTTCTAAAAGCTTGTTTTCGCTCTTTAATTCATTTACTCTGTCATTGAGTTCCAATTGAATAGACGCAACGGCTCTTTGCATATTTTCGGGACTTGTAATATAGTGCGACGCAGGGTAAATACTTACATGACGTCGCAGTGCGATTATTTGACCAGTGAGAGGATTTATTTCGCAGATTTTGTCGATTTCGTCACCAAAAAGCTCAACTCTTATGGCGTAGTCGCTGGTTACGGCAGGAAATATTTCTATCACATCGCCTTTTACGCGGAAAGTTCCTCTGTGAAAATCCATCTCATTGCGTTCATATTGAATATCAACGAGTTTGCGTATTATATCGTCCCTGTTCTTTTCCATCCCAGTGCGCAGCGACAATACCATATTTACATAATCCTTCGGACTGCCCAGTCCGTATATGCAGCTTACGCTGGCTACTATTATAACATCCCGCCGCTCTGATAGGGCCGCTGTTGCCGAATGACGCAATTTATCTATATCGTCGTTTATGTCAGAATCTTTTTCTATATATAAGTCTGCGCCGGGGACGTAAGCTTCCGGCTGATAATAATCATAGTATGATACAAAATATTCTACGGCGTTTTCAGGGAAAAAGCTTCTGAATTCATTAGCGAGCTGACCCGCAAGAGTTTTGTTATGGGCCAAAACCAATGTCGGAAGCTGGACGTTTTCGATTATTTTGGCCATGGTAAAAGTTTTGCCTGAGCCTGTTACGCCCACAAGCGTCTGCGCATGCATTCCTTCTTTTATGCCTCTGCTAATTTTTTCTATTGCCTGCGGCTGATCGCCGCTTGGCTCATAATCAGAATGTACCTTAAACAATTATTCTACTCTTTCTTTAGGCGTTATGCGTGAAAACCGATAGTAAAGTCTTTTTTCTCCTGCAAAAATTTCAGTCTTTTGTCATATGCCTCTATGGCTTCTTTTTCAAATTTAAGACCGTCGTATACATTGAGCTTTTTTAAAAACATTTTTGTAAGATAAGGATTCATAATTAAAAGAGGCCCTAAAATGTACGTTGCATAGAAATTTTTATAAGCAATGCCTTCTTTATCAGTATCCTTATTGAATCCGACGCCTCCTTTTACATCAAAAAAAGGAGAAGTTTTTTCGCCGTAATACGAAAATGAAAATTGTCTTCTGTTGCCTATGATGTCTATGTCTTCATATTTTCCCAGAAACCATGAATTATGATGTATTTTTAAGTTGCGTTTAGTATATATATCAAAAATACCCAAACAATCGGTTTTTTCACCGCTTTCATCCTCTATATAATTGCCGAATATTTCCAACGAATTTCCTGTGGCCAGAAATATTTTTCCGCTTTCGATATAATCTGTGATGGCTTCCTTGTATTCATTCAGTAGTTTTATCGTATAAGCTTGACTTTTTTCGCTCATAGACCCGATATAAACCATGTCTATATCTTCTTTAATGAATAAAGGAGTCGAGTTGCAGTCTGTATAAATAAATTGCGTTTTTGGTAAATTCAGCTCAAGATATTTATAATTAGCGGAGTCTCCGAAAATATTGCAAAGCTTAGGATACAGTATCTCTATTTTCATCACAAAGTCTCCTCGCTGAATTTTTTCATTATTATACTTCTGAGTTGTTTTGATTTGGTTACGGCTATCACATCATGTAATATAAATACTTTGTCTATGTCTTTAGTAAAAACGTGTTCAGCGGTTTCTTCTTCAGTTTTAACGCATACTATTCTATCTCCCGGTATGCCTGCAATAAGAAGCCTTAGCTTGTAGTCAAGATATAAATCGCCGCCTACTATTATGCGCTTGATATTTGGTTGGTTCAAAAATTCAAAATCGCTTTCGTACAACCATGTTATTGTTTCCGAGGAATTAATTTTACCGTATGCTTCGTTGAGCAGCAGCACAAGCTGTATATTCCCTTCAACTGTTGATAAATATTCAAATACTGCGGACGCAGCGCTCACATTCTGTCCTTTGGTAAGGTAAGTGTAAAATTGTACTCCGTTTTGTTCAAGCATGCTGATTCGTGAGGGAGGCAGCGATATGTTTTTTAGATACTCGCCGATTTTATTTTCCGTTAGGCCGTATTCCTTCATAAATGCATAGGCCGAAAGCATATTGTATGCATTGAATATATTATCGGAAAGCAGACGATGGTATTCAGAGTTTATTACACAGCTTTGTTTTGCAAAATCATAATCAGTCATTACATATTTTGCTTCAGGAGAACGAAAGTCGCATTTTGAGCAATGCACAGTACCTATGCTTCTGTATTTGTGATCTTCATATACAAGATCTGAAAAACATTCTGGGCATACGCTTATATCAGGAGCGTTGTATTTATTTTGGTTGACGCCTGTTTGTTTCTTGATAGAATAATAAACGGCTTTTTTGCGGTTGTTACCTAAACGAAAACTTACAGGGTCATCCGCATTTAAAATAATAGTCATATCATCGTAAATATTCAGCGCTTTGTCAAGATTGCCGTATACATAATCGCAATGAGCATTCCTTTTTATGGAATCCCTGCAGATATTCGTAACTATAAGATAGTCAGGCTTGAATTTGGGAATACTTTCTGGAGAAGATACTTCGTCTATTTCAAGCACGGCAGCGTCTTTTACAGGTTTATTGAATATATTTACTGTGCCGAGCAGACATCTGGCATGTCCTGACGTTGTATTGGCTCCCCAATCATTAAACCCTACGCTTTTGCCGTCAAGTTTAAGTATGTCCGCTATCAGGCTCGCTACGGACGTCTTGCCGTTTGTCCCCGTTACTCCAACTACCAAATCTGGTTTGGATACATATCTTAAAAATTCCGGGCAGATTTTGCAAGCAAGAAGCCCCGGTATGTCATCTCTTTCATTATTGAATATCTTATATATAAGCATCAGTATTTTTGCCGCAATAAGCGCAGCAACGAATCTAAGTTTCAATTTTTCCCTCCTGCAAGCTTATACGATTATCCTTTTGTCAAAGATCAGACAGGCGCAAAATAAAACAGCGCCTATAGTTATAAAGCAATCCGCTATATTGAATACGGCGAAATTAATAATATAAAAATCAATAAAATCCACCACATAGCCATACGCTATTCTGTCAAATAAATTACCTATAGCTCCGCCGATTATAGAAGATATTGACAGCAAAAAAAGATTTATTGCACGGTTTCTCTTTTTTTGCTTGATCAAAAAAAGTATCATTATCACTATTACAATGCCGCTGAAGATGGTAAGCAAAACAGTGCTGTCTGAAAGCATACTGAAAGAGGCCCCCGTATTTTCTACATAAGTAAGCCGTAATACTCCATCTATTAGATCATATGAGCCTGCGCCCTTTAAATGGTTTACAGCAAGTATTTTGGTTATTCTATCCGCAGCGATAATAAGTGCTATTATAATTGCTTCTATCATTATTCACCTCAATTTATTACAGATACTGATTATAGCATATTAAGCATAAAGAAAAAAGCCGCGTTGCGGCTTTTATCTTATGCGTTTTATATTTATTCAACTGTAACGGATTTAGCCAAATTTCTCGGCTTGTCAACATCACAGCCTCTTTGGCATGCCACGTAGTATGCAAGCATTTGCAGCAATATCACAGAAGGGATAACTGACGCCGAATTTTCGCAGTTATTTATATAAATGGCGTAATCGCAGCATTCTTCCACTTGTTTTTTATCGTCTTGCTGCGCTATCGCAATAACTTTTGCGCCTCTTGCTTTGGCTTCTTTTATATTGCTTAAGGTTTTTTCGAAAAGTTCTCCGCGTTGGGTACATAATGCGACAATGATAGTGCCCTCCTCCAAAAGCGCTATAGGACCATGCTTCAGTTCGCCGGCCTGATAAGCCTCTACATGAATGTAAGATATCTCTTTCATTTTCAAAGAGCCTTCCTGCGCCAAGCAAAAATCTATTCCGCGGCCAATGAAGAAAGCATTTGATGCATCTTTGAATAATCCGGCAAGTTTTTTGATGTTGTCTGCTTTGTCTAATGCTTTTTCTGCGTCTATATGTATGTTTTTACATGCTTCGGTAAGGTTTTTTATTTCTTTTGTAGCACCTAAACCGGCTAAATCAGCAAATTTTAAAGTAAGAAGATACATGCATATTACCTGTGTGGAATATGCTTTGGTCGACGCTACGGCAATTTCTGGCCCCGCAAGCGTATAAATAATGTCGTCAGCTTCTCTTGCCACGCTGGAACCTACCACATTGGTAATTGCAAGCACGCGGGCTTTTTTATTTTTAGCCAGCCGCATAGAAGCGAGGGTATCCGCCGTTTCTCCTGATTGGCTTACTGCAATAAATAATGTGTTTTCATCCACTATAGGATCCGCATATCTGAATTCTGATGCAATTGCCGTTTCTACAGGTTTTCTTGTATATTTTTCAATCAAAGCTTTGCCTACGCATCCTGCGTAATATGCAGTGCCGCACGCAACGATATATATTTTTTTGATTTTGTCGTATTGCTCTTTTGTCAGCTTGAAATCGTCAAGATTGATACCGTCTGTATTCAGGCGTCCTCTGAGCGTATTTATTACTGCTGTCGGCTGTTCGTAAATTTCCTTGAGCATAAAATGTTCATAACCGCCTTTGTTTGCGTCATCTATGCTCCATGTAACTTCAAACGGTTCTTTTGTTATAGGATTTTTCTCTGAATCAGTAAGCATAACGCTGTCTTTAGTTACTACAGCATATGTATCATTATCTAATAAGTAGACTTTTTTTGTGTATTCCAAAAGCGCAGGTATGTCTGATGCAATGAAGTTTTCATTTTGACCTAATCCTATTACAAGCGGGCTGTCTTTTCTGACAGCGATCAGTTTGTCAGGTTCGAACGTATTCAGCACTACAAGCGCATAGGCTCCTTTCAATCGCTTTGTCGCTTCAAGAACTGCATCAAAAATATCGCCCTTATAGCAATCGTCTATTAAATGGACTATCACTTCAGTATCTGTTTGAGAGTTGAATTTATAGCCTTTGTTTATCAGTTCATTTTTTATGCTGATATAATTTTCAATAATACCGTTGTGGACTACGCAAATACTTGAATCAGCGTTTGTATGAGGATGCGAATTTTCATCTGAAGGAGCTCCGTGAGTCGCCCACCTTGTATGCCCTACTCCTGCGACTCCCTGAAGGGGAGATACCTGAAGTTTATCTTCTAATACCTGTATGCGGCCTTTGTATTTTTTTACGTTTATTTTATTACCGTCAAATACCGCGATCCCGGCGGAATCATAACCTCGATATTCAAGCTTTTTAAGTCCATTCAAAAGAATTGCCGGAGCCTGTTTTTCTCCTATGTAACCAACTATTCCGCACATAGCGTATTTCACCTACCTTGCCGTACTTTGAGCTATCGTATATAGCAGCTTTTTTTATTATATTATGCTATTGCATTTTTTAGGTGTATATACTTGAAGATTTTGAATATATACCTGTCTATTTGCGAACATTGGTAATTATAGCATAATTTTTCTTTATTACAATCAAATCCGATAAGTTCCGCTTTTATTATCATAAATTTTTGTTATAATTAACAATACTGCGTGCGAAAGGATAAACGAAAATGACGGAAAATGAAACTATCGCTGCTTTATCTACTCCTGCCGGTTATGCCGGAATTGCGGTTATAAGAATAAGCGGGAATGAAGCCTTTAGAATAATTTCTGAAATATTCAAAAGACCGGGCGGCAAGAGTTTTTCACAAATGAAATCAAACAGTATATGTTACGGTCATATACTTGACGAAAAAGGCGCGGTTATTGATGAAGTGCTGGTTTCAAAATTATGCGCTCCTCATACTTATACGACGGAAGACGTAGTGGAAATTAATTGTCATGGCGGATATGCGGCTGTGAGAGAAGTTATGAGTCTGTTAATACGCAGAGGCGCAAGACATGCCCTGCCCGGAGAATTCACCAAACGTGCTTTTTTAGGCGGCAGAATTGATCTTGTGCAAGCGGAAGCTGTATCTGATCTTATAGCATCCAAAACAGAGCTTTGCGCAAAGGCTGCTTTAAATCAGTTAGAAGGCGCTTTATCAGAGGAAATAGACGGTATAAAGAATGACATCTTGCAGCTTTTAATGCAGCTTGAAGTAACAATACAATATCCTGAGTACGATATAGAAGATATGCCTTCTGAAAAGCTTATGGAAGGGTTGCTTAATATAAAGGCAAAACTCAGAAATCTTGCCGATTCATATAAAAAAGGAAGTATGCTCAACGAAGGCGTCAAAGTTGCTATCATAGGTAAGCCGAATGTAGGAAAATCAATGCTTTTGAATAAGCTTTTAAATAAAGAAAAAGCAATCGTGACCGATATACCCGGTACGACAAGAGATGTTGTGGATGAATATATAAATCTTAGAGGTTTGCCTGTAAGGATTATGGATACGGCAGGCATCAGATCTTCGGACGATAAGGTTGAAAAAATAGGTATAGACAGATCTTATAAAGCAATCAAGCAGGCGGATTATGTGCTTCTTACGGTAAATGCGTCTCAGCCTTTGGATGATGAGGATATGTCTATTATCAATGCTGCTGATACCGAAAAGACGATATTTGTTTTAAACAAGTGCGATATTGGCGTGTGTGAAAGCGTAAGCGAATATTTAAAAGATTTCGACAGTGTAAATATATCAGCAATGACAGGTGAAAATATCAAAGTGCTTGAAGATAAGATTTACAACCGTGCCGTAACGTCGGAAGAAGATTTTGCGAAAGCTGCTCTGATAACAAATGAGCGGCATGCTTCTTTGATACAAGGCGCTCTAATGAGCATTACTAAAGCTGAGGAAGCAATTGCGCAGGGATATCCTGTTGATATTTCGGAAATTGATATAAGAGATTGTATGGATAGTTTAGGAATGATTACGGGCGAAGTTACAAGCGAGGATATAATAGATGAAATTTTTGCAAATTTTTGCTTGGGGAAATAGATAATGACAGAATACGAGGCAGGCAGATACGATGTGATCGTAGTCGGCGCAGGACATGCCGGCTGCGAGGCTGCTCTTGCGTGCGCAAGAAAAAACAAAAAAACTTTGCTGCTTACACTGCATCTTGATGCTTTAGCTATGATGCCTTGCAACCCTTCCATAGGAGGAACTGGTAAAGGTCATTTGGTGCGGGAGATAGACGCCTTGGGCGGACAAATGGGCAAGGTTATAGACAAGACGTTTATACAGAATAAAATGCTCAACACTTCTAAAGGTGCGGCGGTTCATTCGTTGAGAGCTCAGGCTGACAAAGCGAAATATCACACTGAAATGAAAAAGATCATTGAGACAACGCCGAATCTGTATTTAAAACAACAGGAAGTTGTAAGCCTTGACGTTGATGACGGCAGGATAAATGGCGTCATCACAAAAACGGGCGCTCATTTTTATGCAAAAGCGGTTGTCTTGGCTTCAGGCACTTATTTAAAAGGACGTATAGTAATAGGGGAAGCGTCTTTCGATAGCGGCCCTGGAGGGATTACTGCCGCTTCGATGCTCAGCGATTCGCTGCGCAGTTTGGGCTTTGAAATAATAAGGCTCAAAACCGGCACTCCGGCAAGAGTTAACAAAAGAAGCATTGATTTTTCCAAGCTCGAGGCCGAATTTGGAGATGATCCAGCTACGCCGTTTTCTTTTGAAAATTTCGACAAGGAACTTAATAATATTAATTATCCTTGTTATCTCGCATATACCAACGAAAAAACGCATGAGGTGATCAAAGCTAACTTGCACCGTTCGCCTTTGTTCAGCGGCAAAATTACAGGCGTGGGACCGAGATACTGTCCCAGCATCGAGGATAAAGTTGTACGTTTTGCCGATAAAACCAGACATCAGCTATTTGTAGAACCTGAAGGGCTTGATACTGATGAGGTCTACTTGCAGGGCATGTCCTCGTCCCTTCCTGAGGACGTACAACTATCCTTTTTAAAAACAATTGAAGGTTTTGAAAATGTGGAAATAATGCGCAGCGCTTATGCAATAGAGTATGACGCAATATCTCCTGTTCAGCTTAGCCTGTCTTTGGAGACCAAGCTTGTTAAAGGTCTCTTTACAGCAGGTCAAATTAACGGTACAAGCGGGTATGAGGAGGCTGCGGCGCAGGGCATTATTGCCGGCATCAATGCGGCCAATTATGTTGACGGGAAAAATTATCTTGTACTTGACCGTTCTTCAAGCTATATTGGCGTTCTTATAGATGATATTGTGACTAAGGGTACTGAGGAACCATACAGAATAATGACGTCCAGAGTAGAATATCGTCTGCTTTTGAGACAGGATAATGCCGATATACGTCTGACTCCAATAGGATACAAAGAAGGATTGATAAGCTATGAGCGCTACGAAAAGCTTAAAAATAAAATAGATCTTATCGAAAAAGAGATTCAAAGATTAAAAATCACAAAATTAAAACCGGATAAACAACTTAACGATATACTGGTAAGCTTGAATACTTCTCCTGTCGAAGGCGCTGTGTCCGTTTATGACTTATTGAAGCGTCCTCAGGTTTCTTATGCAGCTATTGCTCCTGTAGATATTAAAAGAAAAAAACTGCCTTCAGATGTGGTCAGACAGGTGGAGATTATGGTAAAATACGACGACTACATAAAGAGACAGCAAACGCAGGTAGAAAGATTCAAAAAAATCGAAGAAAAACGAATCCCGGACGATTTTGATTATTCAAAAGTAAAAAATCTCAGAATAGAAGCGAGGCAAAAACTCAGCAAGTTTCGTCCCGTTAATTTAGGTCAAGCGGGAAGGATTTCCGGAGTTTCTCCTGCTGATATAAACGCGCTTTTAATTGAATTAATGAAATGAAGAATGTAATGGAGAATTGTAATGGCAAGAATGTCAAAAGAACTAAAACTTATAGCTATTGAAGATATTGTGGCAAATGAAAATCAGCCGCGAAAATATTTCGATACACAAGCTATAATGGAGCTTGCCGATTCAATAAAAGGAGTTGGTATAATTCAGCCATTGAGCGTTAGCGTTCGCTCTGACGGAAAATATTCTCTTATAAGCGGCGAAAGAAGGCTCAGAGCTGCGAAAATAGCTGGCCTAAAAGCTGTGCCGTGCGTGCTTATACAAGCTAAAACGGATGATATTGATCTAATCGCGCTTGTTGAGAATATACAGCGTGAAGATTTGAATTTTATAGAAGAAGCCCGCGCTTATCAAAGGCTTATGGAAGAGTATGGTTTTACTCAGCAGCAGCTTTCCGATAAAGTCGGCAAAAAGCAATCTACAATTTCAAATAAAATAAGGCTTATAAAACTTGGAGATGAGGTATTGGCCAAACTGATCGAGTATAATCTTACAGAGCGGCATGCCAGGGCGCTGCTGCAAATACCCGATACCGAAATGCGTCTTCAGGCTGTGGAAACAATCAAAAAGAATGATCTGAGCGTAAAACAGGCCGAACAGCTTGCAGAGAGACTTAAAAGCGATGTTTTGATCAATTCTGGCAAAACAAACATAAAAAATAAATTCAATTATAAAATATATACGAATACTATAAAACAGGCTTATGACATGATATGCAAAACAGGCATGGACGCGAAGTATACTGAAACCTGTTTTGACGATAAAGTTGAAATAAAAATTATAATACCATTCAATTAATAAGGAGCTAAGGATGCTTAGGATAGAACATGTTTCGAAATCTTATGATAGGAATAAAAAGGCTGTAGATGATTTATCCATTCACGTAAAGAAAGGTGAAATATACGGTTTTATAGGCCCAAACGGAGCAGGAAAGACTACCACGATCAAAATGATAACGGGCATATTGAAGATGAGCAGCGGCAATATATTTATAGACGGTATAAATATAGCCAGCAATCCCATTGAAGCTAAACGCAGAATGACATATGTACCCGATAATCCTGATATTCAGAAAAAACTTAAAGGCATAGAGTATGTGAACTTTATTGCCGATATGTATGATATTTCGAAAGCAGACAGACAAGAACGCACTAATGAGTATGCAAAGCTGTTCGGCATGCAGGATGCACTCTATAATCAGATTGCGAGTTATTCGCACGGTATGCAGCAAAAAATCGTATTGATAGGAGCATTGGTTACCGATCCTCAGCTTATTGTTTTGGATGAACCAATGGTAGGACTTGACCCGAAGAGTTCCTATAATCTGAAAGAACTTATGAAAAAGCGCGTTTCTGAAGGCAAGACGGTATTTTTTTCCACGCATGTGCTAGAGGTGGCGGAAAAATTCTGCGACAGAGTCGCTATAATATCTCACGGCAAATTGATAGCTGAAGGTTCGTTGGCTCAGCTCAGAGAAAATCTTGCAGAAGGAGATATGTCGCTCGAACAAATATTCCTCGAGCTTACGGATGAAGATAATGAATAAAGCATTTAAAATATTTAAAGTACAGCTTAAGCCGATGCTCAATTTTGCATCGCTGAAGACCGACAAAAAACAAAGAAGAAAAATTATCGGTTTTGTTTTGCTGATTTTATGTTTCGTGCCGAGTTATTTTTTGTATTTTTCAATTGTCGATATTCTGTATAATTCTCTCGCGGCCTTAAATCAGCAAAGCGCTCTTTTGGCTATAGGAGCTATGGGAGTATCCGCAGTGGTGCTTCTGTTTGGGTTTATGTATGTCTTTTCCGCGCTTTTCGGCGCCCGTGATTTGGATATGCTGCTTGCTATGCCTGTTAAATCATGGCAGATAACCTTGGCCAAGCTCTTGAATACAATAGTATATGAGTATGTAATAGTATTGGCCCTTATGCTTCCGATTGTAATAATGTACGCCGTACTGTCCTCAGCAGGAATATTATATTGGGTTTATTCTGTAATAATGCTTGTATTCATGCCCGTAATTCCGATATCTGTAGCGACTATATTGGATGTGATCGTAATACGTATTTTTTCTATGCGATTCAACGCAGAAAAAATTCAAACAGTATTTATGATCATTTTATTAATTGCAGCATTTGCTTTCAGCTTTTTAATAAATAAAATGTCCTCCGTTATGTATTCGGACAATCAGGCGGAAGCAATAATATCAACAATGATAGGGGATAATCAGTATCTTATAAATATACTTACCAAAGCCTATCCGCCTGCGATGTTTTTCGCTTCCGCTCTCAGCGCCACGTCCTCAGCACAGGGAGATTTGTATCTGCTTGCTTTTGTTGCCGTAAGCATAATATTATTTGGATTGGCCGTATTTATATGCGATAAGCTTTATATCGGAGCTGTTACAGCGGGAATAAGCAGCTCAAAATCGAAAAAGAAAAAGCTGAGTTCAGAGGAAAAGTCGGCGTCGTTCAAAACGGCTTCAAAAGTAAAAAGCATTTTCTCTGTTGACATGAAAGTAATTTTTCGCACGCCGGTGTTTGCGATAAATCTCCTCCTTGTAATACCTGTGCTTCCTGCTGTGATACTTATTTCTATTATTTCTCAGGATATAAGCATTAATACTTTGTTTGGATTGCTGTCTATGGGCGGTCCTGCGGTAGGCTTGTACCTGATAGTAATATGTTTTTTCATTGCAACAATTGTTACAATGTCAAGTTCATCTTTTTCACGTGAAGGAAGAGCGTTTTGGATTACACAGATAGTGCCCGTAAAAGCTATGGATCAGCTTATTGGCAGATGTTTGGGGACAATGCTTGCTTCGGGTTTTTTGAGCGTATTAGTTATATCCGTAATAGGTATATTTTTAAAATGGAGCGCTTTTTATATAATTGCTCTTATACTCACGTCTTTAGTTGCATGCGCGCCTATTGCCATAGTGGGATTGCTGGTTGATGCACGCAAGCCAAAAACAGATTGGGACGATGCTGCTTCGGCAGTTAAACGTAACACCAATACCGTAATAAGTATGCTTTTGGCTATGGCCAATGCAATAGTTTTAGGTGTTATTGTATTATTGCTCAGAAATATAAATGTATGGATAACAATAAGCATTTTGCTTGTGCTTAACTTAATATTTGCAATATTGATGGCAAATGTTTATATAAAAAAATCACCTTCAATGCTGCAAAATGAATAAATAGTAATGAAAATCAGGCTGAATAAAAGCAAATTAAAAATGTATTTGAAGTTTGTTTTGTCTGCGGCGGTTATAGCCGCAGTTGGTTTTGCATGTGTAAAATTACATTCATATTTGCAATATCTGAAAGCAAACGAACTGCAAATAAGTCGCAATATTGTATATACGCAGGAAATCGAAGAAGATGCAGCAGAATATATAATATCTTATATGGATACATATTTTTTGGCTACGGCAAACCTTAAATATACAGATATTACTTCCTTTTATGATACATCGAACTTAATCGGTTATGAATCGGCATATTTGAATCAAGCGGCGTTGTATTATACGATACTTCAAAGAACTAACAGTCCGGTTGATTTGAGATGCAAAACTCTAAATTACAAGATTAATTTTATCGAATGCGAAGAAACTGACGGGGTTTTAAATATAACCTTTGAGGAAAGTTATCAGGCGGGCTTCAGAGGCTTGGAAGGAGGAACTTCTTTTGTGACTGCGATAAAGCATGAGATCAGTCTTGCGAAAGTAACCGATGGATATAAGATAGTCTCGCATTCATGGGAAGGCACGTATCAGATAGTTGAAGATATATATGATACTTTAATTCCTTCTGAAGGTATAAGCAGCATTAGCATTTGTGAAAAAACAATCGCAAGCCTTAATGACGAAATTAAGTCCTCTTTGGATGATATGGCGTATTATTATTCGCTTAAGCGTAAAGATTACGCTGAAAATAAGGATAGTTATTTATACAGCGCGGAATGTACCCATGCTTACGACAGACAAGCTGCGGCTGATTACGCTAATTTGTGGGTATCATCGGATGAGATAAAAAGGAATCCTGATTTTGGTATTTACGATGAATTGGGCGGAAATTGCAATAATTACATTTCTCAGTGTATATCTGCCGGCGGCATACCTATGGATAGCAATGGATTGTATCAATGGAAATATTATTCAGATGAAGTAAATGAAAGCAATGAAGCTGCCGGACGCAGTACATCGTGGATAAGCATAGATGATTTTTATACTTATTGCGCTTACAATGAAAACTACGGCTTGCTGGCATTTACGAACTGTCAGCTTTATTCGGCTCAGGTTGGTGATATAATACAGATGAATATAATAAGCGGCTGGGATCATTGCGTCATAGTTACCAAAATCATTTATGATGAAAACGGCAACCCTATAGATTTTCTCGTAAACTCGAATAACTCAGACAGGGGATCGTATCCTTTAAGCGCTTATGAAGCCAAACAGCTCAGGCTGATAAAAATAATTGGCTGGAATGAATAATACCAATGTTCGCAACAAGAGACGATAAATCACCCAAAATAAAACGCCCGGCATTTTTAATAATGCTGATTTTGTTCATCGCTTCACTTTCAGTTATATATAAGGGTTTTTTGGTTGCGCTTATCGTTATCTTAAGTTTGCTTATTATTTTATGGAATAAATTAAACATAGGAATAATCGTGTATGTTTGCATAGTGTTGAGTATAATCGTTCTTATAAGAGGATTTGAAATTTATTCTTCTCAAAGTTCACTGTGCGAATATGATGATACGAAAATCACTTTTACCGCACAGCTTGTATCTTATCCGGAATATTCCGATAATACTCAAGCAGTATTTAAAATAGTCAGCGTCAATTCCGTCGACTGGGAGAGAGAAAAAGTGCTGGTAAGAATATATTCCTCTGACGAACGGCTCATGATAGGTGGTTTGTATGAAATAACCGGCACGTTGAAAATTGCCCGCAATGCTTCCAACCCTGGAGGATTTGACTATAAAACATATTTAAGTACGAAAAATATTAAGGCTTATGTTAATGTAAACTCCTCCGATATTCTTTTTATAGAAAAAAAAGATATCGCCTTTTTCTACGATGATATACTTCAGCTTCGAGCATGGCTTGACGGCGTAATAAGGGCAAATCTTGCGAGCGATAAAGCAGGTTTATTATCCGGCGTAATTTTCGGCGAATCGTTTATGGAAGAAGAAATTCTGATAAGCTTCCGAAATGTAGGTGTTGCCCATGTGCTTGCTGTGTCAGGTCTGCATTGCGGCATAATTTATATGTTTTCCGTCTCTGTTTTAAGACGCCTCAACTTATCTGACAAAGGCGTTTTTATAGCAGGATTGATATGTTTGGCATTTTACTGTGCCATTACAGGTTTCACTCCTTCTGTTGTCAGAGCTTCGGTAATGTTAAGTCTTATGAGCTTTGCCTCCGTTACGAAAAGACAGTCGGATTCCTTTAATAATTTGTGTCTTGCCGCAATATTTATGCTATTGATTAATCCTATGAGCGCATTTTCCGTGTCGTTTCAAATGTCATTTTGCGCTGCCGCTTCAATAGTATTGTTCGTTCCGGTTATAAATGCAAAGCTTAAGCCTGTTAAAAATAAGTTTATTGCCGGAGCGCGCTCTCTTTTGATAATCAGCTTCACAGTCCAATTGGCTCTTGCGCCTATTACTATTTATTATTTTAACAATATAAACCTAATAACGATTTTAGCCAATCTTTTAATCATACCCGTTATGTCTGTGGTTGTCATTGGTGGGCTTATTATTGTCGTGGTATCGGCTGTTTTTCCTTTTGCTTCAGGAGTTTTGTACTCCTTGATAGATGTTGTTTTGACATACTTGATTGAAGTGACGTCATATTTGGCAAGCATAAAGCTGACGTATTTTTATGTGCCTTCCTTGAGAATAAGGGAACTTGTTCTTTTGTATTTTATTTTGTTTGCTTTTTTTGGATATTATAATTTGCATAAATATAAGATACGAAAATATCTGTTTTGCGCTGTGTTTGTTTCTTTATTTGTATGGTGCGCCGCTTTGTATTTGCCTCCATTTAATACGAGGCTGCATTTTCTTGATGTCGGTTTCGGAGACTGCTGTATAATCAGGACTAAGCGCGGTGAAAATATTATCATAGACGGCGGCGGGCATTTGAACAATGATACGGCTAAATATGATATTATACCTTTCTTGGAATATTATAAAATAAATTCAATTGACGCAGCTATAGTAACACATTCGCACAGTGATCATATAAACGGTATAATCGGCTTGATTAATTACGGGATTGATATAGATACTGTCTATGCGAACGAAGATTACACTGATCTTTATTATGATTTGATATCGGAAGCAAATAAGCGCGCCATTCAAGTGCGATCTCTTTACGCCGGAGACAGCTTGTCTTATGAAGACGTCTTTATGAACGTTCTGCTTCCTTATCCGGACATGCCCGGTAATACTTATATCAACAATTCTTCAATAACTATACTGTTGAGTGCTGATGATGTTGATTTTTTATTGCTAGGAGATCTGGAGGAATATGGATTGAATCTTCTGCTGAATACTTACTGGCTGTCTTATGTAGAAGTGGTAAAAGCGAATCACCATGGCGAATATAATCAGATGACTCCGATGCTTTACGAATATACAAGTCCAAACGTATGCGTAATAAGCGTAGGAGCGAACAATTATTCTTTACCGAATGAAGAGTTGTTTATCATGCTTAAAAATTATCAAGTTGAATGTTATACTACTGAAAACAGCGGTATGATAACTTTCGTGATTAACGGTGATGATTATAAAATAACGGAGTATGTTGAAAATGAATTTTAAAAGATTGCAGAGTGAAATAAATAAAGGCATTATCGGACCTCTTTATTTATTTATTGTGAAAGACGAATATATTGCTAAATCATATGCGTCCTTGATCAAAAGCAAAGCCGTAACAGGGGATTTTTATGATATGAATGTTTCTGTGTTTGACGATAAAGAATGTGATCCGGCACAGATAATGAATGCACTAATGACAATGCCCGTTATGAGTGAACGCAGATGCGTGGAAATTGATTTGGATGTGTTCGGAAAAGATTCTTCTGTTATAAAACTTTTGTGCGATTATGCTGAAAGCCCGTGCGAAGAAACTGTTTTGATAGTTTTATCTTCTCAAATAAATAATAAATCTTTGATTTATAATGTTTTTT
The DNA here is from genome assembly GCA_944381375.1 of uncultured Lachnospiraceae bacterium. GTDB lineage: Bacteria > Bacillota > Clostridia > Eubacteriales > Anaerofustaceae > CALWKX01. Next base: position 107,106 of record CALWKX010000014.1, read on the forward strand.
CTTCGAATGGCAAAATAGTGGAATTCGATAAGCTTAATACATATCAGCTCAAAGACTGGATCAAGGCTGCATTTGAAAAAAGAGGGTTGAGTATCGAGACTGATGCTTTGGAGTTTATGGTCGCCGTCGCAGAATACAACACGAATGAATCGGAAGTGGACGTAGGTTATTTTGCAAATGAAATTGAAAAAATATCTTTGTATGATACATCAATAAAAAAAATTACGGTTGATATACTTAAAAAACTTCAAAGCAAAAATATCAATGACGATATATTCAAGCTGACTGACTTAATAGCTAATGCGAATACTGAAAAATCATTAGCCCAGCTTGATAAGCTTCTTGCCAACAACGCTTTGCCGCAGCAGATAATAAGCAGTATAGCTTCATTGATGAAGCGCATAGCGATTTGCCTGTATTTGACAGAGAATGGCTATTCACAGTCTGCTATATCAAAAAACTACCGTATGCATCCGTATGCTGTGAAAAAAGCCTGCGAAGCCAAAAATAATTTTTCCGTTAAGGATGCATTATGTGCTATACTTGTGCTTGACGCTGCGGACGTTATGATAAAAAGCGGTGAAATGGACGCGGGAAGCGCGTTGTTTATTGCTGTAGCTGACATAGCCTCAAAAACATTTTCGTTGTCTGGTGTTTAGGAGATATTTTGGTGGATAATTTTTTTCTTACTACTCAAAGATGTTTTCTTACTTTTTCAGATAAAAAACTTGCGCCTTTGATACTCAAATTTTGTATCGACAACAAAGATCATCTGAAAATGTGGGAGGATAATAACCCCGAAGAATATTATACTTTAAAATATCAAAAAAGTCTGGTGAAGCTTGAGCACAGAGAGCTTAAATGCGGCAAAGCTATGGACTTTTGGATATTGAAAAAATTCGACCGTATAATTATAGGCAAAGTGGCTGTCTTCGGAATTGTCGGCGGTAATTTGAGCAGTTGCATGATTGGATACAAAATAGATAAAGAGCACGAGGGCAAAGGCTATATGAGCGAAGCTGTGGGCAAAGTAGTCGATTTTTTGTTTGAGGAGCTGAATATGCACAGGATAGAGATTAATATTCTTCCTGAAAATATTCGCTCAAGAAAGCTTGCGGAAAGACTCGGTTTTACCATAGAATGTCTCAGCCCGAGATTTATGAGAGTGCGTGGTAAATGGTCTGATCATTACAGATATGTAAAAATCAACGATAATTACAAGGAGTTTGATTTATGCTGAAATTTTCTTTTCATAATCATACTTATTATTCTGATGGAGAAAATTCTCCAGAGGAGATGATTGCGGCTGCCGGCAAAGCCGGTTATACGCATTATGCTTTTACAGATCATATTTACAGCGAAGTATTTGAAGATTGGACAATGGATTATCGAAAATACGACGAATATGTGCAGCGAATCGAAAAAATAAAAAAAGACTGTGAAGGCGCAATAAAAATATATACAGGTATAGAAGCTGATTGGTACAAAAACCATGCTACTCATTTTTCGCGTTTTGAGCAATTGAGACCAAAGCTTGATTTTGTTGTCGGCGCGGTTCATGTATTAATGCCCTGCAATGATATATATTTGATAGATGGCAGCGCGGCGGAATATGAATTATGCTTGCATAACGGCTATGCAGGAGACGCAGATGCAATGGCGGCGGATTATTATGAAACGTATTTGCAGATGATTGAAGGATTGAAGCCTGACTTACTTGCGCATGTTGATATAATGCGCAAAAATAATTTAGACGGCGTGTATTATGATAATAATGCACCGTTTATCAGACAATACCGTAAACAAATAGCCGAAGCAATAAAAGCTTATGATTTAGTGACGGAAATAAACGGAGGAGGCAATTACCGTTATAAAAATGATGTTTGGTATCCCTCCGATGCAATGTTTGAGGAATTGTTAAAATGCGAGGTTAAAATGACTGTAGGTCTTGATGCACACAGCGTCGATATGCTTACGTCTTATTATGATGCTTCGCTGCTAAAGCTCGCCAAAGCAGGATTTAAGGTAATATATTATTACGAAGACGGAGAATGGCTGCCAATTAAACTGAACGAGCTTATATAGATTAAAATATATTCCAAAACAGTATTTTTTCTCTGTCAAGCATTTGGTTTATAGCATACACGGTCGAGCTTAGATTTACTTTCGAAGTCGCTATGTCGTCATTTTCCGCGTATGCTATACTTATATTCATTAATGAGATAATAGAATATGTTTCAGTATGATTTATTATTATATCCCATGCAAAAGCGTGTCTTTCTATTTTTTCTTCAAGTAAATACAAACGGCGGAGATATTCTTCTTTATTTATGTTTTCTTCGTAGTAAAGCGCTTCGCATTCCATTTTTATGTCAGTTGCGCTATTGAAAGCGATTATTTGAAAGATTATGCTTATTAGTGTTATCCCCAAAAATGTGAAGCAGGCCCATTTTAATTGCTTCACCTTTATTTCTCCTTGTCTGCGGCAATAACTTTCAGTTTGTTTTCAAACATATATGCCCAGTATATACTCTTGATATTACTGTGTCCGCTTTCATTCAGCATTTCCTTGAGTTCGCACCTGCTCAAATTTACCCACGGAAGATGATTTTCTATTATTTGACCATTTTCCACAAGGCTTATGATTATCCCGTCATCTTCCTTGTTTATAATACTTATATCACCGTTCATTTCCATGACAGCATAATCAATTTTTTCTATATCAGTAGCGTTGCAGTTTCTTAAAATTTTATTTATATCATCTACGGAAAGGAGCATTTCTTTAGTTTTGTTTTGATCGATTTTTCCGTTTTTTATAATGACGACAGGATTGCCTGAAATTATTCTGCGAAAATTCCTGTGTCTTAATGATATATATGAAATTGTAACCTGCATGAAAGCCAGCATTATTATTGGTATAATTCCTCCCAGCAGCGGCAGGTTTACATCTTGCAAAGGCTGTGCCGCAAGATCTGCGATTAAGATAGATACGACAAGTTCAAACGGCTGCAGTTCACTCATTTGCCGTTTTCCCATCATGCGAACAACGCTGAGCACAATAAGGTACATTAGTATCACTCGTATAAATAAAATTATCATTTAAATATTCTCCGTGTTATAATAAATATTATTAACTCAAAAATAATAAAAATACGCATATGTAAACGAAAGTATTTTATGCTATGAATATTGTAAAGCTTATAAACGTTGCGGCAAACAAAGTCAATGGCGGACAAGATACGCTCACAGGCGTGAAAATAGCATTGCTTAAATATTTCCACGATAATCCGTGTTATTTTGACGTCGAAAAATATTTAAAAGATATCTTTGACAGTTTTACCGTCAATACGATTATTTCTTTATGGAATCGTGAACAAGTCAAACTTTATGACGAGGCGGAATATTCACTCAGCGCAAGTGAAAGGACGATGGTACGGGAAGTTATATTTCGTGATGATTTCATTTTAAGCAATGCAGATTCTAAAATCATAGGCATTATATACGAAGCAGGACTGACGCTGAGCGATAAGAAAAAAACAGGAACAGTATATACTCCCGAAGATATTTCTGAATATATGACGGATATAGTTCGTGAAAAAATCACTCCGTCTTCAAAACTTATAGATCCTGCATGCGGATGCGGTGTGTTTTTATCCGGTTTTTACGATGCTTTAATGAATCATTATTGCTATGAAAAAAATGAAGAAAGCATAAGCCGTGCACACAAAAAAATACTTACAGATAATATTTACGGCTGTGATATTTCCTGTGAATCCTGCGTTGTTGCCAAAATTGTTTTGGCGCTTAAATTTAAAGAATGTTTTATCTCTCAAAATATATATACGTGCGATAGTTTGATTTCTCTGCCGAAGCATTTGAAAAAAGCAAGCTTTGATTATGTTGTCACGAATCCTCCTTATGTGGGTCACAAGAGCATAGATAAATCATATAAAAGAATACTGAGAATGTTTTATGCGGATGTATATTATGATAAGGCCGATTTATCATATTGCTTTTTTAAGCTTGGCTGTGAACTTCTTAAAAAAAAGGGTTATTTAATCTTTGTGACGAGCCGCTATTTTGCTCAGAGTCACTATGCTGTAATGCTTAGACGCTATTTGCTTAAGAATTTTAAATTCATAAAAATCGTTGATTTTTATGGGCTGAGGCCTTTTAAAGGCGTAGGAATTGATCCGATGATATTGTATTTACAGAAGGGACAAAGAAAAAACGGGCGATTCAGGGTTATAAAACCTTCCGGAGTGACAAAACAGTTTAATATAAAAAACGAAAAAAATGCCGAACGTTTCTATATGCCGCAGAGAATACTTTCTGAAAACGGTTTCAGTTTTATAAATGAAAAACAAAGAGCAATCACAGAAATTATCGAGGACAAATGCACTTATTTGTTAGATGACATTGCGGAAACATTTCAAGGTATTATAAGCGGGGAGGACAGGGCTTTTATTATAAACAGCGACGGCTGCCGGTATGATGATTGTATAAAAGAATGCGGAGTGAAATGGATTAAAAGCACTGATATAAATGATGATTCAATCAAGTCTTCCAATATGTACTTGCTTTATACTAATAAAAGGGCTGAACAGGAAATAGAAAGCACATTAAAAAAACTTTTTCCGCACAAGGAAACATTATCTAAAAGGCGCGAATGTAAAATAGGCGTTCGTAAATGGTATGAGCTGCAGTGGCCGCGCAGCAGAAGTTTATTTGAAAATATTAAAATAGTTTTTCCTTATAAATGCGATAAAAATAAATTTATCGTAGATACACAAAGCCATTATTTCAGCGCTGATATATATGGAATAACTATAAAAAAAGAATATTTAAACGAAATAAGATATGAAAAACTTGCTTTGTATCTAAACAGTCCTGTATGTGATTTCTACTTCAAAACCTATGCGAAAAAATTAGGCAATAAACTTTATGAATATTATCCGAATACCGTAAAAAAAATCGTTCTTCCTCCGCTTGAGATTATAGATGAATTCGAAAATTACGACGATATATTCGAATACTTTAATCTTAAGCAAGCTGATATAAGAAGAAAAAAATGAATAAATCGCAGAAATAAAAACGCACATCTTAATGAGTTTTTCTTTAATAAAATGTGCGTTGAATCAGTTTGTTATTCTATATCCATTATTCTTTTTTCAAGCTTTTCTTCAAGCTTTTCCGGATTCAGTATGAAGCTTTCAAATAATCTGAGTGTATTGGACAGATAAAATCCATCGCATATGCGCTCATCAATTGTATAACCTACAAAATATGTGTTTTTGCTGCTGTCTTCAGGATCTTTGTGTGTGCGGCCCATAGACAAAAATGTGCTAGCCGTTCCAAAATCATATAGATGGTGATACAGATAATCAAGCTTGATTGAGCGCATATTTGTAAGAAATGCGCTTACATGAAAAGGACTTGCCTCCAATATTGCTTTAGGGGCGATTGAATGTTTGTCCATCCACTTTACAATTCCAACTACAAATTTTATAATGCAATTAGGTAGATTCATGAATCTTTCTGCGAGTTTATCAGTTGAATTGGATTGGGTTTCCTTCATATTTTCACGTATTGCATTAGTTATTTTTTCAGTTACCTGCTGAAGATTTTCCGTTCCTTCAAATTTCAGTTTAACCGTTGTTTCCGGCGACGTATCTTTCAAGCTTTTCTTCACAACGAAAGCTATTAAAATGTCGTGGCGCGCAAAAATACGGCCGTTAATTATAAACCTGTTTAATGCAGGTCTTAATGCAATTGTCCTGACTATTGCGCATATGATAATTGACATAAGCGAGATATCAGGCATTTTTTCACGGTTGCGTTTCATATACTCATCCGTTATTTTGCTTTCAAAACATTGCCTGTAAAAAACCTGAGCGCCTGTTCTTTTATTCATAATATGCGGTATTAATTTAAAAAAAGGATCAAGCCCTTTTATTTGTCTTCCGTCTTTTCTTTTCATTTATGATTACCCTTGAATATCTAATAAAAGTATAACTGCTTTAAAGTTTTTGTCAATTGAAATTTTGTCCATTAAGATTAAAGCTTGCTTAAAATTTGTAAAATTTGTATTGACAAGAGCAGCATGAGCGTTTATTATATAACAAAATGGCAAATGCGTTGATGAGGATAAAAAACTTACGCTTACTTTATTAAGAGAGCCGCTGGACGGTGAAAAGCGGTATAAAGCGCGTATTGTAAATCCCCTCTGAGCAGCCTGCTGAAAGCGTTTGCGAGTAAGCTGAGCCGGTTCCTCTCCGTTATGAGAAGGCCGTATTGTTGGATACGGATAGAGCGGGCCGTTTATTATAACGGCAAATTGAGTGGTACCGCGGCGTATGCCGTCTCATTGAAGTGAGGCGGTTTTTTTATTTTTATAAGGAGAAATTGTTATGGAGTATAGTATTGAACAAGTTGCACAACGAATTAAAGGCATGAGAGATATTCTTAATATAAGCGTGGAAGAAATGGCCGAATGTACTGGCCTTAGCGTTGAGGAATACATTGATTGTGAAAACGGCAAAAACGATTACAGTTTTACGTTTTTGTATAAGTGCGCTGAAAGGTTTGGTATTGATCTTGCAGAGCTTCTCACAGGAGAGATGCCGAAGCTAAGTCACTATACTATAGTCAGAAAAGGACACGGACTTCCCGTAAAAAGAAGAAGCGGACTTGTATATAATCACTTGGCGTATTTATTCAAAGACAAAATAGCTGAACCTTTTCTTGTCCGCTGTGAGTATCATGAGAGCGAGCAGTACAAGGACATTGAAACAAGCACTCATGAAGGTCAGGAAATGGATTTTATCTTGGAAGGTCAGCTTAAATTTCGTTTTGAAGACCATATAGAAATATTAAATGAAGGCGACTGCGTTTATTATGATTCTTCGCATGAGCACGGCATGATAGCAATGGGCGGAGAAAGTTGTGTTTTTATAGCAGTAGTTATGGATGATAAGCGTAAGCAACAATAAAAACGGAGCAGAATCAATGGAATTACTTTATAAAAATTTTGTAAAAGAAAAATTTGACGAAAACGGAAGATTGTCGCATATAGAATTTACTGAAAACGATGATTATAATTTCGGTTTTGATGTAGTAGACATGCTTGCTGAAAAATGTCCTGATAAAACAGCGCTGCTTTGGATCGGGGATGACTTTACCGAAAAACGATTCAGTTTTTACGACATAAAGAGGTATTCAAACAAAGCAGCAAATTATTTATTATCTTTAGGCATACGAAAAGGCGATAAGGTTATGCTGGTGTTAAGAAGGCACTATCAATTTTGGTTTACGATGGTAGCACTTCATAAAATAGGCGCAATCGCCGTTCCGGCTACAGACCAACTGATGGAAAAAGATTTTACATACCGCTATGAGACAGCCGGCATAAAAGCAGTATTGTGTACTCCGGAAAGCGGCACCCACAAAAGGGCTGAGGCAGCTATGGCTAAAGGCGGCAATGTGAGTATTAAAATAATCGTCAATGAACCTGCTGAAGGATGGGAGTTTTTCGATGAGGGTATAGAAAAATCTTCAGATGTTTTCGAACGTCCCAAAGGAAGCGACTGCCCGATGAAAAATGAGCCCATGCTGATGTATTTTACATCGGGAACTACAAGCAATCCAAAGCTTGCCGTTCATTCGCATACATATTCATTAGGTCATATAGTGACGGCTGCTCATTGGCATAATGTTGATCCTGACGGCGTCCATTTTACAATTTCCGAAACCGGTTGGGGAAAAGCTGTATGGGGAAAGCTTTACGGGCAATGGTTTTGCGAAAGCTGTGTGTTCGTTTATGATTTTAAGAGATTTGACGCGCATAATGTATTGCCGATGTTTGCCAAATATAATATAACAACATTCTGCGCCCCGCCTACCATATATCGTTTCTTAATCAAAGAAGATTTGAGCAAATATGATCTTTCTTCTTTGCAGTATGCTACTGTAGCGGGTGAAGCGCTGAATGCAGAAGTCTTTAATAAATTTTATGAATATACCAATGTAAAACTAATGGAAGGTTTTGGTCAGACGGAGACCACTCTTTTGATTGCGAACTTACGTTCCGATGAACCGAAACCGGGTTCCATGGGCAAGCCCAATCCACAATATGAAGTTGTAATCCTTGATGAAGATGGAAAAGAAGTTTCCACGGGGCAAGCCGGAGAAATTTGCGTTCGTATAGATAAAAAATATCCGCATGGTTTGTTTATGGGTTATTTTGAAAACGGAGAAATAACTCTAAAACAAATAGACAAAGACGTATATCATACCGGAGATATGGCATGGCTTGATGAAGAAGGGTATTTTTGGTATGAAGGACGCAAGGATGATCTTATAAAATCATCCGGATACAGAATCAGTCCCTTTGAGATAGAAAGCGTGATTATGGAGCTTCCTTATGTTTTGGAATGTGCGGCTACAGGAGTCAAGGACGAATTGCGCGGGCAGGTAGTAAAAGCAAGTATCGTTCTTGCCAAAAATGCAAAATGGCACGTAGGTATGGAAAAAGAAGTGCAGGAATATGTAAAGAAAAATACTGCTCCCTATAAATACCCTCGTATCGTTGAATTTGTCGATACGCTTCCCAAAACTATAAGCGGTAAAATAAGGCGTGTAGAAATCAGAAATGCTCATAAATAAAATGCAGGCTTTCTCTTTGTTCTTCATAGGAGGAAGCCTTGTTTTTATTTTATGCATATTTTTTTGAATTGCTATTTAAAAAAGCGTGTAGTATAATTAAACATAAATCATTAACGGAGGTTAGCTATGCCGACTCCGCACATTCAGGCTGAGTGCAAAGATTTTGCAGAAACTGTGCTCATGCCCGGAGATCCTCTCAGGGCAAAGTTTGTAGCTGAAAATTTTTTAACAAATGCTGTAAATATAAACAATGTCAGGGGGATGCTGGCATTTACGGGCGAATATAACGGCAAAAAAGTTTCCGTTATGGGTTCCGGTATGGGTATGCCTTCCATAGGAATTTATTCTTATGAGCTTTTTAAGCATTACGGTGTGAATAATATTATAAGGATAGGTTCATGCGGAGCTTATTCACAGGATATTCATATAAGAGATGTGATTTTGTCACAAGGGGCTTGTACCGATTCGAATTATGCATATCAATATGCTCTGAACGGAACTTTTGCGCCTATAGCAGATTTTGATTTATTGCGCAGCGCATATGAAGCTGCATCAAATATGAAAATTAAAGTAACTGTGGGAAACGTACTGTCTTCAGATGTTTTTTACAAGGTGAACGATAATTGGAAACGCTGGGCAGATATGGGGGTGCTTGCGGTCGAGATGGAAACGGCTGCGCTTTATATGAATGCGGCATATTTGAATAAAAAAGCGTTGAGCATATTAACCGTCAGCGACCATTTTATTTATGATGAATATACGACAAGTCAGGAGCGTGAAACAACATTTGCAGATATGATTAAAATCGCTCTTGCGATTGCATAATTACATCTGTCAGCGAGGAGGCAATATGAGTTACGATTTTAAAAAAATAGAAAAAAAATGGCAGAAAATATGGGATGACAAAAAAGTATTTCAGGCCGAAAATAATTCGGATAAGCCTAAATTTTATGCGCTTGTGGAATTCCCTTATCCGTCAGGTCAAGGGTTGCACGTGGGACATCCGCGGCCATACACCGCTTTGGATATAGTTGCGCGCAAAAAAAGAATGCAGGGGTATAATGTTTTGTACCCAATGGGTTGGGACGCCTTTGGACTTCCTACAGAAAATTATGCTATTAAAACGGGCATACATCCTCGCGAAGTAACGAAACGTAATGTTGCACATTTCAAAAGTCAACTTAAAGCGCTTGGTTATTCTTTCGATTGGAGCCGTGAAATAAATACAACTGATCCTGAATATTATAAATGGACTCAGTGGATCTTTATTCAGCTTTATAAGCACGGACTTGCTTATAAAAAGGAGTTTCCAATAAATTTCTGTACAAATTGCAAAGTAGGACTTGCAAACGAAGAAGTTGTAAACGGCGTTTGCGAAAAATGCGGAGGCGAAGTTGTCCGCAAAGTTAAAAATCAGTGGATGCTTAAAATAACGGATTACGCGCAAAAGCTTCTTGATGATCTTGATACGGTTGATTACATTGAAAGAGTCAAGACGAGCCAAAAGAATTGGATTGGCAGAAGCGAAGGAGCTTTGATTGATTTCCCGATAACGGGTACCGATGATTTTATAACCGTGTATACAACGCGTCCTGATACGATATACGGTTCTACTTATATGGTTGTTTCTCCAGAACACCCGATTATTGACAAGTATGAGCATCGTTTAAAAAATATGGATGAAATCAGAGCTTATAAGCAAGAAGCCATAAAAAAATCTGATTTTGAAAGAACGGAGATAATTAAAGAAAAAACGGGCGTAAAATTAGAAGGACTTACGGCGATTAATCCTATAAGCAAAAAGGAGATACCTGTTTATACGTCTGATTATGTTTTGATGACATACGGAACAGGCGCTATTATGGCTGTTCCCGCACATGACCAAAGAGATTACGAATTCGCTAAGATCTTTAATATACCGATTGTGGAAGTTATATCCGGCGGCAATATAGAGGTCGAAGCATACACGGACAGCATGAACGGCGTGGCGATCAATTCACCGCTAATAGAAGGACTTAAAGGTAAAGATGCTATAAATCATATGATAGAAATATTGGAAGAACGCGGTATAGGACAGCGTAAAGTTAATTATAGACTGCGTGACTGGGTATTCTCAAGACAACGTTATTGGGGCGAACCGATACCTATGGTCTATTGTGAACACTGCGGTTGGGTGCCTGTGCCTGAGGAAGAACTTCCGATAGAATTGCCTGATGTAGAAAATTACAAGCCAGCGGATGATGGAGAATCGCCTTTGGCAAATATGCCTCAGTGGTATAATACAAAATGCCCTGTGTGCGGAGCGGAAGCTAAAAGGGAAACAGATACAATGCCTCAATGGGCGGGCTCAAGCTGGTATTATCTCAGATATACTGATCCTGATAATAATGAAGTTCTTGCAGGCAAAGACGCTCTTGATTATTGGATGAATGTCGATTGGTACAATGGCGGTATGGAACATACGACACTGCATTTGTTGTACTCAAGATTCTGGCATAAATTCTTATATGATATAGGGGTTGTCAATACTCCCGAACCTTATGCAAAACGTACTTCACACGGTATGATTCTTGGTGATAATAACGAAAAAATGTCTAAATCCAGAGGCAATGTTGTTAACCCTGACGATGTGGTGGATGAGTATGGCGCCGATACGCTGAGAACGTATGAAATGTTTATAGGCGATTTTGAAAAAGCGGCTCCATGGAATGAAAATGGGGTTAAGGGCTGCAAGCGCTTCCTTGACAGGGTTTATAATCTTACTGAATTAGTAGCAGATGGGAAGGGTTATACTCCCGAACTTGAAACATATATACATCAGACCATAAAAAAAGTAACTGATGATATTGATTCGATGAAATTCAATACTGCTATAGCAGCGCTTATGAAGCTTGCCAATTACTATTATGAGGCGAAAAAAATCACTAAAGATGATATCAGAACGTTCATAATTCTGCTCAATCCCATGGCTCCTCATGTAACGGAAGAAATCTGGCAGATGATGGGCTTTGAAGGAATGTTAAATGAAACCTCATGGCCTGTATATGATATAAGCAAAACGGTTAATGATACCATAGAGATTCCTATTCAGATAAACGGTAAGTTAAGAGCCAAAATCGTTGTCGATAAAGAAGCTGATGCAGATGAATTAAAGGCGGCTGTTTTTGCGAATGATGTTGTAAAAAAATTAACCGACGGAAAAATGATTGCAAAACAAATATATGTTCCCGGAAGAGTTTATAATATAGTCGTAAAATAATGGCGGTGTAAAGATGAAGAAAATATTACGGTTTTCAGTTGCAGCAATACTTTTAATAAGCCTTGTTCTCAGCGGATGCAATAGAAAAAGCGGTTATTCAGTTATAGTCGAAGACTTTTTCTATTGTCTTAACAAATATGATTTTCAATCCGCAGCAGCTCTTTTAGGCAGCGAAAATGCATATGACAGCGTGATTGAAGCTTATACTAAGGAATATGAAACGCAGTTAGAAAAAGTCGAAAACGTAAATTATATAGAATTCATTTACGGTCATGTGTCATGCAATGTGACAGGAGAAGAAATACATGATGATACGGCGACCGTTACAGTGGAAATTACTGCTTATAATACTGATGCGGTTTTTGTATATAAACAGAACGCCGTCACGAAATTCATGAGTTCGGAAGAATATATAAATGCAGACGAAGCTGAAAAATATATAATGCTGTGCGAATACATTCCCAATATTTATAAGGATATGGAATATGACCTTACTCCTGTAACAGCAACGATCAATCTTACTGTAAGTAAAACTGAAAACAGTTATGTGATAACTCCACAAATAGCCTTATTTGACGCTCTCAGCGGGATGATGTGAAACATAAAATAAAAGCGGTGAAAAACCCGCTTTTTATTTTTATTTAATTTATATACGAACGGCTTGTTTTAGCAAGGAATAATCTGTGATTTAATTATTTCCCCACGATTAGCAGAATGATCTTTTCAGTTCATTTCAAATTCATGGTATATTTGTTTCAGCGCTTCTTTTGCTACGCTTTTGCTTACTACGCATGATATTTTAACTTCCGAAGTAGATATCATTTGTATGTTTACACCTTTTTCATAAAGCGCTTTGAAAAATTTTGAAGCAATATCTGAGTTAGCTACCATTGCGGAGCCTATAACGGATAATCTTGCTACATCTGCATCATATACCACGTTCGTAGCGCCTACTTCGTTCATAAAATCTTTTGTTATTTTCAACGCTTCCTGTGCCTGATCCAGCGCTACTGTAAATGTTATATCATTTATTCCGCTTCTGTTCACATTTTGTACTATGCTTTCGATTCTTATATTAGCTTTAGCTATCGCGCTGAACAGCTTAAATGCGACTCCCGGCCTGTCAGGCACTTCCAAAACAGATATTTTTGCAATATCATCGTCAACCGTAATGGCTTGTATAATACTGTCTTGCTTCATGTTTTCCTCCTACATAAGGTTGTTTTCCATGCGCGCATAAAATACATCATGTGCGCATTGCGTAAGTTTGGTATATAAATTCTTCATCTCCGAAGAAGCAATTTTTTCTGTTATAAAAAAGATTTTTCCTTTCGAATAGCTTAACTTGAGTTTTTTAACTGATTCGTATACTATATCAATGCTTTTGGCAAACTGATCGAAATTTTCTGTGCTTACCCTTATGTAGTATTCGTTTTGGATTCCGTCTATACCGCATGAGAGCGCGTTGGAATCAAATCTAAGAAGCGCGTAATCATTAATACCGGCTGCTACCTGAAGCACATCGCTCACAACAGCATTTGCCGTAGCGTTTTTTCCGGCTCCTTTGCCGATAAAGCACATTTCTCCGATTATATCGCCTTGAATAAGTATTATGTTGTTTTCCTCATTCACATTGCTTATAACAGAGGCTTTCTTTATGAGTATCGGAGTAACGGAAACGCTGTATTTGTTATCGTCATGCAAAAGACCCTGCGCCAGGTATTTTATAATATATCCGTGTTTGCCGGCATTCTCAATGTCTTCATACGTAACGTTGCCTATGCCTCGCATATGAACGTTGTTTTCATCAATAACTGTTTTAAAAGCTATAGAGGATAGAATACATATTTTCCTCATTATGTCATAACCGTCTATATCAGCCGTAGGATCAGCTTCCGCAAATCCTATTTTCTGAGCTTCTTTCAGCACGTCGTCGAATTGTCTTTTTTCACGTGTGATTTTCGTTAGTATATAATTAGTCGTGCCATTTAAAATGCCCTGTATTCTGTTTATTTTGTTTGTTTTAAGTATCTGTATGATTGATGATATTATTGGTATGCCGCCGCCTACTGCCGCTTCGAACATCAAAGATACTTTGTTGTTTTTTGCCAGGTCAAGCAAATCGACTATATGTCTTGATATTATTTCTTTATTAGCGGTTACTACATGTTTACCCGCTTTGAGTGATCTTTTTATGTAAGTTAGCTCAGGTTCCATTCCACCCATTACACTTACAACAATATCAATGTCCTTATCATTAACGATATCATCAAAATTTTCGGTTATTAAATCATCAGAAATCTGAAGTGATCTTTTCTTTGATTTGTCTCTTACAAGTACTTTTGTAATTATGATAGGTTCTTTATTTGATGTTTTCAGAAAGCGTTCATTTACGATTTCAAAAACGCCTTGTCCTACGGTTCCCAGACCAAGCAAGCCTATACGTATCATGTCGTACACCTGAAAAAAATTTTTTATATTATACCATAATGCGCAGATTAAATGCAATTAATCTTTCATTGCGAATCTGATTTTGTAAACTTCCTGCGCTGCTATGGAGCGTGGTAAAAATATATAATAGATAGATTAACAGGCGAAAGCACACTGCTTTCGCCTGTTAACTGATTCTCAATTAAATATTATTTGTTTCATCTGTGTTTTTCGCGTCTGGTGCGTTTTTATCAAGAAGCTCTTCCAAACCGTCATTTATTTTCTTTTCATTTTCTTCATCAAATATAAATTCCTTTTTATTGCGGCGCTTCTTTTTTTCTTTAACTTTCTTTTCCTTAGGTTCTTTTGTTTTTTCCGAAGTCGGGGAAGTCTTTGGTTTTCTGATGATGAAACTTGCCGCAAATCCCACAGCGATCAACACTATGGCCGATGCAACGATTATCGGAGTTTTTAAAAACATGCCCGAAATGTTTGAATTGCCTTGTATATAATGTGTTTCCGCGCCGTCTATGCTCTTGGGAGTGATTAAAAAGTCTCCTCCCGTATCTGTTATGAACTCTACGCTGCCGCCCGCTCCTACCTGAACATTTGATGCAAGTTCAATGAATTTATTGTTTTCAGGATCATATTTGTATACGTTTATATAATTGCCTTCCATTATTGTTGTGTAAGCTGTTAGCGTTATGGGGAATGGAATATCATCTTTATGATGTATTGAAAATACATAGCTGTTTTCATCCGATATGTTTTCAAACATGCTGTCCCGGTAAGCGCTTGCCGCATTCATAGTAAAGTCCATATCAGAATATGTTTCAGTTGAGCTCATGTCTGAACCGTTTATTATAATGCTGCCGATTCTCGTTTTTATAAATATTGAACAATTGCGGTTGTCTTTGAGAGTATTCAGTACATCTGCAGGGATTATCTGCAGTTCGGCAGTAGATAAATCTATTATTACAGGGGAGTTGCCTGCTTTGATATTTGCGATTATATCAGATACTGCATTGGAGTCCAAAAGCAGGGAAGGGCTTGCTTTTCTTATGACCGTAATGCTGTATATTCTTACGCTGTTATCTTCGGCCGTACACATCACGTATTTTAAATTATCTTTACCCGCTATAAGATCCGATCCGCCGAGTACAGTGCATGTAGCCCATTCGCTGTCCTCAGGCGTCGCCGTGAAAGTTATGCTTGTGACGGAATAATCCACCATAATGACATAATTAGTGATTTCGCGGCTGAAAGAAGGGTACATTGTGCCGATGCTAGGCGTTAAAGTCTTCAAATAATTATTATTTGAAGGCGTATAGTTTTCATCCATTTCTCTGGTTGCTTTTATTACATACGTTTTCTGTGTGCCGTCCTGCGCTGTGACAATTATACTTACGGCAGTTTCGCTGCCTGCTTTAAGTTTATTGTTGGACACAGAAAAGCTTGCGTATTGGTTATTAGGCGTAGCGCTGATCGTAAGCTTTGATACCGTTGAGGGTACGTTCATCGTATATTCATAAACAGATGAAGAAAATGCAGGAGAAAGCGTGCCTTCGCTTACGGAAAGAGCGCTTAAGGTAGCGTCGGAAGATTTCTGAGCAGAAGTTCCTCCTCCTGTGGAAGAACCGCCTCCTGATGATGATCCGCCTCCGGAAGAAGAGCCTCCTCCTGATGATGATCCGCCTCCAGAAGAAGAACCGCCGCTTGAAGCCATGGTTACAGTAGCTGAACAACCGCTGCCCGATATCTCTATTACATCATTACCGGATAACGCTGCACCCGTAACTCCTGATAAAGTAATAGTTGTTTTTTCGCCTGCTTTGAATGATGAGGTTGCAGTAAAGGTCAGTGTTACAAACGAACCGCTTTTAGTCCCAGACGCGCTGTCCGCTACAATATTGGAACCTACAGTTGCGGTAAAGGATCCTGCGCCGGAGTATGAAGAAAGAGTTATTTTTGATGAATCATAGCTTAACGCTCCGTGTACGCCCAAAATCGTATAAGAACTTGATAAATAAAACGTAACCGTAAAGCTTCCTCCGGAGTTTACAGTGGATGGCGCACTCATGCTTGTTGACATATCAGCGGCAAAAATACTTCTTGGTATGAGTGAAAGAACAAGCAAAAGCGCTATTAATACAAATATTATTTTTATTCCTGTGTTTAATGTTTTTCTTTTCATGTTTATGTCCTTATTTTATAGGCCGGCAAGGTTTCTTCTGAAAATTACCAAATCGCTTATAGTTACTTTAGTATCATTATTAATGTCAGATGATAATGTCTGATATGAGCTCAGTGTCGATAATCCTGCTAGATGTCTTCTTAGCAAAACCAAATCTGATATTGTCATTGCTCCGTCGCCGTTTATATCTGAAACAACTATTGTTGTATATGTAGATGTGTAAT
Source organism: uncultured Lachnospiraceae bacterium (assembly GCA_944381375.1). Taxonomy (GTDB): domain Bacteria; phylum Bacillota; class Clostridia; order Eubacteriales; family Anaerofustaceae; genus CALWKX01. Next base: position 123,877 of record CALWKX010000014.1, read on the forward strand.
TTCCTGAGCTGTCATAAACTTTGAAAGTCATTCCTGTTCCTACATTTCCGCTTGCAGTATCAGGCTTTATTGTACCGTTTGAAAAACCGGCGGTAAATGTAGATACAGGCGTATTGAGCGGAACGCCGCTTATCGTATCATTCATATGATCTATTGTATAAACAGAGCTTGTCAGCGTATCCGTGCCGGTAGGCGATTCGTATTCTCCGTTAAATATAATGTCAATATCGCTTTTTAGTACATATGCTGTGGAAATATCGAAATTATAATCCCACATGTATAAAGCGCGTTTATCCTCGTTTACCGGCATTTCGGATTGTATTAAATAGAAATCTCCGCTTTCTCCTAAGATTACGACAGGCATGCCTACAGGTTCGTTGCTCACAACGCCGGACGACCTGTTAGGATCTCTTGATGAGTATTTATAATACGCCCATGAAGACGTTGAAGGTTCGGAGTAAGCATATGTAACTTTGTTTGTTACGCCTATGGTATATAGGCCATAATCTTTGAATCCCAAATACTTATCTATTTCATATGCCATTGCAGCAACTTTTTCTCCATGAAAAGGATCTGAAGCATACTTTACATTTATACCGGTTGCTTTGTTTCCGGGGCTGGATCCGAAATATCTGGAATCTCCGGAATATCCTGTTATATAACCTGCAGGCTTATCAGGCACATCGTAATAAGCTGTCCCTTTAGATGAATCAATATAAGCGTAGGCGTCCATATAATACCGGTTCATATACCATTTTGCATGTTGTATTATTCCGTTTTGCGCTCCGGTGTATTCTTCAGCTTGCGAAGGGTCGTAGTCGAAAGCGCCGACGCCGAAAAAGTTATAGTTTTCTATTGCAAAATCGCTTTTTCCGTAAGAAGATTCATGATTTGCGAAAGCAATTTCCATAAGAGCATTGACGCCGTATGTATCCTGTGCCTCCAGAAATGTTGAACCCAGACCAAGATATGCGCATGTGCGGCTTGTCCAATATGTAGAATTTTTATAAGCGAGAAAACTATTGAGTTCGCTTGCCGTATATGTTGTTTGAGTTCTGTAAGATAAATTTTTATAATATATGCAATGAGTGCCTATCGGATTTACTCCGTTTGTCGCATCATATGGATCGGTATAATATGTATAACCGTCGGTTGAATAATATCTTACTCCCGTATTCATAAAATCAGGAGCTTTATCTATAATAATTGAACTGAATTCGGTAGTATTGCTGCTTGAATAGTAGTAGCTTATATAGTGAACGAGATCGCCGCTTGAATTTCTGGTATAATAATCGAATTCGTAACGGTTTGAATTTGCAAGCCCGTATACGTGATTTGCAGGTATCAAAAGAAGCTGGCTGACTGAACATGTGCCCGTGTAACCGGATATGGTGATGGTGGCCGTAAGATTTGCGTCGGTGCCGTTGTAGTAAGCCACTAAATTATTTTGACAATAAGCCTGCGTTCCTCCCGGGAATGTTGATGTGAAAATCAATGTGGAAGAAGTAGATCTGGTTATAGCCATCCCTTGTTTCATGGCGACAACCTTACCGCTTGCATCATATATGACTAAGGATTTATCACTCATACCCGTAAAGGCCCTGTAGGCGCTGTTGTAGTCGGAATAAGTGCTCAAATCAGTATAAGTCATATCGGTGTTCGCTTGAGCAATAGTGTAGGCAGCCGCTGAGACTTTGTTTTGAGGGAAAATAGCGCTTATAATGCATATTGCGCAGGCAAGAGTAAAAGATATGATTTTCTTTGTCAGTTTTTTATGCTTCATACCATTAAAACCTATAATAATACCCAACTGCTTAATTCGTATTATTATACTATAATTCTTCAATAAAACAAAATATTTTACGTTTTAAGTATAATTTCGTATAATAAATATTAATTATCAGCAATGTAAAAGCGCTTGTATATAAACGGCGCTTTAAAGTATAATAACTAATCAGAATGAAAGGAAAATTACACAATATGTTGACAATAGGAGCTCATTTATCAATATCGCAGGGTTATGCAAAAGCGGCTGAGCAGGCTGTAAGCATAGGGGCTAACTCATTTCAGTTTTTTACAAGAAATCCGAGAGGCGGCAGTGCAAGAGCCTTCGATGAAGCGGATGTTAATAATCTTAGCAGAATAATTTCCGAGAATGAATTTGGCGAACTTTTAGCTCATGCACCATATACGATAAACATGGCGAGCGATGATGAAAGAGTACGAACCGGAGCCGAAGAACTTCTTGCAGGTGATTTATCCCTTATGAATAAACTTCCTTGCCGTCTGTATAATGTACATCCGGGCAGCCGCAAAACCGCCGGCGTAGAGGAAGGAGTTAAAAGAGTAGCGGATATAATAAATAAAGTTCTAAAGCCTGAACATGATTGTTTCTTTCTTCTTGAAACAATGAGCGGCAAAGGCAGTGAGCTCGGGGTGACATTTGAAGAAATTCAAATGATAATCGAACGTATTGATCTTAAGGATAAAATAGGCGTATGCATGGATACCTGTCATTTGTTTTCGGCGGGTTATGATATAGTTAATGATATTGACGGCGTAATGACTTCGTTTGATAAAATTATAGGTATCAGTAAACTTAAAGCTGTTCATATAAATGATTCGATGAACCCTTTTAATTCGCGCAAAGACAGGCACGAAAAATTAGGAAAAGGTTTGATTGGCATTGACGCAATAGTGAATTTTATTAATCACCCTGCAATATGTTCTCTGCCAATGCTTTTGGAAACTCCTAATGATATTAAAGGCTATGAAGAAGAAATATCTGTTATAAAAAGTTTATACAGGCATTAAATTTACTTTTTTCAAAAAGCATATAAATTTTATACTTGTGCAAGACTTACATAAGTGATAAAATATAAAAATCTTAATGAAAGATAAAAAAAGAAAACAACGGTTATTTATCATTTGCATATTATGTCTGACGATTTTGTCAGGATGCGTTCCTAAGGCGACTTATACCAGTGAAAATTTAAAGCTGGCCTTCGTTTATCCTTCGGGATATGCTGTAAGTGAAGATGAATCTTCATTGACTTTTAATTTGTCTGAGAAGGTGAAAGTCGCTGTTTTTTCACATGATGTAAGCGCTGCGGCCGATGAACGATATTTGCAAATATACAGCAGGGAAGAATTAGGTCTCAACAGCGGTGCATTTGAAACGAATTACAATAATACTTTATTCGTATCTCAAATGTTCGAATATATACTTTCCGGCGCCAGCGCAGAATACAGCGTATACGGCGTAAATAAGGATAAATTCGGCAGTTATGATGCATGGTGCGCAAGGTTTGTCTCCTCTGATAGTCAAATAAACGGATATTTGTATTTATGCGTGGAAAATCTGAGATGCTATATTATTGTTATTTATGTTAAAGATGCTGACATACATACGGATGACAAAATAATAAATAATTTTATAGAGAGTTTTTCGATTCTGAAAGGAAGTTGATATATGGTTGTATTTAAACCCTTTAACGGTTTGAGGCCTAAAAAAGAATATGCTTTTGAAGTTTGCTGTCTGCCTTATGACGTGATGAACAGGGAAGAGGCATTGGAAATGTCTAAGGGTAAACCAAATTCATTTCTGCACGTTATAAGAAGCGAAATAGATCTTGATCAAAAAATAAATCCGTATGATGAATGTGTTTATCAGAAAGCTTCTGAAAATTTGAATTCGCTTATTGACAGAAAAATTCTTAATCGCGACGAAGAGCCGCATTTTTATGTTTATTCGCAAATAATGGACGGTCGCGAACAAACTGGAATTATAGGCTTAAACAGCATAGATGATTACGAAAACAACAAAATCAAAAAGCACGAACATACGCTGCCAAAAAAAGAACAGGATCGGATTAATAATTTTATATATTGTAAAGCGCATACAGAGCCTATTATGCTTATTCATAAGCGCTGTGAAGCAATAAATGCAGTAATTGCAAAAATAAAGCAAAACCCTGCAGAATATGATTTTACCGACGAGCAGGGCGTAAGGCAAATGCTGTGGGTTGTGGGCGGCGATGATTGTGCGGCTATAGAGAGTGCGTTTGCCGGTATGGACTGCGTTTATATAGCGGACGGTCATCATCGTGCGGCTTCATCATACAGAAGCGGACTTATTATGAGAGAAAAAACTCCCGGCTGCAAAGGGACTGAAGAGTTTAATTACATAATGTCTGCTATTATATCGGAAGACGATCTATACGTTATGGACTACAACAGGCTTGTGACAGATCTGGGAAGTTACAGCGTAAGCGGTTTTATCGAAGCGTTACGCGAAGATTTCGAAATAACTGAAAAAAATCAAATGTACATTGCTGACAAAAAGCACGTATTCAGCATGTACGCGGAAGGCAGGTGGTACGCTATCGAGGCAAAGTCCGGCTCATTTGATGAGAATGATCCGATCAAAAGTCTCGACGCTTCAATCCTTCAGGCGAATGTGTTTGATAAACTGCTTTCTATAAAAGATCCGCGTACTTCAGACAGACTCCAATTTATCGGCGGAATACGCGGGTATGAGGAACTAAAACAAGCAGTTGATTCAAACCGCGCCAAAGCAGCATTCGGCGTTTACCCCGTTTCGATAAACGATTTAATAAATGTGGCGGACAAAGGATTAATAATGCCGCCTAAATCAACATGGTTCGAACCTAAATTACGGAGCGGACTGATTGTTCATCAATTTTGAGGAGGAATTAAATTATATGCATAAAAAATTATTTATACCGGGTCCTATAGAGACAAGAAAAGAAGTTTTGGAAAAAATGGCTACTCCTATGATTGGCCACAGAACGAAAGAAGCAAGCGCTTTGCAAAGAGGAATCAGCGATAAATTAAGAAAGCTGTTTTATACGAAAAATGAAATATTGCTTTCCACCTCTTCCGGAAGCGGTTTGATGGAGGGTGCGATAAGGTGCGCTACAAAGAAAAGAGCCGCCGTATTTTCTGTAGGTTCATTCGGAAAAAGATGGTATGAAATGGCCGTTGCAAACAATGTTCCTGCTGATATATTTGCAGAAGAAGACGGATTTCATACAGATCCGAAAAAAGTAGACGAAGTGCTCAGTACGGGGAAATATGACTGCGTGACCGTAACGCATAATGAGACGTCCTCCGGCCTTACGAACAGATGTGATGAGATAGGAGAGGTAATAAAAAAATATCCCGATGTAGTTTGGTGCGTAGATGCAGTGAGCAGCGCCGGCGGAATGAAAATAGAAGTTGACAAATGGGGTATTGACGTTTGCGTAACCTCCACGCAGAAATGCTTGGGGCTTCCTCCAGGACTTGCCGTTTGCACATTTTCCGATAAGGCTTTGCAAAGGGCAAAGCAGATAGAAAACCGCGGTTTTTATTTGGATCTTTTGAAATTATACAATGTAATTCAAAAGAAAGATTATCAGTATCCTTCCACACCAAGTCTTCCGCATATGTTCGCTTTGGATTATCAGCTTGACTGCATATTAGAAGAAGGACTCGAAAACCGCTTTGCACGTCACAAGGAAATGGCCGATTACGTGCGTGCGTGGGCAAAGGAATATTTCGCGCTTTTCCCTGAGGAGGATTACGCCTCTGATACGCTTACATGCGTGAAGAACACTCGTGACATTGATGTTGCGGCGCTGAGAAAAGCTCTCAATGAGCGCGGGCTTGAAATATCCAACGGTTACGGTGATCTTAAGGGCAAGACTTTCCGTATCGCTCATATGGCTGATCTTAATATGTCCGATATTAAAGATTTGCTTGAGCAGATAAACGATATATTGAAGTTCTGAATTAATACGGATATAGTAATTTTATAATAATGAAAGACAGCAATGAACAGTTTTGTTTCAAAGCTGTCTTTTATTATTGATTATGGAGGGGATTTTATAATAAATGAGCCGCCTGTAACAGACGGCTTATCATTCAATGGCAGGGGTAGAAGGATTCGAACCTACGAAGTGACGGAGTCAGAGTCCGTTGCCTTACCGCTTGGCGATACCCCTGTATAAAGTTGTTTGCGTATGCTTAACTTATATCGCACGATATCTAATGCAGAAAACTATTTTATTCTATCATGCAAGTCATTAAATTGCAAGTTATTCATATAAAAAATTCTTTCAAATGGAATCGTACAAATTAGGCACCATTTTTGTTTGGTAATTGATGACTTTTTTCGGCAAAAGCGCATAGAAAAGTATGCTTATGCTTAAAGCACTTTATCCGCCTGAAATCGCATATTTTCGTCTGCATTATAAATTCTTCGTCGTCATAAGCGTATTGATAGACAGTGCCGTTTGCAAAGCGAAAATTTGATAATGAATTCAAAATTTTGATAATAATAAAAGCCCCTATCAATTACAAGGGCTTAGGCGTAAAACTTTGAAGCATTGCAGTGTTTACATATGTAATTAACAAGCTTTTCAGCATTGATAAAATCATGGCGCGCCTGAAGGGATTCGAACCCCTAATCCCGCGGTCCGTAGCCGCGTGCCTTGATCCATTGGGCCACAGGCGCATATAAATATTACTAAAGTGCTAGATCATTATAGCATGCTCCTGTAAAAATTCAATATAAAAATAAATATTTTTAAGGATCGATATCAAAAAACTCGCATATACCAGTATAAATGGCGGTTGCTACTTTTAATTGATAATCTTTTGAAAGCAGCAGTTGTTCATCATATTGATTAGAAAGAAATCCACATTCTACAAGCGCTGAAGGCATAGGGTTATCCTTTAAAATTTTTAAATCGTTGTCTATTAACAGTATCCTGTCATTTTGTTCGCCTATCTTTATCATTTGTTGTTGAATAAGTTTTGCTATGATTTCATTTTCCTCAATGCAGTCGCTGTAAAATACCTGCGCTCCTCTGACCCTTGAATCTGTGTATGAATTTTGATGAATACTTATTACCATCGAGGCGTTTGAATTAATAATTATATTTTTACGCTCATTCATATCTGCTGTTTTATCCCATGAGGTAGCGCCCTGCGGGTATAATCCATCATCTGTATCGCGTGTCATAATAACGTTAAAACCGTTTTCGACTAAAAGTTCTTTTAAAAGCATAGCTATTTCCAGATTTATAACCGATTCGTTTTTTACATTACCGGTTTTCCCGCCGTCTTGCCCTCCGTGCCCGGGATCGATCACTATTGTAATCACATCATTATTTGTTTTGACAGTGTTTTTATTAATGCAAATATAAAAGGCATAAATAATAAACGCTGCTGACAATGCTAATATTAAAACGATGAATATCGAACGCTTCATTTTGTATTCTCCTTTTTGAATTTATATTTCTGTTTTAGAAACATTATTCATTAATGATGCAGATATTGACAAGCGAAAGTATGATTTTGAATTATATCAGCGCCTTGTAGGGATATCTGATAAACCCAAAAGATAATCCGTGCTCACATTGTATAATTCCGAAAGTTTAATCAAGAGTCTCAGCGGCATTTCACGCTCATTGCGTTCGTACTTGGAATACAGTGATTCATCGCATTTTAATTTCATTGCCACATAAAATTGTTTGTAGCCGTAATGAAGGCGTATTATTCTGAAACGATTATTTCTCGTCATATATATTATATTTACAAACAAACCCCAAATTCCTTTTTTATTTTTTAATTTTTTTATAAACGTTAAATTATCCGTTAATTAAAACTTGCATACAATAACAGAAAAGATTTTTTTATTGGTTGATTGAGATAATATTGTTTTTTTAAAATAATTTTGTATTTAATATAAAAAGGTGTAAAATATAAAATACGATTATATTAAATCTTAATGGAGCGATTGTAATGCTAGCAAGAAAAACCAATAAAATATTTTATGGTTACATAATATTGGCAATAGGGTGGTTTATTTATTTTACGAATGTGTCATTCTTATTATATGGCGTTACTGTTGTTAATTCACACATGGTTATAGCCACAGGATTTGATGAGTCAAGCGTAGGATTTGCTGTCAGTCTTTCCACCGTGATTCAGGGATTGTTGGGTGTTGTGGTTGGATTTGTCGTTTCAAAAAAAGGAACGAGGATACCTTGCGTGGCAGGAAGCCTGCTTTTAGCCATTGGATGCATTCTTATCGCTACAATGAGTTTGTCCGAAGGCTTTTTTGTATTTTTTTACGGAGTGATTCTTGGCGTAGGAATGGGTTTTGCAGGTATGCTTACCGTGCAGGTTATGGTAAATGAATGGTTTAATAAAAATAAACCACTTGCAATGGCTATTGCTCTTACTGCGGGAAGTATTGGCGGATTTTTGTCGCCGCTTCTTCTTGAATGGGTCGTCTCCATATCAAATTGGAAGATAGCTTGGATAGTTACAGCTTTTGTGTGCTTATTATCAGCAGTGATATCTTTTTTATTTCTGGCTGATAAGCCTGAAGATATAGGTGAGGTTAAAGATGGCGCTAAGGCGCACAGAAATGATAATGAAAATGAAGAAATTAAAGAATATGCGCCTGAAATCACTATAAAAAGTTTATTTAAGCAGCGTTCATTTTATAGAATATGCCTTAACTATTGCGGCAAATCTCTCATATATTATGCTGTAGTCGGCTACCTTGCAATTTTTTTAGTATCTTCAGGGATAGAATCGTCAGCTGCGGCAAAATCAATATCGCTTTTGTCTTTGCTCAGTCTTTTCGGCAGGGTTATATGCGGATTTATAAAAGAAAATTTTATCAAGCCTAATTGGCTGATAACATTTTGCAATATCTCTATGGCAGCGGGATTGCTTGTAATAATTACGCTTCCAAATATTGATATTATCTATATCGCCTCAGGTATAATGGGCTTTGGTTTGGGAATAGGTCAAGTGGCAATGCCTTTAACCATATCCAGATTTTTTGGCTCGGCTAATTTTGCGAAAGCAAACGGAATTATTTGGCCAATAAATTATGTAATAGGAGCTATAGGTCCTATAATAGTCGGAATTATGGCTGGAAGCATGGGAACTTATGCTTTGCCTTTTATGATTATAGCAGCTGTTGCAATAGTGTGCGGCCTGCCTGTAGCCTTTACAAAGCTTCCTGATTTTAGTCGGCCTCCAGAAGAAGAAAATAGAAGCGCTATTCTTATAGAAGATGAAAACTAATAAAAAAATCCGGCGTCCGTACAAAAGGAGGCCGGATTATTCTGCTTATGCGATTGCTTTATTTAAAGCTTCCATAAGAGCTGGAATATCCATTCCGTGGGCGTTGGCGCCCTGTTCAATGCTTTCATAGTGTGCGGCAGCGCATCCTATACAGCCCATGCCGAATTGCTGAAATACAGGGATAGTTTCCGGATACTTTTGCACTACTTCCATGATGCCCATTTCTTTTGTAATCATTTTTATACCACCTTTTTGAATTAAACATTTGTAACTTATATTATATTACCCGCCGTGTGATTTTTCAACGCATAATATGCGTCATATCAAGAATTATTAATTTAAATTTAATTTGCGTCGTTCTTTTGGTGAAAACATACATGCATACAGAATAAAGGATTATAAAAATAAAATTATAAATAATTAAGTTGACTATTTGATTTAATTAGTGTATCATTCTCTCGATTACTTTTATTAAGATAATTTTAAGTCTCTTTTTTAAACAACATTCAATTTTGGTGGTGTGATTATGGCTCAGGAAACTATTCAGGCAATTAAAAATGCCGAAATTAAAGCAGATCAGATTGTTAAAGATGCAAATGCTGAAGCAAAAAACATTATTGAAAGTGCGAAAAATAATGCATCAAAATTGATAGCCGAAGCTGAACAAAAAGCAGCGAAAGATAAGGCTGATCAAATTGCTATGGCGAAAGAAGAACAAAGCAACCGCTTTAATGATGTCGTTAAGGAAGCTGAAAGTATTATAGCTGATATGAAAAAGCTTGCCAGCGACAAAGAAAAAGAGGTTGTTTCTTTGTTGTTATCGCAAATAATTTAAGGAGGAAAATAGGTATATGAGCGTAATGCCTATGCAGCGAGTCACTATATGTGCGCTCAAGAAAAACAAGAAAGATATATTGAATATCCTCCAGCGCACAGGCACAATCCAAATAAACGATATAGATTCGGATGACAGCGCTTTTCAAAAAGCGGATACATCGGAAAATGTTATCGCGCTGACAAAGAAAATTCAGGTTGCTGAACAGGCGCTGAAAATCATGCAGCAATATCAGCCGGACGAAAAATCAATGTTTTCTTCATTGCAGGGTAGAACAATTATTACTGTTGAAGAATATCAAAATAAGTCTGAAAAATCTGATGAAATGTATGAAACGGCGGAACGAACTGTTGAACTTGCTCGCAAAGTAGCGGAATGTCAGGCGGCTGTAATTAATCCGCAAAATCAGATTGAAGCTCTTGAACCATGGCTGGCATTGGATGTTCCTTTGAATTCATCTCAGACTAAAAGCACAGCTTCTTTTGCAGGTTCTTTAAAAGGGGCGTGGACTCTTAATGAAATTTACGAAAAACTTGCGCAGTTGGATGAAGAAAATTCTTTTGATGCTGTAAGTGTAGAAATAATTAATTCAAATAAAAATCAAACATGCATTTTTGTGACTTGTTCTAAATCGCTTGCTGCAAAAATAGAAGAAAGCCTGAGGACGTTAGGTTTTACGCCGCCTTCTGTAACTTACGATGTTGCGCCTAAACATGCAGTAGATGAGCTTAATGCATCTATTAAAAAATATGCGGATGACAAGCTTGCGTATGAAGAAGAAATAAAAGGACTTGCGCAGCAAAAAGAAAGCATGCGTTTTCTTGTGGATTTTCTGAATATGAAAAAAGATGAATGTGAAGTTGCAAAAAATCTGATTCAGTCAAAAAACACATTCTATCTTGAAGGTTATATACTCAAAGAAAAAGCGCCAAAGCTTGCTAAATGTCTTAATTCAAAATTTGACATTGCGCTTGATTTTGTTGATTCGGCTGATGAGGATACTCCCGTGGCCTTGAAAAATAACGCATTTGTATCAGGAACGGAAAGTGTTGTTGAATCGTACAGTCTTCCTGCCAGCAACGAGCCTGATCCGACTCCCGTTATTTCAATCTTTTATTATTTCTTTTTCGGTTTGATGCTCGGAGATTTTGTATATGGATTGATAATGTTTTTGGGTTGCTTTATTATGCTTCGCAAATTTAAAAATATGGAGCCGGGCACGAAAAAGTTTTTAAGAATGTTCATGTATTGCAGTATTTCCACTATGTTCTGGGGAGCTATGTTCGGTAGCTATATGGGAGATATAGTGGATGTAGTTTCTGCAAATTGGTTTGGAAATAAAGTGACCATACCTGCTTTATGGTTTGTCCCTCTGAATGAACCTATGCGAATGCTTGTTTATTCATTCGCTTTCGGACTGATTCATATGTTTGTCGGATTGGGAATGTTGGGATATAAAGATATAAAGAATAAACAGTATTTGGACTTTTTATATGACGTGGTATTTTGGTATGCATTGCTTATAGGCCTGATATTGATGCTTTTGAATACATCATTGTTTCAATCAATGGCTGGAATGTCCTTTACATTCCCACCGGTATTAATGACAATAGCCCAATGGATGTCAATTGTAGGCGCCGTTGGAATAATTCTTACTTCAGGCAGAGAGTCCCGCGGATTCAAAAGAATCTTAAAAGGTTTGTACGGACTTTACGGCGTCAGCGGATGGTTAAGCGATGTATTGTCATATTCAAGACTGCTTGCTTTAGGTCTTGCTACAGGCGTTATCGCATCTGTTATCAATCAGATGGCGGCCATGCTTGGGACAGGCGTTATCGGAACAATATTATTCATAGTAGTTTTGATATTCGGGCATGCGGTTAATATCGGTATTAATGCGCTTGGAGCGTATGTACATACGAACCGTTTGCAGTTTGTTGAATTCTTTGGTAAATTTTACGACGGCGGAGGGAAAACGTTTAAACCTTTCGCAGCAAATACAGCCTATTATAAATTTAAGGAGGATCTCGAATAATGTTTGTTGAAAATTTAGGTATTGTATTAGCATTGACTGGCGCTGTGCTATCAGCTCTTTTAGCAGGAATAGGTTCCGCAATCGGCGTTTCAAGAGCCGGTAAAGCTGCTGCCGGCGTTTGCACGGATCAGCCTGAACAATTCGCAAAAGTTCTTATCTTACAGTTATTGCCCGGCACGCAAGGAATATATGGACTTTTGGTTGCATTCATTGCATTGTCCAGAATCGGTTTGCTTGGCGGCGGAGAAATCGCGGCTTTGACAATATCAGAAGGAATATTGTACCTCTTGGCATGTTTACCGATGGCTTTCGTTGGTTATTTTTCAGCTGTGGCTCAAGGCAATACATCTGTTGCCAGTATGGCTATAGTTGTTAAACAGCCGACACAGGCAGGTAAGGCCATGATATTCCCGGCAATGGTTGAGACATATGCTATACTTGCATTGCTCATATCTATACTTGTTGTTAATGCAATATAAATCCTTATTTTCGATTGCAGTATTGTTGAGAATAATAAGGAGAGCTTAATATGACAGGATTGGATAAAATAATTAGCCAAATTGAAAACGACGCGCAGAAAACGGCTGATGATATCATGGAACAAGCTAAGCGTGAGTCTGACGATATATTAAAAGAAGCCCAGCTTAAAGCGGACGATATTATAAAAAGCATCTCCGATGAAACTGCCCGCAGTATAAATGAACTTGATAAGCGTTCTCAATCAGCTGCTCAACTTAAGAAAAAACAAAATATTCTTGCTGCTAAACAAGAAATCATCGACGGTATAATTGAAAAAGCAAAAGAACGTTTGGTTGAGTTAGATGATGCGGAATATTTCGATACTTTGATAAAAATTGCAAAGAAATATGTATTGCCGCAGGAGGGCGAAATTATTCTTTCAAAGAAAGATACCGCCCGTATGCCCGAAAACTTTGAGAAACTTTTAAATGATTCCATATCAGACAGTTCGGCTAAATTGACAATTGCAAAACAAACACAGGAAACTAATGGCGGCTTTATCCTTAATTATGGCGGAATGGAAGTCAATTGCACATTTAATGCTTTGTTTGCTTCCGCCAAGGAAGAAATGCAGGACAAAGTGCGCGAAATGCTGTTTTGATATGTGTGTTGTTTAAGGAAAGGAGATTTGCGACTTTGGATTATATTTTTGCGGTTGCCCGAATCCGCTATAAAGAAATGTCGTTGCTCACTTCACAGTTTTTGGAACGTTTGATTGCGTGTGAAACATATAAGGAATGCTTGAGCCTGCTTAATGAAAAAGGATGGACAGAAGCCGAAAGCAATAAAGATATTAACGCTTTGTTGCAAGCTCAAAGAGATCAAACATGGGCTTATATTGCAGAGCTGGTAGATGATACTTCAAAATTTGATGTTTTTAAATATGCTAATGATTTTCATAATTTAAAAGCAGCTATTAAGCTTGCTTGCACAAATGTTGAAGTCGAAAACGTATTTAATTATCATTCGAGTATTTCTCCTGATGTAATATATCAGGCAGTAAAACAGCAGGATTATTCATTATTGCCTGAGTATATGGCAAGCGCTGCTCAAAAAGCTTATGATGAGCTTTCAATAAATAAAGATGGTCAGATGTGCGATGTCATTATTGATAAAGCAGCTTTGGAAGCTATTTTGAAAGCCGGCGGCGAGGCGGATGATGAAGTTATAGCTTTTTACGCCGAAACTACAGTTGCCTGTGCTGATATAAAAATCGCGGCGCGTTGCGCAAAAATGTCAAAGCCTGCAAGCTTCATTACTCAAGCCTTAGCTGAATGCAATACACTTAATATTGCAGAATTGTCATCAGCGGCGACAAAGAGTTTTGATGATGTATGTGCTTATTTATCTACTACGATTTATTCTGAAGCGGCCAATGCGCTGAGATCTTCTTTTTCAGAATTTGAATGTTGGTGCGATAATTATATCATTGAGCGCATACGCGAACAGAAATATAACAGCGATACTCTGGGTCCTATAGTTGCATATATGATAGCTAAGGAAAATGAGATAAAAGTCGTGAAAATCATTCTTTCAGGCAAGCTTAATGAGTTAAAAACTGAGTCTATTAGAGAAAGATTGAGGCAGATGTATGTATAAAATAGCTGTGATTGGAGATTACGACAGTATTTACGGTTTTGCGGCTGTCGGGCTTGATACCTTTCCTGTAAAGGATCACACTCAGGCCGTCAAGCAGCTAAGGCAGCTTGTCGGAGAGAATTATGCGATTATTTATATAACAGAAGCCTTGGCAGGCGATTTGACTCAGGAATTAGACAGATATAGTTCTGATATGCTGCCGGCGATCGTGCCTATACCCGGTGTTTATGGAAATACGGGGGCAGGCATGGCCAACGTTAAGCGTTTCGTTGAACAGGCTGTAGGATCAGATATCATTTTCAATAATGAAAATCAGACAAAGTAGGTGAAGTTGGTAATGAGCAAAGGTATCATTAAAAAAGTAGCCGGTCCGCTTGTTATCGCCGAAGGCATGCGTGATGCGAATATGTTCGACGTTGTGCGTGTAAGCGAGCAAAGACTTATCGGTGAAATAATAGAAATCCACGGTGATCAAGCCTCAATACAGGTTTATGAAGAAACCTCCGGTCTTGGTCCCGGAGAACCCGTTGAGTCCATGGGCGTGCCGTTGAGCGTTGAGCTCGGCCCCGGACTTATTGGAAGTATATATGACGGTATACAGCGTCCTCTTGATGACATTATGGCTGTAACCGGTAACAATTTGAAAAGAGGGATAGAAGTTCCTTCTCTTGTCAGGGATAAGAAATGGCATTTTGTGCCATTGAAAAAAGCTGGAGACGAAATCACTGCGGGAGATATTATTGGAACCGTACAGGAATCCGATATAGTGGAACATAAAATCATGGTTCCTTACGGAAAGGAAGGAATCATAGAAAAAATTGCTGAGGGTGATTATACAGTTGAAGATGTTGTAGCAGTCATCAAAAAAGACGATGTTACAGAGAGTATAACTCTGATGCAAAAATGGCCTGTAAGAACAGGACGTCCTTACAAAACTAAACTTTCGCCGGATATGCCTTTGATAACTGGTCAAAGAGTTATCGACGGTTTGTTTCCGATAGCCAAGGGCGGCGTTGCAGCTGTCCCAGGTCCTTTCGGCAGCGGCAAAACAGTTGTTCAGCATCAGCTTGCAAAATGGGCGGAAGCGGATATCGTCGTGTATATAGGCTGCGGCGAACGCGGGAATGAAATGACCGATGTTCTTAATGAATTTCCTGAATTGAAAGACCCTAAAACCGGCAAATCGCTTATGGAAAGAACTGTGCTTATAGCAAATACTTCAGATATGCCGGTTGCTGCCCGCGAAGCGTCCATTTATACAGGTATAACTATTGCTGAATATTTCCGCGATATGGGTTATTCCGTTGCCCTTATGGCAGATTCCACATCGCGTTGGGCTGAAGCTCTCCGTGAAATGTCGGGACGTCTTGAGGAAATGCCGGGTGAAGAAGGTTATCCCGCTTATCTGGGAAGTCGTCTTGCTCAGTTTTATGAAAGAGCCGGGCGTGTTATTACATTAGGAAACGAAGACAGGGAAGGAGCACTTTCTGTTATTGGTGCAGTATCGCCTCCTGGAGGAGATATATCTGAGCCGGTATCTCAGGCGACTCTCAGAATTGTTAAGGTATTCTGGAGTTTGGACAGCGCTCTGGCTTACAGCCGTCATTTCCCCGCTGTGAATTGGCTTACAAGCTATTCGCTTTATGCTGATTCCATGGCTAATTGGTTTAATAACAATGTTGCAAGCGATTGGATGGAGCTTAAGGGCCGTATAATGATGTTGCTTCAGGAAGAAGCTGAATTGGACGAAATCGTTAAACTTGTCGGTATGGACGCTCTTTCAGCGCCTGACAGACTTAAACTTGAAGCCGCCCGTTCTATTCGTGAGGACTTTTTGCATCAGGATGCATTCCATGATGTAGATACGTATACCTCATTGAATAAACAATACCTTATGATGAAGCTTGTGCTTGATTATTATAATGTTGCAAATGAAACACTTAATGCAGGCGTATCTATAGAAGCGCTTGTAAATATGAAAGTCCGTGAAAAAGTCGGCCGTTTCAAATATGTGGGCGAAGAAAACCTCAAACGTGAATATGATTCCATATTTAATGAATTGAAAGCAGAAGCTGATGAACTTTTGCAGACTAAGGAGGTATTCTGATGCCTAAAGAATATAAAACGATAAAAGAAGTTGCAGGTCCTTTGATGCTTGTAGAAGGCGTTGAAGGCGTGACATATGACGAACTCGGAGAAATAGAGCTTGCAAACGGCGAGACGAGACGCTGTAAGGTTCTGGAAATAGATGCAGGAAATGCGCTTGTACAGCTTTTTGAGAGTTCTACAGGAATTAACCTTTCAGAAAGTAAAGTGCGTTTTCTCGGAAAATCTATGGAATTGGGCGTTTCTGAGGATATGCTCAGCCGTATATTTGACGGTTTGGGACGTCCTATAGATGACGGACCTGAAATTCTTCCTGAAGCAAGGAAAGATATAAACGGTTTGCCGATGAACCCTGCTGCAAGAAACTATCCGCAGGAATTCATCCAGACAGGCGTCTCCGCAATAGATGGCCTTAATACTCTCGTAAGAGGTCAGAAACTGCCTATATTTTCCGCAAGCGGTCTTCCTCATGCTGAGCTGGCTGCGCAAATAGCGCGTCAGGCTAAAGTGCGCGGTACCAATGAGCAGTTTGCCGTTGTCTTTGCCGCTATGGGAATTACGTTTGAAGAAGCCAATTTCTTTATAGAAAGCTTTCGTGATACAGGCGCCATTGACAGAAGCGTAATGTTTGTAAATCTTGCTAACGACCCTGCCATTGAGCGTATTGCTACACCAAAAATGGCTTTGACTGCTGCTGAATATCTTGCGTTTGAGAAAGACATGCATGTATTGGTTATTATGACCGATATAACAAACTATGCTGACGCTCTGCGCGAGGTTTCTGCTGCGCGTAAGGAAGTTCCTGGGCGTCGTGGATACCCCGGATATATGTATACCGACTTAGCTTCTCTTTATGAAAGAGCAGGTCGTCAAAAGGGAAAAACAGGCAGCATTACACTTATACCAATACTGACCATGCCTGAAGATGATAAAACTCATCCTATTCCTGACCTTACTGGATATATTACTGAAGGACAGATAATCCTTAGCCGCGAGCTGTACCGCAAAGGAATTGCGCCGCCTGTGGACGTGTTGCCTTCTTTGTCGAGGCTTAAAGATAAAGGTATCGGCGAAGGGAAAACACGTGCGGATCATGCCAATACAATGAATCAGTTGTTCGCTGCGTATGCAAGAGGTAAAGAAGCGAAAGAATTGATGGTTATACTCGGCGAGGCAGCGCTTACTGATATGGATAAGCTCTATGCTAAATTTGCCGATGCGTTTGAACAGGAATACGTTTCCCAGGGCTATGATACAAACAGGGAAATAGAACAGACGCTTGATTTAGGCTGGAAGCTTTTAAAGATTCTTCCTAGAAGCGAACTTAAAAGAATCAAGGATGAATTCCTTGATAAGTATTATGGAGAAGAATAAACAAAAATTACGTATAAAGGGGTGATATTTTGGCGTCAACCCAAATTAATCCAACCCGTATGGAGCTTACCAGACTTAAACGAAAACTGGTAACTGCCAGAAGGGGGCATAAACTGTTAAAAGATAAACGTGATGAACTTATGCGCCAATTTCTTGATATGGTCAGGGAAAATAAGGCTTTAAGAGAGCGCGTTGAGAAAAATATTGCAGATGCTAATAAGAATTTTGTTCTGGCGAGCGCGAGCGCGTCTGTTGAGGTTTTGAAAGTGGCTTTAATGGCGCCCAAACAGCAGGTATCCCTGAGCTGTTCCAAACGCAATGTAATGAGTGTTGAAATACCTGTGTTTGAAACTAAAATGAAAACCTCTGATGCAAACGACATATATTCTTACGGCTTTGCCTTTACATCAAGCGACCTTGACGATGCAGTAAAATCATTGGCTGATATTCTTCCCGATATGCTGCTTTTGGCCCAGAAGGAAAAATCATGTCAAATGATGGCTCAGGAAATAGAAAAAACACGCCGCAGAGTTAATGCTTTGGAACATGTTATGATTCCTGATCTTGAATATAAAATCAAGTATATTTCAATGAAACTTGATGAAAATGAACGAAGCACTCAAGTAAGGCTGATGAAAGTTAAAGATATGATGCTGAAAAGAGCGCATAATTATCATTATTAAAAAGCAGCGGAAATTGTATCCGCTGCTTTTTAATATATTCAAGTATTTTGTTTTTAATGTGCATTATTATTTGAAAAGCTTCATATTTTATTTTATCCACATCGCTCCATGCGATAATATGATTAATTGAAACAGAAATGCTTTTACTGCTGCATTTATTCCTGTTGGGCTTTTGAAACAGTTTAATATCTTTTCAATTATCAGTAGTAAAATAATAAAAATAAACATTCCGCAAAGTTCGAGAAACGTATCTGAAAGTCCTAATATCAGCATGAATATTGGAGCGATTATGCAGCCAAGATAATTTACACATATCAGTTTGATATTGTCTTTAATGTTTCTGCATTTTATTTTTCTTTCTTTTTCGTCAATAAAGAATATTACTCCGCAAAGCAGCGTGAATATTATTATCCAAGGCCACCTTGATTTTACGGCAAATATCGAAGATATGCCGCTAAGAGATATAAGCGAGAATAAAATGCAATATGCCGCTAAAATTATAATGCCGGCATATTTATAAGTATCTTGCTCTTTTCTGAAAAAGCTTTTGCCTATATTGTTATCAAAATTAGTGAATTTATAAACGATAAGCATTAATATGCCGTATGAAATTAATAATGTTGCTTTAAGAATATCATTATAAGGATAGCTGATTGGCAGCAAATATAATACTAAAGGTATAAGGCACATCAAAATTAAATTAGGAAGCCAGAATATCAACTTTATCCGAATAAACGCGTTAAGTTTAGCATCAGACGCTGTCGCTGTATTCGTAGTCTTTTCTCTTATCATCAAGTAAAATACATATGATGCTGCAAACACTAATGCGTAAATGGAGTATTTCAATATATTTTTGATAAAGGATATATTGTTGTAAGTATATGATATATCGGAAATTTCCGTTATTTTATTTATGATCGCTTTAGTAACTTTATTGCTGCTCATAAGCTGTGAATGTGATACCCCTCTTACAGTTGTATGCGTAACTGTATTTGAGTTTGCATTAACAGCAATAGACGTGTCAGAAAGTTTCTGCATTAGATTTATATTGTCTTCATTGGTGGATACATTATCCATGGATGAAGATATTAGATGATATTCGCACCCTCCTGTGTAACCGTTTATATTTTCAACCCAGCTTAAAGTATTGTCTACAGAGTAATTGAGAAAATCGTATTGTGTTTTTCCGCTCAGATTCAAAGCGCAGCCTACAAGCGTTATACTTTTGGGTGTTATAAAGCCGAGTGATGCTGTTTGCAACGCCGCTCTGGCTCCTTGTCCGTAAGCGATAACGTGAATATTTTCTATTGAGATATTTTCAAGCTGTGAATATGATACTGCTGCGCAATAAAATTGCTCCGCCAAATAACTGCCTGTATTTAAATGAAAGGGAAGGCTGCCGGCGGAATTCCCATGGGAAGGAAAATCAAATATATATACCCCGTAACCGGCTTTTGTCAATTCATAAACAATTGCTGTAAGTTCGCTTTTATCATGGGTAATATCAGTTGCTATAAGCACGCCCTCTCCGTTTTTTGATTCGCTGTAACGTGCGCTTAACTGAAGCCTGTCCAAATTTTGAAATTCTACTGCGTCTAAACTGTAATAAGGTATGCTGAAAATAAAGTTAGCCAATATTAATATTAGCAATAACGCGCATATAACGATAAAAGTTTTCTTATAAGGCCGCTGCATGATAATTTCCTATCTGTGTTTAATTGTCTCTTTTTTGTAACTAAATTATTATAGCATAACATAATAGAGTAAACAACTTTAAAACATAGTAAAATTATTGATTAATAATTTCGAAATCGGGCTGCCCACTAATTTGTTTTCCATGTTTGATAAGCGCAGAGGCTTTTTTCTTGAATTGAACATGTCTGATTGCTATAATATTAAATATGATTAAAAAAGGTTTATCATCCCTAAGCAAGCCTTTTATATTTGCTTTATATGTTGTTTTTATTACAGGTTTGGGAACAGTTTTGCTTGTTATGCCGTTTTCATTGCTGCCGGCGTCTGAGCCTTCTTTTGTCACGGCCTTGTATACGTCAATATCAGCATTTTGCTGCGCAGGTTTTACACTCGTACCCATAGGAACATATTGGAATACAATAGGACAAGCTGTAATTATGCTAATAACGCAAATAGGCTCAGTAAGCTATATAACCTTGTTTTGTCTTATACTGCTTCATTACGGCAAAAAAATCGCATATATTAATTCGAAGCTTGAGATGACTGTTTTTGGTTCGGGAAATAAAGTTTCCTTTCTGTTCATGTTTTCGAGGGTTTTAATGTTTGTGTTTATTACAGAACTTATCGGAGCAATACTTTTGATGGGGGTATTTATTCCTTTATATGGCTGGGTCAGAGGAATTTTTACTAGTATTTTTTTTGCTGTTTCAGCTTTTTCAAATGCGGGATATATTTTAACATTGTCAGGATCAGTTTCATTTTTATCGGCAAACATTTTGTTCAATATCGCCATGTTATTTGTTATGATAATCGGCAGTATCGGCTTCGCTGCCGCTGTTGATATTCTGACGAAGCGAAGCTTTTTTCTGTATGAAATTAATACAAAGCTTGTAATTTGGTGTTTTGTTATAAGCGCTGTTTTAGGGGCCTTTTGTCTTTTTATATCACGTGTTGTTAGCGGAGACGGTTTTAATGCACATACTGCAGCCTCTTCCTTATTTTTGTCAGTCTCAGCAAAGGGCGCCGGTTACTCTGTGGTAAATATTATGTCGCTGAGTGAAATTTCAAAAGTTGCTTTGATATTGCTGATGTTCATCGGCGCTTCGCCGGCTTCATCGAGCTTGGGAACAAATTCTCTGAGCATTATAATTTGCTTTTTATTGATAATAAAGCTTTTGCGCAAAGATAAAACAGTGAGTGTGATGGGGCGATTTATAGATGTGAAAACGATCAGACGAGCAGTGTGCTACTTTTTGTTTTCGCTGTTTTTTTGCATTGTGCTTTCGATTTTATTAAATTTATTAAGCAAAGCGGCATTTATAGATTGTATTTTTGATGCCGTATCTGCATTTATGTGCTGCGGATTATCTACAGGGGTTATTACGCAAATGGGTATTACTGGAAATGTGATCTGCTGCGCAGGAATATTGTCAGGTCGCTTCGGAATTATTTTCGCAGTTTATTGTATCAACAAGCTGCCTGTGAAATACACGCAAAATCAATTTTCATACATGAATGATTCAAATTTACTGATATAAGGAAATAATATGATTACTTCAAAAGACAACGATATATACAAACAGCTTTGTAAACTTTTTTCAAAAAAAGGCAGAGATAAAAGCGGATTATACGTTCTGGAAGGCGCAAAATTCGTCAATGACGCCTCTGAAATGGGTATTACGGCGGAAATGGTTGTTTTGACTCAGTCAAATGCAGATAAGATCTACCGTACAAAAAAAACAGTAATAATGGATAAACGTTTAATTGATCGTTTATCTGATACCGTTTCGCCGCAAGGCGTTATAGGAGTATACAGAAAAAATTCATATCAGGCTGAAGAATTTGTATGCATGAACCGTATTTTATGCCTTGATGGCGTGCAAAACAGTGAAAATGTAGGAGCACTTATACGCTGTGCGGTTTGCGCAGGATATGAGGGGGTATTGTTAATAAACGCTTGCGCGGATTATTATTCGCCCAAAGCTGTCAGAGCGTGTGTAGGAAGCATTATGAAAATAAAGATTTTAAATACGGATATTCAAATGCTTACACGCCTTAAATCAGAAGGTTTCAAGGTGATAGGCGCAGATGTCAATGGAAGTGAGACTGCTTGTCTTGATTACACCAAGCAGGTTTTGATTATCGGAAGCGAAGCTAATGGTATCAGCATTGAAGCTGAAAAATTATGTGATGAGCTTGTAAGAATACCCATATATGGAAAATGTGAATCATTAAACGCCGCTGTAGCCGGCGGTATTCTTATGTATAAATCAGTTGGATATTAAAGGAAGTTAATATGAAGAGAAGCGAAGCAAGAGAGATAGTTTTTAAAATAATATTTCAAAAAGATTTCCACGATGATTTTGAAACAATTTATCCTCGCCTGATAGAAGAATCATTAGTAAAAGGTGTGCAGAAAGAATATGTAGTGCAAACCCTTAAAGGTATTTTGGATAATTTTGATGTAATAAATGGTGTTATAGCGTCAAATTTGAAACAGGACTGGTCAATGGAAAGATTGCCCAAAATAGCTGTTGCACTTTTAAGGCTCGGGGTATATGAACTTTTGTTCAGCGATAGTATACCGGATATAACTGCCATAGATGAAGCGGTCAAATTGGCGTTTGCTTACTGCGATTCGAAAGACGCGACTTTTATTAACGGAGTTCTTCATAAAGTATATGAACAGAAAAAAGGAAAATCACAATGAGCGCAGAAGAGTATTTGACGGTAAGCCAGCTTAATAATTATATAAGCCGAATGTTTGAGCTTGATGAAGTATTGTCAGGCGTTGCAGTGGAGGGCGAAATATCTAATTTTAAATCTCATGCATCAGGTCATTATTATTTTTCTGTAAAAGACGCATTTTCCAGAATCAATTGCGTGATGTTCAAAAGCGCTGTTCAGCGTCTCAAATTTGTACCATGCGATGGAATGAATATAGTAGCGTATGGTTATGTAGGTGTTTATGAAAAAGCCGGAAGCTATCAATTATATGTTTCGGCTTTAAAAAAGCAGGGCGTTGGTTCATTGTATGAAAAGTACAGGAAACTGCTTTCCGAATATGAAAAACAAGGCTATTTCAGGCAGGAAATAAAGAAAAACATACCTTTTCTTCCTAAGAGCATAGCTCTTGTAACGTCTCCGACGGGAGCCGCTGTAAAAGATATGATCTCTGTAATAACACGACGCTGTCCTATAACAAAAATTATAGTATGCCCCGTACTCGTCCAGGGGGAATCTGCAGCAGATGAGATAGCAAATATGATTGATTATATAAACAAGCATAATGTTGCAGATTTGATTATTGCAGGAAGAGGCGGCGGGTCTATAGAAGAGCTTTGGGCATTCAATGAACCTCAGGTAGCGGAAAGTGTGTTCAAATCAAAAATCCCTATTATATCAGCAGTAGGGCATGAGGTCGATTTTACTATATGTGATTTTGTCGCAGATATAAGAGCTGCTACGCCGTCCGCCGCCGCCGAAGTAGCCGTGCCGGATATAAAAGATTTGAAATTTACGCTTGATAAATATATTTCTTCTCTTAAAGATAGTCTTGGTGCCGAAATAAAACATGAAAAACAAAAATTAGATTATCTTTGCATGAGCCATAAATTCAAAAATCCAATGCTGATTGTAGATGAAAGACGAATCAATATGGACGTATTAGTAGAAAATGCTGAAAAACTTGCCGCTGCTAAAATCAATGAATCAAAAAAGAGATTAGAATATAATATAAATCTGCTTGAATCTCTCAATTATGAAAATATTTTGAAAAGAGGTTTTTGCATAATATCTAAAGACGGCAATTTTTTAACAGAAAATGATGTTAGTTTAGAAGAAACTTACGATATCTTGACGAAGAAAAAAATATTCAATGTAAATATAAAAAATATTTCAGAAAGGCAAAAAAATGAAAACTTTCGAAGATAAAATGCATCGGCTCGAGGAAATTATAGAGATGCTTCAGTCCCCGCAAACAGGCCTCAAAGAATCAGTAAAATTATTTGAAGAAGGAAGAAAGCTGGCTGACGAGTTATATGCAGAGCTGAACAAAGCACAGGAAAAAATTGAACTTTTAACGGTAAAAGATAACGAGCCCGAATATACGGATTTTGTGGGTACGGGTGGCATTGATGAATAATCTTGACCAATTAGCTTGTGAATTTGATGTAATACTCAAAAAATATCTTCCGTCAAAAAAATCTCCTGAGATTATTTATGAAAGTGTCTTTTATTCTCTTTTCGCAGGAGGCAAACGCATAAGACCTATTTTGTTGCTGCAATCATGCAGTCTTGCTTGCGGCGATTTGAATTTTGCGCAACCGCTTGCCGCTGCAATCGAAATGATCCATACTTATTCACTTATACACGATGATCTGCCGTGCATGGATAATGATGATTATCGCCGCGGAAAACTTACAAACCATAAAATGTTTTCTTATCCGGTTGCCGTGCTTGCAGGCGATGCATTGCTTAATATGGCGTATGAAACCATAATGAACGGATATTTCGGAGTGAAGGACAAAGATAGTTATATGAAAGCCGCGTTTATAATAGCGAAAGCTGCGGGAATTGACGGAATGATAGCAGGTCAAACAGCGGATATAACATTAGAGGGAGCGGAGCCTGATAAAAAAGCTGTGGATTTTATACACAAACATAAAACGTCAGCGCTTATCGAAGCCTCTATTCATGCAGGAATGCTCAGTGGGAAATTGGATGATGAACAACAATTGCATCTTTTGGAATACGCTTCATGCATAGGAATGATGTTTCAAATAGTTGACGACATCTTGGATGTAGTCGGAGATGAAGGTGTAATGGGTAAAGATACGGGCAAAGATGACAATAAGATGAGTTATCCGCGTGCATATGGTTTGGATGAGTCTTACGCGAAAGTTGAATATCTTAAAAATAAAAGTATCGAATCGTTAAAAATTTTCGGTTCCAAGGCCGATTTTTTCAAAAATTTAACGTTGTTTTTATCTGAAAGAAACAAATAGCGATTAATGTTGTGTAAATTTTATATTTTGGTATAATATTTATGTTAAAAAATTATTTAATGGGGGTACTCTATGAGTATAAAAGTTGCCATCAATGGTTTTGGCAGAATCGGCCGATTGGCTTTCAGACTGATGTTCGGAAGAGATGAGTTTGAACTTGTGGCGATTAACTGCACATCGGGTCCGGACACGGTGGCGCACCTTTTAAAATACGATTCATGCCATGGCGTATACAAAAAAGACAGTATAACCGCTAAGGAAGATACAATCGAAGTCGATGGTATACCTGTTAAGGTTCTGGCAAAGCGAGACCCAATTGATTTGCCATGGAAAGAGCTTGGCATAGACGTAGTTATTGAGTGTACGGGTAAATTCAATAAAAAAGAGGACGCTCAGAAGCATATAGCGGCCGGAGCTAAAAAAGTTCTTCTTTCCGCTCCGGGCAAAAGCGATGGCATTAAAACAATAGTTTACAACGTCAACCATGATACTCTTGACAGTACCGATACGATAGTTTCAGGTTCTTCCTGCACTACGAACTGCCTTGCGCCCGTAGCGAAAATTTTAGATGAAAATTTTGGGATAGAAAAAGGCTATATGACGACTGTTCATGCGTATACAAACGACCAGAGAATTCTTGACGGTACTCATAAAGATTTAAGAAGAGCCAGAGCTGCTGCTGAAAATATCGTTCCGACAACAACCGGAGCTGCGAAATCAGTTGGAATCGTACTGCCTAAGCTGCTCGGCCGGCTTGATGGATATGCGCTGAGAGTTCCTGTAAAAACGGGTTCCCTGGTAGATCTTACTTGCGAATTGCGTACTAAGGTTACAGCGGAACAGGTAAACGAAGTATTTGTAAAAAATCAGAGTGAAACTATCGGCGTTACGAATGATCCTATTGTTTCATCAGACATAATCGGATTAAGCTATGGCGCTTTGGTGGATCTTAAACTTACTAAGATAATGGATGTGGACGGCAAACAGTTTGTGAAAATAGTAGCTTGGTATGATAATGAAATGTCGTATACTAACCAGCTTGTAAGACTCGCATCATATATGGCGACAATGTAAAAAAGATATAAGCAATATTCACATATTTAAGAGGTAGAAATGAAATCTATTAGGGACGCAGATCTGAACGGTAAAACGGTTTTGCTCAGAGTCGATTATAATGTTCCTCTCAGCGATGAAGGAGAAATCGAGAATAATATGAGGATAATATCAACTTTGCCTACTATAAAATATATCCTCGAGCATAACGCCAAAGTAATTTTGTGTTCACATCTAGGCAGACCGAAAGGAACGCCGCAAAAGAAATTTTCATTGGCACATGTGGCTGAAATTCTTTCAGCATATTTGAAAGAAGAGGTCGTATTTGCTGATGATGACGAAGTTGTTTCGGAAAAAACAAAAAAACTTGTTGAACAATTTAAAGCTTCTGATAAAAAGGTAATGCTGCTTCAAAATACTCGTTTCAGACCGGAAGAAGAAAAAAACGATCCGAATTTTTCTAAGGATTTGGCTTCATTAGCCGATATATTCGTATTGGATGCATTCGGAGCCGCTCACAGATCCCATTCTTCTACGGTAGGAGTTGCAGAGTTTATACCTGCGTACGGAGGCTTTCTTATTGAAAAAGAAGTTAAGTTTTTAAAGGAAACCACAAATGATCCCAAAAGACCGTATACTGTGATACTTGGCGGTTCAAAGGTTTCGGATAAAATAGATCTGATAAAATGTCTTATGTGTAAGGCCGATAAACTAATTGTTGGCGGAGCTATGGCTCTTACATTTCTTAACGCAAAAGGCATTAATACAGGAGCGTCAAAGGTAGAAAAAGACAAGCTTGGGTTGGCCAGAGACTTGATTAATTCCGTGGCTGACAAAAACGTTGAGTTGTTTCTGCCCGTAGATATAGCAGGCAGCACTGAATTCAGCGATGAGATTCCTAAAAAAATTTATGATGTCGAACATATCCCGTCTGATGTTATGGGGCTCGATATTGGCCCGAAAACTTGTCTGATGTATAGTGAGGCAATTAAAGACAGTGCAACTATCGTTATGAATGGACCGATGGGCGTATTTGAAATGTCTCAATATGCAGACGGTACGAAGGCTGTTTTGCAGGCCATGTCGGAAAGCGAAGCCGTTACTGTTGTAGGCGGCGGCGACAGCGCGGCGGCGGCCATTAAATTTGGATTTAATGATAAAATGTCTCATATATCAACGGGCGGAGGAGCATCATTGGAGTTGCTTGAGGGAAAAACTCTGCCTGGAATTGCTATTTTAATGTAGGAGAGCAAAAAAATGAGAAGAGAGCTGATTGCCGGAAATTGGAAAATGTATAAAACGCAAAAAGAGACAAAAGCGTTTTTTGACAACAATCTCGCGTTATTCAGCCAGAATGATAAGGATGTTGTATTCTTTGTCCCTTTTACTGATTTGAATCAAGCGGTTCAATCAGTAGAAAAAAGCAATATCGAAATAGGGGCGCAAAACGTTCATTTTGAAAATGAAGGCGCTTATACAGGTGAAATTTCCTGCGAAATGCTCAAAGAAACAGGTGCAAAGTATGTTTTGATCGGTCATTCTGAAAGACGCAAATATTTTGGTGAAACCGATCAAATGGTTAATAAAAAACTAAAGGCCGTGCTTAATGCCGGCCTTTGTCCGATAATATGCGTCGGAGAACAATTGAGCGCTAGACAATCGGGAGAATATTTGGAGGTTATAAAAAATCAGGTATTTAACGCTGTCGAAGGGGTGGCGTTGGATGAACGCACCGCTATTGCTTATGAGCCTGTTTGGGCTATCGGAACAGGTAAAAATGCAAGCAGCATGCAGGCCGAAGAAGTATGCTCTTTTGTAAGAGGCCTGATTTCTGAAATATCTAAAGAGGCCTCGGAAAAAATAAGAATACTGTACGGCGGCAGCGTTAATCCGAATAATATTAAAGATATTATGAAGATGAAGAATATTGACGGCGTACTTGTTGGAGGTGCAAGTCTCAAACCTGATTTTGTAAAAATAGTTCAATATGACAAACAATGATAAAATCAATAAAGTAATGCTGGTTATATTAGACGGTTACGGTCATAGTGATGATAAATACTTTAATGCCGTCGCCGCAGCAGATTCTCCGACTCTTGATATGATAAAAGCCGATTACCCCAATGCTCTTATAAACTGCAGCGGCCTGAGCGTAGGACTGCCTGAGGGAATAATGGGCAATAGTGAAGTTGGCCATTTGAATATAGGGGCGGGAAGAATCGTATACCAGGATTTGACCAGAATATCTAAGTCTATAGACGATAAAGATTTTTTTGATAATGCGGCGTTTAAAAAAGCGGCTGTGAACTCTAAACGCAATTGCGGGGCATTCCATATTATGGGACTATTGTCGGATGGCGGTGTTCATTCGTGCCGTAAGCACTACGAAGCGTTAATTCGCTTTGCTAAAGAAAACGGTCTTAAAGATGTATACATACATTGTTTTCTTGACGGAAGAGATACACCTCCGAAATCAGGAATTGATTATGTGAAAGACCTTGAAAGGTTTTTGGAACAAGCTGGTGTTGGCAAAATTGCAACGGTCAGCGGCCGTTATTATGCAATGGACAGAGATAAGCGCTATGAACGTGTAAAAAAAGCATATGACGCAATTGTATGCGCCGAAGGCTTATCGGCTTCAAGTCCTTTAGCGGCGGTTGAAAATGCTTATGCAAATGATTTGAGCGATGAATTCATCCTTCCTACAGTAATTAAGGGCGTTGACGGAAGAATCAAAGACGGTGACAGCGTAGTTTTCTTTAATTTCAGAGCTGACAGGGCAAGGCAGATAACTAGAGCTTTGACGGAAGAGTCGTTTGACGGATTTGTCAGAGATGTCTTCCCAAGGGTATATTTTGTTTGCATGACCGAATATGACGAGAGCTTGAAGAATCTTGATATTGCATATGCTCCTCAGCTTATTAAAAATACAATCGGAGAATATTTGAGCTCAATCGGTTTAAAGCAATTGCGAATCGCTGAAACTGAAAAATATGCTCATGTAACTTATTTTTTCAATGGCGGCATCGAAAAAGATTATGAAGGCGAAGACAGGGTCTTGATACCATCGCCAAAAGTTGCTACATATGATATGATGCCTGAAATGAGCGCGAAGGCAGTAACTGATAAGCTGATAGAGAAAATCAATCAAACGCCATATGAATTCGTCTTGGTTAATTATGCAAATTGCGATATGGTAGGCCATACGGGGAACTATGAGGCCGCCGTGAAAGCTGTGGAAGCCGTTGATAAATGCGTTGCGCGTTTGTACAGCGAGGCGTTAAAACTTAATTATACTATGATCGTTACTGCTGATCATGGCAACGCAGAACAAATGATGCTTAATGATATCAAATTTACAGCGCACACAACTAACAAAGTAATGCTGGCCGTTGTAGATAAAAAATATAAATCTGTCGATGAAGGAAGTTTGTGCGATATAGCGCCAACGGTTTTGAAAATTATGGGCGTTAAAGCTCCTTTAGAGATGAGCGGCAAAAGCTTGGTATAAATCAAATGGAGGAATTTTATAGATGAGCGAAATATTTGAAGTACATGCGAGAGAAATATTGGATTCAAGGGGAAACCCAACGCTGGAGGCGGAAGTTGTTCTTGAAAGTGGCGATTATGGAAGGGCGGCTGTGCCTTCCGGAGCTTCAACAGGGGCGTTTGAAGCCGTTGAGCTTAGAGACGGCGATGGTTCCCGTTATATGGGCAAAGGTGTAAGCACTGCTGTCGATAATGTGAACGATATTATTTCAACCGCGCTTGAAGGAATGGAACCTTATAATCAGCCTTTGCTGGACAAACTGCTTATAGAGGCGGATGGTACGGAAAATAAAGGTAAATTAGGAGCCAATGCACTCTTGGGCGTATCTTTGGCTGCTGCAAAAGCGGCTGCTAATGAGCTCGGTATTCCTCTTTACAGTTATATCGGCGGAGTAAATGCCAAGACGCTTCCTGTTCCGATGATGAATATACTCAACGGCGGAAAACATGCTGATAATAATGTAGATATTCAGGAATTTATGATAATGCCTGTAGGCGCTTCAAGTTTTAAGGAAGCTCTTCGTATGTGTACTGAGATTTATCATAGTCTTAAAAAAGTGCTCAAAGAAAAGGGTTATAATACTGCAGTGGGAGATGAAGGGGGATTCGCTCCGAATCTGAAAAGCAATGAAGAGGCTCTTGAGGTTATTACGGAAGCGGTAAACAAAGCTGGATATAAACCGGGAGAAGAAATTTATTTTGCAATGGATCCCGCAGCTTCTGAATTCTATGATGAAAAAACGAAAAAGTATAATCTCAAAGGTGAAAATCTTGTGAAAAGCAGCGCTGAGATGGTTGATTTTTACGAAGCGCTCGTTAATAAATATCCGATTATTTCAATAGAAGACGGTCTTAGTGAAGAGGATTGGGACGGTTTTAAAATGCTTACTGAACGCATAGGCGACAGAGTGCAGATTGTGGGTGATGATTTATTTGTTACTAATACAAAGCGTCTCGAAAAGGGAATCAAGCTTGGCAGTGCCAATGCAATATTGATAAAGCTGAATCAGATCGGGACCCTTACGGAAACTCTGGATGCTATAGAGATGGCTAAAAAGGCAGGATTCACAGCAGTTGTTTCTCATCGTTCAGGAGAAACGGAGGATGTTACGATATCTGATTTGGTTGTTGCTGTCAACGCCGGACAGATCAAAACAGGCGCTCCTTGCAGGACTGACAGAGTAGCTAAATACAATCAGCTCCTGAGAATAGAGGAGGAATTGGGTGAAGCTGCAAGATATGCCGGCAAAGACGCGTTTTATAATTTGAAAAACATATAACGGAGACAGCTATGAAGATAGCTTCGTCACTGATAGATTTAGTTGGTAATACTCCGCTTTTGAGCATGAAAAGATTAAGCGCTGCAGAGGGATTGAAATATCCGTTAACGGCAAAGCTTGAGTTTTTTAATCCTCTGTCGTCTGCAAAGGACAGAGTAGCTGTAATGCTTATAAAAGACGCCTATGACAGCGGCTTAATAAACAGTGATACCGTTATAATAGAAGCGACCAGCGGAAATACGGGGATAGGACTCGCTTTTGTATCTCGCATTTATGCAAACAGGCTTATTCTGACAATGCCCTCAACCATGAGCAGTGAAAGAATCAAATTGCTTGAATTTTTGGGCGCGGAGGTTGTACTTACGGATGCAGCCGACGGAATGACCGGCGCAGTGAAAAAAGCGGAGGAGCTCAAAGAAAGTATCGGCAACGCTTATATACCGGATCAATTTTCTAATCCTTCAAACCCGTATTCTCATGAATTGACCACTGGCCCTGAAATATGGCGGGATACTGACGGTAATATCGACTGTTTTATTGCTTGTATAGGTACCGGAGGCACGATAAGCGGCGTCGGAAAATATCTGATAGAAAGAAATGATAGTATAAGCATCGTTGGCGTTGAACCAGCCGCATCTCCATTGCTAAGTTGCGGCTGCAGCGCTCCTCATAAAATACAGGGAATAGGCGCCAATTTTGTCCCTCATACGCTTGATATGAATGTGGTGGATGAAATCGTAACAATCACTGACGAAGAGGCTTTTGAGTATTCTAAAAAAGCTGCTTTATGCGAAGGGTTATGTGTAGGAATTTCATCGGGAGCAGCAATTTGCGCCGCCGTAAAAACAGCTAAAAAATATCAATATGAAAATATTGTCGTATTGTTAGTTGACAGCGCTGAAAGGTACATGTCTACAGAATTGTTTGATTGCAAATAAAATTTCTTAAAAAAAAGCATGGTTTTTGGCAAAGGAGCATAAAGAAGTATTGCCAAAATACTGACTTATGCCAAGTGAGAGGGAAATAAGAAAACTCTATGTGAATGGATAAACCATTTGCGTAGAGTTTTTCTTTTGCTTATTTCAAATTTCATCATCCGCAGAATGCACAGCCGTCACTGAAGGTGGCGATCTTGGGGCTGTGGGGGGGGTATCCTTCAACAAGCATTTTGGCCAGTGCAATCCGGGTAAAATTGCGAAACATGTACGTGTTTCGCATTGCTTGTCAAATCAAGATAACTGGTTAAATGTTTTATTTTTTTTGCAAAGTTAGTATTTTTTTTCTCTCAAAATTGCAGGAATTGAAATCTTATAAATAGACAAAAGACTTTGCAAGAAAGGAGGGAATCACCAAATGAAAATTTTAAAGCGCGTTTTACCTATGGCGCTTGCGAGCTTGCTGGTCTTGAGTTCAGCAATTCCGGCTTTTGCCGCCGAAACATCAGGCACAGCCCCCTCAAAAAAAGAAGAGGTTATTTATATCACACTGGACGCAGGCGGAACGCTGAAAAGCAGTTATGTGGTCAATAGCTTTTCCGGTGGGAACATTACCGACTACGGCGATTATGCTTCTGTGAAAATGCTGAATACCAGCGATCTCATTGAACAGAATGGAGATACCATTACCTTTTCTACATCTGCCCCTAAAGCCTATTATCAGGGGGAATTGACGGATACAGAAATACCCTGGAACATCTCTCTGCGTTACTACCTGGACGGGTAAGAATACTCTGCGGATGAGATCGCGGGGAAAAGTGGAAAACTGGAAATACGTTTCCAGATCACAGAGAACACAGCCTGCTCCGGTACATTTTTTGATAATTACGCCCTGCAGGCCTCCTTTACTTTGGATACAGAACAGTGCAGCAATATTTCCTCCCCGGACGCGACTATCGCCAATGTAGGAAGTAATAAGCAGCTTACCTACACGGTTTTGCCTGGAGAAGGAATTGATACCACCATTACTGCAGACGTGACCGATTTTGAGATGAGCGCCGTTTCCATCAATGGCATCCATCTCAATCTGAATGTGGAAATCGACGATACAGAACTGAAAGATAAGGTAAATGAGCTGATTGATGCGCTGGAGCAGCTGGACGATGGTGCGGTAGAACTTTCCGACGGTTCTGCAGAGCTATTGGATGGCAGTTCTGAATTGAAGGACGGAGCATCTTCTCTGCAAAGCGGAGTCGCCTCTTTAGATGAGGGCGTGGTCACGCTACAAAATGGGCTTACCACAGTACAGAGCGGGCTGGATGCCTTGAATTCACAATCAGAAACTCTGACTGCCGGTTCTTCGGAATTTAAGGCGGCGCTGATTACAATCCAAACAGCTGTCAATTCTATCTCTGTGAACAACGAAGATCTGATCGTGCTTACAGAGGCTTCCGGCCAGATCAGACAGGCTATCAGCGACCTTTACGATGGCGCAGTCACTTTGCAGGCTAACCTTGGGTACGCTCAATATAAGGCGCTGATGTCTCAAAATGGATTGGATATTGATGCTTTGAAAGCTGGAAACTCACAGGCGATCTCAGATTTGCAAGCGCAGATTTCAACGCTCCAAAATGAATTGGATCAAATCACAGGCGTCTCTGGAATGGAAGAACAGGCTGCACAGCTTCAGGCGCAGATCGGCCAGCTCTCTCAGATTATCACTTTGCTGCAAGGCAATAACGCCGCAATCGGCGGGATGGAAACCTATCTGAATGAGATCTCTGCGCAGCTTCCTGCACTTACCCAAGGTCTGGCAGAATTGAAGGCTCAGTATGAGACCTTCGATGTTACAATCAGCCAGCTTGTAAATACCCTCGTTAATATGAGCAGAGATCTTTCTGCTTTGGCAGAGGGAATCAATCAGCTTGTGGCAAGCTATGAAGAACTGGATTCCGGGATCAATGACTACACTGGCGGTGTGGCTCAGATTGTGGCGGGATACAGCCAGGTAATGGACGGAATATCTTTTTTGGCGGAAGGAAGCAAGGAACTGGTGTCCGGTTCCGAAGAGTTGTATAACGGAACCGTGGAATTGTACGATGGCGTTGTATCCCTTTGCGATGGCGCTCAGAAGATGGCTGACGGAACCGGCGAGTTCCGTACCGAAACAGCAGATATGAACGACCAAATTGATGAAGAGATCGACAGGCTTTTGGAGTCCATCAGCGGCAGCATGGATGATCCTGTTTCCTTTGTTTCTGAAAAGAATACCAATGTAGAGTCGGTACAGTTTGCCATTCAGACAGAGGCCATTGAAGTGGAAGAAACGGATGAAGTAGAAGTCGCCAAAGAGGAGAAACTTTCCTTCTGGCAAAAATTACTGCAATTGTTTGGCCTGTATTAATTGGATTTTTAAGGAAAAAAATGCAGTCATGTGATCATATAGGGAATTAGCCGTGTTTGGTTTGTGAGATTCCGGCAGGAGAATTAGTGAAAAGCTGTTTGCCCTGCTTTCTCCCCATCAAAAGAAGGAGCTGGCTCAGTTTGTTCGTGACTATGAAGAAAACACTAGTAGCGTCCATCGAATCGGAGCAGATGTCCTCCATTATCTCATCCTCCGCCAGGAGCGTATGACTGCCGACAGGCAGTACAACAGCCAACTTTGTCTGTGATGAGTAAGTGAACCCTTGGAATAATTTTAGAAAGATTCGCTACGTCTTGCTCGCTCCCGGCCTTATGTGTATAATGAATAAGATAATATATATAATTTGGTCATCGAACGGAGATATAATAATGTTATTGAGACAAGCTAAAGAAAATGAGATAGATGTTGCGATGGCAATTATAAATATGGCAAAAGTTCACCTTAAAACACAGGGCATTGACCAGTGGCAGAAAGGATATCCAGACTACGATTGCATCAAGGCAGATATCGAGCATGGAAAAGGATTTTTTGTTGTAGACGAAGATATAATAAATGGTTATCTGTGTATTGATTTTGACGGAGAACCCGTTTATGATTGCCTGAATGGAGAATGGACATCATCTGAGGAATATGTTGTCGTTCATAGGATGGCATTTTCAGACAGCGCGAGAGGAAAGGGCGTTAGCGACAAAGTTTTTCAAATGGTTGAAGAAATGAGCCGAAATAAAGGTGTCAC
The DNA here is from genome assembly GCA_944381375.1 of uncultured Lachnospiraceae bacterium. Taxonomy (GTDB): domain Bacteria; phylum Bacillota; class Clostridia; order Eubacteriales; family Anaerofustaceae; genus CALWKX01. The sequence goes on from CALWKX010000014.1 coordinate 158,821, forward strand.
ATATTTCCGTATAGACACCGATGCGGATAATCATAAGATGCAACATATCCTTAAAAAGAATGGCTTTGTCTACTGCGGCACGATTTGGTTTGACAATAGCGAAAAGATTGCCTTTGATAAGTTGTTCTAAAATCCTTTTTTCAATAAAGTACAATGAGATGTGCGGCAGCACTTTGGGCTGTCGCACATCTTGTCTTTCCGTCAGTAGGACGGTCAGCAGCGGTAGAGATCGGGCGTAAGCCCGTTTATTTTAACCTTGACGGGTTGTCCGTTCTGCTACTCTCTGGCTTGTATCGTCCTTTTCTGCCCGTTGCCATTCTACCACAAATGAGTCGCCAGTCATTTTGTTGTAGATGGCAAAAACCACCCTTTAATAGTATATCTTAGAAAGCTCTGCTGAATAAATATGCAGCCAACCATGGATTTTGGAATATCCGGTTCTTTGTCCATAAGCGTAGAAATTCCTGCTTTTTACAGAAATGTGTACCTTTGCAAATTATAAAAAAGTTACAAATTGAACCCATAATTTTCGGTTCAACACCTTAAGCATTGCCGAATATTGGAATATAATATATATGTATGCTTATGCATACCCCGATTTGTAAAAGTACACGATTAAAAACCGAAGGGGGCAATGCTATGGCGAAAATTTCCGACATAATTAAATATGAAGGCGATAACAGTACCTGACGCCAAGTCTTTCTTCCGCAAAAAGTGCAAAGGACAAAGCGATTGCACCTATCCAAGCTGAAATCTCCAAGTTGCAGAATCGCATTAAAGAAATTGATGCTGAACTGACAAAAGACCGTTAACTTGCTAGTGCGCCGGAGCTATCGCTTCGGCGCACTTTATAGGAGAAAATATGGCAGTATATGTTGACCGAAATGCACCTTGGATGCAGTAGGATTGCACCAAAGAGATTTGCTGATAATGAGCTCTTTAGAATAATTACCTTTTTCGTGTTTCATTTACTGTGTGCTGAACTTTCGTCCATGTGCAGGTCGTTAGAAGAATATGGATGGGCAACACCATGGAGAAAGCCTTTTCATCTAAACAAACAGCTAAAACAGGCAGCAACAAATCAGCAATTATTATTCTCGGCACAAAACTATAATGTATTAGAATCGGCGTTGGATAAGGCAAATCTCAAGGGCAACTTTCCATCTGATTTTTCTACAGAGCGCATTTGTATCTACGATAATATGAACAACCAGTTTCTAAGTGTTTTTATCACTTTAGAAACGCATTTGCTCATTTTAAGTACCGGCTGTCAGACAGCATGGAATACTCCCTGCCAAATGGCCAAGAATATGAGAAGGAGCAGGCAGAGATTGAGCAGCTTTCCGATGTATTGGGACGGGAAATTGAGGCACAGGCCGGACAGGTTTCCGATGTAAACGAGTTTCTCTAGCTGGTGGATAAGTACCTGGATATTCCGGAACTTGACGCTGCTATTCTCAATGAGCTTGTGAGTAAGATCGTGGTACACAGTCCGGTAAAGGAAATTTCTTTATGAGACACTGTCATTAAACCGTGTCTTTTTTTATTTTTTGATATTAGCTTTGCTGTTCAATGTTTTCTTATTTTAAAAATTGACAGAAATATATGCTTTGATGTAATAATATTCATTTCCTGGCTAAAATATCAAATAAATATTGCATGTTATGGTATGAAGTGGTATGATATGGTTAAAAGTGGGAAAATTGGAGGCTTTTTAATGCTCGGTGGAGAGTTCAAGCACACCGCGGATGACAAAGGAAGAGTCAGTATCCCCGCTAAATTCAGAAATGAATTGGGGAGTGTGTTTGTTATATCCAAAGGCATAGGTATAGATGAAAAATGCTTGTATATATTCCCGCTAAGCGAATGGAGAATCATTGAAGACAAAGCCAGAGCAATGCCTCTTGCCAATAAGGACGCAAGAGACTTCAGACGTTTTTTTATCGGAGGCGCAAGCGAATGTGAAATAGACAAACAAGGCAGAGTCATGATACCTCAATACCTGAGAGAATTTGCGGGGATCAAAAAAAACGTAATAATGCTTGGCGTAGGAGGCCGAGTGGAAATATGGGATGCGGATACATTAAACGATTACAGAAATCCTGATAAGGAAGGGTATATAGACATATCTCAAAGAATGCAGGATTTAGGTATTTAAAATGGCTCATATACCTGTTCTCTATAAAGAATGTATTGATGGGCTCAGGATAAAGCCTGATGGCATATATCTTGATATGACGCTCGGCGGTTTTGGACACGGACGCGGCATATGTGAACAACTTTCTTCTGAGGGCATATATATTGGCCTTGATAAAGATGATGAAGCGTTATCGCGCGCCAAAGCGCTGACGGGAGGTCTTAACAACAAAATAATCCTAAGGCAATGTGATTTTTCAGACTTTAGCAATGTGCTATCTGAACTTGGGATAAATAATATAGATGGATGTCTTATGGATTTGGGAGTTTCTTCCTTTCAGTTAGACGATGCGCAAAGAGGTTTTTCTTTTCTTCATGACGGACCGCTTGATATGCGGATGAATCGCTCAGCATCTCTCACATGTGAGAATGTTGTTAATGAATATAGCGAAAAAAAACTGGCTGAGATTATTTATAAATATTCCGATGAAAAATTTGCAAGACAAATCGCTAAAGCAATCATCAAAGCAAGAACAGTAAAACCTCTGAAAACTACTTTGGAGCTTTCAGAAATAATTAAAAACGCTATTCCGTTGAAATATCGTTTTCAGGGCAAAAATCCGGCGACAAGAACATTTCAGGCATTGCGCATAGAAGTAAACGATGAGCTTAGTAAGTTGTTTGAAACTATATCTTCGGTAATCGAAAGACTTTCTCCTGGCGGCAGAATAGCTGTCATATCTTTTCATTCATTAGAAGACAGAATCGTAAAAGAGGTATTCAGAGAAAAAGCGAAAGGCTGTATTTGCCCGAAAGATATTCCTGTATGCGTATGTGGAGTTAAACCAAGTATAAAAATAATGACAAATTCTCCCATCACACCAAAAGAAGGGGAGATAAGCAGAAATGCCAGAAGTAGAAGTGCTAAGCTGCGTATAGCTGAAAAGCTGGCATAAATTACTTAAAAATAAAATATAATGAAAGGAACGCATAATTATGAAGCGTGATATACGCAAAAAAAAGAAAATTCGGATAAAGAAAAGCCAAATCAAAACCAGCGGTATGATTTTTATTTGCTTTGTTGTATTTTGCGCGTATTGCGTTTCAATGGTATGGCAGAGTAATTCCATAATCAGCATGGACTCTGAAATACGCGCACTTCAGGAAGATTATGAAGCAGTTGTAAGGATTAACGATGATTTGCAGGGACAAATAATGCAGGCAAAAAATCTTACGGAAGTGGATGATTACGCGACAAATGTTTTGGGAATGGTTAAAGCTGATAACAGTAATATCGGCTATGTTTCCTTTAATACGAATGACAGCGCAACGGCTGTTGCAGATCAATCCGGTTTTATGTCATGGTTATCGGATTTGATTAATTAGTAAAAGAGGTCTGGCCGCGATGAATAGCATGCAAAAAAAACAAGTTTATAAAAGAATTATCATTGCTGTTGTAGTAATCGCGGCTTTTTTTTGTATTTTGGCTGTGCGTCTTGTTATTATTCAGATATTTCAAGCGGAAGATCTTGCTAGCAGGCAGGAGTCTTATATGACAAGAAATATAGAAATAACAGCTAAGCGCGGTACAATATATGACAGTGAAATGAATGTATTAGTGCAGGATGCGTCTTGCAGCAAAATAAGCGTATTTCCGAACAGTATTGAAGATCCGCAGGCTACAGCTTCGTTTCTGGCGGAAACTTTAGGGCTTGATTACGATGATGTATATGCTGATGTCACTAATACTGAAGCCAGCTACATAACTATAAAAAAAGGCGTTGATAACGCTACAGCGCTTAAAATCAAAGAGGCTGATCTTGCAGGCGTAGATATAACTGAAGACACCAAGCGGCATTATAGCGACAGTACGTTTGCACAGTACGTATTGGGCTTTACCGGTACGGATCATACAGGTCTTTATGGTCTTGAAGCAGTTTTTAATGATGTGTTAGGCGGTGAAAACGGATCAAAAACTGTATTGACGGATTCGGCGGGAAGAATTATTGAATCAGCTTCTGTTGTGCAAAAAGAAGCGACAGCCGGCAGCAACCTTGTTACGACAATAAATAGCGTAATACAGTATTACGCGGAAAGCGCCGCCTATGATGCATATCTTACATATAAGCCTCAAAGGGTTCTTATACTTGTAAGCGATCCCAATACCGGCGATGTTCTGGCAATGGCGGCTTATCCGGGATATTCCCTTGATGATCCGTGGCAGATTCCTTCTGATTATGCAACAAGTTTTTCGTCTACTCTTGAAGGCATGGATACTGCAAGCGTGCAGTTGGAAATGTGGAAAAATCCTTTTACATCTTTATTGTATGAGCCCGGCTCAACTTTCAAAGTGATCACGGCTTCAAGCGCCCTCGAAGAAAATGTAGTGAGCCTTGATTCGTCTTTTTACTGCAATGGCTATTTGGAGGTTGGCGGCGTCAAAATAAAATGCCATGTATATCCAAACGGACATGGCTCTCAAAATCTTACCGAGGCTGTTGTAAATTCATGCAATCCTGCTATGATGAATGTGGCTATGCAAATGGGACCTGATGTATTCTATAAATATATTTATGATTATGGCTTTGGTGAAGCTACGGGCATTAACTTAGACGGTGAAGAAAGCGGTATTCTTACTGTAAATCAGGATATAAATGTCGTTGATTATGTGACATTAGGATTTGGGCAAGGGTTGGCAGTTACTCCTATACAAATGCTTCAAGCCCTTAATGCCGCTATAAACGGAGGCGAGTTGCTTTATCCGAATATAGTAAAGTATATATTGGATCCTGAAACGAATGATATAACTTATACATACGAAAAACAAGTTGTCAGACAGGTTATAAGTCAGGAAACATCCCAGACAATGCAGCAAATACTTTATGCGACAGCGCAAAATATATACAGTATATCTGATTATAAAGATTTGCCGATAGGAGGCAAAACAGGTACAGCGCAAAAATTTATTAATGGCCAATATACTCAATCTCTGTATGTATCCAGCTTTTATGGTATGATACCTTATAATGATCCACAGCTTTCAGTATTGGTTATAGTGGATGAGGCGAGCGGCTGGAATACAACAGGCAGTGCTGTCGCAGCTCCGATTGGCGCCAGGGTGCTTTCCGAAGCGTATAGTTATTTGCTGACAAAACAGGATGTTCCAACAAGCGCTGATGTTGAATCCGGGATTAAAATACCCGATGTAAGAGGACGGCAGCTAAGCGAGGCTGAAAATATTTTTAAAGCTTTTGGAATTGATTATAGTATAACGGGAGATCAAGAAGGCATTGTTACGGCTCAGAGTGCAGTGCAAAGTGAATATCAAAGCGGCATGACGGTTGTGTTGACTGTCACTTCACAAAACTCTGATCAAATAACAGTACCGGATCTGAGCGGAATGAGCGTGCAAAAAGTCAACAGCATGCTTACTCAGCTCGGCCTTTCGCTGAATGTGCAGGGCGGAGGTATTGCAGTATCGCAGGATGTAAAAGCCGGCAGCGTCGTTGATAAGGGTACAACGATCACTGTTACTTTTAAGTATATAGAATAAGGAATAAGCCTGTTATGAAGGAATACTCATTACAAGAACTTGCCCGTGCGGTAAACGGACAAATAATTTATGACGGTAAGACAAAATATTACGACTCTGTTGCGATAGATTCAAGAGACGTTAAGGACGGGGGAATTTTTTTCGCCTTAAAAGGTGAAAATACAAACGGGCATAATTATGTAAGAAATGCATGCGAAAATAATGCGGGCGCAGTGATTGTGGAGCATGAATTCGAGGGGATTAGCGCTGCGCAGATTATCGTTGATGATACATTTCAAGCTCTCAAAATGCTTGCTAAGCATTATATTAATAAATTCAAGATACCGTTTGTCGCTATAACAGGAAGCAGCGGGAAAACGACCACAAAAGATATTGTTGCCGGAGTTTTGAGCGCAAGGTATTGTGTGCATAAAACCAAAGGCAACCTGAACAGTACCACAGGAGTCCCTCTTACGATTTTTGATCTTGAAGATAAGCATCAAATTGCCGTTATTGAGATGAGTATGAGCCATCCTAAAGAAATACTCGGAAATGCCGATATAGTGAGGCCTGATACTGCTCTTATAACAAACATTGGCAATAGTCATATTCAGTTTTTGAAATCAAAAGAGAATATTTTTAAAGCCAAATGTGAAATATTAGAATATTTAAATGAAAATAATTGTGCCATTTTGAATGGCGATGATGAATATCTTAATAGAGTTTGCAGCGATAAATACAATATCGTCAGAGTAGGTATTGATAGCGGGGATTTAAGAGCTTATGATATTATACAATCAGATAATGGAATAAGTTTTTCATGTGTTATTAACGGTAAACGCGAACGATTCGAATTCGTGTTGATGGGCGCGCATAATGTATTAAATTGCCTTATGGCTATTGCCGTTGGCCTCAGATACAATTTGAGTGCCGAAGAAATACGAATAGGACTAAAGCTATGCCGTTTTAGTGCGAACCGAATGGAAACTGTACGTTTGAAAGGCATTACCTTGATAAACGATACTTATAACGCAAATCCTGATGCGGTCAAAGCTGCTATAAATGCGCTGTGCGCTGCAGGAGAAGGAAAAAGAAAAATCGCAGTGTTTGGAGATATGCTTGAACTCGGTGAATATTCAGCGCTGATGCATGAGGAATGTGGGGAGTATGCCGCCGGACAAAAAGTGGATTTGCTTTTAACATTTGGTGAATTTGGCAATAATTATCTTCGTGGATATGAAAAAGTTAATCCAAAAGGTAAGTGCATAGTGTTTGACGATGCTAAGGCTGTTTGCGAATATCTTAAACAAATTGTTAATTCAGGCGATGTTGTATTGTTTAAAGCCTCTCGTTCTGTTAAACTCGAAGAAGTATTTTTATCATTAAAAGGAAGCATTGCTGATGAATAGAGCTATTGTGGCTACGCTGATTTCATTTACCATTGTTGTAGCGTTATGTCCGCTGACTATCCCCATACTTCAAAAACTGCGTTTCGGCCAAACCGTAAGGCAGCTTGGACCTAAAAGTCATTATAAAAAAGCCGGTACTCCTACAATGGGAGGGGTCGTTATAATATTAGGTATTGTATTATCTGGCGCCTTATTTATCAGAAGCGGTGATACGACTTTGTTTTTTGCGATTTTGATAACTGTAGTGTTCGGACTGATCGGTTTTTTGGATGATTATATTAAAATCATCCAGCGCAATACAATGTCATCCGATAAAGGAGTGTCAGTAGCTTCTTTGGGAATGAGCGTAAAGCATAAATTAGTTTTGCAGTTTAGCGTTGCCATTGCGCTTGCCGTTTATGCGGCTTATCACAGCAATATAGGTACTGAAATAATTGTTCCGTTTATTTCAAAAACGCTTGATTTGGGCTGGATTTTTATTCCTTTCGTTGTTTTAGTAACAGTCAGTGTTGTAAATGCAGTCAATCTTACGGATGGATTAGACGGATTAGCTTGCGGAGTTTCAACAATTGTGCTTGTGTTTTTCCTTTATGCAGCTTTTGGTAATGGTTTCGTATATATGGGCATATTTTCAGCAACCGTTATTGGCGCTTGTATGGGATTTATGTGTTACAATTTCAATCCTGCAAAGGTTTTTATGGGAGATACCGGTTCCATGGCACTGGGCGGAGCAGTGGCTGTTGTGTCCATTCTAACGCGCACAGAGCTGTTTATTTTGATAGCTGGCGCTGTATACGTGATTGAGGAACTATCAGTGGCGTTACAGGTAGTATATTATAAACTTACTCATGGGAAACGTCTTTTCAAGATGGCGCCTATTCATCATCACTTCGAGCTGAGCGGATGGGTGGAAACCCGTATAGTTGTAGTATTTTGTATAGCGAGTATAATTTGCGTTTTAATATCGCTTTTGGGTCTGAATTTTAAATTTTATTAGGAGATGCGTTTAATGAATTTGGATAGCAGTACAGTGATGATTATAGGAGCTGCAAGAAGCGGTATCAGCAGCGCATTGTTTCTTAAAGATAGATGCAAGTTGGTTTATCTTGCTGATACAAAGCCTTACGAAGCTCTTGAAAAAGACGGATTCGGCATAAGCAAAATAAAAGATATATCAAATATAAAAACCATCTTCGGCTGTCAGCCTGAGGAAGATATAATAAAATGCTGCGATTTGTTTATATTGAGTCCAGGTATTCCGCCTGAGGCTTATCCTGTTAAAACCGCAAAAAAATACGGTAAAAAGATAATGAGCGAAATAGAGTTGGCGAACTGCTTTTTCAAAGGACGTATTGTGGCGATAACTGGCACAAACGGAAAGACCACTACTACGACGCTTACGGGAAACCTTTTGAAAAATGCTGGCTTCGAATCTTATACCGTTGGAAATATCGGGGACGCATTTATAAATTGTGTTCAAAACGCAAGCGAAAACAGCGTTGCCGCCCTTGAGATAAGCAGTTTTCAATTGTCTATGTGTGAAAAAATGAAGCCGAAAGTCGCTGTCATAACCAATATTACGCCAGACCACTTAGACAGGCATAAGACTTTCGAAAATTACGTATCGGCCAAAGCTGAAATATTTAAAAATATGACAAGCGATGATACATTGATACTTAATATGGATGATAAAGTTGTGTCTTCTTTGGCTGATAGGGCCAACTGTAATATAAAGTATTTCACTTTGACCGACAACCCTTTGGCTGACGCTTATTTCAAAAATAATAGTATAATCATAAATCTTGATAAATCATATAAATTGATTGATAAGGATCAGCTTAAGCTGATAGGTATGCATAATGTTGCGAATGTAATGTGTGCGGCGCTCGCGGCGTTGATTATGGGAGCCGACATAGACAGCGTGCGCAGGAGTCTGGAAAGTTTTGACCCAGTAGAACACAGAGTTGAATTTGTCGCAGAAAAAAACGGCGTTGTATATATAAATGATTCTAAAGGGACTAATCCCGATGCTTCAATGACTGCCATAAATGCAATAGAAAGGCCAATAATATTAATAATAGGGGGATATGACAAAAAAAGCTCATTTGATGAGATTTTTGAGCTTATAATAAAGAAAGTTAAACATATTGTTATACTGGGAGCAACTAAGGATAAGATAGTATCAACAGCTATAAAGCACGGGTATGTAAATTATACTGTAGTTGATGATTATGAGCAGGCGGTTAATGTATGCGCCCAAAAGGCGGAGAAGGGAGATTGCGTTTTATTGTCTCCCGCCAGTGCTAGCTGGGATATGTTTGACAGCTATGAAACGAGAGGACGTGTATTTAAAGAGCTGGTAAAAAAATTATAAATCAAGGAGCGGTTATGAAATATTTAGCTGCATTATTATCAGACTTTAAAAATCAAAGAAAACACCCCATGGATTGGGGACTTGTTGTTATTACGCTTCTTATATCGGTATTTGGGCTTATCATGATATGGTCGGCAAGTATGTATAATGCCAGAATAGAGGGCGATGAATACTACTATGTAGGTAAACAGCTGAAGTATTTGCTCTTTGGCGGAGCTATTGCATATTTATTATCAATTATAGATTACCGCATTATAAAAAAATTTACTTATTTTTTTATGGCCGTTTCAATAATTTTACTTGTAATTGTACTTTTTCTTCCTGAAACTGAAAGCGTAGGAGGCGCAGTACGTTGGATAAATATAGGCGGTATTGTTATTCAACCCTCCGAAATCGCTAAGATATGTGTCATTATGCTAGTCGCCGTTGAAACGGAAAAAAGAATTAATGATATAAAAAAATTTAAAACATATCTTTTGATGTGTATTTTTATCGTGGGTATATTTATGCTCATTTACAAGCAGCCCGCGCTTAGTGCAGCAGCGATTGTTTCTGCTATAATAGTTGGCATGTATTTTATTGCCGGAGGCAATTTTGGTTATATTGCCATCACATTAATTGGAGGGATTGCGGCAGGATGCGTATTTATAGCGGGCAGCGAATGGAGACTGGATCGTTTTAAAGCTTATTTGGATCCTTGGTCGGATTTGCTTGATTCAGGTTGGCAGCCCGCACAGTCTCTAATGGCATTAGGTTCCGGCGGTATTTTTGGTCAGGGTATAGGAAATAGCCGTGCAAAATTGATGTTTTTGCCAGAACCTCAAAACGATTATATATTCGCTATAGTAGGAGAGGAACTTGGTTTAGTCGGGTGTTTAGCTTTGCTTGTTGCTTATTTCATACTTATTCTTAAAATAATAAAAATAGCTTTGCATGCGCCAGACACATTTTCCCGCATGTTTTGTGCTGGGATGGCCGTGTTATTAGCTGTGCAGGTAGTGTTTAATGTAGCTGTAGTAACAAATCTTGTCCCTTCTACAGGCGTTATGCTTCCTTTTGTCAGCGCAGGTGGCTCTTCACTTGTTTCCTTGATGATCGGTATGGGAATAATGCTTAATATTTCCAGGCACCAAAAAAGCTATTCGCGCGACAGGCTTCTGGGAGGAAAACAGCAATGAAGATTTTCATAGCAGGAGGCGGCACGGGCGGACATGTTTACCCTGCCGTTGCAATAGCAAACGAGCTGAAATACCGTCATGCGGATTGGGAAATAGAATTCGTTGGCCGCAGTGATTCCATAGAAGGCCGCGTTGCAAAACAGGAAGGTTATTTGCTTCATAATATAGACGTGATAGGATATGAACGTTTTCTTGGCAAAATAGAAAAAACCAGAGTAATACTTAAGCTTTGCAAAAGCATGTTTGAATCCATGTCTCTGATACGCAAGCATAAGCCTGATATGGTGATAGGTACGGGAGGATATGTATGTGGCCCTATTGTATACGTAGCAGCGCTTAAGAAGCTTCCAACCCTGATAACAGAACAAAATGTTATTCCCGGTTTTACAATAAAAACACTCTCAAAAGTGGCTTCTCGCGTATGTGTGTCTTTCCCTGAGACCGTAAACATCATGGCAAGACCTGAGAGATGTATTGTAACGGGAAACCCTGTAAGAAGGGAATTCGGTCTTTTTACAAAAGAAATAGCCAGAAAAACATTAAAATTGAAACAATCCGATAAATTCCTTCTTATATTCGGCGGCAGTTTGGGCGCCAGCAGTATAAACGAAGCGGTAAAAACTCTTCTTTGGGCATATAAAGATGATAAAAATGTTCATATCGTTCATGTGACGGGTGACGAAACATTTGAAGAATATAAGCGCTCTTTGAAAGAAGAGGGCCTTGACACAGATAAATATAAGAATATTAATATACTTTCGTATACAAACGATATGCCGCTTTTATTAAACGCTGCTGATTTGGTGATATGCCGAAGCGGAGCAACTACTATAGCTGAGGTGAATTATGTCGGAGTAGCGGCTATTTATATCCCTTATCCGTATGCTGCAAACGATCATCAGATGAAGAATGCTATATCAACGAGAGACAAAGGCGCCAGCGTTGTGATAAAAAACGACGAATTATCCGGTAAAATCCTTGCCACAGCTGTTGAAAGTCTTTTAAAAGATGACAAACTTCTTTCTAAAATGGCATTAAAATCGCGTAGTATGGGAATAAGAAACTCAACTCAGCTTTTATGTGATGAGATAGAGGAAATTCTCTCAACCGTATAAGTCACATGCCCCGTATAGATGAATAATATAAAATAGTTATTCATTTCGGAGGGGCTATGAGCAGATATATGATAAACGGCGGCAACAGGCTTGATGGAGAAATAAAGATACAAGGTTCCAAAAATGCTGCGCTTCCAATAATGGCAGCATGCGTGTTGAATGGGGCAAAGACAATTTTACATAATGTTCCAGATATACAAGATGTGAGAATAATGAAAAAAATTCTTACTTCGATTGGCTGCAAAATCAAAACTGAAACAAATACCCTCATTATTGATTCATCAATGATAAATTCTGCAAAAGTCTCAGAACAGCTTGTGAGCAGAATGCGTTCATCTATAATGCTTATGGGGGCGCTTGTTGCCAAGCTTAAACATGCGCATTTTTCTTACCCGGGCGGATGCGATATTGGATTAAGACCGATAGATATACATTTGAAGGCATTAAAGCAACTGGGCGCTAATATAACGGAAGAGCATGGTTACATAATAGTAGATGGAAAGGATTTGCATGCAGCGGATATCGTATTGAATTATCCAAGTGTTGGGGCAACGGAAAATATAATTCTTGCAAGCGTAATGACGAAAGGAGTTACATCTATAGCAAATGCGGCTAAAGAACCCGAAATTATTGATCTTCAGAATTTTTTAAACTCTCTTGGTGCACGCGTATACGGGGCTGGTTCAAATACAGTATATGTTGAAGGAGTAGATAGGCTTTGTGAGGGCGAATACACCATTATGGCTGACAGAATTGCTGCCGGTACATATATGTGCGCAACTCATATATGTTCGGGAAAAGTTTTTTTGAGAGGGTGTTCCCTTGAAAATATAAAATCTCCTTATTACAAACTTATCGAAAGCGGTCTGAAAGTGAAGGTATATGCCGATGGAATACAATGCATATCCGCTAAAGACATACAATCTATAGATTCCATTGTTACTTTGCCTTATCCAGGCTTTCCGACCGATCTGCAGCCATTATTCGTAGCCATGTTGTGTTATGCAAACGGCATTTCTATTATAAATGAAACTGTTTTTGAAAGCCGCTACAGATTCACTACCCAGCTTCTCAGAATGGGGGCAAATATAAAAATAGAGGGACGTACTGCAATAATAGCTGGCGTTAATAAACTTGAAGGGGCCACAGTATATGCTCATGATCTTCGTGGCGGCGCTGCATTAACAATAGCGGCATTAGGTGCGCAAGGGAGTTCTACAGTGGAGGACATTCATCATATAAGAAGAGGCTATGAGAATTTTATAGGCGTTTTACAAAATGTTGGTGCGGATATAAAATATATAAATTAATCCTGTTATGAAAAGAAGAATAAGATTCAAAAAAAATAGCGGCTGCGGCATTTATGTGCTGCTTGTAGTAATATTTACGGCTGCTATGCTGGTATTTTTACGAAGTGATTTTTTCAGTATTAAAAGCATTGAAGTAGAGGGCAACAGCTATGTGAGCGAAGAGACTATATTGGCTTGCAGTGATATAAAGATAGGCCAGAATATATTCGATTTTAAAGCTAAAGATATTCAAAATAGTCTGAAAAGCATTGCCAGAATAAAAAATGTATCGATTGTTCGGGCCTATCCTGATACAGTTAAAATTATCATAACTGAACGAAATCCCATGATGTATATATATAATGAAGGAAAATATTATACATTGGATGATGAAGGCATTGTATTTGAAGCTGACTGTACAAATATTGCTTCAGGAGCAATAATGGTTTCTGGTTTCAGCGATATCACTATTCCAGAAGTAGGCAGGGCATTTGATTTCAGTCTTACTGCTCAAACGCAAACAGTTTATGAAGTAATCGATTTCTTCAAAAGAAATAATCTTATAGAGTACGTTTCGGAAATTTACATATCGCAGAGTGGTTATTATTATATTTATACGACTAAGTCTAATGTAATAAAATTTTATTCTCTTGCTTCATTTCAAAGCAATGAAGATATGATTAAATATTTTTTGACAAATGAAGAAGGAAATATTATGCTTGAAGTAATAGAAGACAGTAATCCTGTATACAAAATTATTGATATTAATTAAAAAAAAATAAAAAGTACTTGTTCTTTAAAAGGTTTGATATTAAAATAAAATATAATACTTGTGGTATACGGAGGACGATATGCTGTATGAGTTTGATACGACGCCGGAGAATTGTTCTGCCAATATAAAGGTTATTGGCGTAGGCGGCGGAGGAAATAATGCCGTAAACCGCATGATAGAAAATGGTCTGCGTGGCGCAACATTTTATGCGGTGAATACCGATAACCAGGTTTTGGCCGTTTCGTTAGCGGAAAATAAAATCAATATAGGTGAGAAAACAACAAGGGGGCTAGGCGCTGGAGCTAATCCTGAGCTTGGAGAACGTTCGGCTGAAGAAAGTCAAGAAGCTATCAAAGAAGCTTTAGAAGGCGCCGACCTTGTCTTTATTACAGCCGGTATGGGCGGAGGCACTGGAACTGGCGCGTCCCATGTAATTGCACGTTTAGCAAAAGAAATGGGTCTTTTGGTCATAGGTGTTGTTACTAGACCGTTTACGTTCGAAGGCAAAGTAAGGAAAATAAATTCAGATCTTGGTATACAGCTTATAAAGGATCATGTGGATGCTCTCGTTGTTATACCAAACGACAGATTGCTTCAAGTGGCCAATCAAAACACCACGTTTAAAGAAGCGTTTAAAATGGCTGACGATGTTCTTTTGATGGGCGTAAAGGGAATAACAGATCTTATTGCTACTCCCGGGCTTATAAACCTTGACTTCGCGGACGTCAAAACCGTAATTAAAGACGCAGGCATGGCTCATATGGGTATGGGGACAAGCTCGGGCGCTGATAAGGCGGTTGAAGCGGCGAAACAGGCAATTGCCAGCCCTCTCCTTGAAACGACTATAGATGGAGCAACTGGCGTATTAATTAATATAACCGGAGGAGAACAGCTTACGCTTTTTGAGATAGAAAAAATAGCGGAAGTGATTAGGCAGGAAGCTCATCCTGACGCTAATATCATATTTGGAGCCTACATAGATCCTGCCTTAGACGATACAATTAAGGTTACCGTAATTGCCACGGGCTTTAATACGGCTCCTAAGCCTGCTGCCAAACAGACTTCAAATCCTCTTGATTCTTTTGAAGATAAATCTTCCAGCGACGATTCGGGCGGATATGCATGGCCTTCATTTTTGGACAATAAATAGTAATTAGAAAAAACGGCATGAAAGCATGCCGTTTTACTTATTTTCTCTCGTAGTTTAGATATTTACTGCAAAAATCAAAACAAAAACATTGTGAAAACAGTGCGTTTGTTTTTTTATTTGGGAAATGTATCGGAAAAAGTTATTGATATAGGAAAAGCTGTCGCCATGCTTTTACAAAATTGCATGTTGATATCGGTTAATATTAATACAGTATGAAGTATGTATATGCGGAAGAAATTTTTTTTGTGAATTACGCAGCAAACTTTTTAATGTCATACACCTTGTGCCGTGTAAAGGCCTATAATAGAAAAATAATTAGATGTGTTTTTAGCGCTTTAATAGGAACAGTTTATGCTTTTTTTTATCTTTTTGAAGCGGATTTTTTTTACAGTATTTGTATGAAGCTTATTTTTACATTGTTTATGTCATTCGCATTGTGTTTTAAACCAACTTTAAAAAAGCTTTTCACAGACTTTTTTCTGCTTGTTTTTCTTGCATGTCTTTGCGCAGGTCTTACACTTTTGTTTTCGCTTTTATTCTCAATGAATAATCCGAATTTCGCTTTTTCAGATGTGAATTATTATCATATGATACTTGGCGTATTAACAGGATGTATATGCGGTTACAAGCTTATAAAGTGTATTTTCGGAGCAATAGCTTTTGACAAAATCATTTATGATTGTGAGCTATCATATAACAACAAAACGATAAAAACAAAGATGTTGGCAGATAGCGGAAATCTTATAACAACGTTTTCAGGGGAACCAGTATGCATTGTAAAAAATGAGTTGTTTTTCTATCTTACGGGAATACAAGCAAAAACATTTCTGAACAGTGAAGATTATATTGATTTTATTCAAAATCTAAACTACAAGCTTCAATCAAGAATTTCATTTGCAGGAGCGCAGGGTGTTACGGGGCGCATTGTGATGATGATTTTCAGAATAGATAAAATTATTATAGCGGATAAGTGCTTCGATAAGGCTTTTATCGCTTCAAGCGAAAACATCGCAGGCAGTATTGATGGAATTTTTAATCCGGCTATGTTAGGAGGAAATAAGTTATGAAAAAAATAAAATTGCTATTGTTCAAAGTTGCAATCAAAATCTTTGGCAAAAAGGATATTTTTTTTATAAATTCATATGATGTTTTGCCGCCTCCTTTAACCAAAGAAGAGGAAGAAAAATATATTCAAATGCTTAGTGAAGACGAATGTAGCGCTAAGCAAAAATTAATAGAGCATAATTTGAGGTTAGTAGTTTATATAGCAAGAAAATTCGACGCTAACGTTACAATTCTTGAAGATCTGATCTCTATAGGTACGATTGGTTTAATTAAAGCTGTTAATACATATAAATCTGATAAAAAAATTAAGCTTGCTACTTATGCGTCAAAATGTATAGAAAATGAAATTTTAATGTATCTTCGAAAGACAAGTAAATTAAAAATGGAAATATCATTAGACGAACCTTTGAATATGGATAGAGAAGGCAACGAACTCTTGCTTTCAGATATCGTATGCGAACAGGAAAATACTGTTTCGTTTAATATTGAAAAAGAAAGCGAACTTGAAATATTGGAAGAAGCTGTAAATAATTTGAAGGATACTGAGCGCGATATTATTAATATGCGATTCGGGGTGAATGGGGTTAAACGTAAGACTCAAAAAGAAGTTGCCGACTCACTTAGCATATCTCAGTCGTATATATCAAGGCTTGAAAAAAGAATAGTTGGGAATTTAAAAAAAGAGATTCTTCGTTTGATGCAGTAAATATATATGATATACTGATAAAGCAATTAAGAATTACGTTTTATTTCATTGGGTAATTATTTAATATTGGGATCATAACAATGGTAAAAAAGACTGTGAAAAAAAACAGCAGAAAAACACTTTATAATATTTTGATTTTATTATTTGCAGTAATATTTGTAGTTTCAGCGGTATTTATTCTCAAAGATATAATTCCGAGAATACGCAATATGAGACAAATTGACGAAATACGCAACGTCAGCCCTTTCGGTGATTTGAATAATGAAGGAAGCGGCGATATATTTGATATTGAAAATATCTCTTTTGATGAGTTAAAACAAATCAATTCTGATATAAAGGCGTGGATATACATAGAAGGTACAAATGTCAATCATCCCGTATTGCAGGGCCCTGATAACGAATATTATTTGTACGTATCATATCTTAATGAGTATAGCGGTGCAGGAAGCATTTATCTTGATGCGGGCAACAGCGATGATTTTACAGACCAAAATACTGTTGTGTACGGACATGCAATGATTGACAAAACAATGTTCGGGACTTTATCCCGCTATAGAGATCAATCTTTTTATGACAGTTATCCTTATATACATATTGTAACTGACGAAGGAATCATCTACTGCTATAAAATATTTGCCGTAAATATCATTGGTGCTTCATATGATTACCGCAGTCCCGAGTATGGCAGCGATTTTGATAGTTTTATATCTTATTTGCGAGCTAATTCGATTATTACTTCCGATACATCCGTTACTGATGAAGATAAAATAATTACACTTTCGACTTGTACTGATGTAAGTGATGAAGCAAGACTTGCTGTATTCGGAGTTCTTATCAATCCAAACGGTGAACGCGTTGATTTATAAATTTTAAAAAAATAACTTGCGAAAAAATGAAAAAATGGTACAATAAAATGAATGAAGGGAGATTAATAAAATGAGTGCTGAAAGTTTAATAGCGGCTAAAAAAGAGCTCAGAAAGCTTCAAAATACTCTTGGCAAAGAAATGTCCATGGGAAAATATAAAGATACTGAAAAAATAAAAGGTTTAAAACGCGAAATCAAGGAAAAAAAGCTGAACATAGGAGACATTACAAAACAGATGATCTCACAGCTTTCAGCAGATTGACTGCCGAAAGCTTGATATATATCCTTATATACATAAACGGGATTTCATTCTTCAAGTCCGGCAGCTATTGATATTATAAGAACCGACAGAAAATATGTTTTATAATCCGTCAGTTCTGTTTTTAGTGATATCATAGCCCGGACTTAATCATTATTAAATTGTTTTTATAAAAGCTAAAAATATACGAATACGAAGGGAGAAAACATGTATAAGGTAAAAACGTTTAATAAAATAGCAAAAGAAGGCCTTGACAGATTGCCTGATAATTTTGCGATAACAGAGGATATGGATTACGACGCCATAATTTTAAGAAGTTACAAAATGAGCGAAGCGGAGCTTACGGATAAGCTGTGCGCTGTAGGACGTGCAGGCGCCGGTGTGAATAATATCCCTGTCGATATGTATGCTGAAAAAGGTGTGGTCGTTTTTAACGCTCCCGGAGCTAATGCTAATGCTGTAAAAGAGCTTGTAATCCTTGGTATGCTTTTGACGACAAGAAAAGTTGTAGCAGGCATAGAATGGCTTCAAAGCCAAAAAGATTCTGATATTGATATAGAAAAAGAAGTCGAATCTCACAAGTCCGCATATGCCGGACCGGAGATTTTAAATAAAAGTGTAGGCGTTATAGGTCTTGGTGCAATCGGCGCAAAAGTTGCCAATGCGCTTAATGCTTTGGGAATGAATGTTTACGGTTATGATCCATTTATTTCTGTAGATGCTGCATGGTATATTGACAAGGATGTAAAAAGAGTTAATAATATTGATTGGATATTGCAAAATTGCGATTTTGTAACAATCCATGTGCCTTTGAATGACAAAACCAGAGATACGATTAATAAAGAGAATCTTAAAAAAGCAAAAGACGGAATACGCATAATCAATCTTGCTCGCGGCGGTCTTTGCAATGATGAAGCTATACTCGAAGGTATTCAAAGCGGGAAGGTAGGTTGCTATGTTACTGACTTCCCGAATGAAAAACTTTTGGGCAACGATAAAATTATTGCTATACCTCATCTTGGCGCGTCCACACCAGAATCCGAAACGAATTGCGCTATAATGGTTGCGGATCAGGTAACAGATTATATGGTAAATGGGAATATAAAAAATTCCGTAAATTATCCTGCTTGCAATATGGGCGCTCGTTCTGCAAAGACGCGTATAACTCTTTGCCATAAAAATGTACCCAATATGGTTGGTCAGATAACAGGAACGCTTGCAAATGATCAAATAAATATATCTGACATGATAAACAAAAGCAAGGGCAATTATGCATATACCATGATTGATGTTGACGAAGACGTAAATGAAAAGGTTATAAATGATTTAAGCGCTATCGACGGCGTACTTAAAGTTAGAAAACTTTAATATATACCTGAAATAATAAGACCGAAAATCTGTTGTTATTTAAAATAAAAAGGCAGCTTATCTTTCTGAATAAGAACGGCTGTCTTTTTGTATATTACATTTGTTGATGGCTAATTGCATAATAAAACAAAATCACGTTAAAATAATTTTATTTGTATATTTAAAATGCGCGTAAACCACAATAATAATATGCAAAAAAGATTTTCCAAACTTGAATTATTTTTATATATCGTCGTTATTTTGTGCGTGATTAGTTTATTAGCCGTCAATCTTTTTTTTACTTCGTTTTTAAGCGTTGATAAAGCGGCCTTGTCAGATAACAGTGATATTCTTCTTAAAGATTCAGTTTTATACCGTGAAAAGTATTTCATAAAACTTTCAATCTCAGATATTGAAAATTGTGATATTTTGATAAACGGCAGTGTGAGCGACGTTCAGCCGGACGAGCATGGGTATATAACGATTGAAGTGTATAATAATGATGTCGTTCATTTGGATATGAGGCGATCTATGGATGAAAGTGTGTCAGTGTTTGTAGAAGAAGTGAGCAATGGTCTTGTCGTTCCTGAGCAATCCAGCAAAATTATAGTCGAAGGCGGAATAAAAAAAATATTCACTGTAGAAATCAAACAAGATTGATTTAAGTATTGTTTACAGTAATATTTTAGGATAAAATATATTTTTAGATTGAAGCGTTTATTTAAGGTGGAGCGTTTGGAAAATAAAGTCATTCAGATAGCCATAGACGGCCCCTCAGGGGCAGGCAAAAGTACCCTCGCTAAATATCTGGCGGGGAAGCTTGGTATCTTATATCTTGATACAGGCGCTATGTACAGATCTTTTGCCTACCATGCGGAGCAAAACGGCGTTAGCGGAAGCGATGACGCCGCTATTGTGAAATTATTTGATTCATTTCATTTGGATTTTGATAAAAGCAAAGTTCTTCTTAACGGAAAAGATATAACAGCTCAAATACGCACCCCCCATATGGACAAAAAAGTTTCGGAATATGCTGTTAATCCTTTAATAAGAAAACATCTTGTTGAAATGCAGCGTAATATAGGGTCAAAACAAAGCATTGTTATGGAGGGACGCGATATAGGTAGTGTTGTGTTAAAAGATGCTCCTTATAAGTTTTATATTGACGCCAATTTGGATGAACGCGCTAAAAGAAGATATCTGCAAAATTTAGAAAAAAATCCTGACGCTGATTATGAGTACATAAAAAATGATATTATAAGGCGTGATAAAGTCGATTCTCAAAGAACCGATTCGCCTTTATGCGTACCTTTGGGCGCGCATGTGATCGATACGTCTAATATCAGTGTAGACGAAGTAGCCGAAATAATTATAGGTTTAATTAAATCTGAGGAATAAATGCTTTATAAAATTTTGAGAGCCATTGTCGTAGTTTTTCTAAAAGTAATATATGGGCTTAAAACAGAAGGGCAGGAAAATATTCCGGTTGAAGGGAAAGCAATAATATGCTCGAATCATATTCATGCTTTGGATCCTTTAGTGATAGCGGCTTCAACCAAACGAAAAATATCTTTTCTTGCAAAAAAAGATCTGTTCAGCAGTAAGCTTGTCGCACTTTTTTTTAAATTTATGAATGTGATTCCAGTGCATCGTGACGGCAATGACGCCTATACATTTAAAGTTTCAATGCGCGTATTGAAAAACGACGGTATAATAGGATTGTTTGCAGAAGGAACAAGAGAAGGTAAAGACAGAAATCTTTTGCCTTTCAAGCAAGGGATAAGTATGCTGGCGATCAAAACGCGTTCGGTGATAGTTCCCGCATATATAAGCGGTGAATACAAATGCCGAGGCAAACTGCATGTAAAATTTGGCAAGCCTTTCTGTTTGGAAGAATACTATAATAAAACTAACGCTCAAATGGATTTTTCAGCAATAGCCAACAATGAAGTTGCGCCGAGGGTAGCGGAACTTAAAAACAGCTAAGAGGTTATGATGATAATTAAGGCTAAAAGCGCGGGATTCTGTTTCGGAGTGAAAAACGCCGTAAATATGGTGTATGCCGCCGTTGATCAATATAAAAATAAAAATATATATACGCTGGGGCAGCTTATACATAATCCTACAGTAGAACAGGATTTTGAACGTCTTGGAGTAAAAAAGCTTGATGATATATCGCAGGCTGAGGATGGCGTTATTGTTATACGTTCGCACGGCGTAGGAAAAAATGTATATGGCGCAATTGAAAAAAAAGGGCTTAAATATATTGATGCAACATGTCCTTATGTAAAATCTATTCAAAATAAGGTTGAAAAATATTTCAAAAGAGGCTATACTATAGTGGTTGTGGGTGATTGCCTGCATCCGGAAGTTATAGGCGTAAACGGATGGTGTGACGACAGCGCACTGATAGTCGGCAGCATTGAAGAGGCTGAAAAAATATGCACTGATAAACCAATTTGTGTTGTAGCGCAGACGACTATCCGTGAGCCGTTTTTCATGCAGGTCAGCGATGTTATAAAAAAACATTATCCGCAATCACTAATATTTAATACAATATGCTCTGCTACCTCCATAAAACAAAAGGAGGCGGGTGAAATAGCTTCAGCTGCGGATGCAATGGTCGTAATAGGAGGCTATAACAGCTCCAATACGAATAAGCTTGCGGACATATGCAGACAAAATTGTTCAAAGGTTGTACGCTGCGAAAGCGCGAACGACATAGATATAAACTTATTCGTCGGATGTAAAACCATTGGCGTCACGGCGGGGGCTTCGACGCCTGAACAGATAATATTGGAGGTAATCAGCAAGATGGAAAATTCGGTTGAAAATTTGGAAAAATCACTGGACGATTTTAAAACATTAAAGGTAGGAGATATAGTAAAAGGCGAAATAATAGCCGTGAATGATAACGAAGTATACCTGAATATAGGCTATAAATCTGACGGTATTATTAAGAAAAGTGATTTTTTAATGGATCTTTACAGTGAACTTACAAGCATTGCAGCTGTCGGGGATGAAGTAGAAGCTATGGTTATAGATACGAATGACGGCACTGGCAATGTTGCGCTTTCCAAACTTAAGGTTGACGAAATTGCCGCTCAGAAAATAGCGGAAGAAAAATACAATTCAGCAGAAACTATAAAAGGCAAAATAATAAAAATAGTCAAAGGCGGAGTAATGGTCGATCTGGGCTTTACGAAAGCTTTTATGCCGGGCAACCAGTATGCTCTTAAATATATAGAAGATCTGAATACGCTTTTAGGCAAGGAAGTAGAAGGCCGAATCATTGAATATGACGCAAGCAAAAATAAAATAATATTTTCACGTAAAATTTTATTGCAGGAAAAACTCAATGAAAAAAGAGCTGAGCAAGCGCGTATCAGAGATGAAGCAATGCAGAAGCTTGAAGTTGGGATGGTTGTCAACGCTCCTGTTAAAAATACGACTGATTTCGGAGTATTTTTGGACCTTGGCGGGGTAGACGGTTTTATTCATGTGTCTGATCTTTCTTGGAAAAGGGTTGCTAATCCGAAAAATTTCGTAAAACCGGGAGATGAGATCGAGGCTAAAATAATAGATATCAATCCGGAAACTTATAAAATAAAGCTTTCTATAAAAGATATGACTGAAGAGCCGTGGGAAGTATTTCTCAAGCAGTATAAAGTCGGAGATGTTATTGAAGGTCAGGTAAAAGGTACGGTAAAATACGGAGCATTTGTGGAAATCATTCCCATGGTAGAAGGGTTAGTGCATATTTCTAATGTTTCACACGAAAAAATCGATAATATAGAAAGCGCTCTCCAGCTTGGTCAGACAGTAAAATGTAAAATAATGGATATAGATAAAACTAAAAGAAAAGTCGGGCTGAGTATTAAGGATCTGACGCAGGCGCCTCGCAAGAAGATCGAATCTGAAAAGCTGTATTATAAAGAAGACAGCAAGGCGACATTAGAGGAAGCATTCAAGAAATATTTAAATCAATAATTTGATTCGATCCCGTTTGCTTTAAACGAACGGGATTTTATAAAGCGTAAAATAATATTATGTCCAATAATATAATAAAAATATCAGCAGCCGTTTTATGCATTATAATTTTTGCTGCATTATTACCTTTGATTATTGTGCAGTCAAGCTACTTGTCTTTGGGTGTGGCCGAGAAAAATATAGTAAGTTTTGAAATAGTAGAGTATGAAAACGAGCCTTTCTATTCGCCGACTGTATCCCGAACCGTATACAGTGATCCGAATACAGTACTCTTGCTGCAAACAAATATTAATAATGAATCCGCAGCATATATTGAAGGCAATAAGTCTAATAAGATGATTTTCATTTTTTATGACGATGAAACTATTCTTAATGGTTATATCGACGAAGAAAAAATTGGTCTCGATTATGGACGTGTTTGGATAAAGGTAGATTGGGATAATATTATTTAGAAAAGAAATACGGGTGCTTTTTCTTAATAAATATATAAAAAGCAGTTGAATTATTTAATTAGCATGATATAATAAAAAAGTTCACACCGGGAGGGAAAACAGTGAGTTATCAGGTTGAATCCAAAGAAAAAAATGTAGCTAAAGTTAAACTTATTATTTCAAAGGAAGATTTTGAAAAAGCCATAAACACAGCCTATCAAAAAAAGAAAGGGATGTTTGTCATTGATGGCTTTCGCAAAGGCAAAGTGCCCAGAGTTATGCTTGAAAGACGTTACGGCAAAAATTTGTTTTATGAGGACGCTTTAGAGGAAGCTTTTCCTGAAGAATATAAAAATTGCCTTGAAGACTCCGGATTTAAGGCTGTTGCATCTCCAAAGCTTTTAAGTGTTGATGAAATAGGTGACAACGGAGCTGAGGTTACAATAGAAATATCTTTGGAACCTGAATTTGAGCTTAAGGATTACAAGGGGATCAGTATAGGCTCCCAGCGTGTGAGCGTTAAAAAAACGGAAATAGAAGAAGGTTTAAAGCAGATACAGCAGCAGAATGCCCGTGCCATTACAATAGATGACGGACAGGCTGAAATGGGCGATACCCTTACTATAAATTTTGAAGGCTTTATGGACGGGACGGCTTTTGAAGGAGGTAAGGGAGAGTCTTATCCGCTCGTGCTTGGATCTCAAAGCTTTATTCCCGGGTTCGAAGAACAGCTTGTAGGGGCTAAAAAAGGACAAAAACTCAGCATTAATGTAAAGTTCCCCGAAAAGTATCATGCAGAAGCTTTAGCAGGCAAAGATGCAGTATTTGAAGTAGAAGTCCTTAGTATCTCGAGAAAAGAACTTCCGGAAATCGATGACGAATTTGCCAAGGATTTGGGATATGATGATATTGAAGCACTCAATAAATCCGTTAAAGCGAAATTGAAAAAAGAGAAGGAAGATAAGCTGCGCAGCGAAGCGAGGCATACGATTATGGATAAATTAATCGAAGATACATGTATTGATCTTCCGCCTCAGATGCTGAATGAAAAAGTAGAGGAAACTAAAAAGGGGTATGAATCCCGCATTAAAGGCAGCGGAATTGATCCGAACACATATTATAAATATATATTTAATATAGAAGGCGACAAGGACGAGTCAGATACTATAGATAAGCTTATAAAACAGCAAGTAGAGAAAGATATCAAAACGGATCTGATTTTAAGAAAGATAATCGAGGCTGAAAATATACAGGCGAGCGAAGAAGATTTGGAAGCTGAATATAAAAATTTAGCAGCAGCATACAAGCAGCCCTTGGAAGAGTTTAAAAAAGGCGTAAATGATTATCTTAAGGAATATTTAAAAGATATCATAGCTCAAAATAAAGCTTACGATTTTCTTGTCGACAATGCAGATACTACAGTAAAAAAAAGCAAATAATGTAAAAATTCTTCCCGTCTTTATATAAGGCGGGAAGTGTGTATAAAAGGAGGAAATAATGAGTTTAGTTCCGGTAGTTGTCGAACAAACGTCAAAAGGCGAGCGTTCATATGATATTTATTCTAGACTTTTGAAGGATAGAATAATCATGCTTACAGGTGAGATTAATGATCAGGTAGCGGATCTTATCGTTGCTCAAATGCTGTTTTGCGAAGCCGACGATCCTTCGAAAGATATAAGCCTTTATATTAATAGTCCGGGTGGTTCGGTTTCGGCGGGTTTTGCTATATTTGATACGATGAATTTAATCAAATGCGATGTATCTACAATATGCATAGGGACTGCCGCTTCTATGGGTGCGTTTATTTTGGCGGCAGGCGAAAAAGGTAAAAGATTTGCGCTTCCGAACAGTGAGATTATGATACATCAGCCTTTGGGCGGCATGCAGGGTAAAAGCAGCGATGTTGCAATTTATACGAAAAGGCTCTTGCGCACACGTGAAAAACTTAATGCAATTTTGAGCGAAAGAACGGGAAAGCCCATTGAAGTGATTGCAAAAGATACCGATAATGATTATTTCATGGAAGCGGAAGAAGCGCTCGAATACGGACTTATAGATAAAATCATAACTAAAAAACAATAAGAGGGATGAATGGCAGATAGAATAAGTAACGAGCCAGTTTGCTCTTTTTGCGGCAAAGGTAAATATGAAGTCGAAAACTTATTAGTAGCGTCGAATTGTGCAATATGCGATGAATGTATAGATCTTTTTTACAATGCATTAAGCGATGCTCGAACAAAGAAAAGCAAGTCGAAAGCGCTTCATTTTGATAACCTTAAAAAGCCGTCCGAAATAAAAAAGTTTTTAGATGAATATGTCATAGGGCAAGATGACGCAAAAATTGCTCTTGCTGTTGCAGTATATAATCATTATAAGCGTATAAATTCTGCAAGTACGCAATCTGAAACTGAAATACAAAAAAGCAATATTCTGATGATAGGACCTACCGGCAGCGGAAAAACTTTGCTTGCTCAGTCATTGGCAAAAGCGCTGAATATTCCGTTTGCAATTACAGACGCGACGTCTTTGACTGAGGCGGGATACGTTGGTGAGGATGTAGAAAATATATTGCTCAAGCTTATACAGGCGGCTGATTTTGATATTGCGTTGGCGCAGTGCGGAATCATTTATATTGACGAAATTGATAAAATCGCAAGAAAAAGCGAGAATCCGTCAATAACAAGAGATGTAAGCGGGGAGGGCGTACAGCAGGCGCTGCTCAAAATACTGGAAGGAACGCAGGCAAATGTACCGCCCAAAGGAGGAAGAAAGCATCCTAATCAGGATTTTATCCAGATAGATACAAAGAACATACTTTTTATCTGCGGCGGTGCTTTTGATGGTATTGAAAAGATAATACAAAACAGAACAGCTCAAAAGGTTATGGGGTTTGGAGCCGATATAAGAATTAACGAAAAAAAGGAAAAATCTCAGCTGATAAAGCAGGTGACGCCTCAAGATCTTATGCATTACGGGTTAATTCCCGAGCTTGTCGGCAGGCTTCCAGTGATTACAAGTCTTGAAAGCCTTGATCAGGAAGCTCTAATAAAAATTATGACCGAGCCGAAAAATGCTATAATCAAACAATACCAGCTTCTTATGGCTATGGATAATATTAAGCTTACATTTGAGCAGGAAGCAATTGTTGAAATCGCAAAAATTACTTTGCAGCAGCAGACCGGCGCAAGAGGATTACGGGGCATTATTGCTAAAATAATGAAAAAAGTGATGTTTGAAGCTCCTGATATTGAAGGTTTGCAGGAAATTATAATCACTCAAGAAGTTGTTAAGCATTTGGATAATCCAATGAAATATATCACGCTTAAAAAAAGTTTGTATAATGAAAGGAAATCATCATGAAGCTATTAGCAGGTGTTTATGAAAAAGCACAAAAAAGAAACCCGAATGAACCTGAATTTTTGCAGGCGGTCGAAGAAGTTTTCGAATCTCTCGAAATAGTCGCTGAAAGATATCCGCAGTATGTTACGGATGGAATTTTTGAAAGACTTACAGAACCGGAAAGAGTTATAATGTTCAGAGTGCCATGGATTGACGATAAAGGCAATTATCAGATAAACCGCGGCATGAGAGTTCAGTACAACAGCGCTATAGGCCCTTATAAAGGAGGCCTTCGTTTCCATCCTTCCGTTAATTTAAGCATTATCAAATTTCTTGGCTTTGAACAAACGTTTAAAAATGCCCTGACAGGACTTCCTATAGGAGGCGGTAAGGGCGGAAGCGATTTTGATCCCAAAGGAAAAAGCGACAAAGAAATTATGAAATTCTGCCAGAGTTTCATGACGGAACTTTATAAATATATAGGACAGGATACTGATGTTCCTGCGGGCGATATTGGCGTTGGCGGAAGAGAAATAGGTTATCTTTTCGGTCAGTATAAGAGAATTCGTGACGAGTATTGCGGAGTTCTTACAGGTAAAGGAAGAATGTGGGGGGGAAGCCTCGTAAGAACCGAAGCTACCGGATACGGTCTTATCTATTTTGTAAATGAAATGTTGAAAGATAAGAACGAAACGCTTGAAGGGAAAACAGTCATTGTTTCAGGTAGTGGTAATGTAGCTACATATGCTGTGGAAAAAGCTCAGAGCTTTGGTGCAAAAGTAGTGACAATGAGTGATTCGAACGGGTATATATATGATAAAAACGGTATCGACTTGGCGGCAGTAAAGCAAATCAAAGAAGTTGAACGTAAAAGAATTAAGGAATATCTCAACTATCATCCTGACGCTGTATATACAGAAGGCTGCAAAGGCGTATGGTCGGTGCCTTGCGATATAGCTCTTCCTTGCGCTACGCAAAACGAGATAGATAAAGACAGCGCGCTGCTTCTTATTAAGAACGGCTGCAAACTTTTAGCTGAAGGCGCTAATATGCCTTCGACAAATGAAGCAATCCAGGTATATAAAGACAGCGGTATTGCGTATGCTCCGGGCAAAGCTTCAAACGCCGGCGGAGTAGCGACAAGCGCTTTGGAAATGTGCCAGAACAGCATGCGTTATGCTTGGACTTTTGAAGAAGTTGATGCGAAACTTTCCGATATAATGAAGAATATATATAAAAATGCTTCTCAAACAGCCAAAGATTTTGATAAAGAAGGCGATCTCGTATTCGGTGCAAATGTTACGGCGTTCCTTAAAGTTGCAGAAGCGATGTATCAGCAAGGACTTGTATAAACTGATAAATCAAATGGTATATAAAAATAAAATGGGTGGTTTAAACCACCCATTTTATTTTTATTTTATTCATTATTCTTTTCTTAAACAGCCTCCATTTAGATCATTTACTCTGTAATAGAATAATTAATATTTGTATGATTTCTCAAAAATGCACGGCAATGCTCTAAAAACATTTGAGAGACTTTTGATAATCTTGCATCTCTGAGCGTCATAAAACATCTGACTGTAGCCAGTGTGCCGTCTCCTATCGGTTTCCATATGAGTCCATCGATATTTGTTTTATGACAAGACAGCGCCGGCAGTATGGCTGCTGCGCACTGATTTTGAGCCCACATAAGCGCACATTTCCTCGATGAGCTGACACTGAAAAAATTGGGAGTAATGCCCGCGCGCAAAAAAACTTCATTGACTATTTTGCGGTATCCTTTTGTAGTACTGATAGGTATATCGTTGAATTTCTCTATTGAAATCGTTTCTTCGCTGTCAAACCAATTAGTCGATTTATGATAAACAGCCGTTATCTTTTCATTCAGAGTAATAACGGGTTTTAACAATGGATATGTATACTTTTTAGAGCGGATAATTGCTACATCAATAATTTTCTTTTGTAGAAGTTCTGCCAATGGATCTGCATTTGCTTCATAAATTTCATAAGTTATATCAGGGTAGCTTTGATGAAATTCAAGCAGCAGATTATTTATAAATGGATCCGGACTGACAAGAGACATGCCTAAACGAAGAGTTCCTATACGGCCTTTCGCACAGTCGGATACCTCTTTTAATGCAGCGTCCTCTATGGCGAGCATATCTTTTGCTCTTCTGTATAATATCATTCCTGCATCTGTTACGGATATTTTTTGAGCTCCTCTTATAAATAATTTCGCTCCTATGGTTTGTTCTAGAGATTTCATTTGACTGCTTAGCGCAGGCTGAGCTATCAATACTTTGCGGGCTGCTGCGGAAATACTGCCTTCTTCTACTATTTGCACGAAATTACGGTATACATCTATATTCATACAATTCCCTCAAATTATTAGTAATAAATTATAGACAACAGTTATATGTTATTTTATTATACCATGTCAATATTTCACTTTTGCATTTGTTTTTTATTGGAAGTGTGTTATATTGTTATCAGTGATGTGACAGTAGGATAAGTTTGAGTAGTGTGTTAGTTTGATTATTAATCATCTTCCGTTTGTTTCACATCACTTTTGTATTGCCTGTTTTATGATTTATTAATTATAGTATCACATTTTGCGCATCTAAGTGCAACGTCTTGCAAGTTTGCTGACGTATGATATAATAAATAAACCATGCGCAGAAATTTGTTTTTTATTATTTTCATTTCAATGATAATATTTTTTATGTTGCCTGCATGTGCGGGTAATACCTCATACAATATTATTTTTATAGAATATTTTGGCGGCAATAATGACTTGTACTGTGAAAATATATGGCAGGGTATAAATGAATTTGCCTCTGAACGCGATATTTCATGCAAGCGTATTTCGCCTTCAGCAAATACATATGAAGCTTATTATTCCGCTGTTAATGAAGCGGTTAATTATTCTGCTGAAATTATAGTAGTGCCTGGGTATATTTTTGAGACAGTTATAAAAGATGCACAAAGTAATTTCCCTGATGTAAAGTTTATTATTTTAGACGCTAATATAAATACCAATGAATTTATCAACAGCGAAAATGTTTGCTCGGTAAGTTTTGCTGAACAGCAGGCGGGATATTTAGCCGGATATGCAATGGTTAAAGAAGGTTTTGTTAATTTAGGTATAATGGGAGAGAATATTGCTGCTGTTTTAAGGTATTCTTATGGTTTCATAATGGGAGCCGATTCAGCGGCTTCGGAAATCGGGACAAATGTCAATATATATTATAAGACGACTGAAAATTCAGCGGCAAGCCCTGATATTCAGAACACAGCCAGCGAGTGGTACAATGAAGGAGTACAGGCAATATTCGTATGCGCTGACAATATGAGCTATTCCGTCATGGCGGCAGCTGAAGAATATGATGACGCATGGGTGATAGGCTGCGATGTTGACAGAAGCAGTGAGAGTTCTAAAGTCTATACGAGCGCGATAAAAGATTTTTCATTCTGTATAAAGTATTTGCTCGAACAGTATTATAACAACGGAAGTTTTATTTCGGGTCAGATTTTAATGGGAGCGCAGCAGGATGGCGTTGGGCTCTGCATGGAAACGTCTTTGTTCAAAAATTTCACTGTTGATGATTATGAATATCAATGCTCAATGCTTGATGAGGATACAGTTTCAGAGCTTCCTGATGAAGAAAGCGTCTTGCATGTTGGGCAATTACCTGTAAAAAGTGCTATAATCGTAATCAAATAGGGAGGATAGCATTGAAAATAGATAAAAATAAATGTATTGGCTGCGGCTCATGTTCTGATTACTGTGTCATGCATTGTATTACTGCGCAAGATGATGTATTTTCTGTTAATGAGGATGAGTGCGTTGATTGTGGAGCATGCAAAAAATCCAGAGTATGTCCTGTAGATGCAATTTATATGCCTGAAGAAAATTATGAATACCCGCGTTGTATTCGTATGCAGTTCAGCGATCCAGCGGTAGAACATCCTGAAATGAAAGCATGGGGGAGAGGTATTGAACACGACAAAACGAATGATGTTTTAGGCAAGTTCAAACGCGGAGAGTATTGCCTTATGCTTGAAATCGGCAGACCCATGTTGGGCGTAAGATTGTATCAGGTGGAGAGCCTTTTGACTAAACTGATCAGTCTTGGATTTGACGTCCAAAAAGATAATCCTCTTTTTTTGCTTATGACGGATAAAGACTCCGGTAAACTTAAAAGTGAAGTGTTAAACGAAAAGATAATGAATGCGACAATAGAGATTAAGCTTTTTGAGCATAATGTTGTGTCATCCTGCGAGAAAATAATTCAATTGCTTAATGAATTGGATACAGTCGTATCTGTGGGGCTTCTTACAAGATTCGATGATGATGGCTCTTTGCCAATTATACAAAAACTGGAAAATATAGGTATATGCGTCAGGCCAAATGCTAAAATCAATGTTGGTTTAGGTCGTCCGCTGGTAGATTAAAGGAGGTAATTATGAGTCATTCGTTGCATAGATACGGAAACAAAGAAGATTTATCAAACGATTATTGCATTTATGCACGTATTTCTAAAAAAATCAATGGAGAAGGCGGAGGCGTTAAACTTCAGCGTATATATGAAATATTTACTTCGGAAGATTTTGTTAACTACGGCTCTTTGAATGCCGGTTGCAGTCACCTCAGCGGTCTCGATGACGATGAATATAAGCGTATATTATTAAATTCCAGCGGTATAATAGTGACTTACAGCTCTTTGGAATCTGTCAGAAATGTGCTTAAGAAGTTAAAAGAAGAAAATTTGGGCGTCTCAATAGTCGTAAGCGGATTAATAGATGAAACAGTAAAAACAGCCCATCAGTTGGATCTAAAACCTCATACAGCGGTACTTTCATTAGGCGTATACGGCAATACAAAACTTTTGCCGGATGAAGATACTCTTAAAATTACAACAATGTGTGGACATAGTTTAATATCTTCTCAAATCGTACAAAAGGCGAAGCTTGAGGTATGTAACGGACAGTGTGCTTCAAAGGCTGCTATGGCCATTGAAAGGCCATGTACGTGCGGTATATTCAATATACAAAGATGTTCTGATTTGCTCAATAATACCCTTGACAATGAATCGGATTAATGATAAAATCTCTACGTTAGTAAAGCAGAAGGAATTGCTTCTCACCTTGTGTGACGTAAAGTTGCCGGGTTAATACATTTGTTGTATTATGGCTGCAGATTCCTTGCAGCTATTTTTATTGGGAGGTGTGTTCGCATCAAAGGATATCAGATCAATGAAATGATCAGAGATAAGGAAGTTCGCGTAATTGACGAGAATGGTCAAATGATTGGTATTATGACTTCAGAAGCCGCTTTAAAGACGGCGGGCGATAAAGATCTTGATCTTGTTAAAGTTTCTCCGGATTCTAATCCTCCGGTATGCAAAATCATGGATTACGGCAAGTTTAAATACGAGCAGAACCGTAAGGAAAAAGAGAGTAAAAAAAATCAGAAAGTTATAACCGTCAAAGAGATAAGAACTTCAGTCCGTGTGCAAGAGCATGATTTGAATGTAAAAATAAAAAACATACAGAAATTTCTTGCTGACGGAGATAAAGTTAAAGTATCTGTTCGTTTCAGAGGCAGAGAAATGGCTTATGTGGATAAAGGCAAAGCTCTGCTTTTAAAAATGAAAGATATTCTGGGCGATACATGTATCTGCGATAAAGAACCTGCTATGGAGGGACGAAGCTATGTAATGTATTTGTCCCCGGCTAACGTAAAAAAATAAACTACGGGAGGATTTTTATATGCCTAAAATGAAATCGCACAGAGGTGCATCAAAAAGATTCAAAAGAAGAAAGTCTGGCCTTATATCCAAGTCCAGCGCATATAAGAACCATATCTTAAACAAAAAATCCACTAAAAGAAAAAGACATTTGAGAAAAGGCGGTTTTGTTTCAGCGGCCGATTCATCTAACATTGCTAAAATAATAGTGAGATAGGAAGGGGAAGAATTTATGGCCAGAGTAAAAAAGGGATTAAATGCAAAGAAAAAGCATAGAAAAATATTAAAAGCCGCCAAAGGTTATTACGGAGCAAAATCAAAATTATACAGACCTGCTAATGAAGCCGTTATGCGTGCGCTTAGAAGCGCATATGTCGGCAGAAAGCAAAGAAAAAGAGACATGCGCAGACTTTGGATAACTAGAATCAATGCTGCTGCAAGATTAAACGACATGAGTTATTCGCGCTTGATGAATGGTCTTAAATTAGCCGGTGTACAGATTGACAGAAAGATTCTTGCAGATCTTGCAATGAATGATCCTAAAGGATTTGAGCAAATTGCTGCTAAAGCCAAAGCCGCATTGGCTAAATAAATAAAAAAAGCGTTATCAACGCTTTTTTTAAAATTGTATTCATACTTGTGATTTTGGGAAAATGACCAATATTTAAAGCCAACCGCATAAATCGGTTGGCTTTGTTTATTTATTGTCATCTAACAAGGTAATCCATAGGATCTTTATTTACGCCGTTTATCATAACTTCTACATGGAGGTGAGGACCTGTTGAGTTCCCTGTACTGCCAACATAAGACAATATGTCGCCTTGCTGTACTATATCTCCAACAGATACGTTCAAACGGCTCGCATGTGCGAACAGCATTTTCCATTGATTGCCGTATTCATCTTCACCCAAATCAAGGACTACGCAATAACCATAGCCTCCATACCAGCTTGATAAAATAACTTTACCATTGCCAGGTGCGATAATAGGAGTGCCGTAGCTGGCTCCTATATCTGTACCGTAATGCATGCTCCAATAACCTGATATCGGATGCCATCTGTATCCGAATTCATCTGTAATTCCATAATATCCCGGAGTAGGCCAGATAAGGTAGGAAAAATCGTTGCTGTATTCTCCGCTGCCATTTATTTGAGCTAATTCCCGCCTTAAAGCAAGAGCGTCTTTTTCCTGCTGTTCTACCAATGCAGTATAATATACAGCATTAGACATTGCCAGATCAATAGCGTCCTGCTTTTCTTCTTGCTGAGCGGCAAGATTTGCTTCCTGCACTTTCAGATTTTCAAGTATGGAATTGATTTTGTTGTATTCCGTTTCTATTTCTATCTTTTTAGCTTCAATAGTTTTTTCTGTTTCTATGAGTTTTGCGGCAATCTCGTTATCATATGACATAATAGATTGTATAGTAAATAGACGGCTTATGAAATCAGAAAAATTTTCTGCACCGAACAAAACCTCAAGATAACCCATATCGCCGTACATATACATTACTGCAATTCGTTCGTCCAGCATTTGCTGATATGTAATGC
Source organism: uncultured Lachnospiraceae bacterium (assembly GCA_944381375.1). Classification (GTDB taxonomy): domain Bacteria; phylum Bacillota; class Clostridia; order Eubacteriales; family Anaerofustaceae; genus CALWKX01. The sequence continues at coordinate 193,075 of CALWKX010000014.1, forward strand.
GTTCAGCAGTAGCTTTGTCAAGTTCGAGCTGTGCAGCGTCAAGCCTTGCCTGCGCTTCATCTTTTTGTTCATTATAATCGTCTATGAGCGCCTGAGTTTCAGCCATTTGTTCATCAAGCCTTCTCATTTCATTATTTAAAACCGCAGCTATTTCTTCTTGCGCAGCCGCTGCATCTTTATTGTTTTCTATCTCTTGTAAAAGCTGGTCCAGTTGTTCCTGAGTTGCTTCAGCCTGAACTTTGTTGGGGATAACTGCCGAGAAAAATGTAATTGATAACGCCAATATCAAGAATAAAGCAATGTTTTTTACAGTCTTTTTTTTCATGCTTGCTCCTATACATGCAAAAATTTTTTAATAGAAAATGAACTTCCGATAGTTCCTAAAAGTATTCCGTACAGAACGAAATATACAAAAATCTGAGTTATTACTGCTGAAGGAGACGCCAGAGTTGCCCCTAATGGCAGAGTAGTCAAAGAACCTATTAAGATTCCATAAACAAAATAATATAAACTTCTAAGAATCAATACTGATATAAGCGCTCCGAAAACACCAAGCAGCGAGCCTTCGATAATAAAAGGTATTCTAATATACCAGTTTGTCGCGCCGACATATTTCATGATGGTTATTTCGTTTTTTCTGGAAAATACCGTAAGTTTGATTGTATTGAATATGATAAATACGGCTATCAGGCTTAATATAGCGAATATAACCCAGCTGATAATATTAGTGAATTTTGTGAAAGACAGCAGTTTTTCTACAGTTTGTTCACCGTATACAGCATCTCTTACGCCATCCATTTCTACTGCTTTTAAATATACATCATGTATATTTTCCGGAGTTTTAAGCTTTACTATATAAGAATCAGGTATGGGTGAATTACCGTCTGTATAGCCGCTGAAAAGATATTCACTATCTTCTCCAAGGCTTGCCTTGAAATTTTCAAGCGCTTGCTGTCTTGATTCGTATGTAACGCTTTCGACATTCTCATCGGCAAGCAGATTATTATAAATGTAATCCCTTTGCAGCTGTGTCGCGTCATCAAGAAGGTAAACCTTTATTTCAAGATTGCCTTCTATTTGATCTATTATATGATTGACGTTTATAACTATAGTGAAAATAACTCCTACTATGACAAGCGCGGAAACAACAGAAAGCACAGAAGCTATACTCATAACGGTATTTCTTTTAATGCTGTTTAAAGAGTCTCTTATAAATATCTTAAAAGTTGAAAATTTAATTGTAATAACCCCCTATCTTGTCGCTTACGAGATGGCCTTTGTCCAAAACTATTACTCGTCTTTTCATTCTGTCTACCATGGTTATATCATGGGTAGCGATTATTACTGTAGTGCCCATGGAATTAATATCGCTGAGCAAATCCATTATGCCTGCGCTTGTTACAGGATCAAGATTGCCTGTGGGTTCGTCACAAATAAGTATATTCGGGCTGTTGATTATTGAGCGGGCTATAGCCACTCTTTGTTGTTCGCCTCCGGATAACGTGCTTGGGTATTTGCGGGCTTTGTCCCGTAAACCAACAGTGTTCAGGATTTTAGGCGTAAGCTGCTGGATTTTTTTTGGATTTGCCTGTACTATTTCCATAGCAAATGAGATATTTTCGTATACAGTTTTTGATTCAAGCAATCTGAAATCCTGAAAAACAACGCCTATTTTCCTTCTGTAATAGGGAAGCTCTTTTTCTTTGAGTTTCATTATGTTTTTGCCGGAAACCTTCAAAGTACCGCTCGTAGGATAAACCTCACGCAAAAGCATTTTCATCAATGTGGATTTTCCAGCTCCGCTTTTACCCACAATAAAAATAAATTCGCCCTGTTTAATATCCAAATTGATATTTCTTAGAGCATAATTTTCGTCTTCATCATAGCGTTTTGATATATTCTGAAAGGTAATCAATTTGAAATTTGCTCTCTTTCACGGTAACTTTTTTGTCACTTTTACAAGTATTTTATCATATCTTATACAGCATATCAACACTTTCTCAACAAAATAAAATATTAAAAAAACCGCTTGAAAAGCGGTTTTTGAAGCAAATTTACAATAATTGGCATTATTCACCAAATTTTTTCAATATACATTTTTCCAAACTGGATATCATAAGATACATCGCCGCCGCGCACAGTGCAAGTATAATTACTCCGGCCATAACAAGATCAAGATTAAATACTTGCGATCCATACATAATAAGATAACCCAGCCCTGCTTTGCTTACTAAAAATTCACCCATTATTACGCCTACCCAGCTTAATCCAACGTTTATTTTTAGTACGCTTAGAATATTGACGTAACTTGCAGGAAGCAGCACTTTGAATAATGTTTGTTTTTTTGAAGCTTTAAAAGTTTGCATGAGCATGAGTTTTTCTTCATCCACTGATTTTAGTCCCGCATAAATCCCAATTATAGTTGTTATGAGAGATATTGCCAGCGTCATTATAATGATTGATTTCACTCCGGCTCCTGCCCATATGATTATCACAGGACCCAAAGCGATTTTTGGCAATGCGTTTAAGACAACCAGGTAAGGATCGCAGACCTTTGCAGCCGAAGGAAACCACCAAAGCAAAACGGAAACTACAGTGCCTATAAGCATGCCGAGGATAAATCCTATAATACTTTCTCCGAGCGTAGTAAATAAATGCGTAAACAGTTGCCCTTTAGTCAGCAAATTTATAATTGTCTCTATTATTCTCAAAGGAGAACTCGTTATGAAATCATTTATCCATTTTTTATCGGCTGCTATCTGCCATAGTACTATCAGAAAACAAAGTATTCCGAACTGCCATATTAAGGTTGTTATTTTATTTCGTTTGATTCTTTTTAAATATTCTAAATGTTCATCAGAAGGTTTTTTATCGTACATGAATATCGAGATCCTTCCATATTTTATCGTAATATCCAGCAAATTCTTTGGCTTTTCTGCGTTCTATGCAAGACAAGGTATGCGGCGTGAGATTTATTTCATAAATGCTTTTAATGGTTGCAGGTCTTTTTGACATAACAACGACTTTATCTGCCAGACTTATTGCTTCCGATATATCATGCGTTACCAGTAACGCCGTCTTATTCTGCGAGTGGATTATTTTGCCTATATCATCGCTTACTGCCAACCTAGTCTGATAGTCCAAAGCGCTGAACGGTTCATCCAGCAGTAAAATTTCAGGTTTTAAAGCCAGTGTTCTTATGAGCGCTGCCCTTTGTCGCATCCCGCCCGAAAGTTGATAAGGATAAGAATTCATAAATTCTTCCAAGCCGTAAGTTTTAAGCAGTTCCTTAACGTATTCGATGTTTTCTTCATTGTCTTTTTTCTGTATTTCGAGACCTAAAGTCGCGTTTTTAAATATTGTTCTCCATGGCAGCAAATGATCTTTTTGAAGCATATATCCGATGCTGGGTTTATTGCCGTTAAATATACATTCCCCGCCGGTAGGCGGTGTAAGACCTGCTATGATTGATAATATTGTTGATTTTCCGCATCCGCTCGGGCCTACAATTGCAATGAAATCTCCTTTATATACGTTCATGGAAAAGCCTTCAATCGCAACTGTTTCCTCATTTACCGTGTGATAGACTTTCGATATGTTTTGTATTTCGACCAAAGGCTTCATATCACTTATTAGTCAGCGAATTCGTTTGTGACCAATTTGTCATAAGGAGCGAAATCAGTCAGCTCGCCAGCTTCCTTTACTATTTCTTGCAAAAGCATGAAAGATTCTTCTGTAAATTCCGTAGTTGCCGCATATGCATCAATATCTTTATATCTTTGTACAACCTTTGTTATATCCTCTTTGGAGGTGTCAGGGAAAAAGTCTACAAGCAATTCTGCAATTTCCTCCGCACTATGGTTGTTTACATAATCCTGTCCTTTTTGAATAGCTCTTACGAACGATTCAATTATCTCTGGGTTTTCCTCTATATAACTTTGTTTAGCGTTATATACGGTATAAGGCACATTACCGCTCATTTCACCTATTGACATCACGACATAGCCGATATCCTGATTTTCAAGCGCAGTCGCATTTGGTTCAAATAAAGCGACATAATCGCCTATTCCGCCTACAAAGCCTCCAGACATAGCGTCAAAAGCAATCGATGTATCAATAGTTACGTCAACGCCAGGTTCAATACCGTTTTGTTTGAGTACCCATTCGAGCGTCATTTCGGGCATGCCTCCTTTGCGGCCGCCGATTATAAGACTGCCTTTTACATCTTCTATCTTAAAATCATCATCGGGTGTTCTGGCAAGCAGGAAAGAGCCGTCTTTTTGCGTTAACTGAGCAAAATTAATTACATAATCTGTTTGACCCTGATTGTATACGTATATTGTCGCTTCAGGTCCGCACAGTCCGATGTCTGCGTCTCCGCTTAGGACAGCGGCCATTACATTATCAGCGCCTCCTCCATTTGTAAGTTCTATTTCAAGACCTTCTTCCTCAAAATATCCTAAGGCAATAGCCACATATTGAGGCGCGTAAAATACGGAATGCGTTACTTCACAGACGTTGATTTTTGTAAGCTTACTGTCTGCGCAGCCCGTAAAGCAGCAAAAACAAATAGCAAATACCAATAATATGGCAATACAAGCTTTTTTCATTCGAATCTCCTTTAATTAGTATCGATTTATAATATTCTTTCAAGTGTGTAAATGTAACCAAATACCATAAATGCTCATTGAAGCTTTTTATTGTGATAAAGCAGCTTATGTGATACAATCAAAAAAATAAAGGTAATGACGCGCATGTTGATATTTGTACTTGGTGGTGTGAAGAGCGGGAAAAGCATGTTTTCTCAATCAGCGGCAAAAATTTTGCATAATAATTCAAAAGGCAAGTTATATTATTTGGCTACCATGCAGCCTAATGATAAGGAAGATATGCTGCGCATCAAACGTCATTTAAATGACAGAAAAGGATGGGGATTTATTACGCTTGAAGAAAGCGTAAATATTGATAATATATCTGATATAATTACCGCTGATGATACTATTCTGCTTGATAGCGTTACTAGCTATGTGCAAAACAATATGTTTTATGAGGGAGCAATACAGTCGTTGTCATTTGATAAGCTTGCCGGCGTTATGGTATCTGTATTAAGAAAAGCGGCTAATGCCGTTGTAGTATCTGATTATATATTTTCAGAAGCGAGTAATATAGGTGAGGGAACAGTGTTATACTGCCAGAATCTTGGGCTGGTACACCGTATTATCGCATCGGAGGCTGATATCGTAGCTGAATGTGCTTGTTCAAATGTAAAACTTTGGAAAAATGAAAAAAACTTTTCAATTCGTGAAATAATTTCGTTTTACAACAGCTTGACGTCGCATCTTTACTATAATGATATATAGGTAAAACAATGAAATCACTCTTGCTTGCAGTCAGTATGTTTACTAAAATACCCATAAGGAAAAATGTATGGCGTGAAGATTTGGGACCTTCGGCTTTATGTTTTATTTTTGTTGCAGGACTTATTGCCGGAAGTGTTACCGCTGCTGTATATTATTTTTTAACCGACGTTTTATCAAATATGCTTAATGCTGCTGCAGTAGTGCTGTCCATGTATGCAGTATGCGGATTTTTACACATAGATGGATATATGGATGTGTGTGACGCTTTGTTATCTTCACGCAGTAATGAACAAAAAGCAGTTATTCTGAAAGATTCAAACGTAGGGGCTTTTAGTGTTGTAAGTGTAGTTCTTCTCATTATGGTTCTTTATGCGGCCTCATATGAATTGATTAATGCTCATGTAAGCTTTGCTGTATTTATATTTATACCTGCGTTATCAAGAGCATTTTGCGCCATCTTGGCATTTTCATTTAGGCCTATGTCGGATAAAGGTCTGCTGGTATTTTTCCGTTCCGGTATGAAGTCGGGGCATGTAGTTGCATCTGTTGTTATATTCACATTCGTTTTGGTTGTTGGTTTTATAGCTTGCGGACTAGTTTTTACCGTTGTTTCGATTATTTCTTTGGTTGCCACAATCCTTTTTGCTTTTTATATCAATCATGTCTTTAACGGAATAAATGGCGACGTCGTGGGTTTTTTGATAGTAGTAAACGAAGCGTTGACATATTTTATATATGCATCTTGCTTGTAGGGGAGAATTATGATACTGATTTTTGGTGGAGCTTATCAAGGCAAATATGAGTTTGTAAAAAGTAAATTCAATATACGTGACTGCGATACGTATTTTTGCTCTGAAGATAAAAGCAGTATTGATTTTAGCAAAAAAGCAATTATAAACCTTGAGCTTTTTATAAAAAATATTTTAAAACAAGGGCAAAAACCAATTGAGATAATTAACAAAAATTTATTCAAATTTTCTGATAAAATCGTCATTTGCGAGGACGTATGCTGCGGCATCGTTCCTATATCTTACGAGGATAGGTTGTTTAGGGAAGCTGTAGGCAAAATACTTCAAATATTGTCTAGATCTTCAGATGAAGTATACAGAGTATTTTGCGGGATAGGAGAGCGTTTAAAATGAATTACAGATTAATGTTGATCAGACATGGCAAAACTGTATTGGCGAATAAAGGAGTTTATTACGGGTTTACCGATGTCGCTTTAAGCGAGGAAGGCATAAATGAACTTATATCTAATAATAAAACAGGACTTTATCCGGATGCCGATTTATATTTCACAAGCGGTCTTTCACGCGCCAATAACACGCTGAATATTATCAAAGGCAATGTGAACTATTCCGTTGTGGAATCTTTAAAAGAATATAATTTCGGAGATTTTGAGCTGCACACGCATGATGAGCTTATCAATAATCAGGCATATATTGCATGGATGGAAGATGAAACAGGAAAGGTTTGCTGTGTAAACGGAGAATCGCGGTATGAATTCGTAAACCGAATGGACAGCGGTATAAAACAATTATTTGACGCGGCTGCGAAAAGTAATGCTCATAGTATATTAACAATTACTCACGGTGGCATTATTTCTAATTTCATTATGAATTATTGTGACAAATCTCTAACTTATTATGAAGCTATGCCTGAATGTGGGCATGGCGTTGACGCGCTCATGGATTATGACGGCGATTCTTTCAAAGTAATTGATATCAAGTTGATTTGATGTGTTTTGTTTATAATTTAAATAAATACCAATTGCAGCTTTCAACAATATATTTGAGCATATACCTTTTAACACTTTCTCCTGTGAATGTCTCACAGTCATATAGATATATATCATGCCCTGCGCGCTGTTGACGTTCACAGGACAATATTTTATCTATTTTAACGATACACGTTTCGTCGCTTTTTTCATCGCTTATACGGAATTTTATTGGCACAGGCTCTCCATTTGCCTTAAACCACACTATCATGTCTATGCTTTTGTTGAGTATCTGCATAATGCGAAGTTCCCCTTTTAAAGATGGCTACGAAGACCGGTCTCATTGCCGTCCTGCTTATTTCCTGTCATATGGGAAAGATTTGTTTCAAGGAAACCGGCGCGCTTAATTATGTCTTTTCCGTATATGTCACGCAAATTATCTATTGCATTATCCATTTTAGTATATTTTTCCCATTCATTATTGTCGAAAAACGAATTTTGCCTAGTTATATCTTCATTAAGATCGCTTATTGATACGCCTATATGTCTTATTTTTTCTCCGTTCCATATTGTTGAAAAGATCGATTTAGCATATTGATAGATAGCGTTTGTAATATATGTCGCATAAGGTATTTTTATCTGTTTTGAGTAATATTTGAAATTGTTTGTTTTAATACTTACGCTTATAGTGCTTCCTACAAGATTTTTTTTCCTGAGCCTTGCGCCGACTGTTTCGCATAATGATAATAAAACCAGGAAGGCGTCTTCTTCAGAGGCTATATCCGATGCAATAGTTGTAGAATTGCCTATGCTTTTGGGCAATGGCATATTTGATATTACGGCGGAATGATCAATTCCGTTTGCGTATTCGTACAGCATTGTCCCTCTTGCATATTTGAACCTTCTTATCAGTGCATCCTTATTATAATTTGCTAGTTGTCCTATAGTAGTAATTCCGCATTGTCTGAGTTCGACAGCAGTTTTTCTTCCTACCATAAAAAGCTCTTCAATAGGGAGGGGCCACATTTTGTATTTGATTTCATCCTTAAAAAGCGTATGCGTTTTGTCAGGTTTTTCGAATTCGGAAGCCATTTTCGCTAAAAGCTTGTTTTCTGATATACCTATATTTACCGTAAAACCAAGCTTGTTGGAAATTTCTTTTCGCAAATCATCAGCGGCATGGATAGGATTTTCAGTTATATTTTTATCCGATGTTACATCGGCAAAACATTCATCAATAGAGTATTGTTCTACTAACGGAAGGCGTGCCCTTAGATAATCAATAAAGCATGCGCTTGCTTTTTGGTAAAAATCGTGATTTGGCGGCACTATAGTAAGAAACGGACATTTCTTCAAGGCGGAGTAAATCGTTTCGCCTGTTTTTATTCCGAATTTTTTTGCACTTATTGATTTTGCAAGCACTATCCCTCTGCGCTTTTTAATATCTCCGCCGACTATGCTGGGGATATCTCTTAAATCAGTTTTTTCTCCGTATTCCAGCCTGCGTACAGCTTCCCAGCTTAGAAACGCGCTGTTAACGTCTATGTGGAAAATCATGTTTTCGATCATTTGTTCTATTACCTTGCGTCTATTATAATTCAGACATCTTATTTTATCAATATACTCAAGCTATTTTCTATAATTTGTCAGCCATTGATTATAAATAATGCGTATGATAAAATTACAAATAAATATAATCATCGACATAAAGGATAATTTAATGACTCAAGAAAATCAGCCAAAAAGAAAAATCAAAATTAAAGGGCGCAGCGCGATATATATTATAATATCAGCTTTGGTTTTGGCGTATTTGATTTTCAATATGCTGCCTGAGCGTACTGTCTTCATGTATGCACAAAATTACTCAAAATTAGAAGATGTGAAAATATACACGTTTAAAGAAGAAGAATATATTTATATCGAAAGCAGTGAAAAAATTAATTTTAATCATGAAGAGGGCACTAAAGTATCTGCGTCTACTATCTTGAGCGATGATTATAAAATTTCCACAGATGAGTATTTGGAAAGAAAGATAGAAGTTATAAACTATATGCTGGCAAATCCGTCATTGGACACTCGCGAAGAAGTTTATGCAATGATGAGTGATATACGAAACAGACTTTCGGAGATAGATTTGAAAATAGAAGAGGCGGAAGCTTCTGATGATGTTCAGACAAAACGCGAGCTTGTTGAGACGCGCCAAAGTCTGCAGCATAATTATGAAATTCTCAAAGAAGCCATGCAGTATATTCTTACTGATGACGCCTCATTAAAAGCATTGTTGTCACAATATCAGAATATGCTCGGAAGCGGCAATATACCTCTGACTTTGGGCAATTTAAATTTTACAATATTCGGATATTTAACATATAGTACAGACGGATATGAGAATATGATGAATTTTGATAACCTTCTTTCTGTTGATTCTTCGTACTTAGATAAAATAGATTCGACTGCTCCGATAGGCAGCGCTAATCTCGATAAATACGTAATAAAAAGCAGTTCGGCCAATAAAACAGTACTTGTTTTTTCCTTGCCTTTAGATACCGCTGTGGAAGGTGAATTGACAGTCATTGATAAATACAACAGCCTTTACGCTTCATATGATATAGACAGGACCGAAGGTGGGTATTATACTTTTTTATACAGACGAATAGATATTCTCAATACGTTTCCTTCTATTAATATAAAGCTCAAGGATGGTACAGTTTACACTGGATATTTAATAAATATTCAACGTGATGATGATGAAAAGATATTGTATGTAGCATTCAAAGAAAATATAAAGGATTTTCTCGGTATGAGGCTCTTTAATGCGTCTGTAGAGGTTGAAAGCTATGATTGTTTTATACTGCCGAAATCGAGTGTTGCATATGATTCGGAAGGCAGTTATGTCACAGTTCTTACTGCCAATTCGGAAAAGGTTAAAGTAAGAGTTACAGTGTATGAAGAAAGCGGAAGAGATGTGGTATTGCGCTGCGCAGATAATCCCGATCTTGAATCAGGTATGCAAGTAATGAGAAGAGGTAAATAAAATGATCAAAGATAATGTGAAAAATGTATTGGAGCGTATCAATAATGCTGCTAACGCACAAAACCGGGAGATAAAATTGGTAGCAGTGACTAAAAACAGAAGTATTGATCAAATACAACAGATTGTTGATTGCGGGATTAAAGATCTCGGAGAGAATAGAGTACAGGAATTTTTGGAAAAATATCCCCACTTTGATAATGTTAATTGGCATATAATAGGAACGCTTCAGAAAAATAAAGTCAAGTATGTGGTAGGTAAAGTTGCCTTAATACATTCGGTTGACAGTGTCGAGCTTGCAAGGGAGATAGACAAAAGATCTTATAAAGAAGGAGTTGTTACAAACGTATTGCTTCAGGTTAACATTGCGAAAGAAGCTTCAAAGCATGGTTTTGAAGAGGAAGCGCTCGAAGACGCTATAAAAAGCATATCTGAGATGAGCAATATCAATGTGCAGGGTATTATGATGATAGCTCCGAATACGGAAAATAAAGAATATTTGAAAGAGCTTTTTGCGAAAACTGAAAATATTTTTCATGAAATGATGAAATATAACGTGGATTATGGTAATATAAATATAAGAATATTATCCATGGGAATGAGCCATGATTATATTTTGGCAATTGAGGCAGGCTCAAATATGGTAAGGATAGGAAGATCGCTGTTTGTATAAACAGGGGAGGTATTAAATGGGTATTGAAAATTTGCTTGGCAAGCTCGGACTTGAAGTTGAATGGGAAGACGATGATGATCCGAAGGATTCTTCGGCAGGTAAAAAATCCGCTTCCAACAACAAATCGTCAAAAAAAATAGAAACAAAGCGCGGACAGGCTTTTACTCCTACCGGCGGCGATGTTCAGGTGATTCTTATCGAGCCGTCTAAAAGAAGCGACGCTAAGGAAATATGCGATGAGCTGAAAAACGGCAAAACCGTTGTAATAAATGTAGAAAAGCTGCCTGACGCGGAAGTTGTAAGGCTTTTGGATATAATAAACGGCGCAGCATATGTTTTGGAGGGTAAGATAAAAGATATATCAGAATCGGTTTTCGTTGTTGCTCCTTTCAATGTAGAAATACAGACTAATGACGCAGATAAACCCTTATATGACGAGGCTTATGAATAATAAATATGTTGCTTGAGCGGAAAGCTTTTCCGCTTTTGTTTTTTTAGGTTATTATGGGACAAAAAGATTTTTTATTTTCTGTGCTCGAAGATATGACTGTGTTTGCGCAAGAGCATTGTGCAGTAACGTACGGTGATTTTTATGAGCCGCAGACTCAATATATAATAGAAAGAGAAATAGGACGATATCCTCAAGCTGATTGCGAATTCTGGGGCGGTCATGAATATTGCGAAAGAAAAATGCTCAGCGTTTATCCAAAAGGGGAAACTGCAGATACTTCGGAGTATCCTTTAGATTGTATTCAAGCGGATAATATTCATAGCAATATTACGCATCGCGATGTTTTGGGGGCAGTGATTGGCCTGGGCATAAAAAGAGAAAAAATAGGAGATATCAGCTTAAATAACGGTGAATTGCAATTATTTTTAGCTTCTCCTTTGGGTGAATTTGTCGAAAAAAACATTAATCAAATTAATATATACAATGTAAAACTGAAAAAGGTAGGAAGGGATAATATAAAAGTTATTGAGCCAAGCTTTATAACATTGGATGTTATTGTTCCCTCCATGCGTTTGGACGCAGTGATTCATGCGGCCTATAAGCTGTCCAGAAACGAAGCTTCTGAATATGTTAAGGCGCAAAAAGTTAGTATAAACCACTGTTTAACACTAAAACCTTCTTCCAGTCTTAAAGAAGGCGATGTTGTGTCAGTGAGGACAAAAGGGCGTATGATGATCGGAGAAATACTCGGCAATACGCATAAAGGCAATATAAGGCTGAGGCTGAAAAAATTTGCATAAGGATCATTATGGAGCAAACTGTTTTAGTTGTCGGGCAAGATGACGAATCGCTGCGTCTTGATAAATATATATCATTACATGTTGATGGATTTTCGCGCGAAAGTTTAAAAAGTGTTTTTGATAAAGGCTTTGTTTATCTTAATGGTGAGCCTTCAAAAGCTTCACGCAGGGTCAAAACCGGAGATAAAGTGAGTTTTATTCTTCCTCAGGTTAAAAATGATGAAGTCACGGCGGAAGATATTCCCATAGATATTGTTTATCAGGATAACGATATAGCTGTTATAAATAAGCCGCAGGGAATGGTTGTGCATCCCGCCTGCGGTAATTATACTGGAACATTGACAAATGGTTTGATGTATCATTTGGACAGTCTGTCAGCTATCAACGGAACTGTTCGTCCGGGCATAGTTCATCGTATAGATAAAGATACATCAGGCTTGCTTGTAGTTGCCAAGAATGATATTGCTCACAACAAGCTTGCAGCCCAATTTAAAGAGCATACTATTACCAGAGCTTACAAAGCAGTTGTTCACGGTATAGTTCCTAATGAAAAAGGGATAATCGACGCCCCAATAGGGCGCTCGCCCTCCAACAGAAAGATGATGTGCGTAACGCAGAAGAATTCTAAAAATGCCGTTACACATTATGAGAAGTTAGGCATAAATGATAGATTCTCATATTTGAAACTTGTGCTTGAAACAGGCCGCACTCATCAAATAAGAGTTCATATGAAATATATAGGTTATCCTGTTGTCGGAGACAGGCTTTATGGTTATAACAGGAAAGATGATATGATTTTTGAAGGCCAGCTTCTTCATGCATATCTGCTCGGATTCAAGCATCCGAATAGCGGCAAATACATTGAATTCAGAAGCGTTGTTCCTGAGTATTTCAATAAAGTATTTAATATAAAGGCGTGTGAGGGTGAAAACAATGGATAAAATGATAATTAACGGCGGCATACCTCTTAAAGGCGAGGTAAATATAGTTGGCGCCAAAAATTCTGCTTTGGGAGTGCTGCCCGCAACGATACTTTGTGAAGAAAAATGTATTATAGAAAATGTGCCGGATATACAGGATATCAGAAATTATATAAGTATTCTTTCAAAAATCGGAGCTGAAGTTAATAGGGAAGGCCATACGCTTTATATAGATACTTCAAATATAAATCAGGGTAAAATCTCTACAATAGAAGAGGAAACCACTAAAATGAGGGCTTCGTATTATATGATAGGAGCGCTTCTTACTAAATTCAAAGATGTATGTTTGGCGCTTCCCGGCGGCTGTAATATAGGAGACAGGCCCATAGATTTACATAACAAAGGTTTCGAAGCTTTAGGAGCAAAGGTTGAGATAAAAAACGGTTTCATACATGTGCATGCAAAAGAACTTACAGGAGCGCATATATATCTTGACGTTGTGAGTGTAGGTGCGACTATTAATATAATGCTTGCTTCTGTTATGGCAAAGGGCGTTACGACAATAGAAAATGCTGCTAAAGAACCTCATGTTGTGGATATAGCAAACTTTTTAAATATGATGGGGGCCAAAATCAAGGGAGCTGGAACCGATGTGATAAGAATCACGGGAGTTGATAAGCTGCATGGCGCTGAGTATTCCGTAGTCCCTGATCAGATAACTGCCGGCACATATATGATAGCTGCAGCGGCAACGTGCGGAGACGTTTTGGTAAAGAATATTATTCCGCGCCATATGGAGCCTATTGTTGCCAAGCTTGCTGAAGCAGGGTGTATTATTAATACTTATGATGACAGCATCCGTGTTGTAGGCAAAAAGCCTCTTAAAGCAATTACTATAAAAACTATGCCGTATCCGGGTTTCCCGACGGATTTGCAGCAGCCTATGGGAGTTATTATGTGTATTGCCAATGGAGTAAGTACAATAATAGAAAATGTATTTGAAAACCGTTTCAAATATATTTATGAGCTTAAGAAAATGGGCGCGGATATTATGCTCAACGGCAATGTCGCTGTTTTTAATGGCGTTGAAAAATTACAGAATGCTAAAATACAGGCTACGGATTTGCGAGCAGGCGCTGCTATGATCATAGCGGGTTTAGTAGCGGAAGGCCGTACGGAAATAACGCAGTTAAAACATATAGACAGAGGATATGAAAAAATCGTGGAAAATTTAAGACAGCTCGGAGCAGATATTGTCAGGGTTGATGAATAGGCATTAGATATGATTTTGCAAAGTTTATATAGCGGTTCCGGCGGTAATTGTATATTAATTAAGCATAAAGACACTATGGTTTTTATTGATGCAGGTGTAACGGGCCGTAAAATTACCTCAGCGCTTTCGGATTATGGTCATGACCCGTCATTGCTTGATGCAATATTGATAACTCATGAGCATGATGATCATATATCGGGGGCGGGAGTATACTTGAGAAAAACAGGGTCGAAAATATACGCCAATGAAAAGACTTATTGTGCGATTGAGCCTAAACTTGGGAAAATACCATTATCAAAAATAAAAACTTTTGATAATGGAAAACCGTTTGTAATAAAAGATCTGGAAATTTATCCTTTCCACACATCCCATGACGCAGTTGATTCTGTAGGTTTCAGAATAAGTGATGGCGTCAAATCCGTAGCAATAGCGACTGATTTGGGAGTGGTTGATAATGAAGTAATAGCGCAACTTGTAAAATGCGATGCTGTGCTTATCGAAGCAAATCATGATGTTGATATGCTTCTGGGCGGCCCCTATCCTGAGCATCTTAAACGAAGGATATTGGGAGAAAAGGGCCATCTGTCTAACAGTGACTGCGCTTTATGCTGCGAAAATCTTATAAATAACAAGGTTGAGCGCATCATGCTTGGACATATGAGTGCGCAGAACAACAAACCGCTTGTAGCTCTGAATACGGTATCAGATATGCTTGGAAAAAAAGGAATTGTAAGAAACAAAGATTATGTTCTTACTATAGCTATGAGAGACAGGCCTTCGGAAATAATATCTTTAGAAGGCTAAATACATCAACGTAACCAAGGCTATGTATACGCGCAGATCCAAACGCCCCCAAAATTGTCCTAATTTTTCGTAGTGTTGCGGAGATGAAGATATTAATATCATAAAATATTGTATGAATAAATCAGTATTGGGAAATCTGTTTTCCTGAAAAGCTGCTTCGTTTAATATGGATTTTAAAGCAGAAGACGTTGTAAGTACGTCTTTATTTATTTTAATGCGTTTATTTGATTCATTAATTATAGTGCGTATGAGCTTGTCCGGCGTGTATTTTTCATTGCGGCTTATGCTCATGAATTTTCCGAGATTTTCGATAAGAGTCAAATAAAAATCATCGTTTTTAAGGCTTACAGCTTCCATCATCTGACTGATTCTTTTTTCGACGGACTGTTTGTTTATATCATCCAAATGAAGCATATATTTTAAAAGCTCATCAATTCTGTTATTGAATTTTTCTCCGAAGCGGTCTTTGAATGTTTTATATAATTTCCCTTCAGTATTGTCGATAATAAAATACGTGCCGCTGGAAGGTTTGAATACATTAATTGTATCAAGATATCCCATTTTTATATTATCTCTCATCTGTTGAGCGTTTTCACGCATGTTCAGCTCTATGAATTCATGGGATTTAATAGGCGTGATTTGTATTTTCAGCCCGGATGGAACTGTGAGCGCTTCGTCTGTTGTAAGTACATTCTCGCATTTCATATCGGCAAGTATATTATAAGGAGAATAAAGTGAAGAAAATTGCGGATCAGCAGCTCGGTTTGTTTGAGTTATTTGGGGAAAACAAGAAGCAGTAAGAAGATATTGCGTCAGTTTTCCCTTTGGGATGTCTTTGATTGTGAGAACTTCCGCCTCAAGCGTGTTCAACGACACAGAAACAAATCCTAATTGAATATTAGAATTGCGGATTTTTTTTTCGTTTATGAAATTGTTAATATTATCTCTTAACGGGTCGAGCTCTTCACTTCGGCCCTGTATGTATTTTAAAAATGATTTTTTGAAATATTTTGTATCTGATTTGGACCAATCCTGCGTATAGTATTGCGCAATATGTCTGTTAATGCCGAAAAGGTTTTTGGCATATACATTTTTCCAGAATCGAACTGCATTTTCAAAATCACCCTGAACTATAAGCGCTGCGTTCAGCGCCCCGACAAAAGAGGCGGATATTGCAGTTATGTTTATTTTGAGTTCTCTTAAAGCTTTCCATGCGCCTATTTCAAAAGAACTTTTTGAACCGTCTGAACTTAAAATCAAACCATAATCCGGCATTTTCTCCTCCATTATCATTAGTTCGTACTTCCAATCAAATATTATATCAGAAAAATTTTGCATTAGAAATAACGATTTACATTTTATATTAAATTATGAAGCATTATCTGTTATAATGTGCCAGTGGTGGTAAAAAAGTGAAAAAAAGATCAAAGCACATTGTAAAAGCGGCGATAATTGCCGCTATATACATATGTATGGGTCTTGTGTTTGGCTCATGGGGTTTTCATGCCATACAGCTCAGACCTGCAGAAGCGCTTAACGTGCTTATAAATTATACGTCATGTGCACCATGGGGATTGTTTGTAGGGTGCGTAGTCGCAAATTTCACCAGTCCGTACGGATTACTGGATATTATTTGCGGAAGCGTTGCAACATTAACAAGCGCGCTTATAGGCCAATGTATAAAAAATAAATATTTAGCTCTTTTGCCTTCGGTTTTAATTAATGCTGTTGTAGTATCCGCTGTTATTTGTTACAGTTCTAATATTTGGGATATTTATTTATTGACAATGCTTGAAATCGGTTTGTCTCAGGCAGTGAGCGTATATTTAATAGGGATTCCACTAATGTTTATGATAAATCACAGCAAGGGACTGAAAAGACTATTGGAGGATTAAAAAACTACATGGCAATATAATAAGATTTACGGCAGTGAAATAATCAGAACATGTTAAAATAAAAAAATAAAAATTTTTGTTGATATTTAATCACTGTTATTGTATAATGACAACCGAACTTGCGAGAGTGCTGGAATTGGCAGACAGGCACGTTTGAGGGGCGTGTGCCGAAAGGCGTACGGGTTCAAGTCCCGTTTCTCGCACCATAAGAAATAAACCGCTAACAGGCGGTTTTCTTATTTTTTTGATATGGAGGAAATATCTGTTATTTAAAACTTTATTTCCATCGTCCTTTATCATATATGCTTGTTTGTTCAGAGCTGTAGGCGCGTAAAGCAGGGGATAGGTTTTCGTACCATATGCCTTTGTGAAACTGCTGCATAAGCTTTTGAGCACAATCAGAGAGTGTAAAATCATATTATGTTAATCAAAAAAAATTTCCGCAGCCGTCAGCTGCGGGAAGTATGAATTATATAAATTACCTTGAACATTGTGATATATATTTAGATTTTATCGTTTCGTTGCTCTTTCTGTATTTTTTTTGCCTGCTCAAACAATATCTTTCGGTCGTTATGGATTTTGTTTTCTGCGATCATAATATATAAAGCGTCTAAAGTTTGTTTTATATTTTCATTTCTGAAACCCAATAGTTTTAAGTCATTTCCGCTGATAGCCATTTGATCTTTTTTGAGATAATCTCCGTTTTTTATTATTTTTTGCATATATTCCTCAAATTTATCAAGCTCATGAAGCATTTCTTTTACTTTTGACGGATTTTTGGCCATATTATCAGCGCGTCTTATTGTCAGTAGGTCTTTTAAAAATTTTTCGCCGTAAATACATAAAAGCTTTCGTGCATTTTCGTATGTAGCTGTTTCTCTTCTGTCATGATTATATATAAGTTTATATATATATCGGATAGTATGTTTATTATATTGCAGGTTAGATAATATTTTTTGAGCTAAATCAGCGCCTTTTTCACTGTGACCTTTAAAATGTCCTATACCGTTTTTATCCAAGGTAAAACAATGCGGTTTTCCAAGATCATGCAGCAGCATACATAATTTTAAGTCAATATTGTTCGGAGTATATTCTATACTTTTTACAGTGTGTGACCATATATCCAAATTATGAAAAGGCGTATGCTGCATAAAGCCTATAGTCGGTTTTATTTCTTCAATTATATTACTGATGATAAATGTGTATTGCAGAGCCGGTAATGAAAAATGGTCTCCCAGCAGGGATAAATTCAGTTCGTGTTTTATATTATGGGTCGGTATATTTAGCTTTTTGTCAGTCATATTTTTAGCTGCATTAAGCGTGTTTTCTTCTATGTAAAAACCAAGTTGCGCACTAAAGCGGAATGCGCGCATGATTCTAAGATGGTCTTCATAAAATGTGTCATATGGATTCCCAACAGTGCGTAAAACGCCTTTTTTTAAATCATCCAGCCCTTTGTGTTTATCAATGATGCCTTCATTAAGGCTATAGGCTATTGCGTTAATTGTAAAATCTCTTCTTTTTAGGTCTATCGCCAAATTATCAGTAAATTCTATTATGTCGGGTCTTCTGTTATCGGCATATAAGTTTTCTTTTCTCATGGTAGTAATTTCGTATTTACCTGATTCAGTAGAAAAGCTTATAGTTCCGTACTTTGCAGCGTATGCATTAAGAGCGTATGAAGAAAATACAACGCATACTTGATCAGGCGTTGCATTTGTGACAATATCCCAGTCCGATACTGTACGATTTAAAATAATATCTCTTATGCAGCCGCCTACAAGATAGGCTTGATATCCTGATGCATTGAGTAAAGATAATATTTTGATAACTTCATTTGGCAGGTTTATTTTCATAATATATTATTTTCGATTTTATGTATTATTTTATATTCCGAATTCCTTTGGATAAGCGACAATACCTTCGATATTATTGCTTTTATCTTCATTAAGCTTTAAAGCCATAAAATACTTATCATCTACTTTAAACGGAGCTTTTATATTATATACGGATGCGGAAACGTAACCAAATCTTGAATAATATTGCGGATCTCCCAGAACGATTGAGTAATGGTACCCAAGCTGTTTTGCAATTTTGTGACCTTGTGCTACAAGTGCGCTGCCTATTCCCTGAAACTGATATTCGGGCAGAACTGCCAATGGTGCCAAAGCTGCTTCTTCATAGCCGTTTATGTGTATTTTGCTGAACATAACGCAGCCTACGATCTGGTTATTTAATTCAGCAACTAAAGAAAGTTGAGGAATAAGGCTTGATCCGTTTCTTAATTCAGCAGCCAGAATATGCTCATTGCCGTCGCTGTGTTCAGCGCTCTCAAAAGCTTGTTTTATAAGCTGGTAAATTTTTTCAGCATCTTCAATATTATCGTTTCTTATTTTTATCACGGACTATTCTCAGATATGATATTGATATGATTATATCATTATCAAAGCTCGAATGAATCATTAAAACTTATAATTTATGCGTAAAATAAGGCATTTTAAAATATTGACATTGTATTTTATAAGTAGTATACTTTGAAAACAACGATGATAAAGACATAAAAGCAATATTGCCGATCTAAGAGAGAAATAATATGGTGCGATATTTCGTTCGGTTTGCTTTTATACCGCTTTGGAGTTTTGCGTTGAAATAACAGTAGGCGTTAACGTTTGCCGCGTTAAAGGCATATGTAAGAGGGCTCTTGCCAAATCGGGTGGAACCGCGGAATTTTTCGTCCCGATATGGAAGAGTTTTTTATTTATAAGGAGGCATTAATGATTAACATAACTTTCCTTGATAACACAATAAGAAAATACGATAAAGGCATAAGCGCTTATGATATTGCTTTGTCAATCAGCAGTTCTTTGGCTAAGAAGTCATATGCTGTATGCATAAATGATATTGTTATGGACTTGCGCACGGTTGTTGACTATGATTGTAAAATAAAATTTCTTACTTTCGATGATATAGAAGGCAAAAAAGCTTTTTGGCATACAACTTCTCATGTGCTTGCACAGGCGGTAAAGAGGATTTATCCTGATGCGAAGCTTGCCATAGGTCCTGCTATAGATAACGGTTTTTATTATGATTTTGATGTTGATGAGACTTTTACTCCGGAAAGTCTTGATAAAATCGAAAAAGAAATGAAAAAAATAATAAAATCCGGGTACGAAATAAAAAAATACATCAAACCCAAAGATGAAGCTTTGAAGGATGAGAAAAACGCTTGCGAACCATACAAAATTGAGCTAATAGAAGCTTTGAATGATGATGAGGAAATAAGTTTCTATGAGCAAGGTGAGTTTTGGGATTTATGCGCCGGACCTCATGTTATGGATATGTCCTGTATTAAGGCATTAAAGCTGACATCAATCGCTGGAGCTTATTGGAGAGGCGATGAGCATAACAAGATGCTGCAACGAATATACGGTATTTCTTTCCCGAAAGAAGAAATGCTTAATGAATATCTTTTTATGCTGGAGGAAGCGAAAAAGCGTGATCATAGAAAATTAGGCAAGGATCTTGATTTGTATTCCGTAATGGAAGAGGGACCGGGCTTCCCATTTTTCCATCCTAAGGGAATGATTATAAGGAATGAATTGGAAAATTTCTGGAGACAGGAACATCAAAAACGCGGTTATCAGGAAGTGAAAACGCCAATGATTCTTGACGCTGAATTGTGGAAGCGCTCCGGACATTGGGATAATTATAAGGAAAATATGTATTTTACAAATATAGACGATAGGCTGTTCGCTGTTAAACCGATGAACTGTCCGGGCGGAATGCTTTTGTATAACCGTAAGATTCATTCATACAAGGAGCTTCCAATAAGACTTGGAGAACTCGGTTTTGTTCATAGACACGAAAAGAGCGGTGCGCTGCACGGTCTAATGAGGGTAAGAAGTTTTACTCAGGATGATGCGCATATTTTTATGACAGAGCAGCAAATTAAAGATGAGATAATATCTGTAATAGATTTTATAGATTACGCCTATGCTGTATTCGGATTTAAATATAAAGTGGAATTATCCACAAAACCCGACAAAGCTATAGGAAGCGATGAAGTTTGGGACATTGCCACAGAAGCATTAAAAACAGCGCTTGAAGCAAAAGGGAAGGAATATAAAATAAATGAGGGAGATGGAGCTTTTTACGGTCCCAAAATAGACTTTCATTTAGAGGATTGTCTTAAACGCACTTGGCAATGCGGCACAATACAACTTGATTTCCAGATGCCGGAACGTTTCGATCTTAATTATATAGGAGCCGACGGCCTGAAACATCGTCCTATAGTTATTCATCGAGTTATATTCGGAAGCATAGAAAGATTTATAGCAATCCTGACAGAGCATTTTGCCGGAGCTTTTCCGTTATGGCTTGCTCCCGTACAGGCAAAAATCCTTACAGTTAATGAAGAATATAATGATTATGCGCTGAAAGTAAAGCAAGAATTAATAAATGCGGGCTTAAGGTGTGAAGAAGATTTGAGAAATGAAAAGTTAGGTTATAAAATACGTGAAGCGCAAATGGAGAAAATTCCTTATATGCTTGTAATAGGAGGCAAAGAAGCGGGAGATAACAGCGTTACGGTCAGAAGCCGCACACAATCGGATTTAGGTACTTTGAAAATAAAGGAATTTATTGATATTGCTGCTGAAAAAATAAAAACGAAAGCTTTGTAAAGCGACTTTTATAGTATCGGGCGGTAAAGCGCAGTTGCAAAATATATACTTTAGCCGTATCTTAGCCGCTTTTGCTGTATAATCGCACGTGCAAAGTAAAAGAGGTTTATGAAGATACAAGGATTTATAAAAGATATCGTTTTTTCGGCATTGATATTGTGCACAGCGTTTATAATTGTAATTACATTGCATGGTTTTATTAATATAGAATCCATTGCTCCGATGATGTTTGTAATGGCAGTTTTTCTTGTATCTATTGTTACTAAGGGGCATAAATGCGGAATATTTGCTTCGCTGATCAGCGTGATTGCTGTGAATTTTGCTTTTACATTTCCGTATTTTGAGTTCAGTTTTTCTTTGCCTGAAAATATATTTTCATGTATTATAATGCTGTTTGTTGCAATTATGACAAGCGCATTAACGACAAATATAAAAAAGCATGAACGTATGCAAGCGGAAAATGCAAGGGAGAAAATGAGAGCTAATCTTCTTCGTGCAATATCTCATGATTTGCGCACGCCTCTTACTACAATATATGGTTCATGCTCTACTATTTTGAGTAATTATGATTCTATTGATCAAGATAAGCAGATAAAGCTTTTAAAAGACGTGTGTGCAGAAGCTGAATGGTTGAACAGAATGGTGGAAAATCTGCTCTCCGTTACGCGTATCAACAGTGAAGAAGTGTCTGTGAAAAAAACCTTGACAGTGCTTGAAGAACTGATAGATGCTGTTATTGTAAAATTCAAAAAAAGATATCCCGATCAAAAAATAGACCTTGACATACCGGAAGCTTTTATCGTAATCGCGATGGATCCTATACTCATTGAACAGGTAATTATCAACCTGTTCGAAAATGCTGTATTTCACGCAAAAGGCATGAGTAAAATAATGCTGCGTATATTCATAGTCGAAAACAGCGTTGTATTTGAAATATCTGACGATGGGTGCGGTTTTCCTAAGGATAAGATTAAGACACTCTTTACAGGAGGGGGAAAGTATTCCTCAGACAGCGGTAAACGTCATATGGGGATAGGTCTGGCAGTGTGCGCGACTATAATCAAAGCTCATGGCGGTGAAATTCATGCAGAGAACCGAGTAGAGGGTGGAGCGGTAGTTCGTTTTTCTCTTGAAATGGAGGAGGATGAAAATGGGCAATAATAAATATAAGGTATTGGTTATAGAGGATGATGATTATATATTAAATCTTATTGAGACTCTTCTTACCATGAATGGTTACCAGTCTTTAACTGCCCAAACTTGTGATATGGGACATACAATGTTTATATCATATAATCCGGATATTATAATATTGGATCTTGGTCTTCCGGATAAGGACGGAATAGATTTCATAAAAAACGTACGCCAAAATTTCACTGTTCCGATTGTAGTTTTATCTGCAAGGACCACAGAGCAGGACAAAATTATTGCTCTTGATTCCGGTGCGAATGATTATATCACAAAACCGTTTGGCTCAGGAGAACTGCTTGCGCGTGTAAGAGCTGCTTTGCGTATCAGAAGACAAAATATTCCTGGTGCCTTGCCTAAAAGCCAATTTAAAACTGGAGGGCTTACTATACATTATGACAGTCGTAGGGTTTATGTAGGCAATTGTGAAATAAAATTATCTCAGACTGAATATAATATACTTTCTTTTTTATCTGAACATTCTGGGCGTGTTATGACTTATTCTTCAATAGTTAAAACTATATGGGGCTGCGTCGATAAGGGCAGTACAAAAAAATTGCAGGTAAACATGGCTAATCTTCGAAAAAAACTCGGCAGCAAGCCGGGCAGCAATTATTATATTCTCAATGAATTGGGCGTAGGATACCGTATGGTTGATGAAGATTGTGAAATACATGAAACCGTTGCGCCTTAGGAAAGAGGAGAAAATAAAATATGAAAATAATTAAGAAATTGTCTCCCATACGTATAATTGCACTTGGATTTGTTTTCATAATTCTTTTGGGCTCCGTTTTGCTAATACTGCCTTGCAGCGTGCAAGAGGGCGTCAATCTTAGATATATAGATGCGCTTTATACATCAACAAGCGCTGTATGCGTTACCGGTTTGATAGCTGTGGACGCAGGAGATACATTTACTCCTTTAGGTCAGTTTTTTTTGGCTGTGCTGATACAGATCGGCGGCCTTGGTGTAACTGCTGTCGGAGCGGGCTTTATCCTCGCAATAGGTAAAAAAATAAATTTAAGAGGAAGAAGCATTATACGTGAAGCGATGAATCTGGATTCCGGCAAAGGTGTTATACGTTTTATAAAAAGCGTTTTTTTAACTACTTTAGCTTTTGAGCTGACAGGGGCTCTGATCAGTTTTTTCGTATTTATAAAGGACTACTCTCCATTAAGAGCCGCCGGTATCAGCCTGTTTCACTCCGTGGCCGCCTTCAATAATTCGGGTTTCGATATATTGGGGAATTTTCAAAACCTTATACCTTATCAGGATAATGTTATACTTAACCTTGTTACATGCGGGCTGATTATATTCGGAGGGATCGGATTTCTTGTTGTTCGTGAAATAATATCGAAAAAATTTCGTTGGCGTAAATTCAGCATGCATACGAAAGTCGTGCTTTCAATGAGCGCTGTATTGATATTATCCGGTACGCTCTTATTAAAACTTACCGAAGATATTACATGGCTCGGAGCGTTTTTTCATAGCGTATCGGCAAGGACAGCTGGATTTTCGACATATTCTTTGGGGACTTTTTCCGACTGCGGCCTTATGGTTTTGATCGTTTTGATGTTTATAGGAGCATCTCCTGGGTCTACGGGCGGCGGAATAAAAACAAGTACTTTGTTTGTTCTCATTCAAGGTATAAAGGCGGCGGCGACAAATACTTCCGAAAAGGGTTTTAGGTACGCAATTCCTACAGGTACTTTTCGAAAAGCGGCTGTTATAACATTGCTTGCACTATGCGTTGTTATTACAGGAACTTATTTAATGCTTTTAATGGAGCCGGAAATATCGGTTATTGATGCGCTTTTTGAGATAACAAGCGCTTTCGGAACAGTTGGCCTTTCTACTGGGATTACAACCAGTCTTTGCGATGCAAGCAAAATTTTGTCAATACTGATTATGTATATAGGAAGACTTGGGCCGTTGAGTATTGCTACTCTATGGCATTTTACAAGCGGTGAACGCACTGAATTTCCAAACGGCAATATTGCAATTGGATAATACAGGAGGAGAAAATGCGGCAGCATAAAGCTAAAAAAGATAAGAATACTTATGGTATAGTAGGTTTGGGACGGTTTGGTTATGCATTGGCAATGGAACTTACTTTGTCTGGTGTTGATTTATTGGTAATGGATAAGGATGAGGAAAAAGTAAGAGAGCTGAGAGAATACACTGAAAATGCTTTTATTGTAAAAAGTCTTGATAAGAAAACATTGGCTGAAACAGGAATTCAAAATTGCGATGTCGCTGTTGTGTGTATTGGCGAGCAAATGGACATTTCAATTTTGACTACCTTAAATTTGGTAAGTTTAGGGATCCCGATGGTAATCGCCAAAGCGACAAGCACAGAGCATGGGGAAATTCTCGAAAAGCTTGGAGCTCACGTTGTTTATCCTGAGCGCGATATGGCAATTCGTTTGGCTCATCGTCTTGAGGTTCCAGGCATGCTTGATTTTATTCAACTTAGCGAAAAGCTGAATATATTCAAATTAGTGAGTCCTGATAAAATAAATGGCGAAACTGTTAAATCTGTAGATTTGCGCAAAAAATTCGGAGTTAATATTATTGCTATCGAATCAGAAGGCATATTGGTTGAAACTGTGTATCCTGATTATGTTTTCAAAAAAGGGGATATCATGTATATATCAGCAACAAAAGATGCTCTAAATAAAATATCCGAATGGGCTGAAAATTAATTTGTCATAATAGAAAAAGAATCTTTGTTAATCCTTATCAGAAGATAACAAAGATTCTTTTTTTTTACAATCGATTATTTGCCGCTTACTGCTATGGTAATTTTAGAAAGCTCGACTCCACATTCTGAAGCAACTGCATCTTGTATTTGCACAGCTTGCTGCTGTGTTATCTCAACAGCATCCACAAGTACATTTACATATCCTTGATGGATAAATACAATACAATCTTCAAATCCTTTTGATTTGATTAAATTTTCCAATAAAAGTTCTTGTTCGCTAAGCTGTACTAACGCGATCATTTCTTCATTTGCATTGTCAATTGTTTCTACACTTGCGCCTTCTGATTGTACAATTCCTTCGAGGGTTTCAATATTTTCACCCCTGGTTTTTTCTCTTTCAAGCCTGTAATCCGTAAAAAAGGTGTCAGATATCTCAGCATTTCCTCCCATAATCGCTTCTTCGTCCATATTGGCTACAAGTTCTGCATTTAATGGATTATCTGTTTCGGCCGCCTCTTTGGCCGGATTGAAAAAAGCATAGTTCGTATAAACCGCAGCGATTAAAAGCACAACTAATATAACCAATATAACCTGTTTTTTCTTTAACCAAAGCATTTTTGTCACCTCATTAATTAATTTTTAGGTATCACCACTATTTTGTGCGCTCCGACATTAAGCGCGGCTTTTACAGCCTCGGTGATATAATATTTTACAGTTGAATTTTCGGCTCCCTGAGCGACAACGACAACTCCGACAACCGATGGATATTTTTCTTCTACTATGTAGGGGGTTGTGCCGGAATCGTCTTTTACCAAAATTGCATCTTTTGAAGCGGAAGTTTGCGTTGCGCTTTCGTTTGTTGATTCATTGTATGCAATTTCTTTCATTGCTTCGCCTTCGAGTGTTATCATTATTTCTACTTCGCCTATACCGGATATTTGAGAAAGGATATTTTTCATTTGCTGCTCGAGCATCGTTTTATAATCTTCTGCAGAAAAGGCATTAGAAGCTGTATTGTTTGGTGTCTCTGATTTGAATATTCCGGAGAGGCTTAAAAGCACTATCCCCAACAGCAAAAGTGCGGCACAGATTTTGATTTTGTCTTTTTTGGGCATATCCCTAATTGTTTGTCCGATTTTTAAATCTTTGATTTTCAATTAATCCACCTCGGTAAACACGTTAATATTTATATTTACGGAATTCTCAGAATAGAAGCTGTTTATGATATTTTCTACAGTCTGCTTGTTTAAATTTGAAGAAGTGTATATGTTTACACCAAGCAAAGTGCCAAATGATTCGCTGTCATAGTTTTCCTCTGTTATTACTTCAACTTCTCCTGTAAACTCCGGATATTTTTCCTTTATCTTTTCGTATATATCCCTTTGCAAATTGTCAGTATATTCGCCGTTTAAAAGATTTGCGTATATTTGTTCTTCATTAATACCGGTAGATACGG
This sequence comes from uncultured Lachnospiraceae bacterium, assembly GCA_944381375.1. Classification (GTDB taxonomy): domain Bacteria; phylum Bacillota; class Clostridia; order Eubacteriales; family Anaerofustaceae; genus CALWKX01. Next base: position 220,029 of record CALWKX010000014.1, read on the forward strand.
CCGTTTGTATATTGTAGGAAAGATTCGTTTCGATATCCGTTTTGGGATCTTTTAAAAATGATACAAGCGGATTAATGATCGTAAGTAAAAAAATGACAGCTGATATGTATTTTATATATTTTGAGTGTTTTCCTTCAGAGGTTATGTTTTCTATGAGAGTTACTATAAGCATACAAACGATAAAAGATGAAAACCATTCTTTCATTGAATAATCCTCCGATTGTGTCTAACTTCCAAACGACGATATTATTCCGATCATGCTTATAAACATAATTCCGGCTGCTGTAGTACATGCGCCTATAAAGAACAAATAAGATGCGCTGGTATCAAGTAATCTGGAAATTCTTCTATCTACAAACGGTTGTGTTATTATTGAACTGATTCTTACTGCGAAATAAGCTGCCAGTATTTTAATTATGGGCATAAGCATTACTGCAAAAATCAAAATTACGGCTACAAAGCCAAAAGCATTTTTAATCAAAATTACAAAAGCTGAAACAGTTTCCGCCGAATCCGTTAAGAATTTTCCTATAAGCGGAATTCTGTTGGCTGTGAATTTTACTGTATCTGCAAGTAAACCGTCCAGCGATACAGTTGCTACACCTTGCGCTTTGATTATTATTGAAAATAACACAAAGCATATACCGAGGGCGTATCCGCAGCCCTTTTTGATGAATGCAGTAAAGTAAGATATATCTATGCTTTTGTTGAACTGACCTATGATTCCCAGCGTGAATCCGAACATGCTGAGGGGTATAATGATATTATTTATCAGATCCGTTACAATCCCTATGAAAAAAACAAGAGTTGTGCCAAGTATGCCTTGCGTTATAACTCCTCCGCTTAATGACAACAACACAAACGCTATAGGCATTATATTTCCAACCAACGAAGATAAGTCAAATATAAGATTAACAGACGTATCCATTACTGAATTGATGCAGTATACAAGAAGCATAGCCACAGCCACATATATAGCAGTAAAAGCAACGCTTTGAATGTTTTTTGATAAATATGAGGCTCCTATATTTTGTATCAGTCCGCTCAGAAGCGATATAACAAGTATTCCTGCTACTAACGGTACTGCGGAACGCAACTGGTCTAACAATACGGAAGTAAAGGATGTCCAAAGTGCGTTAAAATCAAAAACATACTCTCCTGAAATTATTTCAGATATTAAAGTATAAAGATTTTCACAGCCTGTTATTTCATAAAAAAGATTTTCTGACGGAAGCTCGATTTTATTCATTTCCACACTGTCGTAAATATTTTGTAAAAGCTCCTCTGAATAAGCTTGCTCAGCTTTGACGATTTGAGGGCTTAGTATCAGACATGTAAAAAGAATCGTTGTTACTATTATTTTTTTCATGTTAAGCTCCGTATGTATATTTATAAAATTGAGACAACAAGCTCAAAGAAATTAATAAGTATGGGCAAGGACAGATATACTATGACAAATCTGGAAGAAATTTCTATTTTGGCGGCAATTGATCTTTCTCCTGCGTCAGCACATATGTCCGATGCGAATTGTGCAATATATGCTATAGCAATTATTTTAAATATGATTTCGAGGTACTGTGGATCTATTGAAGAATAATTAGATACGTTTGATATGAAGTTGAATGCTGCAAGTAAATAATCTGAAGACATCGTAAGTATTAAAATTCCGGCGGCAACTGATATATATATTCTGAAAACCTTGTTATCGTCCGAAACGAACAGGCACATAATCGAAGCAATAACGGCTATTGATACTATTCGTAATATTTCCATAGTTTTAATAGAATGTAAACATAGTCCTTACTGTATCGAAAAATCCGCTTATAATATCTATTACCATTATTAATACTATGATGACTCCTACTATAGTTACCATCGTTGCAATGTCGTCACGTCCGTTTTTTATAAGAACTTGATTTATAACTGTGATAACAATACCCACAGCCGCTATCCGAAAAATGATTTCTATATCCATATTGCCTCCTATATGATGATTATTATTAAGGCGGCTCCTCCAAGCAAAGATAGTCTTTTATAAAGTTGCCCCTTATTTTTTTTATCTGCTTGAGCTTGTTTTATGAGATCTTCTATGCGCATAAGGTTAAGTTTTAATCCGTTTATAATTTTTTCTTTTTGTATTTCGGAAAAAACATCACCCGTAGAAGCTATTAATGACATCTCATCGTTATTTACCGCAAATTGCTTTTTATTAGTGAGAAATGTTGTTTTCCAAATTTCGCTTAAACGGCTGTAATAGAAAGAACATTTCGCAATTTGTTTAATAGTATCTTTAAAAGGCTGCGACATCTTATCAGCCGCTTCGCTTAAAATCTGGGATATATCTTGCGGTCTGTATTCAAGACTCAGCATGATTTCCGAAAGGAATTTACTGTATTCAGTAAGCTGATTTACTCTCATAATATATGTAGATAATATTGTGGAACCTATAAAATATGATGCTGTAAATAAAACTGCGGCTCCGAATATCTTAATCAAAAGACGTCCACCTCCTTAAGTGATGAAGAATAGATTTTTTTTATTTTGAGTATGTTGTTGCTGCGTTGTATAAATAAATACCTGTCAAATATTCTGTGTTTGATGATTTTGTTTATGTAGGCTTTAGATAGTAATTCTTCAATACATTCTCCATGTGCGGAAGCTATAATTTTGACCCCGCAACTTGCGGCTTGTATTAATGCTTCATAATCTGACTCACCTCCGATCTCATCTGTTATAATTACTTCAGGCGACATTGTCCTTATCAAAAGCATCACTCCCTGTGCTTTTGGAAAATTATCAAGCACATCAGTTCTTAACCCTATATCAAGCTGCGGTATCCCTTCTAAGCAGGCGGCAATTTCTCCTCTCTCGTCTATAAGCCCTGTTTTGATACCTTGTGTGCCGTCAAAACCGTTGCTTATTAAGCGCGTCAGATCTCTGAGCAATGTGGTTTTTCCGGCTCCAGGAGGTGCGATAAAAAGACACGACAAGAGTTTGTCCTTATTATGTATATAGGGAAGTATGAATGACGCGCAGCCTTTTATTTCTCGGGCGAAACGTATGTTTAAACTATTAAAGTTGCATAAGGATTTTACATTTCCATCCAAACGTACCGCTTGTCCGGTAAAGCCTATCCGGCTGCCTCCTTTTACAGTGATAAAACCGTTTCTGATTTCTTCTTCACGCGCAAACAATGAATTTCTTGCTCCCATATTTAATATATGCAGTATGTCCTCTTTTTTTGCAGTCTTGTCCAAAAAAAATTTTTTCTCAAAAGTGATAAGTTCTATCGGTCTGTTTACTCTTAGTCGTATTTCTTCTACTGAATTTATATTTGTTATGCCTTCTAAAGCATTTTTTATGCTTTCAGGCAATAAATCTATTATTGAATCAAACATCTGCATTTAAAATCTCCTTTACGTTTAAAAAGAAAATAGCAAAGTAATCACCAAAAATTTGTAAAATTTCTTATTGGGATTTATATAAGCATATGTTTGTGATAAAATAATCTACGAAACAGGAGCAGTATTTAACATGAGTGCTATTCTGAGCGATCGTATTATAAACAGTCTTACAATCCAACCTGAATATAATGTGTCAATGAGCCGCTATACTTCTTTTAAAACGGGAGGCGCGGCTGATTTGGTTGTATTTCCCGTTAATGAAGATGAACTTATTAATATATTATGCGATATAAAAGAAAATGGGCTTTCTTATACCGTAATAGGACGCGGTACCAATATTTTAGTTGCCGATGGCGGTATTGAGGGAGTTGTTATAATTCTTACGCAATTTAAAGGACTTAGCTGCAAAAACGCTATAGTGAGTGCAGGCAGCGGAACGCTTTTGAGCGAAGCGTCCATGTATGCTATGAAATTTTCTCTTAAAGGGCTCGAACCATTGAGCGGCATACCGGGGAGTATCGGCGGCGCTGTTGTTATGAATGCCGGAGCGTATGGCAGTGAAATAAAAGATGTTATAAGAAGCGTAAGATATCTTGATTTAGATAGTATGCTTATACGCACTATAGAGAAAGAAGACATGGCTTTTGATTACAGAAAAAGCTGTTTTATGAATTCTGATTCAATAATTCTTTCTGCGGATTTTCAATTGGTTAAAGGAGAGCCGGATAGTATAATGAGCGAAATGAAGCGTTTTAATGCTATGCGCAGAGAAAAACAACCTTTGAATTACCCTTCAGCAGGAAGTGTTTTTAAACGTCCCAAAGGAGATTATGCAGCGCGTCTTATAGATATATGCGGTTTGAAAGGCTCTAAAGTAGGGGGCGCAAAAGTCAGCGAAAAACATGCAGGATTTATAATAAACTACAGTAATGCGACTTCTGCCGATGTCATAGAATTAATTGAAAAAGTGCGTAGGACCGTTTTTGTAAAAACTGGAATTATGTTAGAAACAGAAATAAAAATTATAGGAAGAAAATAATATTACTGCAATGAACTATCAACAGTATCTTGAATTGAAAAGAAGATGCGAAATAAAAATAAAAATATTCACTTTCGGCATGTATATAGCTTCAATGCTTGCCTTTGTTCAGACTGCGCTGCTTGTATTAAAGGTAGATTTCACATGGCCGTACTCTAACTTGATTATATTGGATCAACTGTATTCTTTGGGATATCAAAGGAGCGCTGAGGGTAATGTTATATTTGCTTTGTTTTTTTACGGCGCTTTTGCTCTTATTGCTATTGCTCTTATTGCTTCTTCTTTTCTTTGTTCGAACAGTAAAAGATCTTTTTACTATCTGATTATATTGATTTATTCGGCAGATTCGGTTTTGTGCCTAGCTACGGCAATGTATTTCAATCTGATAGTGCATGTTGTAGTAATAATTTTATTAGCGTTAGCAGTAAGAAACATAAAAACTTTATCTTATCTGAAAAATAATTTGTGGGGATACGAATAATAACCTGATGTAAAGTATAAGCGTTGGTCAATATAGATTTAATATAAACTCCATGTAAAATATGAATTTTACATGGAGTTTTTTAATGATGTTTATCAAACAGTCCTTAACGTACTTATATCGGTTTGATTATTTCAGACTTATCTGAGCAAAGAGCATAATTCTAATATGCAAACAAAATTATCAGAAGGAGGAAGAAGAAAAGCAATGTGCCCGGATCATCTCCCCAGAAACCGATGCTGTCGAACAGCACTACTAACAGCAGAAAAAACATCAATAAACTGTCACAACTGCAATCATTAAAAAAATCGCACATATATGATCCTCCAAGGGTAGTTTTTCTAAAAGAGCGCGTAATTTTCTCTTTTCAACATATAATACGCTGATTAATTATAAATGTGAAAATGAGGAAACATATCACTCTTAAATCATAATATATAGTGAATTGAGAGGTGAGTTTTATAAGCAGCAAAGAACTGAATGAAATTCAGTCGATAATCAGTGAATTGAAAAATTCAGGTAAAGACGTTGATGATCTGAAAAAAGAAATAAAGGAAAGAGGCCTTGAATCACAGGTTAAAAGTTTTGAGAGAAAATATGCAAGTCAGATCAATTCGTTTATAAATGAAATCAATCAGAAAGATATGAGCGCAAAGGATAAGGCGCAGCTTGTTATGGATATGAAAAACAAGTTAACGCCTCAGCAGAAAAAGCAGTTTGATACGCTCCTTTCAGCGCTCAAGGGATATTTAAAGTCCAAATGAGGTGAATAAATGTCGATTTTATCAGGGTTATTGCACAAATCTGACGATGAGAAATCAGCTAAAATAAAGGAAGAAAAAAAAGTAAAGCGCGAAGCGAAAATATCGAAGCGCAAAGCCCATCGTCAATTAAAAAAACAAAGGTATTCCGAGAGGAGAGAAAGGAAGAATCAGCGCAATTTAAAACGGGAAGCAAATGCGCAAGCTTTAAAGGAATAAATACCTATAACTGATAGCTCCTTTATCACAAATGTGATGGAGGAGTTTTTATATTACAAGAGTCATTACACTGTCGCAAATTTTTAAGCAGCATATTATAAATCAAAGGAGTATTAAATGAAAAAAAGTATTCAGCGAAAGCTTGACATAAATGTAATAAAATTATTTGAGAACAGTAAAGATAATGATAGCGTATCGGTTATTGTATTTGCTGATGGCCGAAACAAAGACAGGGTTAGGCAGACACTGGAAAAAAGCGGCTGCAAGCTGAAATATGAACTTGATATTATCAATGGTTATGCTGTAGAAGCGTGCAGCAAATCTCTTTTGGATATCGCTGATTGTGAACATGTTATGTATATTGCCGGCGATATTAAAGCTAAAACATGTCTTGATATTGCCAGAAAATGTATAGGTGCCGATAGCTGTAAAGATAATATAACCGGTAAAAATATAGGGGTTGCGGTAATTGATACGGGAATATATCCTCATGAAAATATTAAAAACAATATAGTACATTTTGTTGATTTTGTAGATAATAAAAAAAAAGCGTATGATGACAATGGGCATGGTACGCACTGCGCCGGGATTATCGCTTCAAGCGATGAGCGTTACAAAGGAATAGCTCCAGGAGCAAATTTAATAGGCCTTAAGGTAATGAATGCAAATGGCGAAGGTGATACTTCGAACATCCTTGCGGCAATGAATTGGGTTGGCAAAAATGCGGAAATTTATAATATAAGAGTAGTGTCCATGTCTTTAGGGGCGCAAGTGAATTCATATATTCGCTATGACCCGATGATTATGGCCGCTGAAAAATTATGGAGCGAAGGAATTATTGTAGTAGCCGCAGCAGGCAATGAAGGACCTGATTATTCTACCATAAGTTCGCCGGGAGCAGGCAGGAATCTTATTACGGTAGGCTGTTCTGATGATAAAAATACCGCAGAATTAACTGATGATTCAATAGCTGATTTTTCTTCAAGAGGGCCTTCCCGTTATGCAAAAAGCAAGCCTGATATAGTTGCTCCTGGTGTAGATATTGTTTCGCTGGCAAATTCTTCAAAAGGTTTTATTACAATGAGCGGTACTTCCATGTCTGCTCCTGTAGTAAGCGGGTGTTGTGCTTTGATTTTGGAAAAGTATCCCGATTTGAAACCCGATGAAGTAAAACAACGCTTGATAAAAAACGCTTATTCTCTTCGTGAAACAAAATTGGCGCAGGGTTCAGGCGTAGTAAATCTCAGAAATATTTTATACTAACACAAAAATAAATCCGCGAGAACATTGCGCGGATTTTATTATTATCATGTAAGTGTTGGTGGTGTATTCGTATACGATTGAAAAAAAATACGCAAGCCGGTCATAAACTTGCGTATTTAATATTTATTTTTCATTTTCAAACAGCTTTATCACTTCCATTATATCATTTAGTTCTTCGTTATTTTCAGTTTTTAATTCTTCATAGTTTTTTTCAACATCAATATTTTCGGTTTTGGTAGCATTTTCTTTTTTTTGTATAAGAGGTTTTATTATATTCGCCATATTTTTTATTTCGTTAATTTTATCTAAAGCGGGAACGCCGCTGACATTTGGCAATTCATTCATTAAAAATTTCAGCTTTTCATTTTTTGGAGTATCTTTAGGCAGTGTTGATATTTGGGATTTGATGCTGTTTATTTGTGTTACCGTCTTTTTCATATTATCCATATTGTTCATGACAGTTTTGACAGTATTAAGCTTTTTAGGTGATAAATACGGCTTTATTTCTTCCACTACATCACCGATATTTGTATTGTCGGGTATGTTTTGACTGAAATCAGCCTTTTGTAGTAATGCCAAATCATCAAGTATGCTTTGGAGCTTATAAAGAGTTTTTATCGCTGCGAAATTATTTGCGCTGATAAGACGTTTGCCTTTTTCTATGTATGGTATATTAATACGTTTTTGCTGTTCGTTTGAACTTTCATCCGTTATATTCTCTGTATTATCATCAACAGTAAAGTTGTACTCGTCTGTTTTTATATTCGGGAATAAATTATAAGCCATAAGACCTAACATGCCTAATAGTATTATTTTATTATTGTCTATGCTATCTATAAGCTTCATATATCCTCCATATGTATTAGCCGGATTCAGGCGGCAGGATTGTTTTTATGCCGCCTGAATTAAATTATATATCCAAAAATAGCAAAGCTATCAGTAATATGATGATAATCCCATTGCCTTCAAACAAACCGCCTAAAAAGCCTTCTCCGTCGTTGCCGCAGCCGCATTTATCGTTATCACCATTAAAGAGAAGCAAAAGGATTAAAACTCCTATTATGATCCAACTGGAATCCATATCGCAAAATAAATTATTAAGCATAAGCTTACCTCCTTATGTTGATATGGGCGTTTGCCGCCCATATTTTTTATGCAACAGTTATTATGATTAAAAGCAGGAAGAAGAACAGAAGCGTTGAAGGGTCGTCATCGAATATGCACATATTATCAAATAAAACGACAAGCAGCAGGAAAAACATCAATATACTGTCACAGCTGCATGCGCCGAAAAAATCCATCATTGATTTACCTCCGATTATATTGAATGATCATTATCAGATATTCACTTTATATTACGCCGAAAGATTAGGGGTGTTACTTTAAAGCTTTGATAAGAGCGTTTCGTATTAAATTGACAAGTTATTTTGCATATTGTATAATCAGTTAAATCTAACCGTTAAAATGCTCTATTGGCATGACGGACTTTTTTATTGAAGGACAGGAGAGTTGCAAATGGCTAAAGCGGCAATGGAAGCAGTAACGCCTATGGATGAAGATTTTGCCAGATGGTATACTGATGTTATTTTGAAAACAGAACTCGTTGACTATGCCCCTGTAAAGGGCTGTATGGTTATAAGACCGTACGGCTATGCGTTATGGGAGAATATTCAGCAGATTTTTGACAAAGAGTTTAAGAAAACCGGACATAAAAATATGTATTTCCCGCTTTTGATACCTGAAAGCTATCTTAATAAGGAAAAAGAACATGTGGAAGGTTTTGCTCCGGAGGTTGCTTGGGTTACTCAAGGCGGCGATGAGGTTTTGAGCGAACGACTGTGCATACGTCCTACTTCTGAGACAATAATATGCAGCATGTACGCTAAATGGCTTACAAGTTACCGCGATTTGCCTTTTTTGTATAATCAATGGTGCAATGTGCTGCGTTGGGAAAAAACAACCAGGCCTTTTCTGCGTACGAGTGAATTTTTATGGCAGGAAGGGCATACTCTTCATGAGACTTTTGAACAGGCGGAAGAAGAAACATTGCGCATGATAAACATATATAAAAATGTATGTCAGGATTATTTGGCAATGCCTGTTGTTATGGGACAAAAAAGTGAAAAAGAAAAATTTGCAGGTGCGCATGCGACATATTGCATTGAGTCTTTGATGCATGACGGACAAGCGCTTCAAAGCGGCACAAGTCATAATTTGTCCGACCATTTTGCAAAAGCTTTTGGAATGAGATTTTTGGGCAGAGACAATACGCAGCAATATGCTTATTCTACATCATGGGGCGTTTCAACCCGGCTTATAGGTGGAATAATAATGGTTCATGGAGATGACAAAGGATTAAAACTGCCGCCTAAAATAGCTCCTGTACAGCTTGTGATTATTCCTATCGCTGCACATAAACCTGGAGTTACGGAAAAAGCGTTGGATATAAAAAATATGCTGAGTGAAGATTTCAGGGTCGATATTGATTTATCGGAAGCTAATTCACCAGGTTGGAAATTTAATCAGTATGAAATGAGAGGCGTCCCTCTGAGGCTTGAGATTGGACCTAAAGATATACAAAATGAACAGGCTGTCCTGGTAAGAAGAGATACAGGAGAAAAGATATGCGTATCTCAAAATGAACTTAAAGAAAAAGTAGCTGTTCTTCTGGAAGAAATACAGGAAAACTTGTTTAATACAGCGATGGAACACAGAGAAAGCCGCACTTCTACTGCAGTTGATATGGTTGAGTTTAAAGCTCGTTTGGAAGATAATCCTGGATTTATAAAAGCAAAATGGTGCGGATGTCGTGAGTGCGAAGATAAAATAAAGGAAAAAACAGGAGCGTCATTAAGATGTATTCCTTTTGAACAGGAAGATATTGGAACGGATAAATGCGTTTATTGCGGCAAAAAAGCTGAAAAAACGGTTTATTTTGCAAGAGCTTATTGAGAGGAAGATATGGAAAATATTTTTGATGTATTAAAAGAACGTGGCTATATAGAACAATGCACCCATGAGGATGAAATAAGAGAACTTCTCGGCAAGGAGAAAATTACATTTTATATAGGATTTGATCCTACCGCAGACAGCCTTCATATCGGGCACTTTATACAAATAATGGTTATGTCTTTGATGCAGCGTGCCGGACACAGACCAATAGCGTTGATGGGCGGCGGAACCACTATGATAGGCGATCCTTCCGGGAAAACGGATATGCGTAAAATGCTTACGCAAGATCAAATTATGCATAACGCTGAAAATTTCAAAAAAGTATTCAAGAAATTTTTATCTTTTGAAGATGACAAAGCTATTATAGTAAATAATGCAGATTGGCTGTTAAATCTAAATTATATAGAGTTTCTGCGTGAAGTAGGAGTTCATTTTTCAGTAAACAGAATGCTTGCTGCCGAATGTTATCAGTCAAGAATGGAAAGAGGCCTTACGTTTTTAGAATTTAATTATATGATTATGCAGTCATATGATTTTTTAAGACTTAATGAAAAATATAACTGCATAATGGAATTCGGCGGTAATGATCAGTGGTCTAATATTATAGGCGGCGTTGAGCTTATACGAAGAAAGACTGGAAAGAATGCTTATGGCATGACTTTTAAGCTTCTTGTCAACAGTGAAGGTAAGAAGATGGGCAAAACTGAAAAGGGCGCGTTGTGGCTCGATCCTGAAAAAACGTCTCCTTATGAATTCTATCAATATTGGCGCAATATTGATGATGCAGATGTTGAGAAATGTCTCAGCCTTTTGACGTTTTTGCCAATGGAAGAAGTGCGCAGTCTTACCCGCCATAAAGATGAAAGAATGAATACAGCTAAAGAAGTTCTTGCGTATGAAGTAACAAAACTGATTCATGGCGAGGATGAGGCTCATAAGGCGCAAAACGCAGCCAGAGCATTGTTTACGCAGGGAGTATCTGATGATAATATGCCCTCTACGCCTGTAAGCGCAGATGAAATATCGGAAGGTATTGATATAGTATCGCTTTTGATAAAATGCGGTATAGCTTCATCAAAATCTGAAGCCAGAAGATTAATTGCCCAGGGCGGTATAACTGTAGACGGCAATAAAATAGATATGCCGGATATGTTGATAACCGAAGAGGATTTTGAGGAAGGCTCTTTGATAATCCGTAAGGGCAAGAAGATTTATCATAAGGTTTATTTATCCGTATAAAGAATTGACACATATTTATTAATTTAGTAAAATATTTATGGTTGTTTTGTAGTTACTTAATTTTATTCGATATTAAAAGGAGAAACAAAGAAAAGATATGGCAAAGCAGAAATATGAAAGAACGAAACCGCACGTAAATATCGGAACGATAGGACACGTAGACCACGGGAAAACGACGCTGACAGCAGCAATCACAAAAGTGC
>CALWKX010000015.1 GCA_944381375.1 uncultured Lachnospiraceae bacterium
ATATAGTACGCCTTTGCGTTAGCAGATAAACTTTTATTTGCTAAAACTTTCATTGAGTAATTTATTATAGCTGCATTTTCATTGTTATCCTGCATGAGTTCGATAGCAAGATCTAAATAGGCACGAACTTCTTTGAAATTCATGACTTCTTTTTCATCTATCGCAGTAAATGCGTTAATTTTACGCATCCATTGCTCAATAGATGCTGTTGGTAATTCTTTAATCGCCGTCTTTTTATGATTTAATGCCAAATCATAAAAATGTAGTTGCTCAGAGAGTTCAGTTAAAAATAGCTGTCCTTTAATCCGTGTGTTTCTCCGGATTTTATCTTGCGTGTATAAAAATCTAATTTATTATACCATTTTTCAGAGTTGTTTTTTTCTTCCTTGGCAGTATCTTTTCCAACTAATGCCCATGATATGGCATGTGTATATATACTGGAAAAATAATTCGAAATATCCGCATGAACAAGATATTTAGCGCCAAGTAGTAGATCGGGTTCCGGAGTGCCATCAGTCTGCCAATTTTTATAATTCATGGAAAAAAGCGAGTTTGTTTTTTTCATCTTCCGAATATGTATACGGCTGATAATATGACTCTGATCTTTTGTTTGTTTTTCGAAATAATTTTGTAATTCTGGCCATATTTCAGATATATATTTACATAGCACCTGATAAGCAGCCGGATTAGGAATCCCCAATGCACGAGGAACATTGGTATTTCTCATGCTCTCAAAATAAATATATTCCGTAGGTTTATGTGGAAAATTCGGATTATTAGTCTGACAATAGTTAAAAAATGATTCTGAAAAAATATAGGAGGCAACTTTTCTGTGAAAAGACCATAAGCTAATAAGCCTTTATAAATTTCGTCAGGTGATATTTCATTTGTAAAATCGTAATATTTCTTGTGACTATCCACAAATATTCCCTCTTTTTTTTATATTACCACGATTTTCTGCTTCATTCAACTATCCGCCTCAAATTATCAATATCCTGCATTTGAGGCGTGATAGTCCATTTCGGTGAAATAAATTGAGGAGTCCTTTGGGAATGCCTGGATTTGTGCATTGCATGCTGGGCGTTAAACGCTAAATGCTTATGAAGCTTTTAAAAACGACGGTATGAAACTTGGACATTCTTAAAGAAATGTTCATATTTCATACCGTCATTCAATTTGGTGGAGATGAGGGGATTCGAACCCCTGACCTCTCGGATGCGAACCGAACGCTCTCCCAACTGAGCCACACCCCCAAATATATGGTGGAGACAGAGGGACTCGAACCCACGGCCTCTCGCGTGTGAAGCGAACGCTCTAACCAGCTGAGCTATGTCTCCCGTTAATGTAAAATTCATAATAGCATATTGTTTATTTTGTGTCAATAAACATGAATTTTTATTTTTATTGCGCAGCAGATACCTTTTTCATTTAAGCCGATAAGGTATTTTGATGCTTTTATGATATAATTATGATGAACAAAAGGTGATAAAATGGACAATATCATTGATTATGTAAAGCAAAATCATCTGACATTTGACAAACAACCATTCAATACAGCGGACGCAATGGTGTTTGCGCAGCTAGCTTATTATGATTATGCAGGTTTCGTGTCAGGTATAAAACCATTTGCAAAAAGGATAAGGCTTTGTGATATCGTCAAGCATCCTCATTGGGAAAGAATCGTGTGTATAGGCTCCGGCCTTGATATGAAAAAAGAATTTTTTTTCAACGCAGCGAAAAGCGGCCGTTTCGGCAAATGCCAATTGTTGTTTTATGAAGATGATTATGACGATAAAGAGCATAAGCAGTTCTCAGCGCTCACTTTTTATATAAACAAAAAATTAAGCGTGGCTTCTTTCAGAGGAACCGATTCGACAGTAATCGGCTGGAAGGAGGATTTTGACATGATGTATAAAAAAACGATACCTTCTCAGGATAAAAGCGCTGAGTATCTCAACCGAACAGCTCTTTTGCACAGCCGCTCAATTATCTGCACAGGTCATTCGAAAGGCGGAAATCTTGCTGTGTACGCTGCTTCAAAATGCGTTGATATCGTAAAAAAACGCATACGGCGCGTATATAATTTTGACGGCCCTGGATTCAAAAGAGATTTTTATCAAGATAAGGGTTATGAAGATATTAGGAATAAAATCACTACCATCGTACCGCGTTCCTCAGTGATAGGCTTGCTCTTCGGCGCGACGGCGAACTGCCGTGCAGTACAAAGCGACGGCGCAGGCCTTGACCAGCATAGCATGTTTAATTGGCATTTTATGCAAGGCAGGCTTATGTATGCTGAACAGATAAGTAAGGACGCATTGGTTTTCAATAAGATTCTTGACGATTGGATAAAAATGATAAGCTTTGATGATCGGAAACGTCTCGTGAATACGTTGTATTATGCGGCGGCCAAAAGTAAAGCGGTATCTTTAAATGATATAAAAAATTATTGGCCTGATCCTGCTGCTTTTTTGAAGGAAGTATTGCCGTGTATGAATAAGGATACCAAAGATTTTTTAAAAAGTATGTTGAATAAATTTCTTGATTGCGCAAAACTAAGATTGAAAGACGGCATAACTGGCGAATTAACCGAATCTGTTGAAAAATTGCGTTTGAAAATTATGAAAGAAGATGCAAGCTGTACGCCGCATTCGATATAGGGAGTATTTATGGGAAGTATGAGAATAGCTGAAACAGAAGAGTTTGATAAAGTATTCGATCTGATAATAAAAAGTTTCCCTTCAGATGAATACAGAACGTATTCAGAGCAAAAATCCCTGCTTAAAGAGCCTGAATATAAAATATATGTGCTTTGTGACGAAGAATGTGACAGCTTTAAAGCTTTTATCTCAATATGGCAATTTGAAAGTTTTGCATATATAGAACATTTTGCGGTAAATCCGTCTTACCGCAACTGCGGACTAGGCTCGGTAATATTGGCGGAAATCAAAAAAATGCTGCCCGTAATGCTTTGCCTTGAAGTTGAGCCTCCGACTACTGAGCTTGCCCGTAGGCGTATAGAATTTTATAAGCGGAACGGATTCTATTATACTGGCTACAGTTATGTACAGCCTCCATATTCGAAAAATAAAAAACCTGTTGAGTTGTTTGTAATGATATCGGAAGGAGAGATTTCCGAAGAACGTTTCCGTAAGATAAAAGAAGAAATTTTCGCAAAAGTTTATAAAATGTGAAATATAACAAAAACAAAGTATCACAAAACAGATATTTATACATAATTATCAATAATAAGAACAATTAAGCTAACAGAAATAATGATTAATATTAAATAACGGGGAGAAGACGAGATTTTCTTGCCCGTTTTTTTCTGTATGCGGTATTCAGGCTGAGAATTGCAAATTTAATTCAAGATTTTTAAGATTGACAAAGTCGCTTTTAGTGTTATTAAATTCCCCAAGTTACTTTTTTGCTCATTCAATAAAATTATTATTGACAATGTAGATATATTTATATATTATAATGATATCATTATAATATCATATTCAGGAGGCTTATATGTATAACTCTGATGGAATTGAAGAAAAACTGCTTAAAGCGCCTAACGGAATGATTTTTCTTGTGCTTAATACGCTTTTGATATTAGCAGCTTTATTTGGCTTTATTGTGTCAATACCTTATGACTATGTTGGCATCATGATAATATGCATGTTGTACGCTTTTATTGTTGGACCTGTTCTTTATATTGGACTTAGGTCTTTAAGGCCGAACGAAGCGTATGTGCTGACACTTTTCGGTAAATATTACGGTACTCTTAAGGGCCCCGGATTTTTTTACGTCAATCCTTTTAGTACGGCGGCCCGTCCTGGTGTATCAAGACAGCAGACAGCTATCACAAACATGAACACGCCCGCTGATAAGACGGCTCATTCATCTGTTTCAGCTACGCTGCCAGATAAAAAGATTTCTTTGAAGGTTATGACGCTTGATAACAACAGGCAAAAAATAAATGATCTTCTGGGAAATCCCATTGAAATAGGCGTGGTTGTTATCTGGAGAGTTGTAAATACGGCGAAAGCGCTTTTCAGTGTGGATAATTATATGGAATTTTTGTCCATTCAAGCGGATTCGGCAATAAGAAATATTGCAAGAATGTATCCTTATGATGTGACAAACGATGATGACGAAAAAAATGACGATGAAATGTCTCTGCGCGCAAGCAGTCAGGAAGTCGCTGAAAAATTAAAAAAAGAATTGCAGGATAAAGTCGATATTGCAGGAATAGATATCATAGAAGCAAGAATAACTCATTTGGCTTATGCGCCTGAAATAGCCGCGGCCATGCTGCAAAGACAGCAGGCGCGCGCAGTGATAGCAGCAAGAAGGTTGATCGTGGAAAGTGCTGTCGGCATGGTAGAGATGGCCCTTAATAAACTTGGCGAAAATGGTATTATTCAGCTTGACGAAGAACGTAAAGCGGCCATGGTGAGCAATCTGCTGGTGGTTCTTTGCGGCAATAAAGATGCGCAGCCTATAGTTAATAGCGGATCGTTGTATTAACGAAAGATATGGTTATGGATGAAAAGGATAAACAAAAAAAGCAAATACTGCTCAGGCTGTCGCAGTCTTTGTATAAAGAAATTGCAGCATGGGCAGAAGATGATTTCCGCTCCATAAACGGGCAGATAGAGTATTTGCTCAGTGAATGTGTTAAAAAACGCAAAAGCGGCAAGCGTAATTAAACAAAAACAGCTTTTTAAAAGCTGTTTTTGTGTTTATTGGACAAGTTGTCATGGATTTAATCGTTTTAAAAATTGCTTTGTGAACAAAGGATAGTATCATAAATTTAATTGTAATATTTTGTTTTTTTGAATCGAGGGAATATGTTATGAGAAAAAAAAATAATAAGCGGACTTTTGATTTTACTGCTTTGCTTTGGATTATTGCCGGCTGCGGTTTATGCGGTTAATGATACAGCAAAAGCAAGTTTGAGCAGTGGAATCATTAATATTGAGTATACTACAACTAATTCGGCTATAGTACGATTTGATATGCTTTTATATGCAGCAAAATCTGCTGAAAATATGAATGACAACATATATATCGCATGGGCTAAAGCGGATATCAGAGGTTCTGCCGGCTTAACATCTCAGGGTGTAAGTGTTAGTAAAACTGGTAATACGTTTTATATTACAATTGATTTGGAAAAATTAAACCATATGATGGTCAAAGTTTTAGTACAGACAGTTTAAAAGAACCCAATTCACATTTGTGGATAAGTATTCTTCCATGTGATGAAGATAATTACATAGGGGACGAGTACTTTACACATCATTATTTGGGCAATTTTGCTGATTGGAATTCCGCTTCGCAGGGAAGCTTTAAGGTTGGTGACGTTTATTATAAAACACTTGATGAAGCTCTCAACAATGCAGTAGCGGGGCAATCCATTGAAATGCTTGATAATCCCTCGTCGGCTGTAAGCGGTGTTTTGAAGGACGGCGTAACTCTTGTCAATACTGACGGTTCTAAATATACTGCAAATGGCGGCGACGCTCAGATAAAAGTAAATGAAAAAGGCGAAATAACTATAATAAATACCGGTAACGGTCAAGTTCATTGTTCAAGCGGCGCTTCCTGCACTGTCGATACAGGTTCAGGTTCGTCAAAAACAGTAAGCAGCAATTCACCTGGCGGTTATGATGTTGTTGTTCCTTCATCAGGCTCGCCATATATAACAGGCATAAACGGCGGAAACACGCTTTCTATGGATAATGCAAATTATGTTGCGCCCGGTGATAGTGACGATACAAGCGGAAAATTATATTTACCCGATCCTCTTGCGGCCGATACAGGTTGTACAGAGGCTGTGATAGACGCATATAAAGCGGCTAATATCCAAGTTCCGGGCGGTGTTGCAATTTTCGACGGACGGGACAAATAATGCACAGATTACCGTTAATAAAAACAGCGATGGAACGATTATAAAAATTCCGTCAGGCAATAAGATTAATGTCGGCGGTAAAGAATATATGAATGACAGTGATACAGATTTATATATTAATGTTGACTTTGAAACATTCGTGACTCAAAAATTCAATGAAGTTAATAGCAAACATCAAAACGGCGAATCTGCAGAAATCAAAAAGTTGATTGACGAAGCGCTGACTGATATTACGGATTATAAATACGATATAAACAAAGATATTAATGAAAACAAAAAAGTAATTAATGATATCATAAAAAAACTTGATGATGATATTTCTCTGCAGGAAGATAAAGAAGCTTTTGAAAAATTCCAGCAGGAAAAGATTGATGAGCTTAAAAAATCGCTTGAAAATGAAACAAGTGATGAGGTAAAAAAGCTTATTAATGATGCAATAGAAGAAATCGCAAATACAAATTATGATACCCAAAAGGATTTGGATGCTAATAAAGCGGTAATCGACAACATAATTGCAAATCTTGATGAAGCTAAGGAATTGCAGAAAAATAAGGAGGCCTTTGAGCAGTATAAGAACGATATAAAGAATCAAATCGATGAAATGCTTGACAAGGCAGCATCTGAAGACGAAAAGAAACTCATAAACAAAGCTTTGGAAGAACTTGATAAGACTGTTTATGATGAGGAAAAGAGTCTTGACGATAATAAAAATATGCTCGATGATCTAATAAGCAATCTGAATAATGATATTGATAAAATGAACAGCGACAAAGAAGCTTACGAGCAGTATAAAAACGAAAAAATTTCAGAAGTAAATCAAATGCTTGCAGGCGAAACTAATGATAAAATCAAACAACTCATTAATAGCGCTTTGGAAGATATTAATAATGCAAGTTATGATGTGTTTAAGTCATTAGATCAAAACAAGGCTGTTATAGATAATATCATATCCGGCTTGAATTCCGATATTAACGATGTGAAACTGCAAAGTGTACCAAATACGGGAGATAATTCGTATTTCGGTGTATATATTTGCCTTATGATGGTTTCGCTCGCTGTGCTTGTATTAAGTATTATTTTGAGAAAGCGCGCAAAGTAATATGCGTTTTGGAAGTAAATTAAAAACTGTACAAAAACAAAGGAAGGGACGCTTAATAAGCGTCCCTTCCAATTTTTATTTATGATTTAATTACATTTCAAAATCTACAGCAATGCTGTCAGTCCTTGCTTGCGCCATGTATGATTTTACGTTTTCTACATGGTAAGGATGATCGGAATATTTATTTAAGTCTTCCGCCTTATCGAGCACAACGCTGAGTATTATATCATACGATCTTGCGGAATGAAGCGTGTCGATACCTACTTCGATATCTTTTATGTATTCAATGTTGTCCTTCATCTTCAGCATCATTGCCTTGATTTTTTCGCAGTGCTCTCTGCTGTTGTCTTTAAGCTTGAAGCATACTACATGTTTGAACATTAATTGTCCTCCTTTTTATTTTTGTTGGCATAATGTTTAGCCGCTAAAACGGCCTTTGCAAGCTGATCTGCACAGGAGGTTTTGTTTGTGCCGCAGGTATTGCCTTTGCATTTTTCCGCGATTTCATCACATGTCCAACCATTGACAAGCTTTGCGATCGCTTTAAGATTTCCATCGCATCCACCTCTGAACTTTATATTTTTTACTATGCCGTCGTCATAATCAAAAGTTATGGAAGATGAACATACCCCGCTTGTTTTGTAGTTGAATTTCATGTTGAAAGCTCCTGTAAAGTATTTTAAGTATTTTATACAATATTTTTATTCTGAAAGCAATACTTATGAGTAAAAATTGAATTGCCGTATTGATACGGTTGCAAATAAAACAAATATATTATATCTGAAAAAGACAACCGCTTATAATAACTGTCGCTTGCGTTATTCTTTTTTTATGTTAATTTGGACATCGCTTTGAGGCGATGATTTTTCTTTCTCTTCATTTTTCCTCTTGCCTTTTCTGAATATGTGTATAACGCCTTGTTTATCAAGCGCGTTTATAAGAGCGAGCGTTACGGGAAGAGCCAGCAATCCTATCCCTCCGAACAGTCTTAGTCCTATAATCATTGACATAAGCGTTACCAATGGATTGAGCCCGACTTTATTGCCGACGATTTTAGGCTCTATGATTTGGCGAACCACTACTACAATAACATATACTATTCCCACGCCTATCCCTCTTAAGATATTGCCCGAGATGAATTCAATAATAGTCCATGGGAGCATTATCATTCCCGTGCCGACTATAGGAAGAATGTCAAACAAAGCTATAAGCACAGCAATTAGCACGCTGTTGTTTATGCCGACTATAGAAAGGCCTATTGCCAGCTCTGCGAACGTTATAAAAAGTATCAATGCGTAGCTTCTTATATAGTCCCAAAGCGTAGTTCCAAGCTGCCTTTTAATATTGTTGATCAGATTCATCGTTTTTTCCGACAGATGTTTTTTGAAAAACTCCGAATATACGCCAAGATCATTTGCCATGAAGAAAGCGGAAATTACAGATATGACTACGTTTAAAAGTAATCCGGGAACGCTTGTAGCGAAGGATGTCGCCCAACCGACAAGGTTCATGGATATATTGGAAATAATGCTGCCAAGCGAACTGAGTATATTTTCAGACATATTATTCAGAAATTCATTAAAAGAAGGATCAAGATTGTTAAAGAAATTCTGAATACTGTTCATTGCCTCTATCAGCGTTGGCTCTATTGTTTGAGTGTATACCTCAGGAAGTTCTATAAAGACGTCTCTGGCCGAATTGAATATTTTAACTCCGAATAGCACTATGAGAAATCCAATTAAAGCATAGAACAAAACAAGAAACACAGGGAAAACGATTTTCTTTTTCAGCTTCGTGATTTTGCAGAACCATTTAACTAATGGATTTAGCAGCATTACAATGATGAATGCTATAAAAAACGGCATTATTATGCCTAAAAGATATTTAAGGCAAACATAAATGATCGCTACTATAAGCAAAGCATATATAAAATTGACGATGAATTCTTTCTTTTGTCTTATTTTATCTGTTTTTTCCATAAGTCCCCAATCGGCATGCGTGTTTTATTAATTATGTGCCAATTATATCAAAATAAAATATCAATAGATATAAACTTATTAATTTTTAATATTTAACAATTTATATGTCCGGATTTGTAGATTAAGTATTACTGAATTCGTTCGTCGTGGTATAATTTTTTCATGCATTATTATTCGCTAAATGAATATTTGAAAAAAACATTCAATGAGAAAGTTTACAAGCTGGCTATTTCTTTAGCTGAAACATGTCCAAACAGAGATGGGAGTCTGAGCCGTAAAGGATGTATTTTTTGCTCTGCAGACGGTTCAGGTGAATTTGCTCAAAAAAGCACAAGCATTATACAGCAAATCGAAAATGCTAAAAAGCTAATAAACGAAAAAACGAACGCAAAAAAATATATCGCATATTTTCAAAGTTTTACCAATACGTATTTGCCTTACGAAAAAATGTATGAGGCGTTTACTCAGGCATTGTTTCATAAAGATATCTGCGCTGTTTCTATTGCTACAAGGCCGGATTGCATCAGCGAAAAAACTCTGGATTTGCTGGAAAGATTAAATCTAATTAAGCCCATATGGGTAGAACTCGGATTGCAAACATCCAATGAGCGTACGGCCGAATATATAAACAGATGTTATCCGAACAGCGTATATGAAAAGACTGTTAATAACTTAAAAAAACGTAAAATAGTCGTTATTACTCACATGATCATAGGTTTGCCCGGCGAATCCAAAGAGGATATGCTGAATACGGCAAAATATATTGCCGCTTTAGGTTCTGACGGAATTAAGTTTCATCTCCTCCATGTGTTGAAGGGCAGCGGACTTGAAGAGGAATATTACAGGGATAAATTCAAAGTATTGACAAAACAGGAGTATATAGATATACTCACCGATATTATCGAATATCTGCCTGAAGACATGGTGATCCACAGACTTACGGGCGACGGCGATAAAAAAACGCTGATTGCTCCTTTATGGAGCGCTGATAAAAAAGACGTGCTAAACAGTATTAATAAGGCAATCAGATTAAAAGATATTCAACAGGGAAGAAAGTATAAATAAAGGAGCTTTTATGGCATATTTGACAAAGGCGCTTACGAAAGACAACTGCGCTCGAATTATTTTCGCCGATACTACATCTATAGTTCAAAAAGCGCATGAAATACATTCTACATCAAATACCATGACTGCCGTTTTGGGACGAAGTTTAACCGCCGCTTCCTTGATAGGAGCCCTGTCAAAGGAAAGCTGTGAATCCGTCACATTTCGTTTGAATGTTGACGGACCCGCTGGAGGCGTTGTTTGTGTGGCGGACAGCTTTGGAAATGTGAGAGGCTATGTGAAAAATCCCAAAGTGCAGCTTCCCAAGAAAGCCAACGGCAAAATTGACGTCTCAGGCGCAGTAGGCAAAGGAACCATGTACATTATAAAGGATTTAGGCCTGTCACAGCCTTATGTTGGAACGCTGCCTATAGTAAGCGGAGAAATAGCCGAGGACGTAACTGAATATTTCGCTAAAAGCGAACAAACCCCGACAGTTTGCGCTTTGGGGGTAAGAGCAACGCCTCAGGGTGATTGCCCCGGCGCGGGCGGTTTCATTTTGCAGCTTATGCCCGAAGCTGACGAAAATATTATTTCGCGCATAGAAAATAATTTAAAAGAATTCGAGGCTTTGTCTTATATGATCGAAAAAGGGATTAACGCCAAAGGCGTTATAGACAAAGTTCTTTCAGGTATTGATTACGATATAATGCAGACTCATCCTATTGATTTTAAATGCAATTGTAGCAGGCAGCGTTATGCCCGCGCGCTTATGGGGCTGGGCAAAAAAGAGCTGGAACGCTTTATAGAGGAAAAAGAAAACGTCGAATGTGAGTGCAGCTTTTGCGGCAGCAAATATTCGTTTGATATAAATCAACTTCAGGAAATGATATCAACAATCAATGATATCAAAAAATAATACAAAACCGCAAAATTGATTTGCGGTTTTTTTAATTTCAAATATGCAGTTATTGTACTATGCATACGTTGACAGCTCTGATTTTTCCGTTTTTGGGATCTTCTTCTGTATCAAAAGTAACTTTTTGACCCTCCGAAAGCGTTTTGTACCCATCTACCTGAATGGCAGAAAAATGTACAAAAACATCTCCGCTCTGATCATCATTGGATATAAACCCGAATCCTTTTTCTCCGTTAAACCATTTAACCGTACCGTTGTTCATTTAGCACGACCTCCTAAGATATCTGTATTCTTCTTAAAAAAAATTCACATACTGTTGTAAATCATCAACGTGCAGGTGACTTACAAAAATATGTGAGAAACATGAAGCATTGAGAATACGTATTTAATTTAGCATAGTTTTGTTGTTTGTGTCAACTCTTAAGACCTATTGTTTGAACAGCGTTTTAAGAAAAATTAAGCATTAATATTGAATTATTTGATATAACTAACACAACAACTTTTAATTAATTAAATAAATAATCAAATTTACAATATTCCTTTGTAAAATTATGTTTAAATTAAATTTGCGAATAATGGAGCCAACACGACTGTCATAAGGCCTGCCAGAGCTATGGAAAGGCCGCTCATTGCGCCTTCTACAGGCCCTATTTCCAAAGCCTTGGATGTCCCCATAGCATGAGCGGACGTTCCGAGCGCCAACCCTACTGATATTGGATTTTTAATACGGAAAATCTTCATTACTATGCTGGAAGATATGCTGCCGAACACGCCTGTTACGCAAATCGCTGCGGCGGTTATTGTGCTTATACCTCCGTATTCTTCAGTTATACCTATTGCTATCGCAGTAGTGATGGATTTTGACATAAGTGAAATATAAAGCTGTTTAGTTATACCGAATAGAATGGACATTAAAAGAATACTGGCCATGCTTGTTATAACGCCTGAAAGGATTCCGGCGACAACAGCTTTCCAATGCTTTTTTAGTAATTCTATTTGCCTGTATAAAGGTATTGCAAGACATACAGTCGCGGGAGTCAGAAAATAGCTTATGTATTTGGCTTCGTTTTGATAAGTTTCGTATTCAATATCAAAAACGAGCAGAAAGATGATTATGAGTATAACTGATATCAGCAAAGGATGTGCAAGAGGGCTGTTTATTTTGTTTTTTACCGCACAGCCTATCATATAAGTGGTAAGCGTGAGAATTGTAGCCCAAAATACTGAGTTTTCCAAAAAAGCTTTCATTTTTTCTTTCCCTCGGTTTTTCTTATTATAAGCTGAGATACGCTTCCTGTTACTCCCATAACTAATACGGTCGATATCAGTATGATTGCTACAACAGCCCAAGCGTGTGATTTAACGAAGTCCCATGCTGACAATATTCCAACTGATGCAGGGACCAAAGTTATCGGCATTGCCAGAAGGAAAAAATCTGCTGTGGTTTCGACTTGATCGAGCTTGATTATCTTTGTGATAAGGCACAAGAGCATGATAAACAGGCCATATACGCTTGCAGGAATCGGTAAAGGTATAAAGTAACGCAGCACTTCTCCGATAAAAGAAATGAAAAGTATTATGAATAATTCTTTTATGTATTTCATAAAATTGAGTATAGCAAAAAAACGCATATTTTTAAATATGCGTTTTTGAATTTTATACAATATAAACGTTATATCGAAATTGAACAAATTGCATTAAAGCAATTTTTGCTCTATAATTTGAACATTTATCTGTTTTTGCTAAAAAATCAGCCGGCTATTGTCTCTTTGTATTTTTTTAATCCTTCGCTTAATATTTTCATTGCGCGCCTTAATTCGTCCTGAGATATGCAATAGCTTATTCTTACTTCATCTGCTCCTTTGCCGTTTTGCGCGTAGAATTCCGAGGCAGGGCATAACAAAATAGTTTCGTTGTTGTAAGAAAATTCTTCGAGTATCCATCTTGTGAATTCCTCGGCGTTTTTAACGGGTAGCTTTATTATAAAGTAGAAAGCTCCCTCCGGAGTTTGGCACTCAACCCCCTCTATCTTTTTCAGTTCAGATACTACTGTATCCCGCCTTTTGCGGTATTCTTCCACTGTTTGTTTGATATTTTGATTCCCAGCGTTTATAAGAGCTGCAGCTCCTATTTGTTCAACGTATGGTACGCAGAGTCTTGCCTGACAAAGCTTCATAATATGGTCTGTAAGCTGCTTGTTTTTTGACGCTATGCAGCCTATTCTTAGCCCGCAGGCGCTGTAGCGCTTTGAAACGCTGTCCACAATAATAAGTCTGTCAACTGCATTTGGAAAGTTCATGAAGCTGATAAACTCAGCGCCGTCATAAACGAATTCTCTGTATACTTCATCGGATATTATGTAAAGATTATGCTTTTCGGCAATGTCGACTATGGTCTGCATTTCATCCTTGCGCAATACCAAACCTGTAGGATTGTTGGGATTAGTCACAAGAATCGCTTTGGTCTTATTCGTTATATGCTTTTCAATTTCATTTTTTGGCGGTATGCGGAAGTTATTTTCACGTTTCGTCAGTATAGGAACGATTTTCCCTTCATTTAAGCGCGCTATAGTGTTGTAATTTGCATAATACGGAGAAAAAACCAATATTTCATCCTCATTGTCGCAAAGCGTGGCGAAAACATATGACAGCGCTTCGCTGCCGCCGTTTGTTATTATAAAATCCTCCGGTTCAAAATCAGCATTGTGACTTTTGTAGTATTTTGAGAAGGCGTCAAGTATATCGTCAGTACCTCTTGACTCTGTATATGCAATCACATTCTGCGGATCTATAGCTTTTATTGCATCAAAAAATACCGACGGAGTTTTTATATCCGGCTGTCCGATATTCAGCGGTATGACGTTTATACCTTGCGCAGTAACTTTATCGCGTATTGGCGCGAATTTTCTTATAGGCGATTGTTTTATTGATAATACCCTTTGGGAAAACATTTTTCCACCCTCCTTACTTAAGGGTTAAAGCATTTTAGCATTTATATAATCAATAATCAATATATTTTTTAACATTCTGAATCTTTATAAGCTTCTAAGTTTATTATACGCAAAAAAACAAAAATTGCACCTGTTTTAATAAATCAAATTAAGTTGTTTTCGTTTTATTTTTTTATATCGTTATTATGCTTTATATGTTTTGCAGTAAGTGCGTTTTAATGTATAATTGTGCCGAATCAAAAAGAAGGGGCATAGATCATGTCTAAGAAAAAAACTAATAAAAAATCTAAAAAAGTAATATTGATAATCTCCATAGCACTAGTAGTGATAGCCTCAGGTTTTGCTGCGGGCAGTTACCTTTTATCAGCTGTTAATCCGACTGGTGAAAAGGTCATTGTAAATATCAGTGAAGGTTCAACGCTTGACGATATAGCTTCTGCTTTAGAGGAAAATGGTCTTGTGAGAAATAAAACGGTGTTTAAAATTTATATACGCATACAGAACAAGCAGGACGATTTGAAAGCAGGACGGTATTCATTCAGTACGGATATGGGCTGCAAGGAAATAGCTCAGAAGCTCGTTGACGGCGAAACAGGCGATACGGTAATGCTTACTATAAGAGAAGGGTTGAATGTTGAGCAGATCGCTCAGTATTTGGAAGAATCGGGATTTTTCACAGCAGAGGAGTTTCTTGATGAAATAAAAAATAATCTTGATTATTATAAGGGTCTGTACGGATTCCTTGAGGATGTTCCCGCGGATCGCGAGTACGGTCTGGAAGGGTATTTATTCGGCAGCACTTATGAGGTGTATGTCGATTCGACCCCGAGAGATATCATAATCAAAATGCTTGATGGTTTTGATACGATATTTGAGGAAGAATATTATGCTCGCTGCGCAGAGCTGGGAATGAGCGTTGATGAAATAGTAACAATGGCCTCCATAGTGGAGCGCGAAGGAATCGTTGACGGGGAACTGGCAAGAATTGCCGGAGTATTTTACAACAGACTTGAAGATGGCATGATGCTTCAGTCCTGCGCCACGCTGCAATATATATTTAAGGACTATCAATTTACGTTTACTCAGGAACAGATGAATGTTGACAGCCCGTACAACACATATGTAAATACAGGGCTTCCCGCCGGACCTATATCAAATTTCCGTCAGACTGCTTTGGTAGCAGCGCTTTATCCGGAAAGTCATAATTACTATTATTTCTGCAGTAAAAACGACGGTACGGGCGAAAGCGCTTTCGCAAGTACTCTTTCGGAACATGAAGCTAATGTTGAAAGATATTCGCAGTCATGGGAATAGAAAAATTATACGAATTCAAGCAAACTCAGATACTCGAGCATGTGCCTGTCATAACGGACGATGTACTTAACTTTATCAACGTTATAATCAAATCCAACAATGTGAAAAATATATTGGAAATAGGAACGGCAACGGGAGTTTCCGCAATGTTTTTCTGCGAATACATGAACGACGGCATTGTGACGACAATAGAGCGCGATGAAAGAATGTATTTTAAAGCCGTGAAAAATATAAAACAATTTGGCATGGATGGAAAAATAAAAGTAATTCTGGCGGATGCTCAGGAGGCGCTGAGAAATCTTGACGGTTTGTATGATATGATTTTTCTTGACGGGGCGAAATCGCATTATATTCATATGCTTGAAGATTGTATAAGACTGATAAAGCATAACGGCCTTATCTTGGCCGATAATGTTTCGTTTCGAGGAATGGTTACGGGTCAAAGCCCGCAGATAAGAAGAAAAATAACGATTATAAAACGTCTTAGAAGTTTTCTGGATGAAATAAATAAAAGACAGGATCTTGTTTCCTGCGTGCTTCCTATCGGCGACGGTTTGAGCGTAAGCGTAAAAATTTAAAAATTTAAAGGTTCATTTAAGGTTTGCGATAATATAATATTATTGCAATAACTAAATAAGGAGGCTGTTGGTTTGTACTCAAAAGACGCCGAAATTGCGAAAACGCTTGAGCTGAGCGCCAAGCCCGCTTCGGATTTTGTCAATGCTGCGAAAAAATACCGCAGCGATATATACATAGTCAATAAACAAGTACAAGTTAATGCAAAATCCATATTAGCCGTACTGGCATGCGCTTTAAGGCCGGGCACAAAGGTTTCATTAAAGGCGGAAGGGCCTGACGAAGTTGAAGCAGTAAATAAACTTTGTGAAATAATTCAAGGCTGAAATGTAAATCAGTGTCGAAAAGATACGAAGGTAAGATATAAAAGTAAAAGGACAAGTTGATAAAGCTTGTCCTTTTATCAACTTATTGTTTATTTAGCTTCAATGTCCATGATTTTTTTGACTTCCTGTATGATTTTTTCTACATTCGGCGTTATGGCTTTTTCAAGATGTCCTGCAAAAGGAACAGGAATTTCCAGTCCTCCAAGTCTTATCGGCGGCTTTATCATCTTTGATGCTATACTGCTTTCATTAATTACTGCGGCTATCTGCGCGCCAAAACCTGCAAAAACAGGAGCTTCGTGTACAATAAGCGCACGCTTTGTTTTTTCGCAAGAAGCTATTATTGTATCGTTGTCTAATGGTTTTAAAGATCTCAGATCAATTACTTCAGCATTGATCCCTTCTCTTTTCAAAAGCTCCGCGGCCTTTATACACAGCTTTGTTGCATATGAATACGAAATCAGGCTTATTGAGTCTCCTTCAATTGCGATTTCGGCTTTCCCTATTGGCACAAAATAATCATCTTCAGGCACTTCTTCTTCGATTGAATAAAGAAGTTTGTGTTCGAAAAACATTACCGGCGTATCATCTCTTATTGCAGACCTTATAAGACCTTTTGCGCTGTAAGGATCTGAGGGCGCCACAACTTTAATTCCGGGAGTGTTCAGATACATGCTTTCAAGTGATTGAGAGTGCTGAGCGGCTGCTCCTGTGCCGCTTCCAAACGAAGTCCTTAATACCAAAGGACATTTCACTGCTCCGGCGCTCATGAAATGATATTTTGCAGCATGGTTGATAATGGGATCAGCCGTAAGAGTGATGAAATCTCCAAACATTATTTCGACTACGGGTCTTAATCCCAGTAAAGAAGCGCCGACAGCCGCTGAAGTAAATGCAGTTTCGCTTATCGGTGTTTCTATTATTCGTCTGTCTCCGAAGCGCTCTTTAAGTCCTTTAGTTACACCGAATTTACCGCCGTACAAACCAATATCTTCTCCAATAACTACTACATTGTCATCGCAAAGCATTTCCTGCGCTATCCCTTCACGTATAGCTTCACAGTAACTGATAATACTCATAGTTGCCTCTCTATACAGGGTATGTGTACGTCAAAGCCTTATCAAGACTTAGCACGGTATCATCTTTTTTACATTCAATAGTGATATCTTCAATTTTGCGTATCGTATCTTTTTTTATTTTTTGCATATATTGATTATCGCACAATCCGTTTTGCAAAAGATATTCTTCATATTTTTTTATAGGACATTTATTCAGCCACGCGGCTTCTTCCTGTTTTGTTCGGTATATGCATTTATCGCTCTTTGAATGACCGCAAAAGCGGTATGTCATGGCTTCTATCAGATATGGTTTTTTGGTTTTGCGTATATAATCAGCCGCGCGTTTTACTGCATTGTAAACTTCTATTACATCATTGCCGTCGATACGTTGGCTCTTGATTGTAAAAGCTTCTGCTCTTTTGTATATTTCTCCTGCTACTATATTTGCTGCTGGCGTGGACATACCGTACATATTATTTTCGCAATAAAATAATACAGGACACTGCCAAACCGCAGCCAGATTGAACGCTTCCAGTACCATGCCTTGATTTGAAGCGCCGTCTCCGAATATCGCTGCGGTGATATTGTCTTGTTTTTTATATTTCATTGCAAAAGCCATGCCTGCTGCCATAGGCGCCGAAGCGCCTACAATAGAAGTGCTGCACATGAAAGCGTTTTGCACATCAGTAAGATGCATTGAGCCTCCGAGGCCTTTTGCCGAACCGTCGGCAAGGCCCATCATTTCAGCCATGAGCGCTTTGGGACTTGCTCCTTTAGCAAGGTAATATCCGTGATTGCGGTGAGTTGCAATCACCCAGTCATCCTTATTCAAAGCTTCGGACAGCCCCGCGCATCCCGCCTCCTGACCTATGGCCAAATGAGTCGTTCCGTGCATTGTCTTTTGTGCGAAAAGCTCATCCGTTTTTTGTTCAAAAAATCGGATGAGATACATTTTTCTTAATATATCAAGCTTTGTATTCATTGATAATGAACTATATTCATCCATCAATAATACCTCCGAAAACATTGCTCAGCGTATAAATTATAACATATAACTTATAAGGTGCGGTGTTTTTTTGAAAATATATTAATATGGCGTTTTTATTGTGTTTTTGTTTTTTATCAAGTATAATTAATCCTAAATTTAAAATGGGAAAAAAACAGATGACTGGTACAAAATCTCTAAATCTGATGGATTTGATCGAAAGACTTAAGTCAGAGTCGCTTTTGATCTGTTATGATAATATTGATGAAAACAGCATCATATCCTCGATTACGTACAATTCAAAAGCAGCAAAAGAAAACTGCCTTTTTATCTGTAAAGGAATACATTTTGAGGAAAGCTATCTTGCAGAAGCTATCAACAACGGCGCTTCTGCGTATCTTGCCGAAAAACCTTATTCTGTATCCGCCGCTTCAATAATCGTAAAAGACGTCAGAAAAGCGCTTGCCGTGACGTCGGCGGCCTATTACGATTATGATCCCGCAAAAATAAATATAAGCGCCGTAACCGGAACAAAGGGCAAAAGCACTACTGTATATTATCTTAAAAATATTTTGTCTGAAGCGAAACGTAAAACCGCCTATGCAACCACTGTGGAAATTTTCGACGGAAAAGAAAAAAAAGAGGCTGTTTTAACTACTCCGGAATCGGATATGCTGCATTATTTGATAAACAGCGCAGTTAAAAATAAATGCTCAGATATTATAATCGAGGTATCTTCCCAAGCGGAAAAAATGTCAAGAATATATAATCTTGAATTCAACACTGGAATTTATCTTAATATTTCCAACGATCATATAAGCCCAAACGAGCACAAAGATTTTAATGAATATCTCAGTTGTAAAATGGCTGTAGTGTCAAAATATAAAAATGCTGTTTTGAATATGGACGATAAGCACTTCAACGATGCGCTTGCGGCGGCGGAAAATGCAGAGCGCACAGTCACATATTCATATCAAAATCATAATGCAAATTTTTATGCATGCGATATAAAGCGGGATGGCTTTATTACGCGCTTCAGCATAGCGACTCCTTACGGTATTGTAAAGACTCATACTGTAATTCCCGGGGAATTTAATGTGTCTAATGCGGTGGCGGCGGCCGCAGCGGCGTATTTGAACGGGGTCAGCGATGTTGATGCCGTCTCAAAAGGCATATCGGAAACGAAAGTCGCAGGGAGAATGGATATATTCGCTAAAGGCAGTTTTACTGTAATTGTTGATTATGCGCACAATAAAACAAGCTTAGAATACGCCCTTAGCGCCGTAAAGCAATATTATCCCTCCAAGAATATTAAACTGGCGTTTGGATGTCCAGGAGGCAAAGGGCTTCAGCGAAGGCGTGATATGGCATATGTAGCGTCTCAATACGCGTCTTATGTATACGTTACGAGCGAGGATCCTTCATGCGAAGACCCTTATGAGATAGCGCTTGAAGTTTCGGGGTACCTTAATGAATACGGCTGCAAAAATGAAATAGTGACCGACAGAAAAAAAGCCGTAAAAAAATCTATCGCTGAATTAAGCAAAGATGATATACTTATAATAGCCGGCAAGGGTGACGAACATTATCAA
This sequence comes from uncultured Lachnospiraceae bacterium, assembly GCA_944381375.1. Lineage (GTDB taxonomy): Bacteria > Bacillota > Clostridia > Eubacteriales > Anaerofustaceae > CALWKX01. The sequence continues at coordinate 19,745 of CALWKX010000015.1, forward strand.
ATTATCAATGGAAAGACTGTTGAGTATGAAGGCGATACGGCCCTTGCGCGAATGTATGTTAATAAACTCATATAATTTATGAGGAGGAAATTATGGAAAGCATATTTGAAAAACTCGAAAGCGAAGTAAGAGGATACTGCAGAAGTTTTCCGACAGTTTTCACCAAAGCAAAGAATGCTGCAATGTATGACGAAAACGGTAAGGAGTATATTGACTTTTTCGCCGGAGCGGGAGCTCTTAATTACGGACATAATAACGATTACATAAAAGCTAAAATTATTGAATATCTGGAAAACGACGGCATTACTCATGCCCTGGATATGTATACAAATCCGCAGAAAAGATTTCTTGAGGTTTTCGAAGAAAAAATATTAAAACCAAAAGGTCTTAATTACAAGATACAGTTTTGCGGACCTACGGGAGCCAACAGCGTGGAAGCGGCTTTGAAGCTGGCCAGAAAAGCTAAAAAACGCCAGGGGATATTCGCTTTTACGGGCTCGTTTCACGGCATGTCAATGGGCGCAAGCTCCGTTACAAGCAATACGGATTATCAGGCCAATATCGGTACGCAAACCACAGGCGTAACATTTCTTCCTTTCCCGTTTGGATTTTATGAATCATTCGATACGATAGCCTATATGGAGGAGCTGTTGAAGGATCCAAACAGCGGAGTTGCCAAGCCTGCTGCTGTGATTATTGAAACAGTTCAGTGCGACGGCGGCATATGCATTGCGCCTGAAGAATGGCTGGTTAGGCTTAGAGCGCTTTGCGATAAGTACGATATACTGCTTATAGCGGATGATGTGCAGGCAGGCTGCGGAAGAACTGGAGAGTTTTTCTCTTTTGAGAGAGCAGGAATTGTCCCTGATATCGTGACTGTCTCGAAATCAATAAGCGGATATGGACTTCCTATGGCGTTAGTGCTTATGAAGCCTGAGCTTGATGTGTGGAAACCAGGTGATCATACCGGCACTTTCCGTGGCTTCCAGCTTGCGTTTATTGGAGCTGTTGCCGCCCTTGAATTGAGAGAGCAGCTTAATATTGATAAAGAGACTAAGCGCAAAGGAGCAATAGCTTATAAATACATGAAAGAAAATATCGAACCTCTCAGCGATAAGATCAGCGTAAGAGGAATCGGTATGCTTTACGGAATAGACTGTCACGATACAGTTCTTTCAAAAGCAATTGTTACTGAGTGCTTTGAAAACGGTCTGATAATAGAACGAACAGGCAGAAATGATGAAGTAATAAAATTTCTTCCTCCGCTTATTATTGAAGAAGATCGTATGCTTAAAGGCCTTGAAATACTTAAAAATGCAGTGGCAAAGTGCGTGTGACGCATAAGCCTGAATGGATATAAAACCGGAAAGAATTTCTTTCCGGTTTTTATATCAGCTATTTTAATAAATAATAAAAAATAAATAATTTGCGCGTTATAGACGTTTTGTCTGCTTTATGCTAAAATTATACATTACATAACAATTACGGAGGCGGCCGTGTTTAAAAGGATCTATGTAGAAAAGAAAAAGGGCTTTGACGTAAAGGCGCATATTCTTGCTGGAGAACTTATGCAGCAGCTCAATCTTGAATATCTTGAGTTAAGGCTTCTGAACCGCTATGATATCGTATCGGATATAGACGTATCAGATATAATATGGGGCATATTTGCCGAAATAAATCAGGACGAAGTGTTTTATGAACTTTCTTGCAGTGAAGATGAGGATGTTTTCGGCATAGAATATCAGCCCGGACAGTATGATATGCGCTGTGACAGCGCTGAACAGTGCGTACGGCTTATTAAGCCCGGATGCAGTATAAAAGTAAACCACGCCTCAGTTTATATTCTTAAAGGGCTCAACCACAGCGCAGATGTAGATCGTATAATCAAATATCTCGTAAACCCGGTTGACTCAAGACTTGCGGATTTGGGCGAGTATAAGCCGAATGAATTCGCAGTGAAAAGTTTGGAACCGTATGTGCTATGCGGTTTCACTGCGTATGATGATAAAAAACTCAAAGATTTCATTGTTGATAACGCTTTGGCAATGGATCTTAACGACATAAAACTTATCAGAGATTATTTCCGAGACGAAGAAAAAAGGGACCCTACCGATACGGAAATAAAAGTGCTTGATACATATTGGTCGGATCATTGCCGGCATACTACTTTTATGACGAAACTTGAAAATATTAGTTTTGCCAAAGGGGCAATGAACGATGAAATAAAAAAATCCTATGAAGAATATCTGGGCATAAAAAATAAGCTGGGAAGGCATGAAAAAAATACGACGCTTATGGATATTGCCACTATAGCTTCCAAATATCATTCAAGCATAGGGCTTAATTCTGATGTGGAGATAAGTGATGAGGTGAACGCATGCAGCTATGAAGTTATGGCGGATAATGCAGGCAAAAACGAGCCTTATCTTATTATGTTCAAAAACGAAACGCATAACCATCCTACTGAAATTGAACCATTCGGAGGCGCCGCAACATGCTTGGGGGGCGCAATAAGAGATCCTTTGTCAGGCAGGGCGTACGTATATCAGTCAATGAGAGTAACGGGCTGCGGCGATCCTTTTACACCGCTTGACAAAACTCTGCCCGGAAAACTCAGCCAGCGTAGAATAACTACTGAAGCGGCGAACGGTTTCTCTTCGTACGGAAATCAGATAGGACTTTGCACAGGGCAGGTAAAGGAATACTATCATCCTGATTTTGCGGCTAAGCGCATGGAGGTTGGAGCCGTTATAGCTGCGGCAGCCAAAAAGAACGTCAAAAGACTTAAGCCTCAAAAAGGAGATATTGTATACGTTATAGGCGGGCGTACTGGAAGAGACGGAATTGGAGGCGCATCAGGCTCTTCTAAAGAACATACCGAAAAGAGTGTTGCGACTGCCGGCAGTGAAGTGCAGAAGGGAAACGCCGTAGAAGAAAGAAAACTGCAAAGGCTTATAAGAAAAAGCGAATGTGCGCGTTTGATAAAAAAATGCAACGACTTCGGCGCTGGTGGCGTAAGCGTTGCAATCGGCGAGCTTGCAGACAGCCTTGAGATATATCTTGACAGCCTGTTGTTGAAATATGAGGGGCTGACGCCTACGGAAATAGCTATAAGCGAGTCTCAGGAGCGCATGGCTGTAATCATAACTCCGGATGACGAAGAAGAGTTTTTGTCTTATGTTAAAGACGAAAATATCGAGTATTCTAAAAGCGCTGTTGTGACAGACAGCAAAAGACTCGTTATGAAATATAACGGCAAAACCGTATTAAGCATCAAAAGAAGTTTTATTGATACAAACGGCGCGCCTAAAAGCGCATGCGTAAAGGTTGATCAATGCACTAAAGCGCTGTCTGCACAAAATTATTCTTCCCTCAGACAATTGCTTCTTGAAGAAGGTTTGTCGCTTAATAATGCTTCCCAACAGGGGCTTATTGAAATGTTCGACAACACTATTGGTTCGCTTAATTTGATAATGCCGTTCGGGGGCAAATATGCGCTTACGCCTTCGGACGTGATGGCTGCACGCATACCTGTGGAGAGTGGCGTAACTAAAACGGCATCCGTAATGGCTCATGGCTATGACCCTTGCTTGGGTAAGGATAATCCATATTTGAGCGGCATATACTCGGTTGTTGCGTGCGCTGCAAAGCTCGCCTGCGCAGGCTGCAGTTTGGAAAATATAAAGCTTTCCATGCAGGAATATTTCGGAAAGCTCAGAGATGATCCCCAAAGGTGGGCCAAACCTTTCGAAGCGCTTATTGGAGCTTTGAAGGCGCAGCTTCATCTTAAGCTTTCAGCCATCGGCGGGAAGGACAGCATGTCTGGAAGTTTTGAAAATTTAGATGTTCCGCCAAGTATTATATGTTTTGGAGTTGCCTGTATAAACGAGGATGATCTGATTTCAAACGAATTCAAATCAGCAGGCAGTGCGGTTGCCGTGTTGAGAGCCGTGAGGGACGAAAACGGCGTTATCGACCTTGAAAGCTTTGCGGATAATCTGGCGATTTTAAATAAGCTGATTAAAGACAAACGAGTTCTCAGCGCAAAAGCGCTTGACCGTTACGGAATAGCGGAAGGAATATCGAAAATGTGTTTTGGGAACCGTTTGGGGTTTGAATTCTTAAGCGGTACAAACATAAACGATATATCAAAATTCGCCTGCGGCGATATTATTATAGAACTTAAAGACGATGAATTGCCGGATCTCGAGATTATAGGGCATACTTTAAGCAATGCTGTAATTGCTCTTGACAAAGAAACAACATCATTGGATGAAATCATAAAAAAACGCAATTCAATGCTTGCAGAGATATTTCCTATCGTTGCTGAAAACAGCGCGCATGTGCATGAAGTGCGTTTCGAAAATTTGAAAAAAACTACAGCGCAAACAAAATATGCGCGTCCTCGCGTATTTGTGCCGGTATTTCCGGGGACAAACTGCGAGTACGATACTATTCGCGCTTTTGAAAGCGCCGGCGCAAAAGCGGAAAGCATGGTATTCAAAAATCTGAGCGCTGAAGATATTTCCGAGAGCGTAAGAACCATGAAAAATTTAATAGCTTCATGCCAGATAGTAGCTCTTCCGGGGGGGTTCAGCGCAGGAGACGAGCCTGACGGCAGCGGTAAATTCATCGTATCCGTTCTAAATAACCCTTATATAGCAGAAGAAATCGAAAAGCTTCTTTATATTCGCGATGGTCTTATGATAGGTATTTGCAACGGTTTTCAGGCATTGGTTAAAACAGGGCTTTTGCCTTATGGACGCATGGGGAAGCTGAATACGGATTCCCCGACGCTTACTTTTAATACCATAGGGCGTCACGTGGCGAAAATCGCAAAAACGAAAATAACATCCAATCTTTCTCCGTGGCTTTATCAGGCTGAGTTGGGCAAAGTTTATAATGTTGCGCTCTCGCACGGCGAAGGCAGGTTTGTCGCCGATGAAAAGACGCTAAAGTTGCTTGAGGAAAACGGGCAGATCGCTGCTCAGTACTGCGGCATTAATGCGCAGGTAAGTGCGGACGCTGACGTTAATCCAAACGGGAGCATGATGAATATAGAAGCGATTACCAGCGCCGACGGCAGAATATTGGGTAAAATGGGGCACAGCGAGCGATGGGTTGAAGGTCTTTATAAAAACATACCGGGAGAATTCGATCAGAAAATATTCGTCTCGGGCGTCAAATATTATTCATAGGAAAGGATATTTTGATTATGGCAAAGGTCGCAATAATTATGGGCAGCGCGTCTGATTACGGCGTGGTGAAAAAGAGCGAGGAAATGCTCGAAAAATTGGGAATAGAATATGAAACGAAAGTGCTTTCTGCGCACAGAACGCCGCTTGAAGCGTGCGAATTCGCGCTGAACGCCGATTCGGACGGTTTTGAGGTTATCATAGCCGCTGCCGGCAAAGCTGCGCATCTTGCTGGTGTGATAGCTGCGAATACTCCTTTGCCTGTAATAGGAATTCCGATCAAGACTTCCTTTGCCGGCGGGCTTGATTCTCTGCTTTCCGTAGTGCAGATGCCCAAAGGTGTGCCTGTTGCTACCGTGGCTGTTGACGGCTCGGAAAATGCTGCGATTCTCGCGGCGCAGATACTTTCCGTAAAATATCCTCATATAAAAGATACAATATTGGAATATAAAGAACAGATTCATGATGAAGTCTTATCAAGCAATAATAAGATAAAAGGGGAGTAGGCGGCTTATATGGCGAAAAATACGTATAAATCGGCCGGCGTGGATAAACAGGCCGGATATGAAAGTGTAAATCTCATAAAAAAATTCATCAAAAATACATACAACGACACTGTTTTGGGAGATCTTGGAGGATTCGGAGGGTGCGTTGAAATACCGTCGGGCTATACCAATCCCGTGCTCGTTTCCGGCAGCGATGGAGTCGGCACTAAGCTTTTGATAGCTCAGCTTATGGACAAGCACGATACTGTGGGTCAGGATCTTGTTGCCATGTGCGTGAATGATATATTATGTCATGGCGCAAAACCCCTTTATTTTCTGGATTATATAGCATGCGGGAAAAACAAGCCTAAAAAAATAGCTGAAATCGTTAAAGGCGTAGCTGACGGGTGCATTATAGCGGATTGCCCTCTTATTGGAGGAGAAACGGCGGAAATGCCTGGAATGTATGCCGAAGACGAATACGATCTTGCCGGCTTTGCAACGGGAATAGTGGAAAAAAGCAAAATGATAACTGGTCAGAACATAAAAAAAGGCAACGTCCTTATAGGACTTTCGGCTTCAGGGTTTCATTCAAACGGTTATTCGCTTGTGAGAAAGGTGTTTTTCAAGGTAAATAATTATTTAGTAAGCACTTATATAGACGAATTGGGAATGACGCTGGGCGAAGCTCTGCTGACGCCCACGTGCATTTATGCAAGAGACATTGCTGCGCTTATCAACAGTGTGGAAATAAAAGGTATGTGCAATATAACCGGCGGAGGATATGTGGAAAATATCCCGCGCATGATACCTGATGGTTTGTGCGCAAATGTTAAAATGCTGCCTTGTGAAAATAAGCTGTACGACCTAATAGCAAAAGAAGGCGATATTGACGAAGAAGAAATGTATGCCACTTTTAATATGGGAACAGGATTTGTCATAGCGGTTGATGAATCTTATGCGCAAAAAGCTTTGGATATACTTGAACCTTTCGGGCATAAACCGTTTGTGCTTGGTCATATAACCGAAGATAAGGAGAAATTACGTTTATGCCGTTGAAAAAAATCGTTGTGCTTGTTAGCGGTTCAGGTACGAATCTCCAATGCCTTATAGATAAAATCCACAATAAGTATGCGCAAATCGTGGCGGTAATATCGGACGTGCCTGACGCTTATGCGCTTAAGCGCGCAGAAAATACCGGCATTGCTGCAAAGACTTTTGATTACAGATCGTATCAGAATAAAAATCTTTTTTATGACGATATGCTGATATATATTAATAAAATCGAACCTGACCTTATAGTTTTGGCCGGATTTTTAAAAATATTGCCTGAGAAATTTTATAATGAATATAAAAACAGAATAATGAATATACATCCTTCGCTTATTCCGGCTTTTTGCGGCAAAGGCTATTACGGGCTGAAAGTGCATCAGGCCGTAATAGATTACGGAGTTAAGATAACGGGAGTTACCGTGCATTTCGCAGATGCGGGAGCGGACACGGGTCCGGTGATACTTCAAAAAGCTGTTGAAGTATTTCAGGACGATACTGCCGAAACATTGCAAAAAAGAGTGCTCGGTACAGAACACGAGCTTTTGCCTGAAGCTGTAAAATTGTTTGTACAGCAAAAACTTGAAATAATAGGAAGAAAAGTATATATAAAGAAATCGGAGGCGCATAATGATTAAAAGAGCGCTTATAAGCGTATCGGATAAAAAAGGAATCGTTGAGTTTGCAAAAGAATTAGCTTATTTGGATGTTGAAATAATATCAACAGGAGGTACGGCTAAACTTTTGAAAGAAAACGGTATCAAAGTTACGGGTATTTCCGAAATAACAGGCTTTGCGGAATGTCTTGATGGACGCGTGAAGACGCTGCATCCTGCGGTTCACGGCGCGCTGTTGGCAAGAAGGGACGTACCGGAGCATATTCAGCAGCTTGATTCATTGGGTATCAAGCCGATAGATATGGTCGTGGTTAATCTTTATCCGTTTAAAAAAACAATATTAAAACAGGGTGTAAGCTTTGAAGAAGCGATAGAAAATATAGATATCGGCGGACCGACAATGCTTCGCAGCGCTGCTAAAAATTTCAAAGACGTTGCTGTTGTCACTGATCCGGCTGATTATGAAAAGGTTTTGTGCGAGCTTAAAGACAATAAAGAAGTAAAATATGAAACCAAATTGTACCTTGCAAAAAAAGTATTCCAGCTTACTTCATATTACGATACGCTGATTTGCGATTATCTCAAAAAAGAAATGAAAGACGAATCTTTCCCTGATACTCTTACACTGGCGTATGATAAAGCAGCCGATCTGCGGTACGGGGAAAATCCTCATCAAAAAGCCGCTTTTTATAAGGAAATTGCCAATACGCAGGGATCATTGGCTAAAGCCGAGCAGCTTTGGGGCAAAGAACTTTCATATAACAACATTAACGATACAAATGCCGCTGTAGAAATGCTGAAGGAATTTACTTCTGATTTGATAACTGTCGTCGGAGTAAAACACGCCAATCCGTGCGGCATCAGCAGCGCCGCTACTCTTATGCAGGCTTATACAAATGTGTATAATGCTGATCCCGTATCAATATTCGGCGGAATTATTGCGACCAACGGCATTGTAGATGAAACGTGCGCAAAGAAAATGGGGGAAATATTCCTCGAAGTGATAGTAGCTTCCGGCTTTACAGACGAGGCGTTGAAAATACTTGAGGCTAAAAAGAATATAAGACTTCTTAAACTTGACGAAATAGCCTTTAACGGTTATGCTTACGATACGAAAAAAGTTCTCGGCGGGTTGTTGATTCAAACACGCGACAATATGCTTTACGAAAATCTTAAGGTAGTGACTGAAAGAAAGCCGACTGACGAGGAAATGCAGGATTTGATTTTTGCATTTAAGGCAGTCAAAAATACAAAGTCAAATGCCATATCCATTGTGAAAAACAAAACGCTTATCGCAAGCGGTCCGGGTCAGACAAACAGAATATGGGCGCTTCAAAATGCAGTAAGACAGGCCAATATTGACGTGAAGGGAAGCGTCTTGGCCTCAGATGCGTTTTTCCCGTTTGGCGACTGTGTAAAAGCTGCGGCTGAAGCCGGTATAACCGCCATTATTCAGCCCGGAGGCTCTATAAGGGATGAAGACAGTATTGCATTGTGCGATAAGTTCGGTATAGCAATGGTGTTTACGGGAATACGTCATTTTAAGCACTCTTAACAGACTGCGTTATAATATATAGTAAAGAATTTAGCGAGGGAAAAAATGAATATATTGGTAGTCGGCGGCGGCGGCCGGGAGCATGCTTTGATATATAAGCTTTCTCAAAGCTCCATATGCGATAAAATTTACTGCGCGCCAGGCAACGCCGGGATATCCGAGCTTGCTGAATGTATCGACATTAAGGCTAACGAGATACAAAAACTTTGCGATTTTGCAAAAGCGAATCGTATAGGTCTTACAGTTGTTGGCCCTGAAGATCCGTTGGTAATGGGTATTACAGATCTTTTTGAAGAAGAAGGCTTAAAAATATTCGGGCCGAGTAAAGAATGTGCGGCCTTTGAAGGCAGCAAAAAACTTACTAAGGAGTTTCTGTTTAAATATAAAATACCTACTGCCAATTATGTCAAAGCGGATTCGCCGGAGGAGGCTATTGATAAGCTTGAAAGATTTAATTATCCTCTCGTGATCAAAGCGGACGGACTTGCCGCAGGAAAAGGCGTGCTCATCTGCAAGGATAAGGTGAGCGCCGTCGAAGCGATAAACAGCCTCATGGTAGAAAAAACGCTTGGCGGCGCGGCGGATACAATTGTAATAGAAGAGTATCTTGACGGTGTGGAAACAAGCGTATTGTGCTTTATGGACGGTAATACTATAGCGCCTATGGCAAGCTCCAAAGACTATAAACGAGCTATGGATAATGATATGGGGCTCAATACGGGAGGAATGGGTACGTATTCTCCCAATCCGCTGATTACCGAAAAGATGATGAAAAAAATCAATGATGAGATTTTGGAGCCTGTTCTTCACGGTTTTAAGGCTGAAGGCTTAAGCTACAAAGGCGTATTGTATATAGGACTTATGATAGTTGACGGACGTCCGAAAGTGCTTGAGTTCAATGTGCGTTTCGGTGATCCCGAGACTCAGGTTTTGATGCTGAGGCTTAAAAGCGATCTTGTGGAGATTATGCTCAACTGTACTGACGGAATGCTTGATCCTTCTAAGATACAATGGTCTGACGAAGCGAGCGTATGCGTTGTCGCCGCCTCTGGCGGATATCCTGTTGAGTACGAAAAAGGCAAAAAAATCAGCATGGACGGCAATCTGGATGATATTACTGTGTTTCATGCGGGGACGGCTTTTGACGGCGAAGGCAATATTGTTACAAACGGGGGGCGCGTTCTGAATGTATGCGCTTGTGCGAATGATATTGAAAAAGCAAGAGAAAAAGTTTACTCAAATATAGATAAAATAAGTTTTGATGGAATGTTTTACAGGAAAGACATCGCCATTATAAGCAATACTTTAGACAAGGGGATGGCATGACGGATAAAAAACCGTTTACTCGAAATTTCAGTATAATTGCTCATATTGATCACGGCAAATCAACTCTTGCGGATCGTCTGATAGAGGCTACTGGCCTTTTGACGAAAAGAGAAATGTCTGAGCAGGTGCTTGACAAAATGGATCTTGAACGGGAGCGCGGCATAACGATAAAACTTCAGGCTGTTCGTTTAGTCTATCAGGCAAAAGACGGCAATGAATACGTATTGAATTTGATAGACACGCCGGGGCATGTAGATTTCACTTATGAAGTATCGCGTTCCCTTGCTGCTTGCGAAGGCGCAGTATTGGTTGTGGACGCTACTCAGGGCATTCAGGCTCAAACGCTTGCTAATGTTTATCTTGCTCTTGATAATGATTTGGAGATAGTTCCTGTAATAAACAAAATTGATCTGCCCAGCGCGTGCGCAGAAGTTGCCATAAATGAAATAGAGGATTATATAGGGCTCGCTGCGAAGGACGCCCCGTTAATTTCAGCTAAGGAGGGCATAAATATTGATCAAGTGCTTGAAGCGATTGTAAATAAAATACCTCCTCCTGACAATAATGACGATAAGCCGCTTCGCGCACTTATTTTTGATTCTTATTACGACCCGTATAAAGGCGTTATAGCTTCCGTCAGAATAGTGGATGGAATCCTTTCAAAAGGAATGAAGATAAAATTTATGGCCGCGGATAAAACGTTTGAAACGGAAGAGGTCGGCGTATTTACTAATACTCTTACGCCCACGGGCAGGTTATGTTCGGGCGACGTTGGTTATGTTACGGCTTCTATAAAAAACGTGGCTGACACAAGAGTAGGCGATACCATAACGAGTGCAGATAACCCTGCGCTTGAGCCTCTTGCAGGTTATAAAAAAATAAATCCCATGGTCTATTGCGGTATTTATCCGGCAGACGGAAGCAAGTATGAAGATTTGAAAGAATCGCTTGCAAAGCTTAAGCTCAACGATGCTTCTTTGATTTATGAGCCGGAAACCTCCAATGCTCTCGGGTTTGGTTTCCGATGCGGATTTCTTGGACTTTTGCACATGGAAGTCACTCAGCAAAGGCTTGACAGGGAATATGATCTTGACCTTATCACTACGGCGCCGAGCGTAAGCTATAACGTTATAAAAACGGACGGCAGCATGATAAAGGTAGATAACCCGGCGAACCTTCCGGAGGCGGCGCAGATAGATTATATGGAAGAGCCGTTCGTTCAGGCCGATATAATGCTTCCGAGCGATTATGTAGGCGCAGTAATGGAACTCTGTCAGAAAAGGCGCGGCAAGTTCGTTACAATGGAATATATAGAAGAAAAAAGAGTCGTGCTTAAATACGAGCTTCCTCTTAATGAAATCATATATGATTTTTTCGATGCCCTTAAATCGAAAACAAAAGGCTATGCTTCGCTTGACTATGAAATAAATGAATACCGCAAAGCGGATCTTGTTAAGCTTGACATATATTTAAACGGTGAAATAGTTGACGCTCTTTCTTTCATCGTGCACAAGGATAGCGCCTATTTTAAAGGGAGAAGCATCTGCGAAAAACTGAAAAAAGAAATACCTAAGCATATGTTTGAAATTCCTATACAGGCGGCCATAGGCGGAAAAATTATAGCCAGAGAAACAGTTGGGGCACTGAGAAAAGATGTCCTTGCAAAATGTTACGGCGGAGATATTACGCGTAAAAAGAAACTTTTGGAAAAGCAGAAAGAGGGTAAAAAACGCATGAGGCAGATAGGAACCGTTGAAGTTCCTCAGGAAGCTTTCATGGCGGTTTTGAAGCTGGATGAATGATGTTCTTTCCGTTTATGTACACATACCTTTTTGTCTGAAAAAGTGTTATTACTGCGATTTTGCTTCCTATACGGATACAATGCTGACTGAGGAATATTTCAGTTCGCTTATAAGGGAAATTAATCAAAAGAGGCGGTTATTCTCTCGCGAAATAGATACTGTTTATATCGGAGGAGGTACGCCTTCTTTTGTTGAGGCGGATTATATTCTCAAAATTATTGCTGCCTTAAGAGCGGTTGCCTTGATTAAAGAAGATTGCGAAATTACAATAGAAGCAAACCCGAATTCGCTGACTAAGGATAATTTGAAAAAATATACTGACGCCGGTATAAACAGAATCAGTCTCGGGGTACAGTCGTTTTTCGACGATGAGCTTGCAAGAATAGGCAGATCTCATACAGCGGCGCAGGCGTACGGCGCCGTTGAACTTATGCATGAATTGGATATCAAAAACTTTAATATAGATCTTATGTTTTCACTGCCTAATCAAACGTGCGAAAGCTGGAGTAAAACGCTTAAGACTGCGGGTGCCTCAGGCGCTGCGCATTTAAGCGTTTATGCTCTTACGCTTGAAAAGGGTACTTTGATGTTTAAAATGTATAAAGAAGGCGTATATGCTCAGGACGATGATCTTGATAGAAAAATGTATCATGCTGCAAAAAATATTTTGGGCAAATACGGCTATGAGCGATATGAGATATCCAATTTTGCCAAAAAAAATTATCGTTGCATGCATAACGTTTATTGCTGGGATATGCAGGAATACATCGGGCTTGGCGCGGCGGCGCACAGCTATTTCGGCAAGAAAAGATTCAGTAACCCGTATTTGTTAAAAGAATATATTGCGGTTGAGGATTATTGCTGCTTTTATGATAATGCCGTCATAGAGCAGGAAAGCGAGCTGATGGGAGATTTTGTGATGCTTGCCCTGAGACGCAATGAAGGAATTGACATTGATAAGTTTCATTCGGTTTTCGGGAAGGAATTTGAAAGCGTTTATCCGCATAAAGCTGATAAATGGATAGAAATGGGACTTCTAATAAGCAAGAATGGAATGTATTGTTTGAGCGATAAAGGATATGATTTTGCTTCAATGGTAATGCGGGATTTTATTTGATAATCATACTGTAATATTTTTTTAATCTGCTTTAAATATAAAGCTCTTTTGTAAAAAAATTTTTTTGATTTTTGGAAGGTTTTTGCTTTTAGCTCTTGACAAAATCTTCAAGTAATGGTATCTTACACTTGTATTAGCACTCATTAATGATGAGTGCTAATAAATAGGTGGTTGAAGATGAAAAGTGATGACAGAAAGTTTGCAATACTTTATTCGATAATCCGTGACTACATCAGAACCGCCGAGCCTGTGGGTTCGCGTACGATCGAAAAAAATTATAATTTAGGCATATCGTCAGCGACTATCAGGAACGAAATGGCGGATCTTGAAGATATGGGTCTGCTTGTTCAGCCTCATGCATCTTCTGGCAGAATTCCATCGGATAAAGCATACAGGATGTATGTTAATAATTTCATGAAAATCTCAGATGTGGAGAGCTATGTAATTGAGAATGTAAGAACGCTTTACGATAAGTATGTAGGTCAGTTAAATAAAGCCATAGAAGCGACAGCGGAGATTTTGACAAAATTGACAAATCTTACAGCTCTTGTGATGACGCCTCATATTACTCAAATGGATATAAAAGATATCCGCCTTATTCATATCGAAGGGGAGAGAGCTCTTTTAGTTATCATCACAAAGCAAGGTATTGTCAAAAATGCGGAAATAAGGCTGAATTCCAAAACTGATAAAAAACAGCTTGAAAAAATTACGGTATTTCTCAATATGTGCGTTGACGGTATTAATAATGATTTTGAGGCCGAAAACTTCAGCATTGCGATGGAGGCCTTGAACAGCCAGGAGCAGCGCATATTGGCCGAAGTGGTAGCCGCGATAAAGAATATTTACCAGCAAGACGCGGATACTAAAGTATATGCCTCAGGTCTGACAGAAATATTTAAATATCCTGAGTTTAAGGATATGGAAAAAGCGCGCAAAGTATTGGAAACGCTGCATAAACAGGATATGATATCTTATCTTTTGACTGAAGCGATGGACAGCGGTATAAATATCAAGATAGGCAACGAAAATACTTTTGAAGAGCTGAACGATTGCTCGGTAGTTACTGCGACTTATAAGCTCAACGGAAGGCCGATAGGTTCCATAGGCATAGTAGGTCCGACAAGGATGGATTACGATTACTGCGTTTCTGTAATCAAGGCGATGACTAAAACGTTGGATAAGCATTTGTCGGATACTTTGGGAGGAAAGGATTAATGTCACAGGAAGAAAAAGAGAATATTATTGATGAGCAAGAATCAGATAACAAACAAGAAAATGATGTGTCTGAAAATGAAGATATAATATCTGAAGATCAACAAGTTCAGCCTGAAGAAGAACCCAAGGAAGAAACCGTTCTTAAAAGTGATATGGATGCATTAGAAAAAAAATTTGGCGAGCTTAATGATTCTTACTTAAGGCTTTATGCGGATTTTGATAACTATAAAAAACGCACTGCGAAAGAAAAAACAGAAACGGCGCTTTACGCTACAGCGTTGGTAATGCAAAAGCTTCTTCCCGTCATAGACAATTTTGAAAGAGCTCTTGCAGCGGAAACGGAAGAAAGCGCATTTTATACCGGCGTAAAGATGGTATACAAACAGCTTGACGAAATATTGGTTTCGGAGGGGCTTAAGGCGATTCCGGCCGAAGGAGAACTGTTTGATCCGAATCTGCATCATGCGGTTATGACAGAAAGCGATGAAGCTAAAGACGATAATGTGATAACAGAACAGCTTCAGCGCGGATATATGTATAAGGAAAAAGTCTTGCGGCCTGCAATGGTCAAAGTTAATAAGAAATAAACTATACTTTAAGGAGGATATAGATATGAGCAAAGAAAAAATTATAGGCATTGACCTTGGAACGACAAATTCATGCGTTGCCGTTATGGAGGGCGGCGAAGCTATAGTAATACCTAATTCAGAGGGAGCAAGGACGACTCCGTCGGTTGTGGCTTTTACGAAAGACGATGAAAGACTCGTAGGACAGCTTGCAAAGCGTCAGGCGGTAACTAATCCGGACAGAACGATAGTATCCATAAAAAGAGAGATGGGCTCTAATTATAAGGTTAAGATAGATGATAAATCATATACGCCACAGGAAATATCAGCAATGATACTTCAAAAGCTGAAAAAAGACGCGGAGGCATATTTGGGAGAAACCGTTTCAAAGGCTGTTATAACTGTTCCCGCTTACTTTTCAGACAGTCAGAGGCAGGCTACAAAAGATGCAGGCAAAATTGCAGGGCTTGAAGTGCTGCGTATAATAAACGAGCCGACTGCGGCCGCTCTTGCATACGGGCTTGACAAAGAGGAAAGTCAGAAGGTAATGGTATATGACCTTGGCGGCGGTACATTCGACGTATCGATACTCGAGCTTGGCGACGGAGTATTCCAAGTGCTTGCAACGAACGGTAACAACCGTTTGGGCGGTGACGATTTCGATGAAAGACTTGTGGAATATTTTGTATCTGAGTTCAAAAAGAGCAACGGCGTAGATTTGAGCACTGATAAGATGGCGATGCAAAGACTCAAGGAGGCGGCTGAAAAAGCTAAAATAGAGCTTTCTTCCACTACTTCCACAAATGTAAATCTGCCGTTTATCACGGCAACTGCCGCGGGTCCGCAGCATCTTGATATAACGATTACAAGAAGCAAGTTTGAAGAGCTAATCTTTGATTTGATAGAAAAGACGGCGGAACCTGTAAGACAGGCGATAGCCGATGCGAATGAAAAGGACAAAGGAGACATAGCCAAGGTTATCCTTGTAGGAGGTTCTACAAGAGTTCCGGCGGTTCAGGAAATCGTTAAAAAGCTTACCGGCAAGGAAGCTTTTAAGGGGATTAACCCAGACGAATGTGTGGCTTTGGGAGCAGCTATACAGGGCGGAGTTTTGGCAGGAGATGTAAAAGATGTGTTGCTTTTGGACGTTACGCCGCTTTCGCTCGGAATAGAAACTCTGGGTGGAGTCTTTACAAGGCTTATAGACAGAAATACAACAATACCTACTAAAAAGAGCCAGATATTTTCAACCGCCGCGGACAATCAGACGGCAGTTGACATACACGTACTGCAGGGTGAAAGAAAGATGGCAAGCGCGAATAAAACGCTCGGACGCTTCCAGCTTACAGGAATACCAATGGCCCCAAGAGGCGTGCCGCAAATTGAAGTTACGTTTGATATAGACGCAAACGGTATAGTCAACGTTTCGGCCAAAGATTTAGGTACGAATAATATTCAGAACGTTGTTATTCAATCCTCTACAAATATGTCAAAAGAAGATATTGACAAAGCTGTCAAAGAAGCTGAACAGTATGCTGATGAAGATAAAAAGAAAGAAGAGGAAATCAACGCAAGAAATAATGCAGATTCTGTGATATACCAGACGGAAAAATCATTAAAGAATGCTGAAGGCAAAATAAGCGCTGAAGAAAAAGAAAAGGTAGAAAAAGCTATAGCGGATCTTAAAGAAACGATGAACGGTAATGACGCTGAGGCTATAAAAGCGGCAACCGAGAAGGTCAGCGAAGCATTTTATCCGATTGCTCAAAAGATGTATCAATCAAGCGCTGAAGGAGCAAATCAGACTACATCAGATACTGCTTCATCTGAAGATGCGGGAAGCACTGATGAGAATGTGGTCGATGCTGATTATGAAGTTGTCGATGATGACGATGAGAATAAAAAATAATCAAATTAAATAATTTAGTATCCCTTAATCAAAGGTGCATTCAATATGCACCTTTGATATTGATGTTTATAGGTGGATAAATGGCAAAAAGAGATTATTATGAAGTTTTGGGTGTAGATAAGACAGCAACAGAAGAAGAAATAAAAAAAGCATACCGAAAGCTTGCAATGAAATATCATCCAGACCGAAATCCAGGCGATAAAACAGCCGAAGAAAAATTCAAGGAGGTGACCGAAGCTTACGAAGTTCTCAGTGATGCTGACAAGCGTGCGCGGTATGATCAGCTTGGGCATGATGCTTTTGATCCAAATAAGAATTCCGGTTTCGGAGGCTTTTCCGGTTTTTCGGGAGGAGATTATTCAGATATATTCGGCGATATATTCAACATGTTCGGCGGAGGTTTTTCTTCATCTTCAAGAAGGAAAGGCCCTCAGAAGGGATCGGATATACGTGTAAATATAAATATTACATTTGAAGAAGCGGCGTTCGGGTGTGAGAAGAAAATAAAGCTCAGTAGGAGAGAAAAATGCTCTGCGTGCGGCGGGACGGGATCCAGAGACGGACGTGTAAAAACGTGTGATAAATGTGGCGGATCAGGTCAGATACGAGTCACTCAGAACAGCATGC
This sequence comes from uncultured Lachnospiraceae bacterium, assembly GCA_944381375.1. Classification (GTDB taxonomy): domain Bacteria; phylum Bacillota; class Clostridia; order Eubacteriales; family Anaerofustaceae; genus CALWKX01. The sequence continues at coordinate 37,212 of CALWKX010000015.1, forward strand.
TCGGCATGATTCAATCAGTTCAAACATGTGATAAATGCGGCGGCAAAGGAACAATAATCGAAAATCCCTGTGCGAATTGTTCTGGTACAGGACGCGAAGTAAAGCAACGCCAGATCACTATAAGAATCAGCGCCGGAGTCGATACGGGCAGCGTGCTTCCATTAAGAGGCGAAGGAAATGCCGGGATAAATGGTGGACCGAGCGGAGATGTGCTTGTATTTATCAATGTCAAACCTCATGAGCTGTTTAGAAGAGACGGCAGTGATATATATTTGAACGTCCCTATAACTTTTGTTCAGGCTGCGCTTGGTGATGAGATAATGGTTCCTACCTTGGAAGGTAAAGTTAAGCTGAAGGTGCCTGAGGGGACTCAGACGGGCACGATGTTCAAGCTGAGGGGCAAAGGTATACAGAATTTAGGAGGCTTTGGCAAGGGAAGTCAGTATGTCACTGTTAATGTGGAAATTCCCCAAAAGCTCAATGGCAAGCAGAAGCAGGCGCTTAGAGAATTTGATAAAGCTGGCAGCGAAGGATTCCAAAAGCACAAGGCTTTTTGGGAAAATATTAATAAAAAGTTTAAATAAAAGCGGTGTTTACCGCTTTTTTATTATACGCGAGCATTTGAAGGGCGCCGCGCCAGGACGTGATACGTCCAAGCGAGCCTTATGGCTCGCCAGCAGCAAAAGCGTATACGCTTTTGCTGCTGGCGCGGCGCCCTTCAAATGCTCGCGTATAATATTGCATTTTCTGCCATTATAAAGTATACTTATACATCATCTTTGAAAGGACAATTAAAACAATGTTTAAACACGCTATTGTAAGAAGACCTTCACGTTCTATGTTAAGCGGTATAACCACTTCTTCATATTTGGGAAAACCTGATTTTGACAATGCATTAAGACAGCACGACGAATATATAAAAACACTTGAAAAAACAGGAGTAACCGTTGAAGTTCTTGAGGCAGTAGAGGAATATCCTGATTCCTGTTTTGTAGAAGATGTAGCGGTTTTGACGCCAAAGGGCGCTGTTATAACCAATCCCGGCGCCCCTACGCGTAAAGGTGAAGTTGAGTTGATAATATCCACAATAAAGCAGTATTATGATGATAAGGATATTTACCGTATAACTAATCCCGGCACTGTGGAAGGCGGAGACGTTATGATGGTCGGCGAACGTTTTTATATCGGAAAATCAAAACGCACTAACGAAGAAGGCATTAAACAGTTTACTAAAATACTTGAAGGCATGGGCTACAGCGTGGTAGCTGTACCGGTAAATAAAATACTGCATCTGAAAACAGGCGTGGATTATATTGGAAACAACAATATGTTGGTATCTGGCGAATTTATCGGAATGGATATATTTGAAAGTTACGAAAATCATATAATCGATGATAATGAAGCCTACGCAGTAAACAGCCTTTTGATGAATGATAAAATAATAGTGCCCTATGGGTTTCCTTCTACATTGGAGATGATACAAAAGTTAGGATATGAAACTCTTGTGTGCGACAGTTCGGAATTCAGAAAAATTGACGGAGGACTAAGCTGTCTTTCGCTTAGATTTTAATATAAAGTAATTTCTCTTGCATAAAATAGACTCAAGATTTTCTTTGGGTCTAATTTTATTTTTTTTAACGGATGGGAATATCTTTAATCCGAATCATCCTTTTGATTTATCAAGCATTTTATTGTGTTGGCATTTAAAAACTTTTATTGTATAATGGATCACGGAGTGGAATAAATGAGATCTTTTAAGTCTGATTATATGGAAGGCGCCCATCCTAAGGTGCTTGAAGCGCTTATAAATACCAATTATGAGCAATCGAACGGTTACGGATACGATGTTTATTGTGACAAAGCCGCCGGTATTATAAAAAAATTGTGCAATAACGAAAATATTGGGGTGCATCTTCTGGTGGGCGGAACGCAAACGAATTTGTGTCTTATAGCAGCAGCGCTCAGACCTCATCAAGGTGTAATCAGCCCTGCTACTGGCCATATACAAGTGCACGAAGCAGGAGCCATAGAGGCCGCGGGCCACAGAGTAATCACTGTGGAAACATCCGACGGCAAAATAAAGCCCGAGCAAATTTCATCATTGTGCGATGAACATAAATCCGGCAGAAACAGAGAGCACACGGTACAGCCAAAACTTGTATACATATCGAACTCTACTGAAATAGGAAGCATCTACAATAAAAAAGAGCTTTTAGAATTAAGGCGAATATGTGATGAAAACGGATTGTATCTTTATATGGACGGCGCAAGATTAGCCTATGCTCTCACTTCGGATGAAAATGATTTAACTTTGGCAGATATAGCTGCTCTTTGCGATGCTTTTTATATAGGAGGCACTAAAGCGGGCTTGCTTTTCGGAGAAGCATTGGTAATAAGTAATAATATTATTAATCAGGATTTCAGATATATAATGAAACAGCGCGGAGCAATGCTTGCGAAGGGAAGGCTTCTTGGAGTGCAGTTTGAAGCGCTTTTGAGTAACGGACTGTATTTTGAAATCGGTAAGCGTGCAAATGCCATGGCAAAGCGGATAAAAAATGCGTGTATTGAAAATAATATACCATTTTTGATTGATTCGCCTACGAATCAGCAGTTTTTAGTAGTGCCGAATAATACGGCCGAAAAATTAAAAGATATTTGCGAAATATGGAAAAAAACTGATGAGAATCATACTGCTGTGCGCTTGTGCATAAGCTGGGCGGCTGATGAAAAAGCGGTCGATGAATTTATTGGAATATTGAAAGATGTAAGCGCGTGATAGTATGCAATTGTTTTAGTGCATAAAACATCTTCAAAAACTATAGTTTATAATAAGCCGGAAAGTACCGGCTTATTTATTTTATTATTTCTTTAAAGTATGCTTTAGCATATTTTCATGCTGTGCCAACGCTTTGTAATATATCTGTCAGAGTGTCATAAGCTTATCTGCGCTATTAATATTTTTGTATTGAGATTGAGATAAAATAAGCATTTACATATGTGTCTAATTTCGGTTAATCAAAGATCGAAAGTACGCTGAATAAAGATCATCAGACATTGCGTTAAGAAGTATCGTGATTTAAACATTTCATGTAAAATGTTATATGAGGTATTTTTGTTAATAATGCTGCTTTATGGTAAAATAAACAATAAAATATGAGGGTGTGAAATTTGAAATGAAAAAAACGCTGAAAAAAATTGCAATAGGCATATTATCTGTGATAGGAGTTGTAGTCGTTGCAGTTGCCGGATATGTGATATATATATCTGTACAGTATTATAGAATAGCGGATAACACGCCGGTTGAAATAAACAATCTTCAGGAGGCTGCGCTTAATGTGGGAGAGCAGTATACGGCGGTTACATATAACATCGGTTTCGGCGCTTATGATCATGATTTTTCTTTTTTTATGGACAGCGGCGTAATGCTTGATGGTACCACGGTAAATGGGGAAAACGCTGTAGCGGAAAGCGAAGAAGCAGTAGATAGAAATATCGAAGGCTCGATCAATATGATAATAAATGAAAATGCTGATTTTTATCTTTTGCAAGAGGTGGATAAAGATGCGACTAGAAGCTATCATATAAACGAATGTGAAAGGATAATCAGCTCTGTTGACGGTTATTCATCGTTGTACGCGAGTAATTTCCATACGGCATATCTATTTTATCCGTTGCATGAACCTCACGGGAAAACCGAGTCAGGTCTTTTGTCGTTATCAAAATATAATATAGAAAGCGCAGTCAGAATAAGTTATCCTGTTGATGAGAGTTTTCCTGCGAAATTCTTTGATTTGGACAGATGTTTTACATTGATGCGCATACCCGTATCCAACGGCAGACAGCTTGTTTTGATTAACAGTCATATGTCTGCATATGACGAGGGAGGAATTATTCGCGCTGAGCAATTGAAAAAGCTTAATGAGATTTTGATTGAAGAAGCCGAAGCGGGTAACTACGTTATAGTAGGAGGGGACTTTAATCATGTATTATGTAATACGAGAGAGTCATTCTCGTGCATGCAGCAAGTGCCTGTATGGGCTTATGAGCTTGATGACAGCATGATAGCGCAAGGTTATAATGTAGTATGCGCCGATAATGTAAACGAAGTTGCGACATGCCGCAGCAGCGATATGGCGTATCAGCCGGGAGTAAATTATACGTGTGTTCTGGACGGATTTATCATATCATCGAATATAGAAGCAACCGCGCATAATATTGATCTGAATTTTGAATACAGCGATCATAATCCCGTAAGACTTACTTTCACATTAAAATAAGGAGAAAAAAATAATGCATACAGGAATAAAGAATGAGGTTTCACTGACCGTGGACAATGCTAATACTGCCAAGGCTATGGGCAGCGGCGAATTGGATGTGTTTGCGACGCCTGCTATGATAGCTCTTATGGAAAAAACAGCGTCGGAAAGTATAAAACAATACCTTGATGAAGATACTACAAGCGTTGGTACAAAAATTGAAATAGAACATATATCAGCTACTCCTATAGGCATGAAAGTGCGCTGTGAAAGCTTTCTTGCGCAGATTGACGGCAAAAGACTTGTATTTGAAGTCAGCGCGTTTGATGAGTGTTGCTTGATTGGTAAGGGGATACATGAAAGATTTTTAGTGAAAAAAGAAAAATTCACACAGAAAACTTATTCAAAACTGAAAAAAGAATAGCGCTGCATTAGCGGGCAATGCACAGTAAGCAGCGTATTGCAACAGATACAATAAATCAATTTATTTTAATAAATTCATAAACTGAAAAAAATAACTTGACAGTTAATATTCCATATGATATTATGCTTAAAAACTATGACCGGAAAGAAGTAAAACTGCACAGCCTGTCTAAAGAAAGCGGCCGGTAGATGAGAGGAGCAGAAAGGCGCGGTTCGAATACATTCCGAGAGTTGCTTACCAAAAGGCGTTATGCTGAGTAGGCTAAGCCGGGTGCGTCCGTTAAAATGCCGGAGTGTGTTGGCACTCGTTGAGGCTTACGTCGTGAGGCGTTGGTAAATTGAGGTGGTACCGCGGGTTATTCTCGCCCTCTGAATTTAATTTCAGGGGGTGTTTTTTTATCCCCCTAAGAAAAAAGAAAGGGGAAATTATGCTTGAAAAAATTTTACTAATCGTTATCTTCGCTGTTATTACAGCAGTTGTAGGCGTGTACTACAACAGGCATTCTCAAAGCGTTGAAGGGTTTGTACTTGGAGGAAGAGAGGTCGGCCCTTGGCTTACAGCATTTGCGTATGGCACCAGTTATTTTTCGTCTGTAGTTTTTGTAGGTTATGCAGGACAATTCGGATGGAATTTCGGAATTGCAGCTACATGGATAGGGCTGGGTAACGCGATTATCGGAAGTCTTTTGCCTTGGTTGATTCTTGGCAGGCGTACCAGAATTATGACAAAGCATCTCAATGCCGCTACAATGCCTGATTTTTTTGCGAAGCGTTATCTGAGCAAGGCAATTAAGATCATATCGTCAATCATCATATTCGTGTTTTTGATTCCGTATTCTGCTTCAGTATACAAGGGGCTTTCAGGACTTTTTGCTATTGCTTTTGATATAGATTTTACATTTTGCGTCATTGGCATAGCTTTGCTTACAGGAATATATGTTATAGCCGGCGGATATATGGCTACAGCGGTTAACGATCTTATTCAGGGTATTATTATGATAGTAGGCATGTGTTTGGTAGTGACATCGGTTTTGGAAGGAAAAGGAGGCTTTACCGAGGCGATACAGTCGCTTTCGCAGATTCAAAATCCTGCAACGCCTCAGTTGAACGGAGCATTTACTTCGTTTTTCGGCCCTGACCCTATGGGATTATTGTCTGTAGTGATTCTTACAAGTCTCGGCTGTTGGGGGCTTCCTCAAATGGTTCATAAATTTTATGCAATAAAAAGCGAAAAAGCCATTAAGACTGGTACTGTTATATCAACGTTGTTTGCGCTTTTAATAGCTGGCGGTTCATACTTTATAGGAGCTTTCGGCCGTTTGTACTACAGCGAATCGCCGGTCGTATATGATGAAATTGTGCCTACCATGATATCACAGAATTTGTCTGATATTTTGATTGGAGTAGTTTTGATACTTGTTCTTTCTGCTTCCATGTCGACGCTTTCTTCTTTGGTTATAACATCTAGTTCGACATTTGTTCTTGATTTTTGGCAGAGTATTACCAAGAAAGCAGAGGGCATGTCAAAAAAAGGACAAATGCTTTCAATAAGGCTGCTATGCGCGTTCTTTATAATACTGTCGGCGGTAATTGCGCTTAATCCAAATAATTTGATCACAACACTGATGTCTTTAAGCTGGGGGGCTTTAGCAGGAGCTTTCCTCGGTCCGTTCATGTATGGTCTTTTTATGAAGGATACGACAAGGGGAGCTGTATATGCCTCATTCTTCACGGGTATAGGAATAAGCGTAATTAATATATTTGTGAATTTCACAACGCCGCTTGCCGCCGGGGCGCTTTCAATACTTGCTTCGATTGTGGTTGTGCCTGTGGTGAGTTTGATTACTCCTAAGCTCGATAAAGAAAAAGTAAATGATATTTTCTGTTGCTATGACAAGAAAATTGTAACTTCGCAAAAATTAGCGCTTGATGAGAAGATTAAACCCTCTGATGATGTTAACCGGTAAAAGAGGCGGCATGCCGCCTCTTTTTTATTGTATATAATTTTCGGAACGTCTTAAGGGGTCTTGCCGTATATCGGGGAAGAATATGTACGGAAAGCGCTTTAGCGCTTTCCAACATAAACGGGGCGGGGATTTGAATTGTGTGAAGTACTTGCTTTGATATGGCAAAAGAAAGGTGGTCATACGGGCGCAGCCATAGCTTGAGGGCAAGACCCTCAAGCTATAACTTAAGCGAATTACGCTTAAGGGCCGCTTTGCGGCCGGCTGCGCTTGTATGACCACCCTCCTTTTGCCGTCTTGAAACTTCATATCAGGCGCAATATCTGCGTATTTGCTTTAGGCGCTTTCTGATGGTCATATCCAAAGCTGAGCTATAGAAGGCGATGTTTTCTTCATTTGAAATAATGGAAAATATATATGCTTGACATTATATACAAAATTGCTGTAGTATGAAATACATAAATTAGGAGGTTTTTGTTATGAGCAATAAACGTATTGATCAGGCCATTGAACTGTTTGATAAAAAAGGGGCAAGCTGTTCTCAGGCTACCTTGGCTGTTTTTGATAAAGAAGTGAATATAAGTAAAGAAACGCTTTTGAAGCTTGCATCTCCCCACGGCGGCGGAGTAGGACGTCTCGGAGGCATGTGCGGAGCGCTTGCCGGAGCTGTTATGGCGTACGGTCTTTTAAAAGGAGATCCTTATTGGAATTCCAATGAAGAAAAAGAAGCCTATTATGCAAATGTCCGTGATTTCGTAAAAGAGTTTGAAAATATGTGCGGAGCGGTAAATTGCCCTGCCTTGCTTGAGAAGAGTAAAGACGCGGCTTATACAGATCGTTTTAACGATACGTCATATGAAGCGGCAAGACCATGTTCTCATATTGTTGCTTTTGCAGTGAAAATGGTGGAAAAGCTTCTTTAATCCTCAATACATATTATCAGGAGTATAATTCAAAGGTATTTGTATTGTAAATATACTGCCTTCGCCCTCTTTGCTTTTTACCGTTATAGAGCCGTGATGTCCCCGCACTATGATTCTTGCAATAGAAAGGCCGAGTCCGTAGCCTCCGGCGTCTTTTGTGCGGGATTCATCCGCTCGGTAGAATCTGTCAAAAATCTTTTCAAGATTTTCTTTGGATATGCCTATACCGCAGTCTTTAACGCTAAAGAAGAAGGACACATCGCTCTGATAAAGATTTATATCTATTTGTTTTTTATCGCGCGAATATTTTTCGGCATTGTCTATGAGTATTCTGAAAACTTGACGTATTCTCGTTTCATCCACTACAGCCGTAATTCCTTTGGCTATGTTTGATGTAATTATGAAATCAGTTTTTACCATAGCGGCGCTTTTTACTATTTCTTCGCAAAGCTTGCTTATATCTGTAATATCTCTGCTGAAACTGAGCGTCTTGTTGTCGTGTCTGGTCAGGAATAAAAGCTTTTCAACGAGATCTTTCATATTATCAGCTTCATTAATTATTGCATCTATGCTTTCATCCAATATTACTTCGTCTGATTTTCCCCAACGTTTTAGCATCGAACCATATCCGCTGATTACCGAAATAGGCGTTCTGAGTTCGTGCGATACGTCAGAGACGAATCTTTTTTGTTTTTCGTAAGAAGCTTGTATTCTGTCCATCATGTCGTTTATTGTACCGGCGAGTTCGTTAAGTTCAGACTTTGTTGATTGTTCGCTTATTCTTAAGCTTAAATTTTCACCGTTGATTTTTTTCGCTACAGCCGTTATGTCATCTATCGGCTTCAAAACATTATTTGTATGAGAAAATCCTGCAAAAATAAAAATGACAAAACCGACTATAAATGCAAACGACAATAATCTTACCATCCCTGCATAAGAATCGTGCCTGTCTGATATGTCATAGTAAATATAATATTTAAGCTGCCTTGCCTCATCGTTATATGTGTCAACATAATAATTGTTTGTTATCAAGGCTGTCTCGGGAATTAAAGCGTAAATTAAATTTGGTCTTTTGCTGTATTCGTTTTTTTCTTCTTCATTTGTAGATGTTGTCGCTATAAGATTCCCTGATTTATCGCTTATGAATATTTCATGTATAATATCGCTTTTTAAGCTTGTAAGATAGTATATGAAATTGTTTGAACGTATATCGGAATCTTTATTGATTTGGGCATTTATGGCGCTTGCTATGTTTTCTGTTCTTGCAGGCAGATCAGCGCATATGTAATTTGCATAAGTTATACAGAAAACAACAAGAATCAAAAGCAGCGTAATCAAATATATCAACGCATATGTTGATGTGATACGCTGCTTAATGGAATATTTATAATTGTAAAAAATTCTAGTGCTTAAGCTTTTTCCTTCTTTTTTACTCATCCTTAAATTGATATCCCACGCCACGAACAGTTCGAATAAAATTCGTTCCGAAAGCTTCATCGATTTTGCTTCTAAGATAACGAATATAAACGTCCGTTACGTTAGTTTCTGCTGTATATTCATACCCCCATATATTATCCACAATCTGCTCTCTTGTCAGAACAATGTTTTTATTGAGCATCAAGTATGATAACAGCTCAAATTCTTTTTTCGTAAGCGTTATAGGAGTATTACCATAATGCACTTCATATTTGTTTCTGTCAAGCGTAAGCTTGCCTGCCGTCAATATCGAAGCTGAGGCTTGCCCCGTTTGTTTTTTTAAAGCGACTCTCATTCTTGCGAGCAATTCTTCTATCGCGAACGGTTTTGTCATGTAGTCATCAGCGCCTACATCAAGTCCAGTAACTTTATCAGATACATCGTCTTTTGCTGTAAGCATTATAATAGGAGTAGTTATATTTTCGGCGCGAAGTCTTCTGCATATCTCAATACCGCTTAAGTTCGGAAGCATGAGATCGAGGATAATTATATCGTATTTGCCGCTCGATGCTTTTTTATAACCTTCCCGTCCTTCTTGCGCCGTATGGGCGCTGTATCCTTCATGTTCCAGCTCAAGCTGTAAAAAACGTGATATTTTAGGTTCGTCCTCTATTATCAGTACCTTCTTCATTTTTTCCTCCATTGACCGCTACTTTATGGTTATTTCATAATATCCATTATCATCAGCAGTTATTTCGTTAGCGGGCTGTTTTGTCCGCATATATGAATCAATATCTATCGTTGTATCTTTTATTATATCCCTTTTTACCTTACTTTCTATGTGAAAATTCAGATTAAATAATATCATCAGTATTACTAATGAAGCAATAACCCATGAAGGTATATCTATCAGATATAAAGACAGCACGGGTATTATCCATGAAATAGAAACTATGTCATTGCCTTCGCAATCCGATATTTTAATGATTTTCCCTCGTTCCGACAAGAACAAAGAAGAAACGGAATCAGAATATATTTCTATAGGATCGAGCCTTAATTGCTTTAAGTGCTCAAGAGTCGCATCATAATCATAATTATGATTTTTAAGCTCTTTTGAACACTTTCTATTGCTGAATCCTGTTTGTTGTGATAATTTTATTATCGTATCATTATATTTTTTCATCGTATAAATATATTTGATGCTAATTAACTTAATATTGATTTAATATTAAAAATTAATTATTTTGCGCTATTGTTATTTTATGACTGTTCAGATATAATATAATTATTGTGACAAAAATATTACATTTTTGCGGGAGAAATATATGTTCGGCGCTTCAAGGATAAATGTTTTATATATAGCAAATTCAGGCGTTATTATACAAACAAAAGATAAAAAAGTATTAATTGACGGCGTACATACTGAAAGATGTAAGCCGTATTACAGCGTCAGTAATGATGTGTTGGAGAAAATGGTGCTTAATGAAGCTCCATACAATAATATTGATATTATCTTATTTACTCATCATCATCCGGATCATTTTAATGCTGAGATGACAGTAGAGATATTGAAAAGAAATAAGCATACGCAGCTTATTGGCCCTAAACTAGTCATGGATAAGATACGCGGGACAAATATATATAACAGCATACTGGACAGTCAGTTACGTTCGGTTGAGCTGCCGCGATATTCGAATATTGAACTTAGGATCAAAGATATACCTTTTCAAATAATAAATCTTGCGCATGACGGTGAAATATATTCAGGCGTGGATAACTATGCTTATATGTTCGAGATGAAAAACAAAGTCGTGCTTCATCTCGGAGATGCACAGCCGTCTTTGTTTAATTTTGAAAGCGCAGAGCTTATATTAGAAAATGCTGTGGATTACTTGTTCATTCCTTTTCCGTTTATTGGTCTTGCTGAAGGCAGGGAAGTTATTAAACGCATTGCTCCGAAAAAATTGTTTGTGACACATTTGCCTGACAAACAGTATGATACTACTAATTGGTTGTTGAAAACATATAAAGTATACAAAAAATATCAGTCTCAACTTCCTAATACCGAACTTCTTACAAAACCCGGACAGTCTTTTCGCGTATAGTTATATAGAAAGAACACAGCTTATCGCTGTGTTTTTTTTAATTCAGAAAACTGTGATAAGATTACGGACCTATTGAAAAATGTCTTAAAGGGGTATTGCCGTATTCGGGGATGAATACGTATGAAAAGCGCACGCGGTAACCGAGTGCGCTTTTCAACATAAGCGGGGCGGGAATTTTAGCGGCAAGCAGGGACGGCTTATACGGGCGCGGCCACAGCTCAAGGTTCCCCTTAAGCTGTGGTTGAAGCGGCTTTGCCGCTTCATGGAGCGCTTTGCCGCTCGCCGCGCCCTTGCATATTATGTGAATCTTAATTTTATTGCAGTCCTTCTTTATGCAACTGCGATTCTCAATAAATAATTATTGTTTTATGTTTGATTTGGTAGTATAATAACGCATTAAATGAGGCGCAGATATGTTAATAGACTTCCATACGCACGTATATCCAGATACTTTAGCTGAAAAGGCAATAACACGGCTTTGCTCTAAAGGCGGTAAATTCGCATTAACCAACGGAACTAAGGCCGATATAAAAGAAAAAATGAAAGCAAGATCAATTACGCATTTTGTCGTGCAGCATATAGCGACTAAACCTTTATCTGCGCATAAAGTAAATGATTTCGCTTTTGCAATACAAGATGAAATGCTTATTTCCTTTGCCAGCGTGTATCCAAACGATGACAATTGTCTTGAAGAGATAGAAAGAATCAAAGCTATGGGTTTTAAAGGCGTAAAACTCCATCCTTATTTTCAGGATTTTGAACTGCTTTCTGATAAAGCAATGGATGTGTTTAATAAGCTTTGTGAATTAGATATTGCTGTGCTGATACATACGGGCAGGGAACCTTTTTTCCCTGAAAGGATATTATCACGGCCTTCGGAAATCGCGTTTATTAAAAAATCATTTCCTTCTCTCAAGATCATAGCGGCGCATTTGGGCGGAATGTATATGTATGAGGAATCTTTGAAGCATATTGTAGGCAGCGATATATACATAGATACCTCAATGTCTTATGTGCGTTGTACTGATAAAAATATCTATGAGAAAATAATAAAAGGACATAATCCTGATAGGATTTTATTCGCATCGGATTGTCCGTGGAGCGATCCTGCCCATGAGCTGTCAAACTTAAAATCACTTGGATTGAGCAGCGATATCATGGAAAAAATAACATATAAAAATGCGGCCAAGCTTTTGGGACTCGCATATGGGGAGAAATGACGGAATTATGTATGATAAAACAGACACAATAATAGATTCGCATGTGCACGTATATCCGGACGAACTTGCATTAAAAACATATCAAAAGCTTTCGGAAGTCGGAGGAAACGTTGAGGATTCCGTGATAGGAAACCTCAAAGCGCTCAATGAAATGATGTCGCGCCTTAATATAAATAAAGTAATAGTCCAGCATATTGCCACAAAACCGGAATCTGTTGACGATGTGATGGATTTTGCACTTTCGATAAAAAATGATAAAATTCTTGCTTTTGCTCCACTGCATCCTTTCGAAGAAAATATTTTTTCACGTATAGGAGCTGTTAAAAAACAGGGCTTTCTGGGTATCAAACTGCATCCGTATTTTCAGCGGTTTGGTATGGATGACAGAGCTCTCTATCCATTTTTCGAAGCAGCGGAAAGCGCAGAGCTGCCTGTTTTGATTCATGCGGGAAAAGATCATATGTATTATGATATAAATGCATCCGATCCTGAGGATATTGCAAAAGTACAAAAAGATTTTCCCTCCCTTAAGATAATTGCGGCGCATATGGGTGGAATGCTTATGAGCAGTGAAGCGCAAAAACATATAATAGGATCAAGAATATATATTGATACGGCGCTTTCTTATAAACTCATCCCGAAGCGTGTTTTTTCTCAAATGATCAAAGACCATGACCCTGACAGAATTTTATTTGCTTCTGATTTTCCGTGGAGCGATCCTCAAAAAGAAATTAATAACATAAAAAGCCTTGATATCTCGGATGATCTAAAACAGAAAATATTCTGTAAAAACGCCGTAAAACTTTATGATATATAAAATAAATAATTTTTAGCATGGGCTATTTTCTCGATGTGGCAAATGGCTATCCGTACATGGAAACGAAATTTGGTTTTCTTCCAGACGATCTTTTTGAAATGGCAGAAGGATATGGGGCTGCTGGTCGCAGCTTATATATCAAAAGTGCGCTCAGCCTGGATTTGCTCGTTCCGTTATTAGGAGCCAATTTTTTTACTTCCCTCACTCTGTATCTGATGAAGAAAAACTCTGGCGGGGAGAAACGGTATGATTTGGCCTTTATACTGGGGTTGGTGTCCTGCTTTTCGGACTGGCTTGAAAATCTTTTCATGATTGGAGTGATTACAACTTACGAACAGCCCGTTATGGCCTTTGCTGTTATGGCAAGAATTATGACAACGATAAAATATTTGGCAATTATCATATTTGTCGCAGTTATTGTCCGAGAAATATATCTGAGTAAAAGGCAATTGTGAAATATTAGCCATGAAAGTTTTTATAAAGACCGTCAAGCGATGCAAACATGTACATGTTTTGCGATTTTGACCGGATTGCACCGGCCAAAATGCTTGTTGAGGGCCCCTAAAAAAAGCTCTCAAGATCACCACCTTTGGTGACGGCGGCGCATCTTGCGGACGCTGAAAATTAAAAAAGAAAAAAAATTCTATGCAAATGGTTCGTCTATTCACATAGAATTTTCTTATTTCCTGTTCACTTTGGATAGATCAGTATTTTCGTAATACTTCTTTATGCTCATCTGCCATTTCGGAGCTTTTTATTTTAATAGAGTATTTTGTTCAAGCAAATAGGCTTTGAGCACAGCCGCCTGAGTTTTACCGTCCTTTATTTCCCCATTTAATATCATTTTCACAAGCTTGTCAAAAGGAATTTTTTCTGTTTGAATAAACTCGTCTTCATCAGTATGCATGGATTTGTAAGTCAGATGCTTTGCTGTAAACATATACAAAACTTCATTTAAAATTGCAGGCGAAGGATAATATTCTCCTATATATTTAAGATCGCCGGCGCTTGCGCCTGTCTCTTCCGAAAGTTCTCTTTGGGCGCAGATGTATATATCTTCGCCTTTTTCAAGCTTTCCTGCCGGTATTTCGAGCGTAACTTGAGCAAACGGGTATCTGTATTGCCGTACCATGATTATTTCATTTGCTTCCGTAATGGGCACAACGCAGACAGCTCCGTTATGAGTGATATATTCCCGCACAGCAGTTCTTCCGTTTGGAAGCAGCGCTTCGTCTGAATATAAATTTATTACTTTTCCGTTATATATCAGTTTAGAGCTTATGCATTTCTCTTTAAGTGAATTCATATTATTTGTTTTCCAGCCCCGCTATAATAAATTTTACCATAAATGGGGTAAGGTCTGTTATTGCATATTCTCCGTTGGAAATTACCCAGTTGAATATCATGCCTCTTATATTGCTGGTAAGAACTTCTATTATTTCTTTTTCGCTCATGTCATTTCTGAGTGTTCCGTCCGCTTGTCCTTCTTTTATTATTCTTTCAAGACATATATAAAAATTTCTGTCTTTGTTTGTAATATATCTGGGACGGTGTCTGCCGGCAAGCTCCGCTACATACAAGACCCATTCTATATCCCAACCCTTATTACTGATATGCTGTATTATAAATTCTACAAAAGCTTTTAGTTTTTCTTTTCCGGTTAAGCCTGACTCAAGGTTTTCGTAGAAATTTTTGTATTCAATATCCGTTTTGCTTACTTGGGTTACAAGGATATCGTGTTTTGATGAAAAATGAAAATAAAAAGCTCCTTTGGAGGAATTTGCTTTAGCGCATATGTCATCTATGGTAACAGCGCAGTATCCGTTCTTGGAAAATAATTCGAGTGCTTTATCGTAAAGTTTCTGTTTTGTTTCCTGTGCCTTTATTTGCCGGGGCGTCAGTTTTTTTTCCATATTCTTATACTCCGGATTTAATATTTTGTCTTGTTTGATTTTATCATGCGAAGGCATAAAATGTAAGTTTTATAGATAATAAAGTATACCACATGATTGCCTAATAAGTTGAATAAAATGACAAAAAATTATTTTTTTATTGACAACAAAAAATCAAGTGCATATAATAAAAACAGACCAGAGTCTGAGACTGCAGTCTATAACTCGGGTGCAATAACCGCCGAAGCGGTAAAATTCTACATACGGAGGGTAATTATGAAACCTTTAGAAAAAGTATGCGTATTGGATCTTTCAACTACTCTTTCGGGTCCATCCGGCTCAATGATGCTCGCTGATCTGGGAGCCGAAGTAATCAAGATTGAAACGCCGCAGGGAGATGGCACGAGAAATTTCCCGCCCCATATCCACAAGGGGATGAGCATGTATTTTATGGCCTACAACAGAAACAAAAAAAGTGTTGTTCTGGATTTGAAAACTCAAGAGGGCAAAGATATCTTTTACGATATGGTAAAGCATGCGGATATCGTATGGGATAATTTCAGACCGGGCGTGAAAGAAAAACTAAAGGTTGATTACGATACTGTAAGTAAAATTAACCCTCGAATAATAAGTTGTTCAATTACAGGATATGGTTCTGACGGCGGAAGGCGTCCTTCTTACGACTTATGCGTACAGGCTTTGAGTGGGGCTATGGCTATGACTGGCGAAGCGGACAGACCCCCTGTAAAGCTGGGCGTTCCGATGGCGGATATAGGCGGAGGCTGGCACGGAGTAGTCGGCGTATTAGCTGCGCTTGTTGCGAGACAGACTACTGGTAAAGGACAAATGGTCGATATTTCGATGCTTGATAGTCTTGTGTCATTGCACGGTTATGAGGCTACATATTATCTATATTCAGGAATAGTGCCTGAAAGGTTAGGAACAGGACATCGTACAAGTGTTCCTTATCAAATATTTGCTACAAAAGATATTTACATATCGTTAGTTGTCGTGCTCGACAAGCAATGGCCGCTTTTGTGCGACGCCATAGGTCTTGATGAAGAAGTTCGTCAAAAATATGCAACAAATAAAGTAAGACTCGAAAACAGAAACGAGCTTGTAGCTATTATACAAAACGTACTGCTGACAAAAACGGCTGATGAATGGATCGAGAGGCTCGAAAAAGCCGGAGTACCGTGCGGAGCGGTTAATCCTTTGGATCGGGCATTGAGCCAGGAGGATGTAAAAAGAAGAAATATGGTTGTCAGCGTAAAACATAAGGGTGATGAG
This sequence comes from uncultured Lachnospiraceae bacterium, assembly GCA_944381375.1. Lineage (GTDB taxonomy): Bacteria > Bacillota > Clostridia > Eubacteriales > Anaerofustaceae > CALWKX01. The sequence goes on from CALWKX010000015.1 coordinate 53,521, forward strand.
ATAAAATTGCTCGGGAATCCTATTAAAATGAGTGATAATACGGATGATTTCCGTTGTCCCCCTGAGCTCGGAGCTGATACTTATTCAGTGCTTAAAGACATGCTGAATTATGATGACGGAAAAATCAAACAGCTTCAAAGTATTGGAGCAATAGCATGTGAGCAAAAAGAATAAGAAATAAATCAAAGATTCCAAAAAGAAATAAAAGCAAAGGGAAAGAAAAGCATGATAACGAAATTAAAGGAAAATCAACGGCTGACAAAAGAAGGGGTAATAACATTTCCCGAAAACGGCGAGCCGTACATAACAGGA
>CALWKX010000016.1 GCA_944381375.1 uncultured Lachnospiraceae bacterium
AAGATTCCAAAAAGAAATAAAAGCAAAGGGAAAGAAAAGCATGATAACGAAATTAAAGGAAAATCAACGGCTGACAAAAGAAGGGGTAATAACATTTCCCGAAAACGGCGAGCCGTACATAACAGGATCGAGATGTGTAAAATGCGGGAAACTGCACTTTCCGAAAACGACGCTTTGCACAAACTGTTACAGCGAAGAGATGGAAGATGCAGCGCTTGATAGGCAAGGCACTATATACACCTTCACAACAGTATACATAGGAGTAAAGGGTTTTAAGACTCCGTACATGCTTGCGTGGATAGACTTGAATGATTCTCGTCTGGCAGCGCAGCTTGATTGGGATGCTGAGAGGAAAGATGAGATAAAACCCGGCATGAAGGTAGAGCTGGTAGTGGACGTAATCAAGCAGGATGAAGACGGAACAGAAGTAGTGGGATATAAATTCAGGCCCATAACTGAGTAAGAAATAAGGAGTCGTAAACATGAGAGATGTTGTAATATTAGGAGTAGGAATGACTCACTTCGGCAAGCATCCGGAGCTTAGTTTAAAAGATTTGGCGAGAGCTGCTGCGTGGGACGCAATAAAAGATGCGGGCATATCTCCTAAGGATATAGAGTACGGTTTTGCAGCCAATGCTATAGGAGGAGTAGTAACCGGACAGACCATGGTAGTGGGTGAAGTGGTGTTAAGAGAAGTAGGTATAACCGGCATACCGATAATAAATGTAGAGAATGCCTGCGCATCGGGATCAGTTGCGGCAATGGAAGCGTATTATGCGATAAAGGACGGCAGATGCGATATGGCAATAGCGCTGGGAGTAGAGAAGATGTATGCAGGAGACACGCTGCTTACGACAACGGCTGTTGCTGGAGCGGGAGATGTGGAGCTTGAGCTTGCAAACGGAATAAACTTTCCGACGCACTGGGCGCTTAGGGCGCAAAAGAGAATGGAGCTGATAGGCACAACTGCTGAAGAATATGCGATGGTATCGGTAAAGAGTCATAAAAATGCGCAGTACAATCCTCGCGCACAGTATCAAAAGCCGCTTACGCTTGAGCAGGTATTAAACGGCAGGATGATAGCTGATCCAATGACGCAATTCATGTGTTCCGGCATAGGAGACGGGTCGGCGGCGATAATACTATGCGAGAAGGAAAAGGCCAAAAAGTACACCTCAAAGATGATAACGCTCAAAGGTTTTGGGATAGCGACTGGAGAATATGACGAAAGACGCGACATAACGTTTAATGACATAGAAAAGCGCTGTGGAGAAATGCTGTATGAAAATACAGGGATAGGGCCTAAGGACATAGACTTTGCTGAAGTACATGATTGTTTTTCGATAGCGGAGTTTATGAGGGTAGAAGGACTTGGGCTGTTTGAATACGGAGAATACGGGCATGCGCTGAGAACGGGAGAATGTGAGATAGGCGGAAGGCTGCCGATAAATCCATCAGGCGGATTATTATCAAAGGGTCATCCGATAGCGGCTACGGGAGTTGCGCAGATGTGCGAGGCTGTATGGCAGCTAAGGGGTGAATGTGGTCAAAGGCAGGTTGAAGGTGCTCGCACTGCTTTGACTCATTGTTCTGGTGGCGGTATTGCTGGTGATGGTGCTGTCAGTGTCGCTTCTATGGTTCAAAAGGATTATTAAAGGTGAAATACTCATTATGTGCGTAAAGAAAGAAATATTGGAAAATGAACATATTGCTTTGGTTAAGCTGAACAGACCTGACCGTCTGAATACCTTGACTTCTTCAATGGTTCAACAGTTATATGAGACATTTGAAGAAATCGAGAATAATCCGTCAATATTAGTGATGATTATTACGGGTGAAGGACGTGCATTTTGCGCCGGGTCTGATTTGAAAGACAGGGTAAAAAAACCGGCTGATTACGGTGATGCAAAACAGGATGATTACCTCATTGGTATTAGAAAAATGAATTCCGCTTTGGAAAATATGACTAAAGTTACCATAGCTGCTCTTAACGGTCATACGATAGGGGCGGGGCTTGAGATATCGCTTTGCTGTGATATAAGAATAGCCTCATTAAGCGGTAAAATCGGCTTGCCGGAAGCTAAAGTCGGCGCGATCGCAGGAGGCGGTGGAACGCAAAGACTGCCAAGACTTGTAGGTATTGCAAAAGCTTTGGAAATGCTTTATACAGGAGCGAAAATCAATGCTGATGAAGCTGAAAAAATAGGGCTTGTAAATTATGCCGTGGAATCGGAAGAAGTTCTGCCTAAAGCGCTTGATATTGCCAATACCATAGCTCAGAATGCGCCTCTTTCACTGAAAGCATATAAGCGCGTCGTTCGTGAGGGCATGAAGCTTTCTTTGGAGGAAGGACTTGATATGGAGATGGAATATGCAAATAAGCTTGCTGAAAGCGAAGACAGAAAAGAGGGAATGCTTGCATTTTTGGAAAAACGCAGACCTAATTTTTCGGGCAAATAAAACCAATGGAGGAATATATGAGACTAAAAGACAGAGTCGCCTTTGTGACAGGTTCGGCGGGCGGCATTGGAAGAGGAATTGCCGAACGCTTTTTGGAGGAAGGCGCATATGTTGTCTTTAATGATATAGCGGAAGACAGATTAAACAATACACTGCATGAGCTTAAAAACAGCGGGTTTGATAAAATAATGGGCCTGCCGGGAGATGTGAGCAATTCAGCTAAAGTAACGCAAATATTCAATACTATAAAAAATGAATTTTCGCGGTTGGATATTCTTGTTAATAATGTAGGCATTGAGCGCGACAATCAAATCAAAAATATGCCTGACGAAGATTGGGATGACGTTATGAGAGTCAATGCGCGTTCATATTTTCTTTGCTGCCGTGAAGCGTCTGTGATGATGTCAGAAAAGCAATACGGGCGCATTATTAATATTTCTTCCAGAGCGTGGTTGGGAGGATTCGGGCAAGCAAACTATTCCGCTTCAAAAGGAGCTATCATAAGTCTTACAAGAACACTTGCTTTAGAACTTGCTCGTAAAGGAATAACCGTAAACGCCATAGCTCCCGGAATAATAGATACTCCGCTTTTTCAGTCGTTTACCGATAAGGTTAAGGAAAGACTTTATAACATGCAGCCGATGAAAAAAATAGGTTTGCCTAAAGATATCGCTTACGCTGCTTTGAATTTTGCGGACGAAGAAGCATGGTATATAACTGGACAAACTTTGTATGTATGCGGAGGAAAAAGTCTTTCCGCTTATATTGGATAATTTAAAATAATGTCATGGTAAGGAAAGGATGGATAAGATGAACTATTCTACTATCATCACTGAAACAAAAAACGGCGTGCTGACAATTACATTGAACAGGCCTGAGAAGTATAATGCCGTGACTAATGAATTGTGGATTGAATTCAGAAATGCCTTGGAGGAGGCTAGAAATGATGATAACGTAAGAGCTGTCGTTATAACGGGCGCAGGCAAAGCTTTTTGCGCCGGAGGTGATATGGAGGGGCTCAAATCGTATTGGGGAAATCATATTGGTTTTTATAAAAAACTTGAGCTTACTACAAATTTGAGTATAAGAACTTTGGCGAAATTTCCAAAACCCGTGATATGCGCATTGAACGGAGTTGCCGCAGGCGGAGGAGTAGGAATAGCTCTTGCCTCCGATTTGATCTTTGCTTCTGAAAAAGGTAAAATGTCAATAGTCTTTACTAATATTGGATTTACGTTGGACAGCGGATCAAGTTTTTATTTGCCGAGACGCGTTGGTATAGCGAAGGCGAAAGAACTTATGCTTACACGCCGTATTGTGCAGGCTCAGGAAGCTTTGGAGATAGGGTTGGTAGACAGAGTTTATCCTGTGGAAACATTTATGAGCGAGGTTATGTCGTTTGCCGAAGGTCTTGCTCAAGGCCCGACTTATGCATATGCGTTCGGTAAAAAGCTGCTTAATGAAAGTTTTGATAATAGTCTTGACAGTATGCTCGACAAAGAAATATTAATGCAGCTTGTGTGTTTTGAAACCCAGGATTATCATGAAGGCGTTAACGCTTTTTTGGAAAAACGCCAGCCCTCTTATAAAGGCAAATAATATAAAGAAAAAAAATAAGCAAGGATATCCTTGCTTATTTTTTTATGATCTGAACAAATCTTGATTTACAAATCATTCGGCCGGCGTTCATACATGTAAATGCAGCATGTTTCAATGATGAATATTAAACAAAATATTATTTCTTTATTTTATTAATTTTCTTGACTGATGATGACATTTTGTTAATTTAATTGACTGGAATTATTTATTTTATTATGATTTGAATTGTAAATATATTAATTTACTCAGTTATAGAAGATAAGACTTTTGTTGTCTTTTTTGTAATTTTTTCGTATTGCGCGCGCGGAATATTATAATGAAGGGAGATTTTGATGGATAATATTTATTTACTCGTCGGAATGGCGTTGTATCTGATTTTCATTATCTTTGTTGGTTTTATCGGAGCTAAGAAGATAAAAAATCTGAGCGACTTCGCTGTCGCAGGAGAAAGTATGGGCCCTATACCTTTAGGTCTTGCTTTTGCAGCGTCATTCTTTTCTGCAGCGACTTTTATGGGTTATGTAGGTTATACATATTCATGGGGAGCTTCAGGGCTGTGGATTTTCATAGCTATATTTGGCGCTTCTACTTTGGGATTTATTCTCCTTGCTAAAGGAGTGCGCAATAAAAATACTGATCTTAAATCAGTTTCTATGGCTGATTGGCTTGCCAAAGTATACAAAAGCGATGTATTGCGCGGGCTGGTGTCTCTTGTATTTATCATCCAGATTTTTTATATAGCAGGTCAGCTTTCTGCCGGCGGAACGCTATTGTCAGGGATGTTCGAAGGCCTTGACTATCTTCCGGCTGTTATTATAGTGACTGTTGTTACGGTATTTTACGTTACTTTGGGCGGACTATTTTCCGACGTGTATACAAGTATAGGGCAAATGTGCCTGATGATGTTTGCAGGAGTATTTGTATTTATTTCCGCTTTCTGGATTTTTGACGGAGGCATAGGCGAGGTCGTATCTAATATGGCTGCGCAAGATTCAAACCTTATATCTGTAACAAACCCTGATTCGCTGCATATGTACAGCTATGCCGCGATTTTTGGAGTATTATTTATCGAGTTTGCGTTTGCAGGGCAGCCCCAACTGCTCAATAAAATCATGGCGCTCAAAAATCCGAAGGATATGTCTAAAATGATATGGACTTGGATAGTAGCATCATTTTGTTGTCTGCTTGTTATGTTCGGCGGAATGTATATGCGCGCCATAGACCCGACTTTGGCTGTTGCTGATAACGCGGTTATCGAATATGTTAAACTTTTCCATCCGATCATAGGGACGATTTTATCAATTGCTATTATTGCTGCTTTGATGTCTACTGCATGCGGTTTAATGCTTGTTGTCAGCACGTGTATAAGTAATGACTTTTTCCTTAAAACGCTGGTTGCTCATAATGTAATAAAAATAGAAAAAACAAAAGCTGAAAAAATCGCTTATATTATAGCTAAAATAATGCCTGCGATATTGGGGCTGGTCTCCATATACTTAATTTATAATCCGCCTTCATTTATGGGCGTTATGGTATGGATTGGTATTTCTGCCGTTTCGTCGGCGACACTTGCCCCATTAGTATGTGCACTTCTTACTCCGCGTTTGGTAAATTCAAAAGCTGCAATTGCTGGAGCTATAGTAGGAGAAGCTGTGTATGTTTATACGTATTTGATTGCTAAAATTGAGCGCAGTGTTATGGCTGCGGGCGCGTGGGGAGTTATAGCCAGCTTTATTGTAATGTACGCTCTGGCGTTAATTCTTAATAGAAAAAAACTTAAAGCAGAAAAAATTGATAGTGAATTATCAATAAAGGAGGATTGATTATGTGGGGAAGTCCGATGTTAACAGTCTGGTTGATATCATGTATTTTGACAGTGGTGATATCGTTTATATGTCTTAAGAAATGGTATTCGTGATTATATGATCAAATGTTTTAATAATAAATTAAGGAGATTAGCGGTATGGACGAGATATCAATTTTGGAGTTGACGAAAAAATTTGTTGCTAAAGAACTCTCTCCTGTAGAATATGCAAAAGATACGATAGATAAGCTGAAGAATGATAAGCTTAACTGTATACTTGCGTATGACGAAGATGCTCTTATAGATGATGCTAAAAAATCCGAAAAGCGTTATATAGATGGAAATCCACTCAGTGCGCTTGATGGCGTACCTATAGGTGTAAAAGACATAATAGACACGAAAGGTCTTACGACAACATATGGATGCAGCGCTTATGTGGATCATGTTCCTGAAGAAGATGCTTATGTAATCAAGTTGTTGAAAAAAGCAGGAGCTTTGACTTCAATAAAGACAAATACGGCACAGTTTGCTATGGGGACAACAGGTGAGACGAGTTTGTATGGTTCAGTAAGAAATCCTCATGATCCGACATATTACACGGGTGGTTCGTCCTCGGGAAGCGCGGCGGCTGTAGGAGCAAAAATGCTTTTAGCTGCTTTGGGTACGGATACAGGCGGCTCTATAAGAATACCATCATCTATATGCGGAGTAGTGGGAATTAAGCCGACTTATTCGCTTATAAGCATAGAAGGCGTAATGCCTTTAAGCGAATCATTGGACACTATAGGCGTTTTATCCAATACTGTATATGACAACGCTCTGGTTCTTAAAGCTTTGGTTAAGTATAATGAGAGAGATTGGCGTCAGTCTTGTACTCCCGGTATTGATTATACAAAACGTATAGGTGAGAGCGTACAGGGGGCAAAAGTAACTTTGCCTGTAGATCTGTATGAAGGCTGTATAGATCCAGAAATCACGGAATGCTGTATGAAAGCGGTTAGAAATTTCCAGAAGGCAAATAATTTAATAGTCGCCGATAAAAAATTGCCCGATCTGAGCGAATACCGTCAGGCGCATCAGCTTAATTTGTCAACATTTGGCCGCAGTATACATATTGACGATATAATAAATCATACTGAAACGCTGCACCCTCAGGTTATGAGAAGATTAAATTTCGGAACCATATTGGGAGTGGATTATGTCCGCACTGAAACTTTGAAACATAAACTCATAGCTATTATGCTCGATTTAATGGATGATTCTGAATGCCTTTTGTATCCGTCTACTGCTGCGACCGGAATGAAGATTGGCGAGGGCGAAACGCCTGTAAAATTCAATGGAATTGAAACAAACGGATTTTTATCTGCTGGCGCTTTGACATGGATAGGCAATTTCACTGGTTTTCCTTGTATGAGTATTCCTGTAGGGAAAAGCTCAAATGGTATGCCTATAGGCCTTATGATTATGGGTCGTCCTCATTCTGAGGATAATCTTTATCGCATAGGTGAACAGATATTAAAATCGATTGATTAAGTCAGACTGTGTATGCTTTTATATTTCAGTTTTGGCAAAATAAGTGACTTTTGGGGATTTGCTGTATATTGGGAAGGATACGTATGAAAAGCGCGCGATTATCGCGCGCTTTTCAACATAAGCGGGGCGGGGATTAAAAAAGATAATTGCTTTAGTGCTAAAACAGTGTGCGATGCGGGCGGGCGCGGTAATAGCTTAAGAGAAATCTTAAGCTATTGCTGAAGCGGCTTTGCCGCTTCATAGGCCGCTTTGCGGCCCCGCGCCCGCCCGCATCGCCCGCTGGTTTTAGAATTTAGAGTTAAAACGTCATTGTTTTAAAGCTTTCTTGCTGCTTTTAATATTCGGAATAACCTTTTTGCGGCGCTCAGATAAAGCTCTTCCGCACGGTCAAAAGCTTCCTGCAAAGGCATTATTCCGTTTACCGTAGTAATCATGGATTCAATACCGTATTCAAAAATGTTTTCCGCTCCTTTTCCCATGCCGCCGACAATTGCTACCGCAGGTATTCCCATGCGCTTGCAATGCATACCTACGCCCTGCATGACTTTGCCGTAAGCAGATTGCCAATCAGCGTTGCCTTCGCCTGTAACTACAAGCGATACTCCGTTGAGCTTTTTATCGAATTCAATAAGGTCCAAAACAGTTTCTATACCGGAGTTCAATTCAGCTTTCAAAAATGCCATCAAAGCAGCTCCTAGACCACCAGCAGCGCCTGCGCCTTTTACATTGTCCATATTAATTCCAAATTCGTTTAAAAGGATATCTCTGTAATTTTGCATCCCTTTTTCGAGTCCTTCAATTATGGTTTGCGTAGCTCCTTTTTGTTTTCCAAATGTGCGGGTTGCTCCATTATTTCCGCACAGCGGATTTGTCACATCGCACATTACGGTAAAATGCGTTTCTTTAATACGCTTGTCGAGATTTGATAAATCAATGCGCCTAATTCGTATCAAATCTTCTCCGCATCCATTAAGTTCATTCCCTTCTTCATCTAAAAATTTTGCTCCCAATGCGCGCATGCATCCAATGCCTCCGTCGTTCGTAGCGGAGCCGCCTATGGCAATGGATATATCTCGAAAACCTTTTTTCAATGCATCGCGTATCATCTCTCCTGTTCCGAAAGATGTAGTTTTGCGCGGATCCCGCAGATTTTGCTTAACAAGCGGCAGCCCAGAGGCGGCAGCCATTTCCATTACTGCTTTATTTTCATTAACAGCTCCGTAATACGCTTGATGTTTTTCCCATAAAGGCCCGCATACCGTAACCTGAATTTTCTTTCCTTGTATTGCGTTTAGAACAGCGTCAGTGGTGCCTTCGCCTCCGTCAGCAACTTCTATGCTGTCGCATTCGCATTCCGGAAAAATTTCTTTTGCAGCTATTCTCAAAAGATTTGCTGTTTGCTTTGAAGATAAAGTTCCTTTAAATGAGTCTGAAGCAAATAAAAATTTCATCTTTTATACCCTGTTTTTATTTCAAGTTGAAATAATGTATATATAAATTTTTTATTATAAAATAATAAGTGATATTATATATAATATTATAATTGATACTAATCCTACAACCAAAGTCATGCCTGTCTGCGCAGTATATGCTTGTTTTGTATTCATGCCTGAAAATTCGGTTACAATCCAAAAATATGCATCATTTGCATGAGATACTACCATTGAACCGGCTGCAATTGCTAAGGTTGCAAGAATTCGTCCCATATTTGAATCCAAACCTAATGAAGAAAGCATAGGAAGTGTAATAGTTGCAGCTATAATCTGCACAACAGTTGTTGCACCCATTACTGTCTTAAAAAAAACCGCAATAATAAATGGCAGAACAATTCCAAATGCTGGATTCAAGGAAATTGCGCTGATTTTATCTGCCAGCGGAAGCGCTTGAAGAACAGCTCCGAAAGATCCGCCTGCGCCGATTATGGCGAGCATTCCTACTGAACTGCTGATTCCTTCTGCTATATATGTGCTTATTTTATTTTTATTTTCCCTTGAAACAAGAGTCATTGACAGGAACATTCCGACTATCAAAGCAATATTGGGATTGCCTATCAAGTCAAAAATCCATTTTATCGTTCCTGTTCCGAAAGGAGCAGCTTCCAAATCCGCAGTGGTTTTCAAAGCGACAAAAATGATGATGAGAATAATTGGCGAAAAGGAATGTAATCTCCCTGGAAGTTTTCCGTAATTTTTGATAATATCTTCTTTATCCGTATCTTTTTTAAAATCCACATGAAGTTTGGATGAGATTTTATTGCCGTATATTATTCCCGCTATGGTCCCTGGGATTGAAATCAAAAGGCCAATGCCAAGAAGTAATCCAAAATTTGCTTGCAAGGAATTTGCCACAGCTAGTGTTCCCGGATGGAGAGGAACAAAACAGTGCGTTGTAAAAAGACCTGCGCTCAGTGCGCTTGCGATTACCGCCATGGAAATCTTCGACTTAATTGATATGGCCTTTGCTACCGGAGCTAAAACGACGTAACCGGAATTGCAAAACAGAGGTACTCCTGTTATGTATCCTGCAATGGCCATAGCAGTTGCCGAACTCTTTGCCCCGACTGCATCGAGAATGGTATTGGCAATAACCAACGCAGCGCCTGTCTTTTGAAGCATTGTTCCAATTATTCCTCCTGTAAGCACAATAATTCCAACGCTTCCCAAAATATTTCCAAATCCTTTTTCCGCCATTGCAACAACCTCCTCGGGTTTAAATCCTGCGGCTAGGCCGAGTGCAAGAGAAACCAAAAGCAATGCCAAAAAAGCATGTGCTTTCAGCTTTGTAATGGCAAATATCATAACTGCTACAGCTAAAATGATTATTATGAACAAATATGTTGTTGACATATCTTAACTCTCCTTTCCGTTTAAGCGAGTTTTGAAATTAAGTACTTTCAGTAAAATTATTTGCAATAAGCATTATGCGGAGTAGAGTTATGCGATATATATTGCCGAGATTATTCATATTCAGAATATCATAAATTTTATTGAGTCTGTATGCCAGCGTATTTTTATGAATTGAAAGTTTATTGGCTGTTTATGCAGATTATCTGGAGATTCACAGTAAGCCTTTATTGTACGTATATATTCCGAAAACATTTTCTTGTCTACATTCCTTTTAAGGGTTAGGCACATTTTTTTGCTATATTCCTCAACTATAGGATTTCTGCAAATATATTGAAAACAATATTCCTTCATGCCTTCCACAGAGTCCATATAATGAATTCCGGCAGAGCTTAAATTTATATTGCGCAATACGCGGTTTTCATTCATCTTAAGACTCATAACAATGCAGACGTATGGGGGATTTTCATTCCATCCGATCATATCGGCAAGCTGAGATATAGAGAGCTGACCCTTTGTTTCCCCATATATTAAAAATCTTAATAATTCAGCTCTGATATCATCCTTTATTTCCTGAGTGCTGAAATAGGTCAGTTGACTTATATATGTTTCTGTATAAGCCTTGAGTAAATTAGCAATATCTCGGTTTTCATCCGGATTACCAAATACGCCGACTACTCCTATTGTCTCGTTGTTGACTATAATCGGCATATTTATGCCTTCTTTTGCTCCCGGATACATCTGTACTTCATCTGGATATATGCATACCTCTTGTCCTGTCGCCATAACTTTTACTGCGCCGTGATGTATAGTTCCGATGCGGTGTGTTTCTGTTGAAGCAATAATACAGCCGTCTTTATCCATTATGTTAACGATTCTTCCGCCAAGAAGGAACGATGTGGATTCGACAAGGTTTTGCGCAAATTTGTCAAATTGTATTATCATATCTTTTATTTACTTCACGGCAAAACAATCGCCAACTCCTAAATGGCAACTATATACATCTTTGTCTGCTTCAGCAGCACATTCAGCTTTTTCTCCAGAACAATGCGATAAACCTATAATGCGAAGTCCCATTTTTTTTCATAGCATCTATAGTTAATGCAATCCTATTTTCATCGGCTTCTACTAAGTGTGTTCCGCCTAAAACCGCATATATTGGTTTTTTAAGTACATCATGAATATGTGTCAACATGTTTAAAATGCCAGGATGTGAGCATGCGACCAAGACTACAAGACCTTTGCTTGTATCAGCGGCAATGCATATTTCATCGCCGAAATCGTCTTTTACGGTATCGGGTAAGCTTCCATGCACAAAACGTTCCGGAATAGTTTCAAATTCATACCTTCTGGGGAATCCAGAAAATATATAGCAATCGGATGAAAGTTCAATGCAGCCGTCACATACTTTATGGATGATGTTGTTTTCAGCTATAAAATATTCGTCAAAACCAGCCCCCAGATAAGTATACTTAACGCCGTCATAAGCGTATTTCGGCTTAAAGAAATTCGGTCCTGTGTATAACACTCCTTTGACATTATTGCGAACAAATTCCGGATAACCTGCGCTGTGGTCATAATGTGAATGGCTCAAAATTACATAGTTCGCTTTATCTATCGGAGCATTCAATAGTCTTGAATTATTTACTGCCGTTGCGTCCGGACCGCAGTCAAAAACGATATTAAGTGATTCTGTGCGTATAAACATGGATAAGCCATGTTTTGCTGTAACGGTTTTGTGTTCTGTGTTTATATTATCCAATAAAGTTGTTATTTCCAACATGTTATAATCCTCCTTATTATGTTTCTACATTTAAATTATATATTATTTCACAAAGCGTGTCATTGTTCGAAAAGCCAAAAAAAAGCATTAACATTTTGTATAGTTTTCGGATTTTGCACAAATGTAATCTCTGCAATAAATATACTTTGCATATATTAAAAAGCAATTATATAAAACTTATAAACTCATAAATATACCGAATGTAGATGATGTTGGGATGCGTTTGAATGATATAAGAAAAAACATCGTAAAATAAGTTATTCTAAATAATATTTCTTTTTCATATTTATATAGCAGCAATCGTAAAGAGGAATGTTATATGAAAGATGAAATTTCGCAGCGTGTAATTCAGGAAGCCTGTTATATTATTCAGAACCGCTCAACAGTTAGAGATTGCGGTAAATTCTTCGGTATAAGCAAATCTACTGTTCATAAAGATGTAACTCAAAGGCTGATTTCATTAAGCAAGGAGAAATATGCTCTTGTGAGAGAGGTATTGGAGGAAAATAAGGCTCTCAGGCATATAAGGGGCGGCATTGCAACAAAAAATAAATACAAACGTGAAAAAAAAGCAAATGAAGCCGTTTAGGTATATAATCGCCGCCGCGTTTATGTGTCTTACTGCTTTTCTCGGTATGTATTTATATGGTGCAGTTTCTTTTAATGAAAAACAAAATGATACGATTGAAGAATATAAAGGCGTGATAAAAGTTTGGGATATTGCAACAACAACTATAAAAGGCAGTAAGTATAGTTTTATGAATACAATATTGAGCGAATTCTGTGAAAATTACAGCAATCTGAGACTTGAGTTTTATAAAATCCCATCTACAAGCGATGAACAGGCAATTGAAGAAAGTTTGCAGTCTGCTTCTGGTCCTGACGTTATACGATCCGATATCAAAGGCTATGATACGACGAACGACGGCGTCCTTTTGATAAGTGATGAATTCAAGCAGGAATTGAATTCTTATTACAACAGCGCAATAAAAAATGATTACGGCAATCAACTTATTGTAGATGTGCATTGTAATGCTTCTGTCATATTGGTAAACAAAGACTTGCTCGATGATATAGGCGTGGATATGCCTGCAGAGAAACTGGATCCGGATGGGTTTATAAGTTTTCTCGAAACTATACAGGAAAAATCTGAAGGTAAATGTAATACGCTGGGTATGCGCAATGATAATAAATATATTATTCCATTTTATTTTATCAACGGCGCCGAAAATCCCGACTATGAATATTTCGACAGACTGTGTTCATTTATAAGCGACGAAACGATTGAGCAAAATGACGCCGACGCCGTCTATTCTTTTTATAACGGACAGACAGCAGTATTTTGCGCAGATCTTAATGATGTAAATTATCTTTTACGCAAGCAGATGAATTCGGACGGATTTGATTTTGAAATAATGTTGTATCCGAGCAATACGGATGATTTTATATATATTAATGAAATAACATCATATGTTTTTTACGAAAGCTCGAACGAGGCGAAAAACGAAATGCTTAGGCGTTTCGCTCTTTATCTTTTGGGATACGAGGCGCAGAAATATACGGAAAATATAGGCATGCTCCCGTGCGCATCGGTTGATATAGATTACAAACTTTATGGGCATCTCGATAAACTTACTGACAGCAATCTTATTGTTTATACATGCCGCGATGAATTCGTTAAGGGTATTATGGGGGAAGATTAATGAGCAATACGGTAGTTTTGAAAAATGAACTTGACAAAAATGAAGTCGCTAGGTTTCAATATCTTTATAAAGAAAACAATTATGCTTTCGAAATGGATATTTACGGCGAGTCGGAATATGCCGCAGTATTCTATTTACCGGAGGGTAAACATTATACAGCTATTGTAACCCGCGGCGGAAGAAGTATAAAATTCGGTGTAGACGCCGGAAAAATAAAAAACTGCGAAATTGTTAAAATAATTGATATAAATACGGAAAGCGAATTGTTTTCATCGTTGTTTATTATTTCTGACAACGTGTTGGATTCAGAGAAAAATATCGGCGAATCAAAAGAAAACAGCAGCGCTTTGTTGGCGGTAAATGGAAACGAGTTTGATAGAGAACATAGCAATGAAAGTTTCGGCTTTGGCGTTTCATCCGTAGATGAGCCAGAAAGCGTAAAAACTGAAGATGTTGCAGGAAATTTGCAGTTAAATCAACATGATTTTAAATTTTTCAATATGAAGTATCCATTGGTATATCTTGATAAATGCAAAAGTCTGTTTGCAGAGAAATTTGAAAAATTTGAATTATTGAATTTGGAAAATCACTCACTATATATCTTTGACGAAAAACTGAGCAAGGCCAATGATATGCGCATCGTGCTCAATAAAAGCGTTGTTCCTATTTCAACGCTTTATCTCAGATATACGAACAGATATCTGCCAGACGATGTTTTGTATCCTGAGCGTATAGCAGGAGTAGCTTTTATCGGAGGTAGAGATTATTATGTTTTCGGCGTTCTGGGCAAAAATAAAAAAGAACATCAACCGTTCATGGGTTCTACCGGTTTTATATATTTTAATGAAGCCGATAAAAACGGAATTGGCTATTGGATAATGTATATAGACGCTGCAACAGGAAGAATATCTGAACCTTATAAAAAATTGTAAGTTCAAAAAAAATCCTTGACTGCATGAAACACATAGGATAATATTCGGAAACGGCAATGCTTCGGCGGCCGTTTCTTTTGGATATATTGAGACGAAAATCTGATAGTACAGCTTGACTTGCGCTTTAAAAAGTAAATTCTCTTTGCAAGCCTTTTTTCATCTAATCCGGCCATATATTTACAAAATGAATTTTTATTTATAATTATAATCGTATCAGATATAGAGTATTTAAAGTGAAGATACAATGAGCGGCGGACATATCTATTATTTTTTATGGATGCAAGTGAAAAAGATAAGCAAAAAATGGACATATCATTTTATAAGATATGCCCGTGTTAATTCGGATATATTCAGATTTGATACCCGGCGGAAATTATATTATGAAGGTTAATTAAGCCGGTTTGCCTTATAAGCGGCTTTGAAATCTTTGTAGGCGGTTTTATCGCCATTCAGCGCTCTTACGGCAGCTTCAGCCATGTCTAACGAAAATATGTATCCGCTTAAAGGCGCCAATGTTTCCAATGGTATATCGTCGTAATTTATGAAAATGTCCTGCTCCATTAGAGTTGACGCCGTCAAGCTTAATATATCTTTTCCTATTTTTGTTGTTTTGATTTGCCCTAATGTGCTTTGCATCGTATAGGTTTTGTTTTCTTCTGTGATCTGAGGATGGTAACCCAGAAGCTCTTCAAACTCCAAATGCGGTATGGTGAATATTTTCTTATCAATATTATAATAATGCGGTAGTTGTGTATCCGTGTGCGCTTTGGAAGTAAAAGTTCCGTAAAATATTTCTATGGTCTTTTCATCTATAATGTTTTCGCAAGAAGTGGCTGCATATATACTGTATTTGCCCGGGGATGCGTTGAATTGACCAATTCTTGCATCAAAAAACATAAAACTCGTCTCATCAAGAGTAATCTCCACACTCTTTGTTTGTTTCGGTTCAAGCCAAACTTTTTTAAACGCTTTGAGCTCATAAAGCGGCTTGAATATTTTAGGCTCCTGCTCTCCCACATATATTTGTATTACCTGAGCGCCGCTGACTTCGCTTGTGTTTGTAACGTCAATAGATATTTTATAGTTAGTGTTTTGCGCAGATATTTTCATCCGGGAATACTCAAACTCAGCATAACTTAGGCCGTATCCGAAAGGATAAGCCATCTTTTTGTGCGATTTAAGATAATAGCGGTATCCTGTATATATGCTTTCGGCATATTTTGTGTTTAGGTTGTTTTCATCAAAGTACAAATTATCAGGCATATCTTCTTCGCTTAGTGGTATTGTTTCAGCGAGTCTTCCTGTAGCATCGCAGTATCCATACAATACATCTTTTACAGCGCTTGCTCCAGCTTGCCCCAAAAAACCGCAAAATACTATTGCATCAGCACATTCCTCCCATCTCGGAATAACAGCTTCCCCCGTAATAAGTACGATTAATGGTTTGCCGAGATTAGAAAGCTTTTCAAGAAGAAGCTTTTGATAATTCGGTATATATAGATTTTTTCTGTCGCAGCCTTCTTTGATTGAGTTTTGGCCTGTTCCCGCAACGAAAATTATCTTATCCGCCTGTTTACAGGCTTCTAAAGCTTGTTTTGCCAATGAAGAATTGAGGTTTTGTTCGTCATCACTGTAACCTTGACAATATATAATATCTGCACTTTCATTTTTGAGCTCCGCTTGCAGAGAAGTTTGTCTTGTCGGCATAACGCTTTCACGGCTTTCTGCTTGTACGTAAATATCGCTGCCGATTATAGCAAGTTTTTCATATTTTTTTAACGGAAGAGTTTTGTTTTTATTTTTTAATAGTACAATGCTTTCTCTCGCCGCTTTGAGCGCTGCATTATGGTTTGCATTATAATCGCAAATGCTTGTTGTTTTTTGTGCTGATTTTGCTTTCAATATTGTCGAAAAAAGCCTGCGTACTGCTTCATTGATAACTTTTTCGTCTAAGCGGCGGTCTTTTACGCTTTCACAGATTTTCATAGAGGCTTTTACTCTTGAGCCTGTATATATAATGTCTATTCCTGCTTTCAGGCTTTCCGCTTCGTTTTTTACGCTGCCTATATCAGATATTATCAGACCTTTAAATCCCCATTCTTTTCTTATCAAATCATACAGCAGCTTCGTGCTTTCGGCTGCATATTCTCCGTTGAGCTTCCCGCAGCCAACCATGACCGCCCATACATTTTTATCAAATAATGCCTGTTCAAAGGCATAATAATATATTTCTCTCAATGCTCTTTCATCTATAATGTGGTTTCTTGATAAGCGCTTGCTTTCATATGATACAGCGGAAAGATATTTCGGGCAGGCGCCTACGCCTCGAGTGCTGAGTCCGTATATAAACGCCTTGCCTAAAACTGAGCAAAGATAAGGATCTTCGGAGTAGCTTGCAAATCCACTGGCTGAACGTAATGACCGTTTTACGTTAAGAGTTGGCGCAAGCAGCATTGATATATTGTTTTCTTTAGCTTCTTCAGCAATCGCCTGTGCGGTTATTTTGATTAGCTCAGGGTTCCATGACCTTCCTATTGTCGAAGGTTCGGCAAAACATGTGGCCTTAGATATTTTTTTGTTTTGAAGGCCGTGACTTGCATAGGCCAAATTCAGCCCGTCTATTTTAAGACGTCTGACAGAGCTTGTGGCAAGACTTGTTGTGTCGATGCACAGGCTTATGGCTTTTTCATCTATTGTTAATTTTGAAACTGTTTTATCTAAATAATCATTCATTTTATTTCTCCGTATTCAGACGGTTTACATTAAGTTTACTTTAATTAACGCTTAAAGGCAAGCGCCGTCATGAATTTGAGAAAATTTGTTTTTTAAAACATATAAATCAAGTTTAAAAACTGACGCGATAAAATGATGCTATATAGTAAAAGGTGGTTTTATTTATTTTTAATACAATTAATTTGGAAAAAATTGCAATATTGTTTATCTGGATTTTTTATTGAATTTTTTTGGCTTATAGGGTATAATAACTATGCCGGAATCGAGTTTATAATTTTGAACCTACACTTTATAATTGGGAATACGGGTTTTTGCGCCCATGTCATGCCTCGTTTCAGTGGAAGACAAAATCGCAAAACAGTTTTCCCACCTGGCGTTTCGCTAGGGATCAAAATATGAACTCTTTCGGCATTTTTTATGTATTAATATATGCCGTTTTCATATGGTTGGTAAATGTAAAATGCATATAAAAATTTACCAAAAAAAACAAAAAAAGATGTTGACAAGGGATAGGGTGTGTAGTAATATATAGAAGCTGACTTTTCAGGGGGTGGGAAGTCAGAGCTAATTGAGAAATGAATAGAGAGAAGAAATAAAGCGAATTAAGCC
>CALWKX010000017.1 GCA_944381375.1 uncultured Lachnospiraceae bacterium
TCGTGAGGATAGCGGCGGGGCCACACCTGTTCCCATACCGAACACAGAAGTTAAGCTCGCTTGCGCCTAAGGTACTTGGCTGGCAACGGCCCGGAAGAATTGGTACTCGCGAGTCTCTTTTTTTTATATATCACAATGGTATAAAAACCATAACCTCCTACATAAACATATTTACGGAGGTTTATTATGGATAAATTGCTCTCAGCCGCTAAATCGCGCCTTGCAGAAAAGCTGGAGATCACAAAAAATATTCTGACTGATGAGCCTGTTGTAGAGTTTTATGGCAGAAGTAATTTAAGAATTGAAAATCATAAAGGTATTATAATGTATTCATCTGATAAAATAATTGTAAAAACATCCATGGGAATAATCACTGTCGCCGGCAAAAATCTCACTATAAGCAGCATAGTCACAGAAGAAATGATCATCAGCGGCAGCGTGGATTCAGTTGCGTATAAAGATCCATATTAAAAAATATTTAGATGAACTCAGATGAATTTATTGGAAAAATAAAAAGTTTTAACGTAATTAAAATTCCAACTTCACACCCTGAAAAAATATTGAATAAGCTGTTATTGGAAGATATACCTGTTCTCGATGTGCATTACGATAACGGCTGTCTTTTTTTTAAAGCGGTAAACAGAGATTTGGATAGAATA
Source organism: uncultured Lachnospiraceae bacterium (assembly GCA_944381375.1). Lineage (GTDB taxonomy): Bacteria > Bacillota > Clostridia > Eubacteriales > Anaerofustaceae > CALWKX01. The sequence continues at coordinate 660 of CALWKX010000017.1, forward strand.
GATGAAGTATTAAAAAAATTTAAAACCAAATATGAGCGCGTTAAGATATTAGGTGCAGAAAAAGCTGCTCGCACCATAAAAAAACGTGTAGGTTTTATATGCGCAGCATTCGTTATATTAGTGGCCGCATTTTTATTCTCAAGATGTGTTTGGCGCATTGATATTTATGCCGCCCGGCTTACAAATGAGGCGGAGATACGCGAGTTCCTTTACAATAATGGTATAAAGCAATCTATTCCCAAAAGCAAAATCGACTGCGATGAGATAGAAGTAATGCTGACTAAGCAGTTTGAACAAATAGGAAATGCCGAAGTCGAACTTTTGGGTACGCGTCTCGTTATTACTTTAGTAGAACGTGAAGCTCCTATCGTCATGTTTGATAAAAGCGTTCCCGTGGATTTGGTTGCCGTTGAATCAGGAGTAATAGCTGAAATGGAAGTATATAACGGCACTGCAATGGTCAGCGTGGGCGACTACGTAAACGAGGGCGATGTTCTTATCAGCGGAGTCGTTAATTATGAATTTCAGGAAGAACCCGGCGTGAGTTATGTGCATGCTATGGGTAAAATATTAATGTATAAAAACATCGAAGTATGTGATATAATTATAAATAAATATTTGCCGCTTGATAATACCGGTTATCTGTCGGAAAAAAGATATTATCTTTTCGGCAAAACTATCACTGTAGGCTCTAACCATGAACATGATCAATACATGTATGTAGAAGAAACGAATAAGCCTGTTAAAATAGGATGGTTTCAGCTTCCGGTATTATATGATGAGATAAAATGGTATGATATTTCCGGTTGCCGTCAAAAAACCAAAGAGGAAATATCAACAGAGCTAAGCGGTATTCTTGAGGAAAAGCTCGGCGATAAAATCAGTATAATAGATATAACATATACAGCCGTTGAGGGTGAAAACGGCAGGCTTAATATAACGTGTAATGTAAAATGCGCTTATAATATGGCCATTGAACGTGAAATAAAATAAGAGGTTTTAATGAAAACAGAGACGTTGGTTCCTTGGGATGACAATGTTGACCAATTAGAGTTGTTCGGCAGTGGTAATACAAATTTTAATTATATCCAGTCACGTTTCAACGTCTTGATTTCTTTAAGAGAAGGGTCTATAAAAATAACCGGGGAGGAAAAAGACGTATTGTATGCCGCTGAGTCGCTCAGTAGAATCATTCAGTCACTCAAAAGAGGTGATACGGTTGATTTGCAGCGTCTTGGGTATATATGCGATCTTGTGAATGAGGGTAAATATCCCGAATATAATTTTAATAAGGAAATATGCTATACCACGCGCGGCAGGCTTATAAAAAGCAAAACGCTGGGACAGTTTAAATATGTGGAAGCCATGCAGAATAATGATATAACGTTTTGTATAGGCCCTGCGGGGACAGGCAAAACATATCTTGCAATGGCAATGGCTATCAAGGCGTTTAAAGCCAATGAAGTCTCAAGAATAGTTCTGGTGCGTCCGGCAGTCGAAGCAGGAGAGCGCTTGGGCTTTCTTCCAGGAGATTTAAAGGATAAAGTCGATCCTTATTTAAGGCCTCTTTATGACGCTTTGTACGATATTCTGGGAGCGGAAAACTGCGAAAGACATATGGCAAGAGGCGCTATAGAAATAGCGCCGCTGGCTTATATGAGAGGACGTACACTTGACAGTTCGTTCATTATACTTGACGAAGCCCAGAATACGACATATGAGCAAATGAAAATGTTTTTGACCAGACTCGGCTTTGGATCCAAAGCTGTAATTACGGGCGACATCACGCAGATAGATTTGGCACAGGGCAAAGAATCAGGCCTGATAGGTATTAATAAGATTCTGAAAGATATAGATTCGATAGCTTTTGTTTATCTGTCTCAGGCAGATGTCGTCAGAAACGCTATAGTGCAAAGGATTATTAAAGCATATGAAGAGTACAAGCAGTAGCTCTTTCGAATTAAAAAAACAAACAAAAAAGAAATCCGTGCAGAGAAGGGATAAATGGCTTATGGCCATAGCCTTCTTTATTGTTACGCTTTTAATCATGTATGTTGGAGTTATACCCGACTCGCTTAATCTTAAAGAGGGCGATATAGCTCAGGAAAATATTGTAGCGCCCAGGAGAATCGTTGATACTCGCATGACTGAAGCTTTAAGGGAGCAGGCGGAAAGTCTGACCGCACCGATATACGATTATATATCGTCTGCTAAAACAAGCGCAATTGACAATGTGAACAATTTTTTCAACGATATTATTTCAATAAGCCCAGACAGCTTCGATGAAAGTATGGTCAGCGCCTATAATGACATATATGGATTAAGTCTTACTTATGAGGAGTATTCAAGTCTGATTTCATTAGGCGGTTGGTCAAAAGCACAGTTGAGAGATAATATTGTGGATATGCTTAATGAAATTTACAGCGGAGAAGTAATATCTACAAAGCTTGACGAAACTCTGAATGAATTAGCCATAAAAGTAGAGAGACTTGCAGGGTATGACGATGAAGTAAAAGACATCGTTAATAAGCTTTTAGAAGCATTTACCACGCCTAATATGATATTGAATGAAGAAGCGACACAGCTTGCAAAACAGGCTGCAAGGGACAGCGTACACGAAGTTGTATATGAGGCCGGACAAACTATTATAAACCGCGGAGAAATAGTTACGGCTCATCAGATACAGCTTTTGAAAGATTGCGGATTGATAAGAACGTCTCCTTTTGAAAATATATGGGAACTTATAGGACGTCCGGGTCTTATCCTTTTGATAATGGCGCTTTTCAAAACATATCTGTATTTTTATCATCAGGAAATATTCAAAGATAATAAGTATTTGCTGCTGCTTGTCACGCAAATTACGCTAATGCTTATTATAGCGCAGGTGTGTATTTACTTTTCCGTTTATTTGATTCCTGTGGCAATATTAACTATGTCAATGTGCATGGTTTTTAATGCCCGTGTAGCAGTACAGACAAATCTGTTTTTTATGCTGATACTGGGCGTTGTGCTACAGCTTGATATGGATTCGTTTATTTATCTTACGGTTTCCGGTTATGTCGGCATAATGTATACGCGTCAGATTAATGCTCGTACTCAGCTTTTCAAATCCGCGGTTCTCGTAAGCGCTGTAAATATTATTGTTATATTGCTTTTAGCCTTGATCAGAAGTACTTTGAGTATAAGAACTTTGTCTGAATTTGCCTTCGGTATTGGAAACGGATTGATTTCCGCCTTCCTTACTAACGCTTTCCTTTTGATATGGGAAGGGGTATTCAATGTTACTACTCCGTTTAAACTATTGGAAATGGCCGGAGCAAGCGACGAAGTAATGCAAAAACTGATGAGGGACGCTCCGGGAACATACCAGCATGCGTTGGTAGTAAGCAATATGTCTCAGGCTGCGGCTAAAAAAGTCGGAGCAAACGCGCTGCTTGCAAGAGTAGGCGCTTATTATCACGATATAGGCAAAGCTTTAAACGCTGAATATTTCAAAGAAAATCAGACGACTGATGTCAATCCTCATGATTATATATCTCCCCAGATAAGCGCCAAGATACTTAAAGACCACGTGAGTGAAGGTTTGGAGTTGGCGGAAAAATACAGGCTGCCAGATGAAATTGCGGAATTTATATATACACATCACGGTACAAGTGAAATGACATTCTTTAAGGTAAAGGCGCAACAGGAAGGATACGAAGGCGAAGAAGATTTCAGATATAAGGGGAAGGTCCCGACAACTAAAGAAACGAGTATAGTTATGCTGGCGGATTCCTGCGAGGCTGCAGTGAGAAGCATAGACGAACCAAACGCGGAAAACATTGCAAAAATGATCGACGTAATATTTAAAAAGAAATTTGCTGAAAAACAGCTTGAAGAAAGCGAACTTTCTTTCAGCGATCTTCAGGTAGTCAAAAGCTGTTTTCTTGATGTGTTGATGGGAGTATATCACAACCGAATAAAATACCCTGAGCCCAAGGAGGCTAAGGAAGATGATTAAAGAAATATTTTCAGCTAACAGAAGCGGCGCTGTAATAAATTCTGAATTGATAGCTTTAATCGAAAAAAGCATTCAGACTGCTTTGGAAGAGTTCGATTTTGAGAAGGGCTATCAGGTTAGTGTTTCTTTTGTCAACGAAGAAGAAATACAAATTTTAAATAATCAGTACCGCGGCATTGACCGCCCTACTGACGTACTTTCGTTTCCCATGCAGGAGAAAGACGGACGGGGTGTAGATATATTAGGTGATATAATTATAAGTATCAACGCCGCGCAAAGGCAGGCTGTGGAATATTCACATTCACTTGAACGCGAAGCCGCCTATCTGAGCGTTCATTCCGTTTTGCATCTTATGGGTTATGATCACGACTGTGAAGAAGATAAACTTCAGATGCGCAGTCTTGAGGAAATTATTATGCTTAAGCTTGGTCTGGAGCGCGGCTGATATGAAGCGTTTTTTTATTAGCTTGAAAAACGCATTGCGCGGAATACTTTATGTATTCGTTTCGCAAAAAAATTTTAAAATTCATGCTGTTTTTGCAATTGCCGCAGTAATTTTGGCGGCTATATTAAAATTTACTTATATTGAGTGGGCAGTATTGGTTTTGATAATCGGCGTTGTTATGTCTTGCGAGGCGTTAAATACCGCTATCGAGCGCACAGTCGATTTAGTATCGCCAGATTATGATGAACGCGCAAAACAAGCAAAAGACAGCGCTGCTGCAGCTGTGCTTATAGCCGCCGTTTCTTCTGTGATTATAGGCATATTGCTTTTTGTTATAAAAATAATTAATTTTATAAAAGGAAATCTTTTGCAATGATCAAAATGCTGATAAAAAAAGCCTGTCAAATGAGAGATTCTGCGTATTGTCCGTATTCAAATTATCGCGTTGGCGCCGCAGTTCTTGCAGACGGAAAAATTTTCACAGGCTGCAATATAGAAAATGCTTCATATTCAGCAGGCATATGCGCAGAAAGAACGGCTGCGGCAAAGGCCGTGAGCGAAGGATGTCTCAAATTTGAAGCCGTGGCAATTGCTGTTTTCAGCGATGATTATGCTTACCCATGCGGCATTTGCCGTCAATTCTTGAGCGAATTTGCTTCATCTCAAATGGAAATATATCTTATCAATAAGTATAATCATGTGCGTAAAGAGCTCTTTGCGGAATTATTTCCTCATTCTTTCAGCAAAAAGGATTTAAACAAATGAATGATAAATTCAAATCCGGATTTATAGCCGTGGCGGGAAGAACAAACGTTGGCAAATCAACACTGCTCAACGCTCTTATAGGCCAAAAAATAGCAATAGTATCCGATAAACCCCAAACTACGCGCAACAGTATACGCCTTATCAGAACAACTCAAACATCACAAATGATATTTATAGATACTCCGGGATTTCATAAACCCAAAAACAACCTCAGCGATTTTATGGTAAAAACCGCTTCAAGTTCTGTCGCGCAGGTAGATTTGATTCTTTTTGTCGTTGAAGAAGATGTCAATATAGGGCGAGGGGATGCTTTTTTGATTGAAAAGCTGAAAAGCTGCAATGTTCCGGTTATACTTGTCATAAATAAGATAGATAAGATTCCGAAACAAAATCTTTTGGAAAAAATCAGATTATACAGCGAATATGATTTCATCAAAGAAATAGTGCCTGTATCCGCTTTGAAAAACGACAATATTGATACGCTTGTCAATGTAATGGAAAAATATCTTCCGTGCGGCCCTATGTATTTCCCGGAAGATATGGTAACGGACAAAGCCGAACGTTTTATAGTGTGTGAAATAATACGTGAAAAATTATTGCGCTATTTGAAAGACGAAATACCTCACGGAACGGCTGTTGAGATTGATGCCATGAAGGACCGCTCCGGCGGACTGATTACTGATATCGAAGCAACGGTATACTGCCTGAGAAAATCTCATAAATCTATTATCATAGGCAAAAACGGACAAATGCTTAAACGTATAGGTACAAGCGCAAGGCGGGATATAGAAGCAATGCTTGATACAAAAGTAAACCTTTCTCTCTGGGTAAAAGTGCGTGAAGATTGGACTGACAATTTGATGGCTTTGAAGGAGCTTGGCTATACGGAGGACGAATAAACAATGCGGCATAAGATATATTATGAATTGATAAAAGAATGTAAACATACAAAGGCGAGAGCAGGAATATTGCATACTCCTCACGGCGATATCGAAACGCCGATTTTTATGCCTGTAGGTACGAATGCAACAGTAAAAGCAGTTTTGCCCGAAGCGCTTAAGGAAATGGGCGCACAAATAATTTTGTCAAACACTTATCATCTGCATTTGCGGCCGGGCGAAGATATTATAAGACAGGCCGGCGGGCTTCATAAATTTATGAACTGGGATAGGCCAATACTGACTGACAGCGGCGGATTTCAAGTGTTTAGCTTGGCAAAAATAAATAATATAACTTTCGAAGGGGTTGAATTCCAAAGCCATATAGACGGCAGCAGAAGATTTATCACACCTGAAAAGGCTATCGATATACAAAATGCGCTCGGCAGCGATATTATAATGGCTTTTGATGAATGTGTGCCTTACGGAAAAGATTTTGATTATACTGAAAATTCGCTCAAAACTACTGTGGAATGGGCTAAAAGATGTGCGGCGCATCACAAAAATGAAAATCAGGCTTTGTTTGGTATAATACAGGGCGGAATGTTCGAAAAGCTCAGGAAAATAAGCGTTGAGGAGACATGCGCGATTGATTTGCCGGGCTATTCCATAGGCGGATTAAGTGTAGGTGAGCCTAAGGAGCTTATGTTCGATCTTGTACATTATACTGCTGCTTTAATGCCAAAAGATAAACCGCGATATTTAATGGGCGTCGGCAGCTTTGACGCTTTGGTGGAGGGTATTGCCGGCGGTATTGATATGTTTGACTGCGTAATGCAAACGAGGATGGGGCGCAACGGCACAGCGCTTACTCGAAGCGGGCGTATCAATCTGAAGAATTCCCGTTATAAAAATGATTTTACGCCTTTGGACGATACGTGTGATTGTTATGTGTGCAAAAATTATACAAAAGCGTACTTAAGACATTTAGTAATAGCAAACGAAATATTGGCAGGCATGCTGATAAGCTGGCATAATATCCATGCTACAATAAGATTTGTGAAAGATATTAGAGATGCAATATTAGAAGAAAATTTTCATGTAATTAAACGAAACTTTGAAAATGTATGGTATAATGACAAGTAATTTGATTTCGGAGGATTTATTTAAATGAATACGACTGTTATGATTATTATTGTTATTGTTGTTTTCTTTGTTATTCAATATTTTCTTGCTATAAGGCCGCAGCAGAAAAAGCAAACGCAGCACGCTCAAATGATAGAGTCTTTAATTCCTGGAGATAAGGTAAGAACAATAGGCGGATTTATAGGAATTGTTGAAACAATTTATGAGGATGCATTCGTTTTGAAAATGGAGCCGGACGGAGGAAAAATGGAAATCGTTCGAGATGCTATCTCCGCCAAAATAGAAGAAACTCCTGACTATGAAACTTTGGAATATGATGAAGATGAAGATGCTCAGATAGAACAGGGAGAAGATAAGGAAGAATAATATTTTATATGGGTATTTTGCAAAACGAACCGTTGCTTTTGAAGATATTTTCATATATGTTTTATACAGGGCTTGCCGCATTTGTTGTTTCATGCGCGGCAGAAATAATAATTACCCTTAAAAACAAGAAAAAGAGTAACGCTCCTTCAAATCTGTATAAAGGAGATTTGTTGTCGTACCCTAAAAAAAAGATAGTAAAGCCAATAGTTCCCAAAACAGTTTCATATATAGGCGTATTCGGTTTTATATGTGTATTCGGTATGTGCGGTAAACTGTTGATAGATACTGATATGGCAGTTATTCCTACGTTGATTATTTCATTTTTTATTTCCGTAGCCGCTCAGCTTGCATTAACACTTATGAAATATGCATTTGATTTAAAGAATAAATCTAATCTTATTTTTGTTCCGAATCTCATCAATATGAAAGGCGTAGTTGTCAGCGATATACCTGCGGACCAGATGGGCTTGGGTGAAATAAGACTTGCCTGTGAAAACGGTGTGACGCAGATACGCGCCAAAAGTATGGATGAGGTCGCTCTTACCAAGGGTACAAAAGTTAATATTTTATATGCTGACAGTGACAGAGTAGTTGTAGTTGAAAGACTGGTCGAAGAAAAAACGAAATAGATTTTTTTGATATATTTGTCATATAAGTATTTTAAAAGACGCAAGTTACAGTAAATAGGCTGTTCCTTGCGTCTTTTCGTTATTTTATATTCATACTTCTACTAATGAATCATGCAGAAGTTTTACAGCCGTTTTGGCTGTTTCTTCTTTTACTAGAACAGAAATTGTTGAAGCAGAGTCTGATGATTGATATACACGTATATTATTCGAATACAAAACGGCTATAATCTGCGCCATTACCCCCGGTACTCCGCATATTCTATTGCCAAGAACTGTTATTTTGGCAAAACCGTCTGTGATTTTGTATTCAAGTCCGCTAAGGCCTAATATTTCCATAATGCGTGGTTTTTGCGGAGTATCTACTATGAAAAGCCGTTTGTCTGCGAATATGTTAATCATATCAATGCTTATACCGTCTTTCGCAAGCAATGCGAACATGCGTTCTTCATTTGCTGCGTCTTTAGCATCTACCTCTACTTGCGAGCAGCCGTTCAAACTCGTCACAGCCATAAAAGTCGCTTCGCTTTTCGGTATACTGGCTGCATCGCTGATTATTGTTCTGTTGCTTTTGCGTCCCTTGTTTACATTCAAAACGCATACAGGCACGTTGGCGTTCATTGCAAATGTGACGGCGCGCGGGTGTATAACTTTGGCGCCGTATTCGGCCAGCTTAAAAACATCCGAATATTCTATTCTATTCAAAAGAGTCGCTTTTTCAACTACATTAGGATCGGCTGTCATTACGCCGTCTACATCTGTGTATATTTCGATAAGTTCAGACTTGAGATATGCCCCCAGCGCTGTTGCGGTAATATCGCTGCCGCCTCTGCCTAAAGTTACAAAATCTCCTTCTTCGCTCAGTCCCTGAAAACCGGCGACTACAGGTATTATTCCGTCCTTAGCAAGCGCGTTTATATGCGAAGTATCTATATTGGTTATATCGCCGCTGCCGTAGTTTGACGTTACTTTTATACCTGCTTGTCCTCCTGTAAGAGGTTTTGCTTTAAGTCCGGCCATCTTAAGCTCTTCTGAGACTATTACAGTTGTGATTATCTCTCCGCAGCAAGCGATCAGATCTTTGTTCCTTAAGTCAGGATTTTTATTAGGCAATAATCCTAATAGTGAATCTGTCGCATATGCTTCTGGAAATCTTCCCATGGCTGATACAACGATTACCGGCTGCATCCCTTCGTTTATTACGTCTTTTGCATTGAGTATTATATTTTTTCTGTTTTCAGCGGTATTCACGCTTGTTCCGCCGTATTTCTGAACGACAGTCTTCATATTATTCCCCTCACTATAACTCTATTAATATGGCGTCCACGCCTATTTTTTTTATATTTGCCCACGGTATTTCTACATAGTCCGCTTCTTGGGAAAACAAAACCGCAAATTTGCTTCTGGGCATAAGCAAAGCTTCTATCCTGCCTGTTTTTTCGTCTATTTTCAAATCACAGTTTCTGAGCAGCCCGAGTTTTTCGCCCGTTTTAATGTCAATGATTGCTTTGTTCTTCATTGTGAAAAACATCATTTTGTCATACCTCCGATATTTATATATATTCGGAAATATGCTTTCTTATACTGTTATTTGCCCGTATGACCGAATCCGCCCTCTCCTCGCAGCGTAGGTTTTATTTCATCAACTTTGGAAAATTCAGCGCGCACGTATTCGCTTATAACCATCTGAGCGATTCTTTCGCCTGGTTTTATAACATAATCCTCGCTTGTTAAATTATACAATATTACTTTTATTTCACCTGTATAGTCGGAATCGATTGTTCCTATCCCATTTGCAACCACGATGCCGTGTTTGAGCGTCATTCCGCTTCTTGATCTAATCTGCGCTTCATAACCCTCCGGCAGCTGAATGTGTAGCCCTGTGGGGATAAGCGCCATGTTATGAGCTTTAATAGTTATACATTCCGGTATGTTTGCTTTTAAATCACAGCCTGCACTTCCTTCGGTAGCATAACATGGCTCATCGTATTCAGAAGTGATAACAGCTTTTATATTAATCGTTTTCATCTTTGTTAGATTTTTGATCCTTCTTGCGTTTATCCGGTTTTACATCGCTTCTGGGCAGCATGGCTTTGCGTGAAAGGTCGATGCGGCCCATTTTATCTATTTCTATTACTTTCGCTTCTACCGTATCTCCTACGCTAAGAACATCCTCTACTTTTTCCACGCGGTCATACGCAAGCTTTGATATGTGGATTAAACCTTCTTTGCCGTTGGGAAGTTCCATAAATGCTCCAAAATTCATGATGCGTGTTATTTTACCTGTGTATACATCTCCGACTTCCACATCTTTTATAATGCTTTCTATTATGCTTTTAGCCTTTTCAGCGCTTGCAACATCGGGGGAGGCTATATAAACCAGCCCGTCGTCATTGATATCAATCTTTACGCCCGTATCGTCAATGATCTTATTTATAACTTTTCCGCCGCTTCCGATAACTTCTCTTATTTTGTCAACAGGGATCATCATCGAAATAATCCGCGGAGCGTATTCCGAAAGCTCTTGTCTGGGTTCGGAGATTATTTCAAGCATTTTGCCGAGTATAAACATTCTGCCTTCTTTAGCCTGGTTCAATGCTTTTGTCAGTATTTCTTCGTTTATACCGTGTATCTTTATATCCATTTGTATGGCTGTAATGCCTTTTGCTGTTCCGGCAACTTTGAAATCCATATCTCCGTAAAAATCTTCCATGCCTTGTATGTCCGAAAGCACTGTTACAGAGCTTTCTTCTTTTATAAGCCCCATAGCTATTCCGGCTACAGGAGCTTTGATCGGAACGCCTGCATCCATAAGAGCCAAGGTGCTTGCACATACACTGGCCTGAGACGTTGAGCCGTTCGAGCTTAAAACTTCGGAGACTATTCTTATAGAATAAGGGAATTCATCGTTTGGCGGAATAACGGGTTCCAGAGCTCTTTCAGCAAGAGCGCCGTGACCGATTTCACGTCTTCCCGGTCCTCTTATGGGTCCTGTTTCTCCTACGGAGAAGGGAAGGAAGTTATAGTGATGCATGTAGCGCTTTGACTCTTCTTCCGTAAGTCCGTCAAGAATCTGTTCTTCGCGCAGCGCTCCTAAGGTGAGCGCGCTCAATACCTGAGTCTGCCCTCTGGTAAACAGACCCGAACCATGTACTCTTCTGAGCTTGCCCACTTCGCATGTTATTTTTCTGATTTCATCCGGTTTTCTTCCGTCAGGTCTTACGCCTTCATTTGTAATCATATCTCTTACTATGGACTTGAGCGCTTTTGTGGAAAGTTCTATGATATCAAGCTCTTTTTCGGGGAATTGCTGTATATACTTGTCCATAATAACAGCTCTTGCTTCATCTATTTTTTCGTCCCGCAGAGTTTTGTCTGTTTCCTTTATGGCTTCCGAAAGAAGATTCAGCGCTTCATCGTACATAGCTTGTTTTATTTCTTCACTCGGTCGATAGTAGGGAATTTCTTTTTTTGCTTTTCCGATAGCTGCTATTATCTCTTTTTGAAATTTTACTATTTTCTTTATTTCTTCATGGGCCTGCAAAATGGCCTTTATCATTACATCTTCTTCTACCTCGTTTGCGCCTGCTTCAACCATCAAAATAGCTTCGTCAGTTCCTGCAACCGTTAGGTTGAGTTCGCTTGCGAGTCTTTGTTCCGAAGTAGGGTTTAAGATTATTTCTCCGTTTACGAGTCCTACATTGACGGCTCCTACAGGTCCGTCGAAAGGTATGTCTGATATGCAAAGAGCAGCGGAAGCTCCTATAAGGGCAGTTATTTCGGGAAGGTTGTCGTATTCTACACTCATAACAGTAGCGACTACCTGCACCTCGTTTCTAAACCCCTTATCGAACAGCGGACGCAAAGGCCTGTCTATCAGCCTTGCGCACAATGTTGCTTTTTCGCTGGCTTTTCCTTCTCTTTTTAAAAACCCTCCCGGAATTTTGCCTACAGCATAAAGCTTTTCTTCATAGTTTACGCTTAGAGGGAAAAAATCTGCATTTTCTCTCGGTTCTTTCGCCATGCAGGCAGTTACCATTACGGAAGTATCACCGTATGAAATAAAAACGGCTCCGTTGGCAAGTTGCGCAAGCTCTCCTGTTTCGACGGTTAAAGGTCTGCCTTGAAAATCCGTCTTGAATACCTGTTTCATTTGTCCTCCTATTTTACAACTTCTCAAATAGGCTTCCACCTCTTGTAAGTGGGCATTGTCCTGATGAATAAAGTTATATTAACGCTATTTTAGCACAATTATTAAGAGCAATGATATAAATATATTAATTTTTGTGAATATTTAGCAAACGCTTTACAGCGTATTTATATGAATATCAAAATCATATGTACAATAAAAAAGCAGCAAGCTTTAGGCTTGCTGCTTTTAAGTTTATTTTCTTAAGTTAAGCTGTGCTATTATGTTTCTGTAACGATCAATATCGTTCTTCATAAGATAATCCAAAAGCCTTCTTCTTTTACCAACCATTTTCAAAAGGCCTCTTCTTGAATGATGATCGCCTTTGTTGATTTTTAAATGCTCGTTAAGATTATTGATTCTGTCGGTCAAAAGGGCGATTTGCACTTCCGGAGAACCTGTGTCGCCTTCGTGCTTTTGATACTTGGCAATAATTTCTGATTTTGGTGCTTTCATTTTATTCCTCCGTTTTGTAATAAGCCTGTGTCTTAGTCTGCCGTCGGAATTCTCGGCACACTGAGGCAAGGTATATGCATTAAAAATGTAGCGTTAACATTATATACTAATATCTCAGCCTTTGCAAATTATTTTTTTGTTATTAAAGACAATCTTATGGAAAATATGATATCGTTATTACACGTTTATTTTTTCTATAAATTGTCCGTTGTATTTTAGAACAAAATTGAATTTATTAATATCTGTGCACAAATAAAAATCTTCCGTCGGACAGCTTTCCTGTTGTGACTCATCGAAAAATCTGGCTCCGTCTGTTTGCTTGAGATTTTCTATGCCGGTCAAGACGTCTGATTCTTCGCCGTTCAAAAGCGCCCGAATATATTCTGCGCACAAAATATCTTCCTTAGTGTTGTATATTCCTTCCCAGCCCATACTTACAAGGCTGACGATTTTTGCATTGCATTTGATAATGTAATCAGCTATCGCTTTAGCATTTACAAGACTTCCTGTGATGACGTTGTCTGCATTAACGGCGCCTGCAAGACCTTGAGTGCCTGAACTGGTCGTATGTATTATAGTTTTGTTTTTAAAATCAACATTTTTTATTTGAGAGGGAGAATTTCCGTAATCAAAGCCCTCAAGCTTTATACCGTGTCTTTCCCCTATGAGTATATATTCAGGGTTGGCTTTTTTCAGTTCATAAGCTTCGTCTTTATCCGCCACAGGTATAATTTTTTTCGCTCCCGCAGCCATAATGTAACACTCCAGAGAAAAGGCTCTGAAAACGTCAATTATTACTGTCAGACCTTTTGCCAGCGATGCTCCTTTTTTAAGATATAACATATTTATTTCCATAAAAGCCTCCATGCATATTATAAATAAAAAGTATATTTCTTGCAACGAAGCATTTATAAATTAAAAAGCATGGCTTCTGCCATGCTTTTTTTTATTGATTGATATTGTCATCAGAATGATCGGGTGTTTGTTGCGGGTCTTTGTCGAAAGTGTCGGTATTATCTGATACTTCTGGTTTTTCGTTTTCATCTTTTGGCGATGCTTCTTCAGGCGTAGCGCTAAGAGAAACGTTATCAACTTCAGGCTTTGTTTCTGAGGATACATTCTTTAGCGGCAGTCTTGTACTGACAGTGTTCGCTAAGAATAATACTGCGGCAAGCAATCCAATGGAAGATATCCTATCGGCAAAAGTTGGAAACAGAGTTTTTATAATCGGATAATAGGACATTACGAATTCCTGCGAATAACCCTGAGCCGTGTAGTTGTTGATCATTTTTATATATGAAGTTATGTCATATACCATAAGCCCCAGCATGATAATTATTGCTGCTACAGCAAAATAGAAATATGCGCTTTTTTTATTATTGATATACATATTGACCCCTTTTCTTCAAGTTGTAATTAATATCAATATTCTAACTCTTATCCTTATTGGCTACAATGAAGCGCAAAATAATTAACCGAAACTTAATTTAATAAGCCAGCAAACTTCCTTTATCGTTTGTTTTTACGTATGAATCCATTTTATCAACGTATTTTTGAATAGTTTCGGATATTAGAGCATGCCCTTGTTCATTTGGATGAATTCCGTCTATTCCAAGATATTTGCGGTAATTCCTTTTTTCTAAAAATGGCGTTCTTATATCTATAAGAGGTATATTATAGTGATTTGCCGCATAGCATATTCGGCTGTTGTATGATTCATGCCAGCGGTATATATATTCAACGCTTCCTCCAAGCCACTTAAGAATATTTGATTTATTCAATCCTTTGCTGAACCATTCAAAATATCTTTTTTCATCTATGGGAGGCAGATTTATTATTGCTGTTTTTATATTTTTGCCCTTCAGCATTTCTATAAGGGAGGAGTAACAGCGGCAAAAAACATCTACAGGCGTTTTTGGCTCATGATGGGCCAGCGGGTCGTTTGATATTTGTCTCCAGTCATAATCAGAATCATTGCCGCCAAATTCGAGCACCGTGATAATCGAGTCCTCCGCTTCAGCCATATGCTGTTCTAAAATATCCGCGCCTTTTGTTATTGTGCAGCCGAATTTAGAAAAATTTTCTATTTCTATATTGTTTCTGCTTGAGATAAGATTTGCAAAGCTGTTTTTTACATATACATATCTGTTTTTCACTGCATCGAAAATCACACCCTTAGAAATAGAATCCCCGAATAAACATATTTTCTTCATACGCGCACCTCATTTTAAAGATGTTGATATATCATATTGATTATTATATTCAGAACGTTGTATAAGTCAATATAAACTCTATAAAATCTTATTGAATTATTATTAAAATCAGTTATAATTATTTATAAGAATTAAAGGAGGATCAACAATGCTTGAAAAGCTGTGTTCCGAGCTTTCAAATCTCAATCCGCAGGATTATGATTCCCTTCCAGATATAGAATTATATATGGATCAGGTGCTTGAATATATATCAAAAACGCCGATTTCATTCAGTTCGGAAGATAAGATCACTTCAGCCATGGTCAATAATTATATAAAAGCCGGGCTTGTTTCGAGAGCTAACGGGAAAAAATATGACAAAAGACATTTTGTCAATCTTTTGATAATTGCTCGCCTGAAGCAGGTTTTGAGCGTTAAATATATGAATACGCTGTTTGAAAGCATATTCAGCGAAAACGGAGAGAAGGAGTATTATGAAAAATTCCGCGCCATGCTCAATACTTGCTGTGAAGATGCTGTAAAAAAGCTTTCAAACACAGACGTCGAACTCTCCGCTCTCGCGCTCAAATTTGCCGTTGAAAGTTACGTAAACAAGGTTGTCAGCGAATATATTTTGGATATGATATTTATCGAAAAAGATTCTGAAGAAACGTCAAAATCTAAAGAAAAGTAAATCTTACTCCAATACGAATGGCTTAATATGCATATCGTCATACGGTTTTAATGAATTGACGCTAAAAAGCTCGTCAGCTTTGTAATCAAATTTCGCCGTGTATTTGTCATTGTCTGTAAAATCAGAAAAGCTTTTGGAAGGATTCGTAACCACTTTTATATCTTTTATATTATTTAAAAGCTCGCGTCCTTTTTGATTGAAACCAAGCGCGCGAACATATCCCGGCGTATAGCTTTTATAAAATAAAAAATCTTTTTTTGTAAAACCCATAAGAGTGTTTATAAGTATTCTTCTTATTCTGCTTTTTGTATATCTTTTTGTGCATATTGCTTGTATAAAATCATCGCAGCCGAAGCTTAGTTTATAAAAGTTCTTTTTCATGCGTGCGCCGAGTCCGTTTTCCATTTCCGCAGTTTCATCAAGCTTTTTATCGCTTATAAGAAGCAGACATGATTTCAGAATTTGCGCATATTCCTCAAAATTATGGAATGCGGCGCGACTTTGCGCACATGGAATAAATTCGGAAGGATTACCTCCATTGTATATGATATTTCTGATATGGCTTGCCGCGGCGTAATTATCTCCTGTTGCTCTTTTCAGCAAAAGAGGCTTAACATTGCTTTTAATCAGCATAAGACTTTTTATATATTCCAGCGCAAGGATGTTGTTTGGGAGCTTTAAAAATGAACAGTCAATTTGGCTGCATTTTTCCAAAGCGGATAGTCTTGAAGCCGCAAAACTGTTGCCTTCGCTAAGGCTTTGCTCGATCGTCTGCTTGAATAAAAAAGGTTCCTCAATTAAAATATTTGCTGCGTTATGAAAAAGCTCAAAGTCGTCATTTTCGCATCCGAAGCATAGTATTTCAGGATTTATTTTATCAATTATGCTTACCGCGCCTTTTGCAAATAATTCCGCAGTCTGAGCGCTGTATACATAGGGCAACTGCAAAATCAGATCCGCTCCGTTACGGATTGCAGTTTCTGCACGCAGCATTTTGTCATAAATCGCAGGTCCGCCGCGCTGGACGAACGATCCGCTCATCAGTACAACAATATGAGTGACCTTTTCAATATTTTTCAGATATTCTATTTGATATACATGTCCGTTGTGCAGCGGATTGTATTCTGCTATTATTGCGGCTGTTTTCATTTTTCCTGCCTTGAGTAATTGTCTCTTTCGTAATAAAAGAGATATTGTTGCGCTATTCCGGCATATTTTCCCCATTTGCCTGTGGCAAGCTCATAGCCGTTTTTTTCATTGACGGTTTTTAAATTGTAGCGTTCTTTAAAGATTCTTTTTATCCATACGTCATGGGGACAAACTTCGTACCTTGAAAGGCTGAACAGCAATATGCAGTCAGCCACTTTACCGCCGACTCCTTTTATAGACATGAGAACATTCCTGGCCTTTTGCGTATCATAAGATTTTAATTCGTCAAGATCAATTGTCCCGCATGCAATTTTATTTACGGCGTCAATTATGTATTCATCTCTGTATCCCAATCCTATATCCTTGAGCTGTTGGTTTGTAACATGTTCAAGCTGAGATAAAGTAGGGAATAGATAATCATTATCATTAAGACATGTCCCAAAGCTGCGGCACATGTTCTCAATTATCTTTTTAATGCGGGGGATATTGTTATTTTGCGATATGATAAATGATATAATCGTTTCCCAAAGATCTTGTCTGAGAATTCGTATGCCTGATGCGTATTTGATTGCATTTATTATAATATCGTCTGTAGCGATAGCGCTTTTTATTGGATTATAATCCATATTAAGGCACAAATAATTTAACCAGGTTTCGTTGAATTCGTCCATGCTCATCTCGCTTATAAACAAGCCGTTGTTTCTTTTTTCAAGCGTTATTCTTCTGTTGTGAGCAATGCCCGAATATGAACCGTTTTCGGTTTTGGCAAACCGAAAGCATTGTCCGCAGTCAAACGTTTGCTCAATATCGAAATTGTCCGCTTCGCTTATATATATGCCATTATCTTTATAAACAAAATTCATTTATTACCTGCCGTAAATTTCATTTATTTCTTTTGTGTATTGTCCGTTTTCGTCATAAAGTATTATCGGTTTAGCTATTATAACGTTTTCTTTTGAAGCTTTATGCGCCTCAATTAAAACTAAAAATGCATTATCGTTTTTTGCGCTGTGTACGAATTGAATTTTTTTGGGTTCTAATCCCAAAGTTTTCATTTTGCTAATTATTTCTACAGTTCGTGCAGCTCTGTGGACTATATAAAATCTGCCGTTGTCTTTGAGCAGTTTGTTTGCCGAGATTAAAACGTCATTCAATGTTGCGTTTACTTCATGCCTAGCCTGTGCAAGGCTGATATTTGGAGAGCAGGCTCCGCTTCCTATAGGAATGTACGGAGGGTTGGTTACTACCGCGTCAAAAAGCTTATTATAATTATCCGCCTCTTTTCTGAAATCGGCGTTTATGATATTTATATTTTTTTCAAGATTATTGCGTAATACATTAAGGCGCGCAAGCTCGCAGGAGCGCTCGTCTATTTCTATGCCTGTTATATTTACCGTATTGTTGCGTGCAAAAAGGAGAATCGGTATGATGCCGTTGCCTGTGCCAAGATCGACTATATTTGAATTATTTCTCATTGTTAAAGATGCGAAATAAGAAAGAAGAACGCTGTCCACGCCAAAACAGAATCCTTTTGAATCCTGACACAGAGTATAGCCTTTAGTCTGCAAATCATCTATTCTGTACCTTCTGTCATTAATATCAATCACAATATCCTCCTTTGGATCGAAAAAAAATATTGCTCTCCCTACGGAAGAGCAATATTTTTTATTCTTCAGCTACGGGAGCCTCTACCGGACATACGCCGGCGCAAGCGCCGCATTCTATGCAAAGTTCAGGGTCAATTACATAACGTTCATCGCCTTCACTTATTGCTTCTACGGGACATTCTTCCGCGCAAGCGCCGCATGAAATGCATGCATCTGTGATAGTGTAAGACATTTGATATAACCTCCACGGTGAATTGTTGGTTGCAATATAGCATAAATGAAATATGTGTTCAATAGGTTTTTTATTAGAATTTTATTAAATTCCGGATATATCAGTATCAAGCACATACATTGTAAGAGTTCTTCTGCCAAATTCCAATGCTTCCTGATGTGTAGAATAATAGATGTCAATACGATTTCCCTGTATTGCGCCTCCTCTATCTTCGACTACAAAAATGCCTGAGTTCGAAGAAGAAGAAAAATAGGGAATATATACTGTAGTTCCAAAGTCATAGCTTGCTGAAGCGGCTATGGTGTGATTAGCTCTTGGAGTTGTCCCGCTTGCTGTCGTTGATCCGTCGTAAGGCGCGCAGCATATTTCGCATGAACAGTACGCGCTTGCTTCTACTTGAATTTGATAATAGTAATAGAAATTCCCGGCGGGAGTGTCGATTATATTCGGGATTACATATGTTGAAGTATCGGCGATAGAAGACGCCGAAACATATTCTTCGGAGCTTTCTTCATATTTTATGTATATAACGTCATTATCATTGACTTTCTGGCTTAGCGGGGTATATACTTTGTCGGATGGCCTGAGCGTTATGCCTGCTTGAGAAAGCGCGTCGGCAATGTCAGCGTCTCCGTAAACGGTTGCTGTGTAATGGTTGTATTCGGATAATATCGTGACAGTTTTTTTTGTTGAATTATAATAATCGCAAATAAAATATACGCCAAGTATTATTATTGCTGCCAATATTCCGAATACGCCGGATATTATTATTTTTTTTCTGTGGTCTTTGCGTGCCATGATATAAATTTTACCATATTTTTACAAAGTTTAAGTTCAAAATATTTAAAAATTAAGTATAATTAAAGTGATAAAAATTTAAGGAGAAATTATGAAATACGAAATATTTGGAGATATGCTCCCTGCTGTTGAAATCGAGCTTGATGCTAATGAAAGTATTTATACTCAGTCGGGTGGCATGACATGGATGAGCGAAAGCGTAAGCATGGAAACCAATATTAAAGGAGGCTTTATGAAAGGGCTCGGCAGAGCCTTCAGCGGAGACAGTTTGTTTATGGCTACTTATACTGCTCAACAACCTTCTTCTAAAATAACGGTTTCTTCAACTTTCCCTGGAACTATTCTGCCCGTGGAAATAAATGAGGGGAAATCCTATATATGCCAAAAGGGCGCTTTTCTCTGCGCACAGCCGACGGTCGATCTTCAGGCGGTATTTACAAAAACTTTTGGCGGAGGTGTATTCGGCGGCGAAGGATTTATACTGCAAAAGCTTTCGGGGTGCGGATTGGTGTTTGTTGAATTAGATGGAAGCGTCCGCAGGATAGATCTTGCTCCGGGTGAAAAAATAAAGGTAGATACGGGAAATGTCGCGCTGTTTGAAGAGAGCGTTTCGTACAATATCGAAACTGTCAAAGGCTTCAAAAATATATTATTCGGCGGCGAAGGTCTTTTCCTCACAACGCTTACGGGACCGGGGAGCGTTTGGCTTCAAACAATGACAGTTGCTAATTTAGCTTCGCGTCTTGTACCTTTCCTGCCGTATAACAATAAATAATTAAACAAAAAAACAAAGCTTATGCTTTGTTTTTTTGCGTCTTAATTTTTTATGTATGATTTATTTTAATTCAAATGTAAATAAGGCTATGATATAAAAATATAAAGCATATTCATTATGAAAAAAAGCGCTGTAAAAAACAAAAAATTAATTATTGAATATATTTTTCTGCCGAATATTTTTTCCGCTGTTTTAAGCGGAGTATGCTCCGGACCGTAACAGATATACATATAATTCGATTTGAGTTTCGTATTAATGAGTGCTACGCTTATAAACAATGCGCTGAAGATTGCAAAGCAGGGTAAAAAACTTGCAATTTTGGGTCTGAATCCAAAAAACAGCACAGGAATGACCGGAAGCAGTATAAGCAAAGTATGACAGGTATAATATTCTATAGACCGCATATTAATTTTCGGGAATCTTGCTGCGTCGGCCTCCGGGAAAATCAATGCAAGAAAAGCCGGAATAGGAGAAGCTGCAAATACGTAATTCAGAAGCGTTTCATTCATTGTAACAGAAGCAGCGCATAGTATCATAAGATTTAAGCTGCATAAGTGAAGAGGCAGAATCGTTTTCGTATCGTAATCTTTGAAAACAAATTTTTTTACAGCCTGCCTGTTTATAAGCAAAAACAAGTTAATAAAAGCCAAAAACTTGTATATAATGATGGCAGTTTTGTAATTTAGATTTTTTACGCAAATAAGAAGCAGTGCGCTGGCCGCAATGCACATAAAGATTGCCGATATCTGACGCAAATCAAAGAATCCTATTTTTACTGTAGGAGAATAACCTTCTTCTTTAAAAAATTCCATAGTCGTTAAGTTGATTTTAAAGTAATTATATTATAACATAATAAGGCATAATAAAGCAGATTATGCATTTATTAATTTTCATACATTTGGTGATTTATGGTAGAATGCGTCATCTTTGATTTTGACGGTACGCTTGCTGATACGGAAAAGCACAGTCTTAATATCTATAACAATCTTGCTGAAAAATACGGTTACAATAAATTCACGAAAGAAGAAGTGGAGGAACTGAAAAAGCTTTCTCCTGCGCAGTTTATTGCGGCTACGAATATACCGTATACCGACATATTCAGGGTGCTCAAAGAAGGTCAGAAACTTCTGAAAAAACATATGGATGAGATAAATGCTTATAGTGAAGACATAAAAGTAATTTTATCGGATGTGAAAAGTATCAGCAGAAAAACAGGCATAGTGTCTTCAAATCTCATTATAAATATAAAAAGTTTTTTGAATAAATACGATATATCCGATTTGGATTTTATCGTTTCCTCGCCGCTTTTCAGCAAAGAAAATAAAATTAAAAGAATAATAAGACGCTATAGAATCAAACCTGAGCAAATTTTATATATAGGCGATGAGGTCAGAGATATTACCTCATCCCGAAAAGCAGGGGTAAATATAGCAAGCGCCTCTTGGGGATATAATTCAAAGAATTTACTGATGCAAAACAATCCTGATTTTATAATGGATGATTTGTCTGAGGTCGTTTCCATTATAAAGCGTTTGAACGAATAAAATCTTTGTATGCCTTAATAATATCAAAAATAACCGTGTCAAAACTGCCTGTGTTGTTTATCTTTACATCCGCAAGCGATTCATAGGCGGCTTTTCTTTCTTCATACAGTTTTTGTTTAGACATTCTTTGCAAAACAGGTCTTTTATCTTCATCCAGCAATGATAAATCTCTATGTAAATATACAACAAAAGAATGTTGCTTGAGCGCTTCGCATGCGGTTTTTGAGATAATAGCTCCGCCTCCTAAAGAAATCACGTTTCCCTTTTTGCCTAAAAGTGAATATATTGTCTTTCTTTCTGTTTTTCTGAAACTGCTCTCGCCGTTATTTTTTATTATCTGCTCCGGCGATTTTCCCGTGTTTAGTTTTATTAATTCATCAGTATCTAAAAATGTTTTTTGAAGTTTTTCGGAAAGCATACGCCCTATTGTGGTTTTACCGCAGCCGGGCATGCCTATCAGTACAATATTGAGGACTTTGTCAGATATGTATTCAATAATATCTTCTATAACTTCGCTTGGAAGCTTATCATTTCTGAAAAGCTCGCTTGAGCGTTTAGCTTGGGCTGCAAGCATTGGCAGTCCCGATGATGTTTTTAAGCCGAGACGTTCGGCCTGAATCAGCAGCGGCGTGCGCAGAGGATTGTAAACCACATCTACAACTGCCTCTAAATGAGGAAATTGCTTAAGATCAACAAGAACTTCTCCGTTATTCGGGAAAGTGCCTACTGGCGTTGCGTTGACTATTACGTTTGTGTCATTTTGATCATAGCAGTTTTGATAATTAACGCTGCTTTTTCTGCCTACATGAATTATTTGCCTTGCTTTGCAAAATTTTGAAGTAAGTCTTACGCTTCTGGAGGTCGCACCTTCTCCCATAATCATTACCTTGCGTCCCTCAAACTTTATTCCTGCACGGTGCAAGGTATATATAAAGCCTGATGTGTCCGTGTTGTAAGCGCTCAGACGGCCGTCATTGTTGATTATTGTGTTGGTGCTCTTTGTAAGGCATACATATTCCGATACGGAATCGCAGTACGGAAGGACGATCTGCTTGTAAGGATTTGTTATATTGATTCCTTTGAAATCTTTTGCAAGTATAAAACTGCTGAGCTCGTTATGCTTTAGTACTACAAGATCGTATTCATATCCTAAAAAATTATGAATCATCTGAGAATACGTATACGATAAATCGCCGCCTATCAATGCGTATTTCAAGGGTTGTCTCCTTTTGTTTTTATTATTTTTTTCTGGTAATCCTTGCTGAGCTGCATTATCAAGATAAATAATTTTTCCGCATATTGCGTTATGCGTGGGTCTGAAATTTTTTGTACTCTCTTAATTATTTGCGTTTCTCTTTCAGCGCAGTATATATCTTCGCTGTTTTCTTTTTTTATCATGGCTATTTCTGCGCATATATCCATACGCCTGGAAAAAAGCTTTAATATTTCTTTATCAAGTATGTCGATTTGTTCGCGGCAATCGTTTATATCCATTACATTCCTTTAAAAACTGCATTAGCTACGGCAAGCGCCGCGGCCGCTTCTATGCATGCCGCTGCTCGCGGAACTATACAGCAATCAAACCGTCCTTTGAGAGTTATTTGCGTGTTAGTATTTTGTTTTAAATTTATACTTTTTTGTGCGCGGTCTATTGAAGGCACAGGCTTTACAGCTGTATTGAATATTATGGGCATTCCTGTGGAAAGCCCTCCCAGAATACCTCCGGAATTGTTGGAAAGAGTTTTTACGATGCCATTCTCGTAGTGATATTCATCGTTATATTCACTTGCAAACATTCGGGATGATGCAAATCCAGCTCCGAATTCTATGCCCTTTACGGCAGGCACGGCAAATACTGCCTGTGCAATGCGGTTTTCCAGCCCGTCGAATACGGGCGAGCCCAAACCCGGTTTCAGACCTATTATACAACATTCAATACTCCCGCCGATGGAATCATGACTATTTTGGGCTTTTTTTATTTCATCAAGCATAAGCCGTCCCTTTTCTTCATTGAGCACGGGGAATTTTTTTTGCGATAAACTTGTAACAGTTTGTTTTGATATGTCAATACCGAATTTATTATCACATACATTCCCTATGGAACTGATGTGTGATGCTATATATATATTTTTTTGCGCGAGCGCCTGCATGAGTACTGCTCCGGCAAAACATAAGGCGGCTGTGAGTCTTGCGGAAAAATGTCCGCCGCCTCTGTAGTCTTCATAGCCTGAATACTTTACATACGCCGGATAATCAGCATGTGACGGGCGCGGCGTATACCTAAGCGTCTCATAATCCGCGCTTTCAGCGTTTTCATTTTTTATTATACAACTGATAGGAGAGCCGCAGGTA
Source organism: uncultured Lachnospiraceae bacterium (assembly GCA_944381375.1). Taxonomy (GTDB): domain Bacteria; phylum Bacillota; class Clostridia; order Eubacteriales; family Anaerofustaceae; genus CALWKX01. The sequence goes on from CALWKX010000017.1 coordinate 24,874, forward strand.
GTATCATTTATCAGCCCTGATAATATTAACGGCTCATCGCTTTCCCTTCTTGGAGTAGAGTATATATCGTTAGATGGTTTTCTTCGCTGCATAAAATTTCGTATTTTATTAATATCAATATATATTCCGGCGTCAAGTCCGTCAATGACAGCTCCTATAAAGTCGCTGTGAGATTGACCAAATAATGTTACTTTTACATTGTCACCGTAGCTAAACGACATCTGCTGTGCCTCCGAGTGATTGATAATCCTTTAAAAAATCAGGATATGATTTGCTAACAGATTCAAAACCTTCGATTTCAACGGCTTCTTTGCATATAGCGGATGACACGGCGAGACTCATGGCGATCCTGTGATCATCAAAGCATGATGTTTTTCCGCCCTGAAGGCTTCCGGTTCCGTTAACAACAAGCGCATCGCTTTGTGCGCATATATCGGCTCCTATTGACGAAAACGCACTCTTTAATGCGTTTATTCTATTGCTTTCTTTATATTTGAGTTTTGATATATTTTCTATAATTACGGTTTTTTTCGCAGAACATGCAGCCGCGCATAGCGCAGGCACTGAGTCGGGACATTCTCCGCAGTCAAGACGAACGGATTTTTCAGTATTGATCAAATGCAGCATGTTTTTTATTCTTTCGTCAGGCTGGAAAGAATTGTGTTCCAAATTAAGCAAATCAATATTGCTTCCCATAAAGTTGGCTGCCAGCCAAAAACATGCGGATGACCAATCCGCCTGAGCTGATATTTTTTCTGGGGAAATGTATTTTTCCGTTTGCCTTAAGATAAATCCGTTTTTTGAAGATATGGCATTTACGCCGAAAAGGCGCATAACGTTAAGCGTCAGAGATATGTAACTGGGCGATTCGGCGTTTGCCGTACTTGTCATTATAGCGCTTTCGCCATTTAATGCGGCAAGGCTCATCAGAAAAGAACTGACAATCTGCGTCGTTACTGCCTGGCTTACGTGATATACTCCGCTTTTAAGCCGGCCTTCAACTGTAAGCGGCAGTTTATTGCCTTTTATATGAAGACCCTTTGATTTGAGAACACTAATCATTTCGTCAATAGGCCTCTCGGAAAGCTGTCTGTTGCCTTTCAGCAAAGTTTTGTTGCATAAGACAGGAGCCAAAGACATCATAAAGCGAAGCGTAGATGCGCTGCCTGAACAGTCTATTTCAGCATAGCAGGTTTCTTTTACTATAGGAAATACAATGATGTTGTTATTATTTATAATTATTTCAGCGCCGAGAGCTTTAAGCGCGGATATCGTTGCCTTGATATCGTCGCATAGTTTACCGCAGAAAGCAATTTGAGTAGATTTGTCAGACAGACAAGCGCATATCAGCGTTCTGTGAAGATACGATTTGGATGATGGAATACGCAAGCCGCCCTTAAGAAACTTCCCCGGTTCAAATCTTACAATCATTTAATCCCTGCACGCTGAAGATAATAATTTATAGAGTTCTTCCTTTGTCATTTTGACAGTTTGCGTGTTTGCCAATCCCTTCGGCAATGTTATTAAAATACCGCCGTCAGTACGCTTTTTGTCATAAAACACTTGATTTATTATTTGTTCAGAGCTGTAATCGGTTTTTACGGGCAGCGAATATTGCAAAAGTATTTTTTTGATCCTTTCTGCAAAATTTTTATTGCATAATCCCGCTGATAAAGCTGCGTTTATGGTCATATTCAAACCAATGCTGACAGCATCTCCATGCGGTATTTTACCTTTTGACAGTTTCTCCAAAGCGTGCGCTACAGTATGGCCGAGGTTGAGTTTCGTACGTATCCCGTTATCATATTCGTCTTTCTCAATAAAATATTTTTTTACTTCAAGACATTTTTTTACGAGAGGGGCGCAATTATCAGCATTGATTCCTTGTTTGAGCATTTCTATAATTGTTTCGTTTGCGATTATTCCGCATTTTACTGCTTCAGCTATGCCTTGAGAAAATTGTTTATTGCTTAGGCTTTTAAAACATTCACAGTCAATGATAACGGATACAGGTTGATGAAAACTGCCCACGGCATTCTTTATATTATCAAAATTTATTGCAGTTTTTCCGCCAATACATGCGTCAACAGCGCTTAAGGTAGTTGTAGGAACGATAGCATAGTCTATTCCTCGCATGTAGATCGATGCCGCAAAGCCCGCCAAATCGGAGCATATGCCTCCGCCGAGGGCAATTATAATGTCTTCACGAGTAGTTCCTATGCTCAGCAAAAAGCGTATAAGCCGTTCTGTTTCATAAAAATTTTTGCTTTTCTCTTCAGCCTTGATTGCATATATGAAAACAGCAAAACCTTTGTTTTCGAGCGAGTATTTTATCTTTTGAGCATAAAGATCTGTAACGGATGAATCGCATACGATAATAGCTTTACCCGTTTTGCTTATGTCGCTGAGCGTTGTCCCAGTGTCTTTCAGTATATCGTTACCTATTGTTACGTTATATTTTTTGGATGTATTGATTGTTAAAATATCATGTATCATATGTTTATTCCTCTCGGTTTATAACAGCAGGGAAGTATATTATTTGTTTTCAAAACTATTTGTTTAAATTCTTCCGGAGTGATGGATTCCTCTCCGTCGCACAGAGCCGTTTTAGGATCAGGATGAACCTCGATCATCAAGCCATCGCAGCCTGCCGCTGCTGCTGCAAGCGATACGGGCAATATCAGCGATGCGCTTCCTGTTGCATGAGAAGGGTCAACTATTATAGGAAGATGTGAAATTTGTTTTATAACAGGCACGCTTGATATATCGAGGGTGTTTCGCGTTTCCGTTTCAAACGTTCTGATACCTCTTTCGCATAATATGACATTTTCGTTTCCCTCCGCCATTATGTATTCAGCGCTCAATAAAAGCTCTCTGATAGTATTGGCAAATCCTCTTTTTAAAAGTATGGGTTTATTGCATTTACCGAGCTGTTTGAGTAAGGGAAAATTCTGCATATTTCTTGCTCCGACCTGTATTACATCAATGCCTTCGAAAAAATCGAGATCTCCTATCTGCACTATTTCCGTTACTACAGGCAGCCCTGATGCTTTGCCTGCTTTTGCCAGTAGTCTTAGTCCCTCTTTGCCTAACCCTTGAAAGTCATAAGGCGATGTCCTCGGCTTGTACGCTCCGCCTCGAAGAAGCGTCGCGCCTGCTTTTTTTACTTCTTGAGCAGTAGCGAATATTTGTTCATAAGATTCTACACTGCACGGGCCTGCGATATATGCGAAATCGCCGTTTCCGATTGCAGTGTTTCCTATTTTTATTTTACTGTATCCTTTATCGGTTTTCAGCGCGGTATGAATAAGACTGTACGTGTCCATAAAAATCTCCGTTTTTATTTTACAGCTTCAACAGCGGCGGGTCAATAAAAACAGAAGAGTCTTAATTAACTAGAACATATACGTAAGGGTCTATTTTGTGTATAGTAGAAAAAGTAACTTTGGAAAGAGCCAAAGCTACTTCCTCCGCACATTTTATGTCTTTTGCTTTGTAGGTTAATACGCCTGAGGTGCTTATAACGTTTTTGCCTGTATATATCACGGCAATTATTTGTTTTTTGTCCATATATTATATCCTAATGCTTTGCGCTTTCAAGTATAGGCGTTTCTTTTACGGCAGCTAATATTCTTTCATAATCTCTTATTATGGGCATGAAAACTATAACGATATCTCCCGTTTCCGGTATTCTTTTGGCCATTGGAGTGAATTCCGGTTCATCATTATCCTTTCTGATGCCTAAGCGCGCGCAGATATTATGAAGAATTGCCTGCCTTTGGCCTGAGTTGGATATGATATTAATGCCGTCGGTATTATGCGGATGAAGTCTGAGCGCGTAAGCTGTTTCAGTTACTATTTCACGAGAGCTTTCAAGTCCAAAGTTGGAAACAACAATATCGTTTACTTTCATGAACTGTCCGTCAAATATAATTTCTTCTTTTACAATGTCTGCTATGGAGTTTAATGATTTTGATTTCATCAGTTTGTTCAGCAAAAATATTATCCAGAAGCTGATTAGAGATGTTATTGTAATGTTGTATACGACATTCAGGAATGAATTAAAAATGTACAGCATCGCGCAGGATAGCAAAGATACAAGAATTGATGCATAGTTTCTGGATTCGAATTTTTTGGCTATGTCTTCTATATAAGCTGCGCCTCTTTTCACGATTTCCGTATCATCAAGTTTTGTAAGGCTCGTTCTTTCAACTTCGCGAATTTCGCGGAATTGGGAGGCCGCAACGGTCAGTACCGTTACGGCCGTGTATTCTTTATTTAGAATAGCGGGAATGAAAACTGCTCCCAGCAAAGCCGCAATAAACCCAAGCATGAGATGGGAAAAATATGCCTGAGGATATGAGGGATATTGTCTGTAATCAACTTTTACCATCGTATAGCGGCACAAGAACCCAAATGCCGTGGATGTTAGTATAATATAGATCGTATTCATCAATTAAATGATAAATACTGCGCAGGATCTACGTAAGCGCCGTCTATAATCAGTGCAAAGTGCACGTGCGGGTCGTCTGCGGATTCATAAAGCGCTGAGGTTCCTACTGTTCCTATTACTTGTCCTTGCTCGACATTATCGTTAACGATAACTTTTATATCATCAGAAAGGTTGGAATATTCTGTATAAATACCGCCTTCATGTTCTATTTTTATTGTTTTGCCAAGTTTAGGATCAGTTCTTATTTCCACTACTTTCCCGGCCAATGCGCATTTGACTTCTTCTCCGACTGAGGCTGCTATGTCCACACCAGTATGATCACTGCGGTATTCGTTGAAAGTTTTGGAAAATACAGGATCAGTACCATAGCTGTAAGCCATAGTTATAGTAGAAGAACTTACCGGATTAATCAATGAATCAACGCTGGGCTTAGCTGCCGGAGCCGTCTCGTAGTTTTCTTCGGGAGTCTGGCTTATTGTCTCTTGCTCTGTGCTGTCATTTGTATCGGTTAAAGCTTGTTCCTGCGTTTGCGTTAAAGATTCAGTAGTATCCTGAGGTATTAAGCTGTTAAGATCAAGTCCGCCGCCTTCCGTCACTTCATTTATGTTTTGTTTTGCATTATTTTGATTTTCGTAAATACTGTCGGCTGCCCATACTGTGCCGATTATCACAGCTGCAGTAAGCAAAAGCGCGACGGCGGCCAGTTTATTTTGTTTCTTGTTTATGTTTTTATTATTCATTAGTATCCTCCGAATTAAAAGAGTATGGTTATTATTCTCTTTTTTTGAGCTTTTATACACGCTGCGCATTAATGCGTTCATAAATAGGAGTTTAAAAGCAAATAATTTGACAACATGAAAAATTCATATATAATAAAAATTCGGAGGCGTTTTAATGATAGAAAAATTAAAGGCGTTAAAACTGAAATACAATCAACTGACTGAAAAGATAAGCGATCCTGAGATCATATCCGATCAGGCGGAATATACACGCGCTATAAAGGAACGTTCGGCGCTTGAAGATGTGGTTCTTAAATATGATGAATACGAATCGGTGTTAAAACAGATTAATGATAACAGGCAAATGCTTAAAGAAGAAGGCGAGGAAGAATTTAGGCAGATGCTTTCGGAAGACATAAGCGTGCTTGAAGAAAGTCTTAAGGTTATTGAAGCCGAGCTTAAAATACTTCTTTTGCCAAAAGATCCGAATGACGATAAAAATGTTATTGTTGAAATAAGAGCGGGCGTTGGGGGAGACGAAGCGGCGCTGTTTGCTGGAGATCTCCTCAGAATGTATATAAGATATGCTGAAAGACATAGATGGAAAACGGAAATGCTTTCTGTAAATGAAATCGGTATAGGCGGTTATAAGGAAGCTATAATGTCGATTACGGGTCATGGGGCTTATTCACGCCTGAAATATGAAAGCGGTACACACAGAGTTCAAAGAGTTCCGGAGACGGAATCCGGAGGCAGAATTCATACGTCTGCAGCAACAGTTGCCGTGCTCCCTGAGGCGGAAGATGTAGAAGTGGAAATTAATCCGAATGATTTGAGAATAGACGTGTATCGTTCGTCAGGCAACGGCGGACAAAGCGTAAATACTACGGATTCGGCAGTCAGGATAACGCATCTTCCTACAGGAATGGTAGTATCGTGTCAGGACGAAAAGTCTCAGTTGAAGAATAAAGACAAGGCGATGAAAATACTCAAGGCACGCTTATACGAGATTGAACAGCGTAAACAGATGGAAAGCATTGCCAAAGAGCGCAAAAGCCAAGTCGGAACGGGAGATAGGAGCGAAAGGATAAGGACTTACAATTTCCCGCAAGGCAGAGTCACGGATCATAGGATAAATATGACGTTATACAAGCTGGAGGATGTGCTTGACGGGGGGATAGACGAATTTATAGACAGCTTGATTACGGCTGATCAGGCTGAAAAGATGAGGAATGAATAAAAATATAAAAAAAGCATAATGACGCATTATGCTTTTTTTAGTTCAATAAACCCTGCATAGGGGCGCGAAAGCGCAAAGCAAGGCGGAATGCCTTGCTTTGAAAAGGGCTTCGCCCTTTTATGCAAACGCTTGAAGCGTTTGCCGCTTTCGCGCCCCTATGCAGGGTTTATATACCTGTGACCAGCCGCTTTTTATATTGGCGTATTTCTTCAGGCATTTCGATATCCTCTGTTCTGATATTTTCATTTTTCGCTATGATAGCAGTATCGTAATACCAGCATTTATAATTAATTATCTCCAGAGTCTTTTTTACTTCTTCCAGTTGTTTTTGTACAGCAGTTTTCCTTTCATAAAACATATCGCGTCTTTTTTCCAATGTGCTGTCGCCTTGAATATACCAGTCGATAAATTGCTTTATATCCTTGATAGGCATACCTGTTGATTTAAGACATTCTATCAACCTTATCCATTCGAAATCAGTGTCGCAAAACTGCCTGATTCCTCCTTCGCTTCTTTGTACAAACGGCAGTAAACCTTCTTTGTCATAATACCTCAGTGTGGAGGGATTGATTCCCAATTTTTCAGCTGTTTGTCCTATTAAATAAGTCATATTATCTTATCCTCCAGATAAAATTTTCAAAAAAACTCTTGACTTAAACTTGACTTTAAGTATTAACATTTTAATAAAAAATCATTAAAGCTTCAAGTATTTATTATTTATGTGCAGGTTTGTAAGAGGATTTAGTCTAAATATGTAATATGGCAGGGTAGAAAGCATGATCTTACAGCAAAAACTAATCGGAAATGGATATTATAATGTTAGCTGGTTTAAGATTCCATCTTTTAATTCGAATTTTATTAAGCTTATAGCTGTGTTTACTATGTTTCTTGATCATTATGCTATAGCATTTATGTGTGAATGTAGTACTGCTTACGAAGCGTTCAGAATATTAGGCAGGATAACAACGCCAATCATGTGTTTTTTTATAGCGGAAGGCTATCATCATACGTCTGATATAAAAAAATATTTTTTGCGATTGCTTATAGCCGCAATTATATCTCATTTCCCAAATGCGCTTTTATTCGGATATTCTATTTGGGAGTTTTGGCATGCTACAAGCGTCATGTGGGCGCTTTTGTGCGGTCTTGCAGCGCTTGTTATTTACAACAGTGAGAAATTAAATTTCGTTTTTAAAATTTTTATGATAGGGCTGTGCTGTTTTGCCTCCTATCCGGCGACATGGAATTATATCGCTGTGCTTTGGGTTCTTCTTTTCGGTATTTGCCGTGATAATAAAACCAAGCTTGCCGGTTTCGTGTTAATAGGTTTGATATATATAACGCAGTGGTATGTATATGCTTCTTCGCTGCCGCTTTATCTAAGACTCGGCATATTTGGTGCCATTCCTCTTTTAGCTTTATACAATGGGCAGCGCGGCTATTCAAACAAAGTGATTCAGTATGGTTTTTATATATTTTATCCGTTGCATATGCTACTGCTCTATTTTGCAACAATAATATTATAAAAAAATATGGAGGTTATTATGGTAAAAGTATTTATAACTAAAGATATTTCGGAAGACGGCTTGTTAAAAGCTTATCATGCGCTCAATAAAGTTGCTCATGGCAATGTCGCGGTAAAAATTTCAACAGGAGAGCCCGGCGGTCATCATTTTCTTTCGCCTAAGCTTATTAAACCGCTTATTGATAAGGTCTCAGGCACAATAGTTGAATGTAATACTGCTTACGAAGGCCGGCGAAATGAAACAAATGAACATAAAAAAGCTATCAGGGAGCATGGTTTTTATGATATAGCTTCTGTAGACATAATGGATGAAAATGGCAGCATGAGTATCCCTGTTAATGGAGGCAAACATCTTACGGAAGACCTTGTGGGCAAAAATTTTTCAAATTATGATTTCGTAATAAATCTTGCTCACTTTAAAGGTCATGCCATGGGAGGATTCGGAGGCGTAATAAAAAATATGTCTATAGGCATAGCGTCCTCGGAAGGCAAAAGCTTGATTCACAGCGCCGGCAAAGAACACACAGGATTTAGTCCCGATACTCCTCAGAGGGATTTTCTCGAATCAATGGCAGAAGCGGCTAAAAGCGTTGCCGATTATGTTCAGGATAATATCGTTTACATCAATGTAATGAACAATTTGTCCGTGGATTGCGACTGTGACAGCCATCCGGCAGCTCCAACTATGAAAGATATTGGCATACTTTCAAGCCTTGACCCCGTTGCGTTGGACAAAGCTTGCGTCGATCTTGTTTATGCGGCAAATGATGGTGCAGACCTGATTGAACGCATTGAATCCCGCATTGGAACTCATACGCTTGATTATGCCGCTCAAATCGGACTTGGAAGCTTGGAATATGAGTTGATAAGCTTGGATTGAGTGAAGTTTACTGATATCTATTCGAAAATAAATAATATGAAAATGTATTTGATTGAAAGGAAAAAATTGGTATGAACAAATCATTAGTTGCGTATTTTTCCGCAAGCGGCGTGACTGCCAAAACCGCGCAAGCGTTAGCTAAAGCTGCAAATGCGGAATTATTTGAAATAAAGCCTGCTGAAAAATATTCAAAAGCGGATTTGGATTGGACTGATAAAAACAGCCGAAGTACAATAGAAATGAAAAACCCTGATTCAAGGCCTGCAATTAAAGAAAAGCTTATAGGCATCGAAAATTACGATGTTGTTTTTATAGGGTTTCCGATATGGTGGTATACAGCGCCTGCGATAATAAAAACATTTTTATCATCATATGATTTCAGCGGCAAAAAAATCATACTGTTCGCTACCTCCGGTGGAAGCAGCATCGGTGATACGGTAGATGATTTGAAAGCGGTTTGCCCCAATGCAAACTTTATTACTGCAAAAATACTGAATAACTGCCCTGAAGATGACTTGAAAAAATGGGTTGACAGCCTTGATCTATAAAGCCGTAATATCAAAAGTGTTTTTGTTATTTGCCGTATTAACCGTTTTATCTCCTTTATCGGCTTGTTCTGATAAAAATAGTCAATAAGGAAATTATGTGCATAATAAAAATACATCGCCTGATATTATTGCCTCTGAAAGAGTATCGGAAAAATAAACAATATGTCAGGTGATAATCTTGCAGAGATTTTAGACCCTGGTAATGTCATTATTACATTGTCTATGCCTTAGGCCGAAAAAAGAGGAGCCTTATGCTCCTCTTTTTTAATATTCATGGTCGATGATTAAAAATTATATACTCTCGCGTCTGTAATCTATGACCACATACCTATGCGGCTCTTCTCCTTCTGAATATGTTATTATATTTTTATAATTTTGCAAAGATGAATGAATGATTCTTCTCTCATAAGGATTCATAGGTTCCAAAATATATTTTGAACGTGATTTTTCTACCTTCTGAGCTATTCTGTCCGCTAAATCCTGAAGAGAATTTTTTCTTTTTTCTCTGTATCCTTCAATATCCAAAGACAGCTTTATATAATTCTTTGTGTTTTTATTTACTACAAGAGAAGTTAGATATTGTAATGCATCGAGAGTTTGGCCTCTTCTGCCTATAATCACACCAGTATCTTTCGAAATCATCTCGATATAAAGAATATCTTCATCGTAATGGGCGTGTATATCGACTTTTAAATTCATGGCTTTGAATATATCATTTAAAAATTGTTTTATAATATCTATTTCGCCTTCATTTAAAGTGACTTCCACTTTCGCGTATTTTGATGTAAAATCGCCTGATATTTTATCTTGCGGCTCTTCTAAAATTCTGATAGTAACATTGTCTTTTGTTGTATTCATCTCGTTGAGCGCGTTTTGAATCGCTTGTTCCACAGTAGGTCCTTTAGCCGTAACTGTTCTCATTTTGAAACACCTTCGTTTTTATTTGTTATCATTCTTATTGTTTTTATTTTTTGGCCTCGGCTGAATATAGTCTTGCTGGCTTTTCTGCCTGTTGTTCGTTCCGTGGCGCTGAACGTTTTTTTGTTCAATATATCTGTTCGGATATTTTGCGGCAAGAGCTTTTTCTTTCTGTGCCGCTTTCATTTCCATTTTTTCAAGATTGATAGGGAAGAATTTATATATGATCATTGTAGTTATGATGCCTATGATTGTCTGCATTGCCCAATATAGAGCCAAAGCCTGCTGATATGACAGCGTCAAGTATCCGATCATGACGATAGAAAATATCATCATGCCTTTTTGACCCTGTTGCTGGTTCATATTCTTTGTTGTTTGCGCCTGCTGTATGACAGTCGCTATAACGTTTATAAGAGGCAATATTACAGATAAAATAGTCGCTGTGCTTAAACCTGTGTTCGTAAAAGACTGCATAGTTGAGATCGAAAGATCTTCTATCCATAAAAATGCTTTCGAAACGGCGGCGTATTCTGCTTCCGAAAATACGTACATTGTAGGTTGGCGGACTGCTCCGTAAAGGCCTATGATGATGGGCAGTTGTATCAATAAAGGAAAACAACTGCTAAGCGGATTATATCTGTATTTTGCATACAGCTTCTGCAGCTCAATGTTCATTTTATCTTTATTGTTTGCATATTTTTTTTGTATTTGCTGCTGCAGCGGAGCCAGCGCCCCCATTATTTGAGATGAACGTGTTTGCTTTACCGTGAGCGGCAATGTGAGAATTTTAGCAAATAGAGCCAGCACTACTATTGACCAGCCGTAATTGCCGATAAAATCATAGATAAAGCGAAGTATAGAGCCGAAAAAGTTGTAAAGTGCGCTCATTAAATAACCTCCGAGTTTTATGGAACAGGATCATATCCTCCTGAAGAAAAAGGATTGCATCGCAAAAGTCTTTTGATGCTTAAATACAATCCTTTAAAAAAGCCGAATTTTTGAAAAGCTTCGTAACTATACTGCGAACATGTCGGCGTAAATCTGCAATGCGCTTTAAACAGTACGGATATGTATTTTTGATATATTCTGATAATCATCATCATTAATTTGCTCATGAATTTATGCCTAACAGCTTCGCTTTTTTGAGTAAATGAACAACGCTGTTTTTAATCGCGCAAAATGGCGCTTCTTTGCATTTGACCCGAACAATAAAAATTATATCATAACCTTTAAGTATATTGTTGCAGTTTGTACGTAAAATTTCTTTAATCTGACGTTTAATTTTGTTTCTCACAACGGCATTGCCTACCTTGGAGGATATGCTTATGCCAAATCGGGATATATCAGTATTATTTGCCAGAGTATATAAAACCAAATTGGAATCTGCAACTGAACGAGCTTTTGCGTAAATTCTTCTAAATTCGGTGTTTTTTTTTATTGAAACGTAACTTGCCATATATTAAAAAAGCTGCTTTAAAGCAGCCCCTCCGCTTTTTAGACAATCGGAAAAGTCAGCGCGCATATGCGCTTTGCCCGTAAACGAATTAAGCGGACAATACGTTTCTGTTTTTACGTCTCCTTCTTGAAAGAACCTTGCGCCCTGTAGGAGATGACATTCTGGCTCTGAAACCGTGATTTTTTTTCCGTTTATGATTGTTGGGCTGAAATGTTCTTTTCATTTTATCACTGCCTTTCAAAAATAATGCGTTTGAAATAATCGCATGAAAAATTATATAGATTTCACTATTATTTGTCAAGCTAAAAGGCAAGTTTAATTAAGTTTCGTAAATGAGAATTCTGTTTATCAGTTTCATTTTTCATTAAAAATTAATTTTTTTATTTATATCAATACTTTATTACAGGATTTATATGATATAAAATAAATTAAGATTAATAACGGAAGATGGGTATGAATTTTTTAGACAGATTTGAAATGAAGCACAGACGCTTCGGAATTGAAAACCTTATGATGCATATATCGATAATTACCGGTATAGTGTATCTTCTTGAGTATATAGGCGGACTTAATATAATACAGTATTTATATCTTAATTCTGAGCTTATCGTTAAAGAATTGCAGCTTTGGAGACTTGTAACATTTATATTTGTACCTGCCGACTCAAGGCTGTTTTATGTAATATTGTCTTTGCTGTTTTACTATTTTATAGGCTCCGCACTGGAATCTACATGGGGCAAATGCAGGTTTACGCTTTATTATATCGTGTGTATGTTAGGAACTATAGCCGCTTCTTTTATACTGAAAGGCAATTATGTGGGCACCTACATTAACCTGTCTTTGTTTTTGGCTTTTGCTTCACTTTATCCGAATTATGAGGTAATGCTATTCTTTATAATAAGAGTGAAGGTTAAATATTTAGCATATGCGGATTTGATATTGACACTTATATCATTTATTACCGGCAACGCTGTAGTGAAGCTTTCCATTGTAGCATCATTGATAGGTCTTATAATCTTTTTTGCAGGCGATTGGTACAATATGATAAAATCATGGATAAGGCGCATGAAATATAGAAATAAATTCTAGATTGGATTGATAAAACCGCCAGGACGGCGGTTTTATTTTCTCATGGCTGTTACCGTAGAATAGATACTTTGGATTTATTGTTGATTTTTACCTGAAAGTATAACGCCCGCCATTATAATTACCGCTCCGATAATTGAAAGAACGCTTATTTCTTCTTTCATGAAAATCAGTCCGCTTGCCAGTGTTACGATAAAAGTGAGATTGCTCAATATACCTGTTGCTGTGACGCTGATTTTTGATATGCTTATATTATTCAACAGATACACTGCTGTAAGACTGATAAAAGAAACGTAAAGCAGTGATATTATGCCCATCATGTCTAAGGAAATGACAATATCTTTAAGTCCGGCAAATCCTCCGAATATTAATGAGGATATCAAAAACATGATCATTCCCCAGAATAACTGTCCGAAGGTTAGTGTTGCTGCGTCAATATCTTTTGTTTTTTCTTTTGAAAGTACGCTGTATAAACTTCTTAAAGCAAGCGCTGCGAATATAAGCAAACTGCCTATTCCGAATCCAGACAAACCTTTGCCTCTTCCCCATACTACTATAACGGCGCCTGATATCACCATTGCTATGCCTGCTGTCTGTTTGCCGCTGATTTTTTCTTTGAGTATTGCTGCGCTCAATAAAATCGTCAGAAGTGGTCCAATAGAAGTAACATATGCAACACTTGTAACGCTTGTTAGAGCTACTCCGTAAGTTTGCGCCAAAAGATTTAAAAACGGCTGCAACACAGAAAGCAATATTATATTTTTGTCGAAGATGCTTTTAAACTTTATCTTTTTTATGAAAAAGATAAAAGGCGCCAAGCACAATGCAAATCTTATGAATAAAAGCTGTAATATTTTACCTTCGAACGGTTCGACGATATTTTTTATAAATACGAATTGAAGTCCTATAAATAACGACATCAGAACAGCGCAAATATATCCCAATGCAGTTTTTTTATTGTTATTCATGAAAATAGTTTTATCAATTTTTTTCAAAATAAAAGTATAATTTAAAAATATGCGTAAATAATATCAACCACAAGGATTAAAAAGCGCAATGCTTATTGTTCCTTGTTTAAGCAGGGTAATGTCAGATGAGATTTTTGATGAATTTGACAATACCCTGTTTTTTACTTAAAATATCTATTTGAGGTAAGATATGCTTTTAGAACTTAAAGACATTTCAAAAAGTTTCGGCTCCAGCTTTTTGTTTGCAAACGTCAGCGCCAGAGTTGACGCTTGCGATAAAATTGGTCTTGTAGGAATTAACGGCAGCGGAAAGAGTACGCTTCTTAAAATAATAGCTGGGGATATGACAGCGGACGCAGGTAATATACATACGAAAAAAAATCTTACAATCGGTTATTTAACACAAAATCTCGGCCTTGATGATAACAGCACTGTGTATGAAGAAGCGCTGAAAGTATTTGACGGCGTCATAAAAATGGAGGCCGAACTTGAGCGCCGGCGTATTCAGCTTGAGAATACTTCAGATTTGGAGCAATTGGAAAAATTAAACAGCGAATATTTAATGCTTATGGAATGTTTTGAGCAAAACAGAGGCCTTTATTATAAAAGTCTGGCCTTATCAGCGCTTGAAGGTTTGGGTTTTTCCAAAGAGCAGTTCAGCGAACGCATATCGCATTTGAGCGGCGGACAGAAAATGCGCGTGGCGCTTGTTAAGCTCATAACGTCAAAATACGATTTGATAATGCTTGACGAACCTACCAATTATCTTGATGTTCAAAGCGTACAATGGCTGGAAAATTTTCTCAGTTCATATACAGGCGCGTATATTGTCGTTTCTCATGACAGATATTTTCTTGAAAAGGTAACGAATAGAATTTGGGAAATAGACGGCAGTATGCATTGTTACAGCGGGAATTACAGCTCTTATGTAAAACAGCGCGACGAGGCTTTGTATGCGCAGCAAAGAGCATATAAAATTCAATCCGATTATATAAGAAAACAAAGAGAAGTTATACGTAAGCTTAAAAGTTTCAATCGCGAAAAAACAGTGCGCAGAGCTGAAAGCCGTCAGAAAATGCTTGATAAGCTTGAGTTGATAGAAAAGCCGTCGGCGAACAAAACAGCGGCTATTCGTTTTGATACGAAAAAAGCAGTTTCGAAGAATGCCCTCGATATTTGCGGTTTGAGTGTAGGGTATAATAGAAACGCTCTTATAGCGGATATTAATATGCGTGTAAAAGCAGGCGAAAAAATAGGAGTATGCGGACGCAACGCCACAGGCAAGACATCGCTTTTGAAAACGCTTTGCGGAGCCTTGGTTCCGGTATGCGGAGAATATGTCTGGGGCGCCGGCTCAAAGATCTCTTACTTTAAACAGCAGCATGAAGACATGGATCCGGATGCTTCAATATTGGATGAATTGTGCGCTGTAAGCGGGGAGGACACTCTTAAGGTGAGAAGTGTGCTTGGTGCGCTTTTATTTAGTGAGGACGAAGTATATAAAAAAATTTCGTCGCTGTCCGGAGGCGAAATAAGCAGGGTTGCAGTGGCGCGTTTAATGCTCAGCAAGAGTAATGTTTTGTTGCTGGATGAGCCGACCAATCACCTTGATATAGCGTCAAAGGAGATATTGGAAGAGGCTATCAGGGGTTTTGAAGGCACGGTAATAGCTGTTTCGCATGACAGGTATTTTTTAAATACTGTATGTGAGCGTATCATGTATATAAATGACGGAAAATGTACTGTTTATGATTGCAGCTATGATCAGGCCGCTGCGCATTTTTCTTCTGTAAAAGAACAAAAACAGTTAATGCAAAAAAATAAAAGCACGGGCAGTGTAAAAAATGCGGGTTTAAGCAAAAATATGCTTAAGCGCTTGAAAAATAGGATAATTGCCATAGAGGAAGAAATAAAATCAACAGAAAAAGAAAAATTGCAATTGGAAGAAATTCTTAATTCCAAAGAATTGTACAAGGACGCTCATAAAGCGTGCGAATTGACGACGCGTCATGAAGAGTTAATACAAAAGATAAACGATTTAGAAAATGAATGGCTTCAAGTTACTTGTGAACTTGAAAAAGAAGAATAATAAAATTTTTGCTCCTAACCATAAAAATAAGCAGTAAAACAGCGCATATATTTATGCGCTGTTTTCTACAATATAATTTCTATATTAATGTTAGCTGCTTTGTGTTTTATTTGTATATCATAAGTCAGTGAATTGTACATAGAGTACAAAAATGACCATTCATTGCTTGCCGGCTGCTTATAGAGCGTTTCTTTGTCCGAGGGTATTGTATTGATCATTTTTATAATACCTGCATAAGTATATTGACTTTCTTTCGGCAGCGCTTCATCGGGTATGTCGGAGGATGATACGCTGCTGCCGCTGCTGTCAATCAGGCTGAAACTTATAAGATTGATTTTGTCCGATATGTATTCTACTGTAAGCATAGAATAAAAGCCATAATAGTCTCTGTCGGAGATTGCAGTGTAGGCCTCCGCTTGATTTAAAACAACCGTTTCCGTATTGCCTTGCTGCATTTGCGGAAATAGTAAAGCGATCAATGCCAAAAAATCTTTTGAAATTTTATCATTGGCCATGTTTCGTACGTTTGCGTAGTCTTGATTGGCTAAGACGTTCGTGCATAAATTTTTAACTGTAGTTTTAAAGTATTGTATGTCGTTTTGCATTTCGCTGTTTGATATGTTTGAATATCTTAAGCCATTACAGTCTATATAGTCGAATATTATTTGCGTAATAAGACCATTTTTTACAATGGTTTTCATTGCGCAAATATAGCCTTCATCGTTGCAGTATGAATTATGAGCATAATAAGTTCCGTCTTCAAAACTTTGTTTGAGTTCGCCGACTGCTATTTCTCCATTGTCATTCATTGCAAGCGAATCGTTTTTGCAACCGCTTAGCGGCGTAGCCAAAAACACTGCAATTAGGATAAAGATTGTAATTTTTTTCATATTAACTGTCCTTATTGAAATTATAAATAAATTGTTTTAGGAATTCAATGTCATATAAAAAAATGCTATAATAATTCCGAAAAGGAGAAAATATGGCTCAATTATATTACAGATATTCAAGCATGAACGCCGGCAAGTCGATGGATATTTTAAAAATAGCGCATAATTATGAAGAGCAGGGCAAACGCGTGCTTATATTCAATTCGGAACTTGATGACAGATACGGCAAAGGATTTGTTGCTTCCAGAATAGGCATTAAAAAAGAAGCTATCGTATATGATAAAAATACTTCATTCGGCAATATAATTCAACTCGCTTCCTCTGACGGCAACCGCGTGCATTGTGTTTTGGTCGATGAAGGACAATTTCTTACAAAAAATCAGGTGCAGGAATTAACTCAGGTGGTTGATTTCCTCAATATACCTGTAATTGTATATGGATTGAAAAACGATTTCAAAAACGATCTTTTTGAAGGCAGCGAAGCGCTCTTGATATATGCTGATAAAATAGAAGAGATTAAAACAGTCTGCTGGTTTTGCGATAAGAAAGCAACTATGGTTTTGCGCGTAATTAATGGAGAGCCCGTTTATGCAGGAGAGCAAGTGAAAATAGGAGGCAAGGATCTTTATTATCCGGTCTGCCGTAAATGTTATTCCAGTCCTAATCTGCCTGTGGCGGAAGATGAAAAGTGATTTAGGCGCAATTGGTTTTCAAGCGGCAGTATAATTATTGCCGCTTGTCTTTGTTTTGATTATAATATACTGAAACAACCCTAATCAAATTAAAATATTATGGCATATTAAGCAAGAAACTTAATAAAGTAAAGAAAAATTCCAATAATGTGAAATATTAGAATTTTCTGAAAATTTATCTTTACAAGCTTTAATTTATATGTTATATTATTGTCAAATTCTTGAGGAAAGGACAAGACCGTAATGAAAGACAGCCTGAGCGTAAGCGTATTGGTTAAGAATGTTGCCGTCGTCGTCGACACGGTCGTTTTAGTGTGCAGAAAACGGATCTGAGGCGAGGGCGTTTAAAATTAAATAATTAAACAACGTTAGCCCCGGATTCCTTAAAAGGAATGATAAGGGGTATTTTTTATGCAGCTTTTAGATAATTATGTAGTACAAAAAGATTTCGAATCTTATGATGAATTCAAAGAAAAATTTAAAATAAAAGTTCCTCAGCGGTTCAATTTCGCTTTTGATGTTGTAGATGAATACGCCGAAAATGAACCTGAAAAAACAGCGGTCGTTTATGAGGATGATCACGGTAACCAAAAGACTTTTACTTTCAAAGATATTAGCTTGCTTAGCAACAAATGCGCTAACTATCTTATATCAAAAGGAATAAAAAAAGGCGATGTGGTTATGCTGGTTTTAAAGCGAAGATATCATTTTTGGTATCTTACGATTGCGCTTCACAAAATAGGCGCATTGTGCGTGCCTGCGACCGATCAGCTCAAACAGTCCGATTATGAATACCGCTTCGAAAGCGCAAATGTAAAAATGATTATTGCGCTCGATAACGAAGAGGATTTGGCAAATATTGAAGCGGCAGAACTGAACACTCATAAAGTGATAAAAGCTGTTGCGGGCGGAAGCCGCGAAGGCTGGGATGATATGGACAGCGAGATTGAAGCTTTTTCCGATATATATGAAAGACCGGACGATTATCCGTGCAATGAGGATCTCATGCTTATGTTTTTCACATCGGGAACGACTGGCAAGCCTAAAACAGTTGCGCATAATTACTTTTATCCTTTAGGCCATATAACAACAGCGTACTATTGGCATGATTGTAAAGAGAACGGATTGCATTTTTCAGTGTCAGATACGGGTTGGGCAAAATGCGCATGGGGAAAGATATACGGCCAATGGCTTTGCGGATGCGCCGTTATGGTGTATGATATGGATCGGTTCGATCCAGAAAAGCTTTTGGATATTATGGAAAAATATCCTATTACGAGCTTTTGTGCGCCGCCTACCATACTCAGATTTTTGATACGCTGTGATTTAAGCGGCCGGAATCTATCGCATATAAAAAGCTGTACTACCGCCGGAGAAGCGCTTAATGCAGAGGTTTTCCGGATTTGGTATGAGAAAACAGGGTTGAAGCTCAGAGAAGGCTTTGGTCAGAGTGAAAGCGTTATTATTGCCGGAACCTTTAAATGGATGGAACCTGTGCCGGGCGCACTCGGTAAAATTAATCCGCTTTACAGGGTTATATTGGTAAACTCTGAAGGCAAGCCGGCTCTTAAAGGCGAAGGCGGTCAGATCTCAATACTCTTGAAAAACGGCCATACCCTCGGTCTTTTTGAAAGCTATTATAACGATCCGGTAAAAACGGAGGAGACTTTTAAGAATAATATCTATTATACAGGCGATCTTGCTTATATGGATGAGGATGATATTCTTTGGCATATAGGCAGAGCTGATGATGTTATCAAAACGTCCGGTTACCGCGTAGGACCTTTTGAGGTAGAAAGCGCGCTTATGCAGCACCCAAGCGTATTGGAATGTGCCATTACGGGAGTGCCTGACGAGATCAGAGGGCAGATAATCAAAGCGTCAATAGTGCTTAATAAAGGTTATTCTCCTTCAGATGATCTGGCGCATGAAATACAGATATTTGTTAAAAATATCACTGCCCCTTATAAATATCCGCGTATGATAGAGTTTATGCCGGAGCTTCCCAAAACAACAAGCGGAAAAATAAAGCGCTATGAATTAAGACAGCAGAACAGATGCGTTCAATAAGTGAAAAAAACAGTCCTATATTATTACACAGGGCTGTTTTTTGTTGATTTACGGACTTTAAATTTGCAGTTTTTTATTTTTGCATAGCGGAGGAATTTTGCCATTGTTCTTTAGTGAGAATATTTGTATGGCTGATACGAACTTCATTCATAAGAGGAACATCGACATTTTCTATGGTGCAATAATGATCAAAGCCGCACTTTTCCTGTACCCGCTTTGATTTTTCATTTCCGTCATAATATCCGCACCAAATGACAGACATATGGAGATCTTCAAACGCGCGGCGAATAAGCGCTTTTGCCGCTTCGGGTATATATCCGTTTCCCCAAAAAGGTTTTCCGATCCAGTAACCCAGTTCACATTCATCATCTTTGCTTGTCATATCAGTATGGCCGTTTAGTTTTAATTCTATGGCTCCTATTGCTTGATTATCCGTTTTTAAACAAACTGCATAACATTCTTTCCCCTGCAATATATTCTGAATAACCATCCTGCTTTCTTCTATGCTTTTATGGGGAGGCCATCCCGCTATAGGTCCCACATCGGGATCTTTCGCATATTTATATAAGTTTTCTGCATCCGCAGTATCCCATCTACGTAAAATCAATCTTGCTGTCTCGATCAACATATTCATCCTTGCAAATCTTGTTTGTTTTATATATGAAGTGATAGTATAATAACTTTTGTATAAAATCAAAACTTATATTTTATAAAATAACATGAATATAACCAAATTTAAAGTATAAAGGAACAAAAGCTTATATGTTAAACAACAAAGAATTTGATCTATGGGCGGAAAGTTATGACCAAAGTGTTGATTTGTCAAATGAAAATGAGAAATATCCTTTTGCCGGATATGGGAAAGTTTTAGATAAAATATACATCGACATTTCATATGCTTGTTACAACACGGTATTAGACATAGGTTTTGGTACGGGGAGACTTGCTTGGAGACTTTACGAAAAAGGCTGTCGTATCTTCGGACAGGATTTTTCTGATAAAATGATAGAAATATCACAGCGCAAAATGCCTTGTGCAAATTTATATCGCGGTGATTTTACGCAAGGATTGGTTGAGGATTTGAAACAATATAAATACGACGCCATCATTGCAACATATTCATTGCATCATCTTAAAGATGAAAATAAAGTTGATTTTATCAAAAGTTTATTTCCTCTTTTAAAGGATGATGGATGTATTTATATAGGCGATGTGGCGTTTGATACCAGAGAAGAACTTGAGAAATGCAGAGAAAAGGCGGGAGCGGAATGGGCCGATGACGAATTTTATTTCGTATTTGAAGAAATGAAAAAGTCATTTCCTAAGATGAAATTTGAGAAGATGTCTTTTTGCGGCGGCATATTATTATTGAGTAAAATATAAATAATATTTGAAGTAATTATAATTGATGCAACATTGTATTGTAAGATATGAAAACCTGCGTATTCAGCGCAGGTTTTTATCAATGCTTGCCAAACCATTCTTCCCACAATTCTAATATTTTCCATTTAATTATTACTTCTTTATTTTTAATATCAGAAATCGATTGGTCTTCGTTTACGTTTATAAAGCAAAGCGGAGGGAACAACACGCACCACCAATTATCGCCCTCGCCATTACCGAGCAAAATGTTTACAGCCAGATATTCTCCTTTTGGGAAAATAACGCCGCCGTAATTTTTTTCCGGGAACTCACACCTTTCCAATTTTATATCGCAGTTATAGCTGAAACCTTCCTGTATGAGTATTTCATTTACATATGCAATAATCTGCTCTTTGTTTTGCTCAACAAAGGCTGAAGCTTCTTCAAGCGTAGACATAGAAGAAAACATATCGCTGTATTTTTGTATTATGGCGTCTCTGATTAAAAGTTTTATATTTTGGTCATCTTCATTGTTGCTATTGGCCTTAATATGAAGCCTGAGTACGCACTCAGATAATTCCTGTGCGGAAAGACCTTTCAGATCATTAATATCGTATTGTTTGGCATTAACGTTCAAACTGCCTGCTAATAACATTATGGCAATAGTAATGATAATCAGGGTTGATATGCATTTTTTCATTTTTAACCTCTTTAAAAATGCATTTTCCCCTTATAAATTTGATTTATTCATTTTAGAGCAAAAAAATAATCAATCGTTAAATGATATCATATAATAAAAGATAATGAACATATACAATTTTTATAGAATAATTCGCTGTTTGCTGTTATAATTACAGACAAAACTCAATATATTTCAATATTATTTTCAGGGAATTTTTGATGAAAGATAATAATAAAATCGAAAACGAATCAGAAAATGGCGGCGATGATAAAATATTCGATGAGCCTGTAATTCAGCCGGATGAAGTTTTGAAAGAAACAAGTGCGGTAGAAGAAAGTGCGGAAATGAAAAAAAAGAAGAAAAAAAAGAAACACCGCGCTTTAAAAATTATAATATGCGTAGTATGCGTATTGGTTGTACTTGTTACAATGTGCATTTCTTATTTACAAGGATTAATAGGCGGGCAGTCAGTGTTTGCAGATGATTTCAGTTCGTCAAAAAAATACCAGAAGCTTTACAGAAAATACAATCTGTATTCTGATCTTGATGCGAACAGCGAATTTGCCAATACGAATGTAGTCAATATTCTCATGTTTGGTTTAGACCGTAACGAAAGCAGAGAGGACGAATACGAGGTATTCAGGCCCGACACAATAATACTTGTCAGCGTTAATCTTGAAACTTGTGAAATATCTTTGCTTTCAATTCCTCGAGATTCATATGTATATATATATGGAAGAGGCGGTAAGGATAAAATCAATACATGCTTCTATTACGGATATTTGGAAGCCGACAGTGAGGATCCTGATGTTATTTTCCAAAGCGGAGTTGAAACGCTTGTCGGCACAGTAAGCGAGCTGCTCGGAGGAATACCGATTAATTACTACGTGGGCGTCGATATGGATGGAGCCGTTGATATAATAGATTATATCGGAGGAGTAAAAGTAGACGTACATACTGATATTGTCGTACAGCAGTACAATATTCCCGCAGGAGAACAGGTTTTGGACGGGCGCAATTTTCTGGTATATGCCACATACCGCCAATATGAAAGGGGCGATATAGACAGAGTGTCTGTACAGCAGCGTCTTTTGGTTGATTTGTTTGATACTGTCAAAGAAATATCTGTTATTAAAATACCGGGGCTTGTCGGCCGTGTGTATGATATGCTCGAAACAAATATATCGCTCAGACAGGCGCTTGCGCTTGGCCTGACGCTTATAAATGATTTCAGCTCTGAAAATATTTCAATGCAAACTATGCCCGGTAATTTCGGTAACTATTATGGAATTTCATATTGGATAATAGATCAAAGCGCCAGGGTAGATTTGGTAAGCGATATGTTCGGAATAACTATCAGTCCGGATGCGCAGGACGAAAGATATAAAACAAACACAACTACGACTGAAACTGAGCCTGTGCCTGAAGATACGACAGGACAGGATGGCAGTGAAACAACCGAACCTGAACCGGATGAAACTGATCCTGATACTACGCCCGATGAGCCTTCGGAGGAACTTCCAAATGAAGGAAACGGTTCAGAAGAAACGCAATAATATTATAAATTTGATATATTTTAAAAACAGCCGCGTTTAGGCGCGGTTGTTTTATTGAGCGATAGTTGTCTTATGCAAGCCAGCCAACCTCGGATTTATATTATGTATGTTTATTACGTTTGCGGCTGCGAACTTTTGCGATAGTAGGACAAGTCATACGCTTTAGGTTTTAAAAAAAAAGATCAACGGCCGATGGTCGGCGATCTCTTTTTATTTACTGATTTAATCAGCTTTTTGGTTTTCCCGCCGTTATTTTCGTGAGCAAAAAAACCAAAATCATTATAATTATTATTACGGCAAATATACCGAGCATCCCTTTCCACATCAGTTCCAAAGAAAGTAAAAAATCAGTCATTGATATTCCTCCTTAAAGCATTCCTGATACTAAACTTAATATAATTCCCCCTGCTACGACAGAACCGATCTGTCCTGATACGTTGGCGCCTACAGCGTGCATAAGCAGATGATTAGTCGGATCTTCCTTAAGGCCCATTTTCTGTATGACGCGTGAGGACATAGGAAATGCTGAAATGCCGGCGGCTCCAACCATGGGATTGATTTTGTTTTTGGTAAACAGATTAAGTATTTTTGCAAATACTACTCCGCCTATTGTATCAAAAACGAATGCTACGAGCCCTATGCACATTATGAGCAGCGTATCCCAGCTTACAAAAGCTTCGGCTTTCATGCTGAATGAGATTGTTATACCTAACAAAAGTGTGATTAAATTTGCCAAAACGTTTTGAGCAGTTTCCGACAGGCTTTTTAATACTCCACATTCTCTCAATAAATTACCAAACATCAGGAAACCAACCAGCGCGACCGACATTGGAGCTACAAGCCCTGCGATAATAGTAACGATTATCGGAAACAGTATTCTTGTTGTTTTTGTGACCTGTTTTGGATTATACGCCATTTTTATTCTGCGTTCTTTTTTCGTGGTAATCAGCTTGATTACAGCAGGCTGGATTATTGGCACCAGCGCCATATATGAATATGCTGCAACGGCTATGGCTCCTACGTATTTTGATTTCAAGATCTGGGATACGAGCAGAGAAGTGGGTCCGTCAGCAGCTCCGATAATACCTATGGAAGCAGCGTCTCTGATATCAAAGCCAATCAATGCTGCAAACGATATTGCAAAAAATATACCAAATTGCGCAGCAGCGCCGAATAAAAACAATTTGGGGTTAGAAAGCAGCGGACCGAAATCTATCATCGCGCCTATGCCGATAAAAAGCAATATCGGTAAAGCTTCACTTGCTTGTATTCCTACTTCAAACAACCACTGTATAATGCCATGCGTTTCTCCTATCCCCTCAGAAGTTTGATTAATAACGCCTGTATTGGGCAGATTTACAAGTATTGCTCCAAAACCCATGGGCATTAAAAGCGCGGGTTCGAAATCATGCCTTATTGCGAGATATATTAATAGTCCTCCAATGACATACATTATTAATTGCTGCCATGTTATTAAGGTTATGCTTTCAATTAAAAATTCCAATTTTTCCCTCCGAAATTTATTGTCCGAGCTGGTCTAATATAGCTCCCAGCTCCTGCATATAAGCTCCGTAAGCGACCCAGTCGCCATCCTTTTGAGCTTGCTGAGCAAGTTGATAAAGTTCGCTGGCTCGCATAACAAGCTGCTCTCTTTCAGTATCAGTCACAGTTGAAGAAGCCCCGCCCTGCGATGTTGGGTCATCGCTTATGTTAAATATTTGATCAAGCGCTTCGCTGAGGCTGTCGGCCATGACAATTTCATCGTTATAACTCACAATTACTTTTTTAGCCTCGGGCAGAGAATTATCTCCTCCGCTCGAACGTACATATATTGTTTCTACATAAAGCAGGCTTTGTTCAATCGGAATAGTCAGAGTATTGCCTCTCAGTACGTCAGAACCCTGTTGGTTCAAAAGCGCAAGCTGAGGAGCTATGGTCGTATCCTGATCTATTCTTTGTTCAATCTGCATTGTGCCGTAAACTTGCGTGTTTTTATCAAATTGGTATACGAGCAGTTGTCCGTATTCTTCTCCGTCGCATATACCCGCCATCCATGCAACCATGTTATTCTTGTTTAAGGGAGTGAATGATTTCATCAACAGAAATTCCTCACTTCGTCCAGGTAGCTTCATAATCATATATGCGGAATTAACTTCTACAGCTTCGTTGGAAATTCCATAAAACTGTGTGGATACTGCCCATGAATCCTCTTTGTTGTAAAAAGTAGAAGGATTTGTCATGTGGTAGTCAAGATACATGTGGGATTGCACATTGAATAAAGCTTCTGAATATCTCAGATGCTGCCTGATACTGTCAGGCATTTGATCCGCCGTCTTAAACAGTTCGGGATAAATATTGGCGCATACTGCGGCGATAGGATCTGTTTCATCAATGATATAAAAGTTCATGTCTCCGTTATATGCATCAACAACTACTTTTATGGAGTTTCTTATATAGTTGAAATCTGAGTCTTCATTGTATGGCTGCGAATACGGATATCTGTCTGTTGTAGTCATAGCGTCGATAATCCAATAAAGCCTGCCGTCTGCCAAAACTATATAAGGATCGGAATCGTAATTTAAAAACGGTGCTATTGACATTACCCTGTCCATAATGTTCCGGTTTATTATGATTTTGCTGTCAGCTGTTATATCGTGCGAGAGCAAAAATCTCAAAGTTCCTTCATATATGGAAAATGAGACCCTGTTTAAAAATGTCAATGGTATGCCAGCTTGTCCGTCATATATGTTTTGCGCATTATCATCACCCAATGGGTAGTCAAATTCCATCGCTTTTGTATTTACTACCGCGTAATTGTCAGTTGATTCACCAAAATATATTCTGCCCTGATCCAAATAGAGCTCGCTGTAATCCGAAACAGTAGGAATATCTTTGGCTATCAGCACAGGTTGACCAGTGGCTGTTACCTGATTGACAGCGGATACGGCAACACCGAAGCCATGCGTATATTTTAAATGTTCGTTAATCCATGTTTTTGCGGAGCTTGTCAAATTGTCGATATTCAGCTCCCTTGCGGAAATGAATACTTGAGTATAGTTTCCATCTATATAATATCTGTCGACGTCCACATCGTTGAACTCATAATATGAACGTATGCTTTGCAAAGAATTGTATGTATCAAGAGTCGGACTATAGTCGTTTATCGGTATGTTTTGAATTGTCGTAGCGTTTTCGGCAATATCTTCCGCAGTTATATTTTGCTCAACGGAAAATTGCTTTACCTGTATATCGTCAAGACCATAAGCCATGCGGGTATATTCAATATTGTAGCCGATATATTCTTCCTCACGAGAAAATTCATTAGGCGATACTATATAATTTTGTATTATAAGCGCATACAAATTACCGCCTAAGCTTATTATGATGAAAGCTGCAATCGTAAACATGAATGGTTTTATTTTCTTGGTAAATCCGAATATTAGAACAGCTATTGCCGCTAAAATGCAAAATATAGTCAATATGTTATGTAAAGGTATCTTCACGTTTACATCCGTATATCCTGCTCCGAAAACTATTCCGGTAGTTGAATATACAAGATCATATGTGTTGAGTTTTATATATGCGGCGGCAAGTATGAATGCAATTGCTGCAAATACCGAAATTTGTATGCGGAAGTTTTCCCAAAATCTTTTCAGGCCGGTCTTAAAATTATTAGAGGAAGCATTGTATTTTTTATTGTATGAGCTGTCCGCGTTGTTTTTCGTAGCTACTATAATGGAAGAATATATTATAGTGCAGATAAGCAGCGCTATAAGAAGCAAAAACAGCGTGTTTACAATGCCGTGCAGGAAGGGAAGCTTGAAAATAAAGAATGAAAGATCTTTGCCGAATACAGGATCAACTGTTCCAAAATCAACACTGTTTACAAATTCAAGCCATTTGTACCATAAGTTTTGTATTACGGCTATAGTCGTTATAACGGAAAAAACAAGCCCGAGAAGAAACGGTAATTTTTTGCGTACGAACTTCGCTTTGTTCTCAAGCTTTTCAAACGTTTTCCCTCCAGATAAATTAAGCGCCTTGAAATACAGCGTGAAGAGTATAAACAAAATTATAAATAAAGGGATACCAAATTTTAGCTTTGTTGTTATCTCTTTAAAAAATACGCTTAAATAACCAACTTCTTTGAACCATAGTATATTGATGTAAAATTCATTCAGCACTATACATGCGATAATAATTACTGCGGCGACTATAAGTATGGTTTTTAAAGTTTTGCCCATAAATTTACCGTTTTTTTTCATTATTCCTCCGAAATTGTTATCCGTTTATTTTCAGCTTGTAATTTTGTAAAAATTCAAGCAGTTTGTTTTTTATGATATTAGCTCCGCCGGGCGAGTCAGACTCAATGTTTATAGGCAGCACAGGATCGTGCAGGCTCATACGCAATAACGCCCACCCGTCGCCGCTTGTTTTGTCGCAGTTGATTCTTACGCCTTCGTAATTGGGTTCTACAATACTCCAGCCGGAAACAGTTGGTACAAATGATTTGAAATCATTAAGAAGCTGATTTCCGTATGAGACAAAATCTTCGGTTAAAAATTCGGGTCTGAATTCTATTTCTTCCGCAGGATCCTGATAATCTTTGAGCAAATCGTCAAAGTCCAAGCCCTTTAGCTTTAATTGAGAATATTTTATAAGCGCTTTGATCGTTAGGTATGCGCCGTCGTCCAGAAAACCGTTTTCTTTTAAAGCGCAATGACCGCTTGTTTCAATAGCCATATAGCATGGTTTGCCTTCTTCGTTGAGTCGTTTAGCTTCATTTATTACATTATTGTAGCCGCGTTTGTAACGGTGGTGTATACCGCCTCTTTTGTTTATGAATTCAGTAAGCGATTTTGATGTTACGGAATCAGTTACAATGCAGCTTGAAGGATGCTCGCTTAATATAATATCGGACATGAGAGCTATGAGTCTGCTTCTTGACAAGCTGACGCCGTTTGCCGTAATGATTGCAGCTCTGTCAACATCAGTGTCGAAGACAATGCCTAAATCCGCCTTGTTTTCCAATACATGAATTGCAAAATTTTTCATTACCTCAGAATTTTCCGGATTTGGCACGTGATTTGGAAAGCTTCCATCCGGTTCAAGGTAAAGACTTCCGGCCGTGTCGGCGCCCAAAGTTTTCAACACCTTATCCACAAAGAAGCCTCCGCAGCCGTTTCCTGCGTCTACAATTATTTTCATGCCTGATAAAGGGCTTTGTAATGCAGTTTTTTGCCTTATTAAGCTGATGAGCGCGGTTGAATAATCGGTCAAAAAGTCGGTTTTATCGAACGTTTTATCAACAAATGTATTTTTTTTGTGATTTTTGGCGTAATCAAGCACTTTTTTTATGTCTTGTTTGTTTAATCCGCCTTCGGATGTAAAGAATTTCATACCGTTGCGGTTAAAAGGCAAATGGCTTGCCGTTACCATTACGGCGGCGTCAGCATTTTTAAAATTCGGCAAAGTGCTCATAAACATTGCAGGCGTAGTGCAAAGCCCGAAATAAATTACTTCAGCACCGTTGCTTTCCATGCCGGCAGCCATTGCAAAACTGAGTTTCTCTCCGCTTATACGGCAGTCTCGGCCTATAGTTACAACAGGCTTTTTTATATTTTTTTCTCTAATGAGCCATTCAGTAAAAGCCGCGCCGATTGAGAAGGCTGTATCGTTTGTCAAATTTACTTTTTCGTTTTCTGTTTCAATAGCAACGCCTCTGATATCTGAGCCGTTTTGGAGTTTTGAAATATCCAAGATATGCAGATTCCTTGTTTCTCAAAAATTAATACATATGGTATTATATCATAAGTAGAACGTTATTTATTAAAATTTGTTAAGGAATATCTTTTATGAAGCAATTTATGCAGATGGCGTATGAGCAGGCGATTATAGCTGCAAATGAAAAAGAGATTCCCGTAGGTGCTGTAATAGTCAGGAACGGTCGCGTTATAGCTGCTGCGCACAATACCTCGCGCACGGATTTGAATATGACCCGCCATGCAGAAATAAATGCGATAAATAAAGCTTGCTCTGTAATTAAAAGCGGTTATCTTACAGGATGTGAAATGTACATTACGCTGGAACCATGTCCTATGTGTATGGGAGCTATAATTAATTCAAGAATAAGCAAACTTATATACGCAGCGGATGATTTTAATTTCGGAGCGTGCGGCGGATATGTGAATTTGGCTGTACATCCTTATGCGAAAAATATTGAGATATATGCCGGTATTATGCGCGAAGAATGTGCAGCTCTTTTGGATGATTTTTTCAGCAAGCTGCGAAAAGACGATTGAAAATTCAATATTGTTTTTATTTAGTAGGGATTAATTAGAATTTTAATTTGAAAACTAAAAATGCCACGTTACAAATCTTGTTCTGGTCAACTTATCAAGAAAACAATAGACTTGGTACAAGCGTATTTCGGTGAAGCTGTCCCAATTTCTACTATGTGTGCTCCAACGGAAAATCGTGGAATGATTTTTACTGATGATAAGGGTAGATCGTTTCGTTTTGAGCAAGCTGGACTTAATGTGTGGCGTAGCTCCTTCGACAAATGGCTTGCAGACAAGGCGGTGCAATCGGGTGCAGAAGTCATAGATAATACGGCGGCTCTTTCCTGCGAGGAAGAAAACGGAATTGTAACCGTAACGCTGAAAGGCGAACAGATTTACACCGAACAGGCAGGATATGTTATCGACTGTGAGGGCGTAGTAGGAGCATTGAAAAAGAAGTTGCTTAACTGCAATCTGCAATACATAACCTTATCAGACATTCAATCAAGGTAGTATTGATTTAGATTATCACTTCTTTTATGCTTACTTGCAAACTGAATTATCTGAATACGATGCTTGGTTTAATGTTAAGGACAATCAGTTGGTGTTAGGTGTGTCTGTTAAAGACAGAAGCAAAACGGACTATTATTACGCTCGATTTATAGCCTATATGAAAAAAAAGCACAATTTGCAAATTGACGAACAACAAAAGGTTGATAAATGGCTCATGCCCTATATTAGCCCCGGCTGTGCTATTGATTATGGTGTTGGACGGATATTGTTTGCAGGAGAAATTGCAGGCTTTTTAAATCCTATGGGGGAAGGCATTTCTGCCGGAATGGAAAGTGGTTATTATGCTGCAAGCGCAATAATGAAGTATTTTGATGATGTAGATTTAGTCTATGCAAACTACAAGGAAAGTACTGCTGCCCTACATAGTTATATGAAACGACAGTGGGGTTTTGTTGCGAGAATGGCGGATACTTTCAAGGAGATGAAATATTGATTTATTTGAAAAAGCTTTTAATCAATTCTTTGTCGCAGGAAGAATATATTGCAAAAAATTCATCACTGAAAAGCATAATAGACAGAGGCGGTTTGGAATTTACTTCTCCCGTAACATTTTTTATAGGTGAAAACGGAACGGGTAAGTCGACTCTTTTGGAAGCGATTGCCGTGTCGTATGGTTTTAATGCGGAAGGGGGGACGGTGAATTTTAATTTTTCTTCTGTTCCTACCCATTCATCTCTTTATAAGAGTCTGTCTTTAGCCAAGGGCGCGCTGCGGCCCAAAGATGGTTTTTTCTTAAGAGCGGAAAGCTTTTATAATGTAGCAAGCGAAATCGACAGGCTTGCAAATGAGGATGAGGAATCTAAAAGTTTTATAGAAGGCTACGGAGGCAAATCATTGCATTGTCAATCGCATGGCGAAAGCTTTATATCTGTCATGGCGAACCGTTTTTCCGGTAAAGGATTATACCTGCTTGACGAGCCTGAGGCGGCGCTGTCGGTATCAAGTCAGTTTGCGCTTCTTAAATTGATAGATGAGCTTGTAAAAAATGATTCACAGTTTATAATTGCAACTCACTCGCCGATTATATCAGCTTATCCGGATGCGTTGATTTATGAATTCACAAATCAGGATCTCAGAAAAACAAGTTATTATGATACGGATAACTATATGCTCACCAAGCGTTTTTTGCAAGATCCTGAAAGCATGATGCGCTACTTGTTTTCAAAATGAGCATTTACGCTATCAGATATAATTTTGCGGACTGTCTCCCATTCTTCAGGATAAGCGTCTGCTCCCTGAGATGATATCCTCAGCGTTTTGTTAAGATTAAGGCGTATATGCCATTTGGGTCCGGCTGAAGCATTTCTCCCTACATATCTTTTCAGCCATTTTGCAACTCCTGTGTTTATAAGTTTTTGCGCCAATTCATATATTTCGTTATCAGTAATAGAGCGCTGCGCAAAATATATAGCTTGATTGTCTTTGTAATCCTGCATTTTTGCATATTTTATATCAATAAACGGCGCTTTGTTGCCTTTGATATGCTTTAGTATAAATTCATTATTGTTTTCGTATATATAAACGCTTTCATATTCGTTTTCGGTTCGGTAAAGATATTCGAAATTTTTCATCTGATATGTTCCTTATGATATATTTGTTTCGGTTTATTCATTCATCTTGTATATAATACAAAATTCAGGATAAAAATTCCATTAAATAAGAAAATACAATATTAAAATTTAATTGACATGTCCAAATTGCTTTGATAAAATGTATAAGCTACACAGGTAAAAGCGCGTTTTTTTAGTGTGCTTTTTTAAGTAAGGCGAGGAGCTCTTTAATGGATAAGATATGCCTTGACGGTGAAAAAATCGTTGTAGGAGTCAGACAAACTCTCAGAGCTTTGAATGATGACAATACCGAAAAAGTTTTCATTGCGGCAGATGCGAGCGAGTACGTCACTGAAAAGATTTATAAAGCGCTTGAGCAAAAAGGCCTAAAGGCTTATCGTGTCAAATCAATGAAATCTCTTGGTAGTTCCTGCGGAATAAACCGCCCTGCGGCGGCCGCAGCAATTATAAAAAAATGATGAAAGGAGAAAAAAATGCCTACGATCAATCAGATCATTCGCAAAGGAAGAGAAGACGTCATCTATAAGACTAAGGCGCCGGCTCTGAAGGCTAATCCTCAAAGACGCGGCGTATGCACTGTAGTCAGAACAGCTACTCCTAAAAAGCCTAATTCCGCTATGCGTAAAATTGCAAGGGTCAGACTGACCAACGGTATAGAGGTAACTGCTTATATACCCGGTATCGGTCATAATTTGCAGGAGCACAGCGTTGTTATGGTTAAAGGCGGAAGAGTTAGGGATTTGCCGGGCGTTCGTTACAAAATTATACGCGGCGCGCTTGATACTACAGGCGTTGCCAAAAGAATGCAGGCAAGAAGCAAATACGGAGCTAAAAAGCCTAAACAGTAAAACGTGTGTAAATATCTATAAGTTGTACTTATATTAAATGATATAAGCGCACATTACGGCGGACTTTATTGTGCCGCCGAGTACCGATGAAAAATTTCATATTAAGGAGGGAAGAAACGTGCCAAGAAAAGGACCGGTACCCAAAAGAGAAGTGCTGCCTGATCCGATTTATTCAAGCATAGTTGTGACAAAGCTGTTGAACAACATAATGCTGGACGGGAAAAAAGGCGCAGCTCAGAAAATAGTTTACGGCGCTTTCGATATAGTTGAAGCGAAAACCGGTAAAAATGCGCTTGAAGCTTTTGAACAAGCGCTGAACAATATAATGCCTGTGCTGGAGGTTAAAGCAAGAAGAGTAGGAGGAGCCACATATCAGGTTCCTTTGGAAGTAAGTCCTGCAAGAAGGCAGACATTGGGTTTAAGATGGCTCGTGTCATACAGCAAAAAACGTGGCGAGCGCACTATGAAAGAAAGGCTTGCTGCGGAAATAATGGACGCTTTAAATAATACAGGCGCAGCAGTTAAGAAAAAGGAAGATACGCATAAGATGGCGGAAGCCAATAAAGCTTTCTCACATTATAAATGGTAATGCGTAAGTAAGTAATGAGCAGAGAAGATATACTGAAAAAAACCAGAAATATAGGTATAATGGCGCATATAGATGCCGGCAAAACTACTACTACAGAACGTATACTCTTTTATTCCGGCAAAATCCACAGAACTATGGAAACGCATGAAGGCGGTTCGCAGATGGACTGGATGGAGCAGGAAAGGGAAAGGGGTATTACGATTACTTCAGCGGCGACAACGTGTCATTGGCAGGATTGCATAATAAACATTATCGATACTCCAGGACATGTGGATTTTACCGTTGAGGTAGAAAGATCCTTGAGGGTTTTAGACGGTGCTGTAGCTGTTTTTTGCGCAAAAGGCGGGGTTGAACCACAGTCCGAAACCGTATGGCGTCAGGCTGACAAATACGGCGTGCCGCGCATAGCTTATATTAACAAAATGGATATTATGGGCGCTGATTTTTTCAACGTGGTTTCCATGATGAAAACAAGACTCGGCACTAATCCTGTACCGATTCAGCTTCCTATAGGCAGCGAAGAATCTTTTGCCGGCATGATAGACCTTATCGAGATGAAAGCTTACTATTATATGGATAATGAAGGCAAGGTCATCGATGTAAGGGATATACCTGACGATATGATGCAGCTTGCTGAATCTTCAAGAGAGAATCTTCTTGAAGCCGTATCAGATTATGATGAAGGCATAATGGAAAAGTTTCTCAGCGGGGATGAAATAGGAGAAGCGGAGCTCAAAAAAGCTATCAGAAGCGCCTGTCTCAAAGCGCAGCTTGTGCCTGTTGTTTGCGGATCATCATTTAAAAATAAAGGAGTGCAGAAGGTTTTGGACTGTATTGTGGACTACCTTCCTTCTCCGCTTGATGTGCCTGCAATAAAAGGAACAGATCCGAAAACCGGAGAGACAGTTGAGCGCCATGCTACAGATCAGGAGCCTCTCAGCGCGCTGTCTTTCAAAATCATGGCTGATCCGTTTGTAGGCAAACTCGCGTTCACAAGGATATATTCAGGTGTTATGACTTCCGGCTCATACGTATATAATCCGACAAAAGGCAAAAAAGAACGCGTTGGAAGAATACTGCGCATGCATGCCAATGACAGAAAGGATATCGATAAAGCGTACGCAGGCGATATTGTTGCATTAGTAGGACTCAAGGAGGTTTCTACAGGCGATACCCTTTGCGCTGAAAACAGCCCTGTGGTACTGGAATCAATGGTTTTCCCTGAGCCTGTAATATCTGTGGCTATCGAACCCAAAACGAAAGCCGGTCAGGATAAAATGATCCAGACGCTTTTGAAACTTGCTGAGGAAGATCCGACTTTCAAATTCAAGACTGATGACGAAACGGGTCAGACGATAATATCCGGAATGGGAGAGCTTCACCTTGAGATACTTGTAGACAGAATGTTGAGAGAATTTAAGGTCGAAGCGAATGTCGGCAAACCGCAGGTAGCATATAAGGAAACCATAACGAAGCCTGCTCACAGCGACTACAAATACGTCAAGCAGACAGGCGGCAAAGGGCAATATGCGCATGTCGTCTTAGATATAGAGCCGAACGAAGCCGGCAAGGGATATTCGTTCGAAAGCAAAATCGTGGGCGGAGCCGTGCCAAAAGAATACATTGAACCGGTTAATAAAGGTATTCAGAGTGCTATGGAAAGCGGCGTACTTGCAGGATATCAAGTGCTTGACGTTAAGGTAACGCTTGTCGACGGATCGTATCACGAAGTCGACTCTTCGGAAATGGCATTTAAGATTTGCGGCGCTATGGCATTTAAGGAAGCCATGAAAAAGGCCGGACCTATATTAATAGAGCCTATATTCAAACTGGAGGTTACGGCTCCGGAAGAATGTCTCGGCGACGTAATAGGCGATTTGAGTTCAAGAAGAGGAAAAGTCGAAGGTATGGAAGTTGTTGCGGGAGGCGCGCAAACCGTAAGAGGTTTTGCCCCGCTTGCGGAAATGTTCCAGTACGCTACAGCGCTTCGCTCGAAGACAAAAGGCCGGGGAACGTATACTCTTCAATTTTCACACTACGAACAATTACCGCAGGCAATTGCGGAGAAAATGATTGGTAAATAAGGAGAAACAAAGAAAAGATATGGCAAAGCAGAAATATGAAAGAACGAAACCGCACGTAAATATCGGAACGATAGGACACGTAGACCACGGGAAAACGACGCTGACAGCAGCAATCACAAAAGTGC
>CALWKX010000018.1 GCA_944381375.1 uncultured Lachnospiraceae bacterium
TGCGTGCCGCTGTCCCCATATCCCTATGGGCCTATTTTCTTCGGCTGGCAGAGTGAGGTTTGGAAAGTAATAGTCGCCTTGCAGTGTATAAGTCCCGCCTGTTTCTTCAAATAATGATTTCATTGCAGTTTCCTCCAACTTTAAATTTTAGATTTTCTGCAATATACCGTACCGATCGTCTTTATCGCTTGTTTTCAAAACATTCGTTACGGAACCTCATCATTACGGCTATTCAGTAATTTTATTTAGTTTTTTTTCAAAGAGCGGCAGTTTTATGAATTCATTTTCTACTGCAGCTTCGTCTTTTGATTTGTAAAATTTAATTTCATCAAAAGCAAAAAGCTTTTCTCTCCATGAGGCAATATTTTCTAAAAAATTTCTTGCATTGTCAGCGGCCATATAACATTTTTTGTAAGAATCTATATATATAATGGGAGCATCTGATTCAATATCGCTTTGAGAATCTAATGTTGCAATATATCCTCCTTTGCTGTCCTGCGCCATAATATCAATATAGGGTATAGTGTAAAAATCAGGCTTTGGAATGTTGTTGTCAAAGATAAAATGAACATCATATTCATTCGCATATTTTAAATATTTGTCATTGAAGTATTTTTGCGGCATGACGTATACGGTCGTTCCTGCTGCAGCAATTTGTTTTTCTTTTGCAAAAAAACCAATGCATCCGGTATTTTGAACAGCGTCATAATACAATTTTTTCATCTTAATAAATAAATTACAATCCGATATAAAAAAATGGTGACCCGTTGGAGATTCGAACTCCAGACACCTTGATTAAAAGTCAAGTGCTCTACCGACTGAGCTAACGGGTCACTCACGTAAGCTTAATCATTATACCCGCGACTAAATAGCTTGTCAAGAAAATATTTGTTTAAATAGCAGAACTCTGAACACAACATCGTATATTTTCATTTTCTGCATGCAAAATTCTTTGTATTAATTCCTCATTACATATGTTTGCTTTTTTATTTTGTTTTATGTATAATCAAATTATATTATAAGTGAAAAGGAGATTTAATATATGAAAAAGTTCGAGTGTACTGTATGCGGATATATCCATGAAGGCGATGAGCCTCCCGAAGTTTGCCCGATATGTCAAGTAGGCAAGGATCAATTCGTAGAAATAGAATAATACATATGATAAACGGCGCGGTATTTTTTAAGCGCCGTTTCAATCTTTCATACGGTAGGTTGTCATGAATAAGAATCTTAAGCAACAGGTTTCAAAAAGAGTAGAATTTATAAAAAATATACTTATTGAATCTAAAGCCAAAGGTATAGTGCTTGGATTCAGCGGAGGCAAAGACAGCGCTTTAGTGGGCATTTTGTGCAAAAAAGCGTGCGATAACACTGTGGGCATCATAATGCCCTGCGAATCTAAACGTAACTTTAATGAAGATGCGCAAGACGCTTTGCTTGTTGCCTCAAATTACAATATCAAAACGCTTTGTATTGATTTGACGAGTGTAAAAAAAGAGTTTGTAAAAACCCTGTCTCCATCATTTGATTTAAGCGGTATGGCCTCAGCTAATATTAATCCCAGACTCAGAATGATTACGCTTTATGCTTATGCTCATGCGCATAATATGCTGGTAGCAGGCACAGGCAATGCAAGTGAAGCGTATATGGGATATTTTACAAAATGGGGTGACGGAGCATATGATTTTAATCCGATAGGCGATATGAAAGTAGAGGAAATATACGATATGCTGGCTTATCTTAACGCCCCCAAAGCCATTATGAACAAGCCGCCGTCAGCAGCATTGTTTGAAGGTCAAACTGACGAGAAAGATATGGGTGTTACTTATAAGGAAATCGATGCTTATTTGCGCGGCGAAAAAATCAGCGAAGAATCGCGCCGCATTATAGAAAATTACCATAACAGCACTCAGCATAAAAGAATGCCGCCGCCGGTATACGAAAATAATTAAAAATTTAATAAAAGGCTGAATTATCAGCCTTTATTTTTTATTCTTTTTCAATTTCATAAAGCATGTCATCTATCAAATCTTTGGAAGCGCCGTAAGGAATGAATTCTTTGTAAAGTTTCGCTTTTAATTTGTTTATATCATTATCCTTGCAAGCGTTAATGCGTTTTGTTATTTTTTTTCTGTAATATGCCTCATACGATGCGGCATCTTCATTATCTGACGTCTGATTTAGCATATCACATACAGATTCATAAGGAAAACCTCTTGCCAGCGCTTTATTTATGATCTTTTGTTTTCTTATAAAAGGCGGATATTCGATAAGAAGATCGTTTTGTTTTTTTATAAAATTGCTAAGTATATTTTTTTGATCTTCATCAGTATAATTTTCAGCCGTGGCGGATATTATTTCTTCGTTTATGCCTTTTTGCTTAAGTTTCTGCATCAGCGCTTTTTTACTTTTGCCCATGTTGATCCCGTCTGATACGAAATATTGCGCATATCTTTCATCATTCAGATAATTATAGCTTTTGAGCTTCTCAATTGTTTTATCTGCCGCCTCATATTGAATGTGCATTTTGATAAGCTTATCTCGAAGTTGCTTTTCTGTATAAGACGTCTTCGAAAGCACCTTAAGAGAAATTTCCATGGCATATTTAAGAGAAAATTCCATATTGTTTTTTTTGAATTCTTCAAGTGATATTTCTTCGCCTTCGGTTATGCCTTTGTTTTGAATATAATCTGTGCTGGCAGCTATATTGATATCTTCTCCGAATGTTATTATAGTTATTTTTCTTTTTGTCGTTATCGATGTTATTTTCATATCTTAATTTATAATTTCATATATGAGTTGTTGTCTTGGAGCCTTTTTTTCTGAAATATCGTAAGCTAGACTAACTTTTTTTCTTGCTTCAAGTGCGTTTTGCTCACTATTTGAATATATTTGTGCTAATAATTCTCCTGATTTTACGTAGTCCCCGATTTTTTTTGTCACGACTATTCCCGCGCTGTGATCTATGTTGTCAGTTATTACGCTTCTGCCTGCTCCCGCAGCAAGGGAGGCCGATCCTATCTGTTCACAGTTTATCCTTTGCACATATCCGCTTTTGTCAGAAATAACGTCATAGCAGGTTGAATTGATTTCAATAAGTTTGTTATCGTCAAAAATACTCGTATCTCCGCCCTGAGCTTTGACAAATTCAATAAACTTTTCATACGCGCTATTATTTTTTAATGACTCTTCAAGAGTCTTTTGCGCGTGATCAAAGTTTTCTGTATTGTTCATCTCGCACATAAGCGCCGCTCCGAGCGTTGTGCATAGCTTTATTATATCGTCAGGGCCTTTGCCTCTCAGAGTTTGTACGGCTTCGTTTACTTCAAGAGCATTGCCTACTGCATATCCCAGCGGAGCGTTCATATCGGATATGACGGCGCATATTTTCCTTCCCATTCTATTACCCGTTTTTATGATTGTATTTGCAAGCAGGCGCGCGTTGTCTATGGTTTTCATAAAAGCTCCGCTTCCACATTTAACGTCTATAACAATTGTATCTGCACCTAATGCAAGCTTTTTGCTCAGTATGCTGGCGGCGATCAGCGGTATGCTTTCTACGGTAGCGGTTACGTCCCTCAAAGCGTACATTTTTTTATCTGCCGGCGCGATATCTTCAGTTTGCGAAGCTACGCAAAGTCCCACGGATTCAACCGTATCCATAAAAGTTTTTTTATCAAGCGCTGTTTTAAAACCTTTTATACTTTCAAGTTTATCTATAGTTCCGCCCGTAAAACCGAGCCCCCTTCCGGACATTTTTGCCACTTTAAGACCGCATGCGGCAAGCATTGGGGCAAGTATCAGCGTTGTTTTGTCTCCTACGCCGCCGGTAGAGTGTTTGTCGCATATAGATCTTTTATTTTCAAAACTTAAGATTTCTCCTGAATTCATCATGTGTTGTGTCATATGAAATGTTTCATCATCATTCATTCCGTTTATGCATATTGCCATAAGCAGCGCTGCTGCCTGGTAATCAGGGATCTGAGCTTTTGTATAGCCGCTTACAAAATATGATATCTCTTCATTTGTAAGAGTTTTGCCCAAACGCTTTTTGTTTATAATATCAATTATATTCATCTTATTCATTATCCTTTTTTAGCCTAATTACTCAATTAGTATACCACACAGGCCGTTATAGATGTTATAATAAATAATCATTCTTTAATATAAGGTGTTTTGATGAAAAAAATTGCCGTGCTTGCTTCAATGGCGCAGGAACTGGATTTTTGCGGTAAATATCCGTTGAAGTATGAACAAAAACATGATTCTTTTGAATATACAGTTTATGAAGCTCGTGATTTTGAACTTATTGTAAGCGTATGCGGTACGGGCAAAGTAAGCGCAGCTCTTTGCACTCAGAGCGTGATAAGAGCTTTTGCTCCTGATATAGTCGTAAGCATAGGAACTTGCGGCGCCTTATCTGATACCGATTTGTTGAAGGTAGTAATAGCAACAGACTGTGTTCAGCATGATTTTGATACTTCGCCTTTCAGCGGCGAGAGAGGTTATTTAACGGAATTAAAAACAATATCTTTGAAAGCTGATTCTCAGTTTCTTGACGCAGCCAAAAAATTTGCAAGTGGACGCAGTGGT
The DNA here is from genome assembly GCA_944381375.1 of uncultured Lachnospiraceae bacterium. Classification (GTDB taxonomy): domain Bacteria; phylum Bacillota; class Clostridia; order Eubacteriales; family Anaerofustaceae; genus CALWKX01. Next base: position 4,594 of record CALWKX010000018.1, read on the forward strand.
ATTTGTTTTGGCAGAATATTAAGCGGCGATCATGTGGTTGTTGACAGCGAAGAAAAAAAAGTTTTAAAAGAAATATTTTCAGGGGTATGCGTCGAAATGGAGGCCGGCGGCATTGCGCAGACATGCGCTATGATGGATACTCCGTTTGCTGCTGTTAAGGGTATTAGCGATACAAACGAAGATCACAGCACCCAGTTTAGAAACAGTATTGATTATGTCGCTGTCAGCACAGCCAACGTTCTGATCGGCATTGCGGAAATATATGCTGCGGAGATGTGAAAAACATGAATATACAATGGTACCCAGGCCATATGGCGAAAGCTGTGCGCCTTATGAAGCAGCAGCTTTCAAACGTGGATATTGTTTTAGTCGTAGGAGATGCGCGTGCTGTAAAAGCCAGTGTAAATATGGACTTTATCAGGGTTTTGGGGAATAAAAAATATATAAAAGTTTTTAATAAGGCTTGTCTTGCCGATGAAAAAATAAACGAAGAATGGCTTGAATTTTACAAAAAATCCTCTCAAAAAGTATTCTTTACCGATTGTATGAGCAAGTACGGCATACCGCAGCTTACGCAATATCTTAGTTCTCTTAAAGATAAACTTAGATTCTCGCGCGAAATAAGGGTTATGGTGACAGGCGTGCCCAATGTGGGGAAATCGATGCTCATCAATACTATTGCAGGCCGCGCCGCTGCCGTTACAGAGAACCGTCCAGGCGTCACGAGAGCTAATAAATGGATTAAATGTCAAGGATTCTATCTTTTGGATACTCCGGGCGTTCTGCCTGCAAAAATTGACAGCGAAAAAGACGCCGTTGCATTAGCAGCCATAGGCAGCATAAAGGAAACTGTATTTGATGCTGAGCAAGTAAGCTTTGAAATAATTAAATTTTTAATGGAAAATTATCATCAGAACCTCGTGGAAAGATATTCTCTTGACGAAATGGATCATGATTATTTAAGCGTATATGAAAATATAGGGCGAAAACGAGGATTTATAAAAAAAGGCGGGGGAATTGACTATGAGCGTTTGAGCGCTGCAATTCTTAAAGAAGCCGGTTCTTCTCTGATAGCACGTATTTCTTTCGACCGTCCGGAGGATATGACATGCAACTTAAAATGAGTGTAAATGAGATAAAAAATCTGGTTGCATCATCAGATATCAGCAGTTATCCTTCTTTGGCTGAATCGCTATATACTGACAATCGAAAGCAGGTTAAAACGATCGCATGTTCACTTATGAAAAAATATGACAAATATGTTCTTGAACAAAAAAGAATTGATCGCTTAAAACTTGTTGAAAATGATTTTTATGCAAAAGGTATAAAACTTATAGCAGGGATAGATGAGGCCGGACGCGGACCTCTTTGCGGACCGGTGGTGAGCGCAGCAGTAATTATGCCGCAACAAAGCCGTATACCTAAAATCAACGATTCCAAAAAGCTTTCTTCCGAGTCAAGAGATAAATTATATGAAAGTATCACTGAAAGCGCCGTTGCCTGGGCCGTCGGTATTGTCGATAATAAAACTATAGATGAAATCAATATACTCAATGCCGCTAAGCTTTCTATGAAAATAGCCGTGGAATCTTTAAAAATAAAACCGCAGCTTCTTTTGATAGACGCTCTTAAAATAGAAAGTAATATTTCCCAGATAAGCTATATAAAAGGAGATGAAAATATTTATTCAATAAGCGCGGCGAGCATTATAGCTAAAGTCACGAGAGATCGCATGATGAAGCGTTATGCATTAAAATATCCGGAATATTGCCTCGATGCTAACAAGGGATATGGTACATATGAGCATATTGAGGCGATAAAGAAATACGGACCGTCTCCATTGCACAGAAAAAGTTTTCTTTCATCAATTTATACTTCTCATGCTCAAAATTACAATATAGGTATGCAAGCGGAAGAATTTGCGGTAAAATATATTATTGGGCTTGGAAAGCAGGTAATAGAACGCAATTACAAGCGTGCAGGAGGCGAAATTGATATAATATACAAAGATGGAGATATACTCGTTTTCTGCGAAGTCAAAGCAAGAAGCCGAGCGGATTACGGCAGGGCGGAGGAATTCGTAAATTATGACAAAAAAGAAAAATTGATACTTACGGCAAAAAAATATATGTTCGAGAAATGCTGGTTCGGTTCATCGCGGTTTGATATTATAGGCGTGGATATGAGCGGCGGCGACAAAAAAATACATTTATATGAAAATGCGTTTAATATAAATTAATCATATATACGGAGGTTATATGCTTCAAATTACTGATCTGAGCCTAAGCTTCGGAACGGATACTTTATTTAAAGACGGAAATATAAAATTTACGGAAGGCAATTGCTATGGCATTATCGGAGCGAACGGCGCAGGAAAATCAACTTTGCTGAAAATACTCTCAGGAGAGATCAGCCCTTCCACCGGCGAAGTTGTAATTTCGGACAAGCAAAGAATGTCTGTCCTTAAGCAGGATCACTACGCATACGATAAATATACTGTTTTAGATACTATCGTTATGGGCAACCAAAAATTATATAATATACAACTTGAGAAGGACGCGCTGTATTCTAAAGAAAATTTTACTGATGAGGACGGCATTAAAGTTTCAGAGCTCGAAGCCGAATACGCAGCTTTGGGAGGATGGGAATCAGAAAGCGACGCTTCCAGGCTTTTGCAAGGGCTTGGCGTAAGTCAGGATGTTTTATACAATGAAATGCGTACTTTGAGCGAGGCTGATAAAGTCAAGGTTCTTTTAGCGCAGGCGCTGTTCGGCAATCCGGATATAATACTGCTTGACGAACCGACCAACGGACTTGATCTTGCTGCTATTAAATGGCTTGAAGATTTTTTGCTGGATTTTGCAGGAACTGTAATAGTCGTATCGCATGACAGACATTTTTTGAATACGGTTTGCACACATATTGTTGATATAGATTACGGAAAGATCAAGCTTTATATAGGCAACTATGAATTCTGGTATGAATCAAGCAGAATGATACAGCAGATGATCAAAAATCAAAATAAGAAGAAAGAAGAAAAAATAAATGAATTGAAATCTTTCATTCAGCGTTTTTCAGCCAACAAGTCTAAATCGCGTCAGGCGACTTCGAGGAAAAAACTGCTTGAAAAGATTGAAATAGAGCAAATGCCTGCTTCCTCCAGAAAATATCCTTATGTAGGCTTTGATATAGAAAAAGAAGCAGGAAAAGATATTCTTTTTGTCGAGCATCTGAGTAAAACTATTGACGGAGTGAAAGTAATTAACGATATAAGCTTCAGGGTGGATAAAGGAGAAAAAATAGCTTTAGTTGGAGAGCATGATATTGCAAACACAACTCTTTTCAAACTGCTAAGCGGAGAAATAGAGCCTGACAGCGGAACTATAAAATGGGGAGTGAGCACTTCTCAAAGCTATTTTCCCACAGATAATTCACCGTATTTTGAAAACGGAGATCTAACCATACTTAAATGGCTTGAGCAGTACTCAAAGGATACTACAGAAACTTATCTTAGAAGCTTTCTCGGCAGAATGTTATTTTCACAGGAGGAGGTTTTCAAACCTGTGAAAGTGCTTTCCGGAGGGGAAAAAGTACGCTGTATGCTCTCGCGCATGATGATGTCCGGCGCAAATGTTCTTATGCTCGATCAGCCAACCAATCATCTTGATTTGGAAGCAATAACGGCTTTAAACAACGGGCTTATTGCATTTAAGGGAAACGTTATATTTTCATCGCACGACTATGAGTTTATCAATTCAACCGCAAACAGGATTTTTGAACTTACTGACGATGGTCTTGTTGATAAAATATGTTCGTTTGAAGATTATATCAAACTTCGCGGAAAGGACATGCCTATTAGATAAACTGGCAAAGACATAATCTTATGACAAAAATAATAGACGCGCATACACATATATATCCTGCGGCGATCGCAGATAAAGCCACAAAAGCGATAGGCGCATTTTATGGCGTGGAAATGAAACATATAGGTACAAGCAGTATTCTTTTGGAGGAGATGAAGAAAGCGGGAATAAGCAAAAGCCTTGTTTGTTCATGCGCTACTACTGAGCATCAGGTCTCTTCTATAAATGATATGTTTTACGCCGAAAGCCTGGCGCATAAAGAATTTGTATGCCTCGGAACTTTACATCCTGCCATGGATAACCCCTATGCTGAAATAGACAAGATTGTAAAATATAATCTTAAAGGAATAAAGCTGCATCCGGATTTCCAGAAATTCAATATAGATGACGAAAGAATGATTGACGTATATAAATATATTGCAAAGTGCAAGCTTCCTGTATTATTCCATACAGGCGACGACCGATACGACTATTCTTCGCCAAAAAGGCTGAGAAGAGTAGTTGACAAAGTGCCGGATCTGAAATGCACAGCAGCTCATTTGGGAGGCTACAGAAAGTGGGATGAAGCTAAAAAATATCTGGTGCATGAAAACGTTTACGTAGATACATGCAGCTCGTTGTATTTTCTGCCTAAAGAAATGTCGTTGGAACTGTTGGATATATATGGAGAAGACAAAGTGCTGTTTGGCACTGATTTTCCCATGCAGAATGCTACTGACGAACTTAAGTTAGTAGAATCGCTTAATTTGAGTGAAGAATTTAAAGAAAAGCTTTTTTACAAGAATTTCATAAGTTTATACGGAGAATAAACATGACTACAGCATTTGAACAAGTTGGTTGACATTAATTTTCAAAAAATATATATTAGGAGTAGATACAGCAAATCATGAAAAAAGAAAAATCAAGCATTATTAAAGAATTCAAAACATTCATTTCACGCGGCAATGTAGTGGATTTGGCAGTAGGAATTATTATAGGCAGCGCTTTTACATCAATTGTCAACTCTCTTGTAAACGATGTTATTATGCCTGTTGTGGGAATAATTATTGGCGGAATAGATTTTACCTCTTTGGAATGGGTAATATCTCCCGCTACGGAAACGGCCGGAGCAGTAACTCTTAAATACGGCAATTTTATACAAAGCATCGTTAATTTCTTTATAATTGCCGTTGCTGTTTTTATGATGGTGAAAGCTTTGAATGCGTTCAGAAAGAAAAAGCAGCAGGAACCTCAGGCGCCCAAAGAGCCTTCGGAGGATATTGTTCTTCTTAGAGAAATAAGAGACTTGATGAAGGGGAATAAAGAATAATATGAAATGGACTGAGCTTGTAATATATACCTCGCAGGAAGGCATTGAGCCGGTTACGGGTCTTTTGATTAACCTCGGTGTAACAAGCTTTGCAGTTGAAGATCCTTTGGAGACAAAGGAATTTATAAAAGAAAGTTCTTCAAAATGGGATATTATTGATTCGCTTGTTACAGAGGTTTTGGACGAGTTAGTTCCGAATATTAAGGTATATATACCGGATAATCCTCAGGGCGATAAGCTGCACAAGGATTTATGCGCCGCTGTTGCCGAAATGAAGACCAACGATACGCAGGATATTTACGGCAGCCTTAATATCGGCGTTACCCTTATGGACGATGCCGATTGGGAAAATAATTGGAAAATTTATTTTAAGCCGTTTACTGTTGGAAGCAAACTTGCTGTTTGTCCTACTTGGGAAGAATATGATAATCCTGAAAAGAGGATAGTGCTTAAAATAGATCCCGCCAGCAGTTTTGGTTCGGGACTTCATGAATCTACGAGACTTTGTCTTGTTGCTCTTGAAAAATATGTTAAAGGCGGCAATAGCCTTATTGACGTTGGCTGCGGCAGCGGCATACTGTCGGTTGCTGCCGCAAAGCTCGGGTGCGAAAGCGTTCTTGCATTGGATATTGATGAAAATGCAGTCGAAACGACAAAGAATACAGTTGCAGTAAATAATGAAACGCAGCGCGTTAAAGTTATCAGTTCTGATCTTTTATCAAAAGTAACTGATAAAGCGGATATAGTAGTGGCAAATATATTTGCGTCAGTTATAGTCAAACTTGCATTAGAAATAAAAAATGCTTTGAAGCCCGAAGGTATTTTTATATCTTCCGGAATCATTAAAGAAAGCCTTGAAGATGTTTTAAACGCTTTTAAAGCAAATGGAATTGAAATCTTAGAAGTAAACAACGATGGGCAGTGGTATGCCGTAATAGGAAAATATCATAATAATTAATTGTCAGGTATAAATTATGGAATATGCCGTAGAAATGCTGAATATAATGAAAACCTTTCCGGGCATTGTCGCTAATGATAATGTTACGTTATTGGTTAAAAACGGAGAAATACATGCGCTTCTCGGAGAAAACAGCTCAGGTAAGTCTACGCTTATTAATATTCTTGCAGGATTAGAAAAACCGGACGCGGGATCGATCAAAATCCATGGCAGTACGGTTGATATAAATAACGCCGCCGACGCTAATTCGTGCGGTATTGGCGCCGTATACCAGCAGCTTAAACTTGCCGATACGTTTACTGTGCTCGAAAATGTATATTTAGGCGTGGAAGAGAAAAAATTCGGTTTTCTATCAGCGAAAAAAACAACGAAAGAGCTCGAAAAAATCATAAGCGAATACAACCTCGAATTAGACCTTAATGAGCGTATCGGAGATTTGTCATACAGTAAGCGCCAAAGGGTTGAAATTTTAAAGGCGCTTTACCGCGGCAACGATATATTTATATTTGATAAACCTACTGAATATCTTACGCCTAGTGAAGCCGGTAATTTGATTAGAATATTTAAACAGTTATCAGGTGAAGGCAAAAGCATAATACTTATAAGCGATAATTTGTCCGAGATAAAAGCTGTCGCAGACAGCGTTACAGTGCTTAAAAAAGGGAAAAGCTCCGGTCCGTATAAAGCATCCGATTTGAGTACGGATGATATGTTTGAGCTTATTTGCGGAAAACGTCAGTATGATCTAATACAAAAGAAGGGTGTTCGTTCAGAAAGTCCTGTGCTGAGAGTAGATAATGTCAGCAGTGATGTTTTGCAGAATTTGAGTTTGGAAGTGTGCGGCGGTGAAATTGCCGGTATCGCAGCTACGAAGGACAGCGGCTACAAACATCTTGTAAACGTATTGACGGGTATAGTTAAAACTTTGCCTGGGAGTATTTTTATAAATAATGCGGACGTAAGCGCTTTGAGCGTGAGAAAGCGCATGAATATGGGCTTAAATACGATTTTGGAAGACAGCCTTAAGGAATCGCTTATGCCTGAAGCCAGCGCAGCGGATAATTTAGCGTTAAATGTTTATTATAAAAATCCTTTTCAAAAATTCGGTTTTATCAATAACTCAATCATAAAAGCTTATTCGCTTTATTTGATTGAAAAATATGATATAAGCGTGAAAAATCATCCTAATATATGTGTCGGAGAGATGACAGGCGGCAACCGGCGCAAGATTGCAACTGTTTCGAAATTGGAAGGCAAGATGGAAGCATTAATAGCAGTGCGTCCGGGAGCGGGAATGGATACTCTTTCTACAGAGTTTGTATACAATCGTCTTTTGGAATTAAGAAATTCCGGGAAAGCGGTTTTGCTTATATCAAGCGATATTAACGAACTTAAGCTGCTGTGTGACAAGATATATGTGCTGGACAGCGGTAAAATTACGCATTGCGTCAGCCCGAAGGATGCAAGTATAAATAAAATAGGCGAAATGATGTCTGTTTAACCATGTAAGGTGAATATGGAAAAATTAGAAAAATATTACGCTATCTTCAGACATAAATGGGAAACGTTCAAAATCTCTGAATATAAAAATTATTTTGTAAAATTAATATTCGCTGTTATTGCGGGATTTGTTGCTGCTTTTGTATTGTTTTTGCTTATGCGGCCCTCATCGGTATTCACAGCTTTTTTGAACTTCATTAAGGGAAGTTTTGGCGCAGGGCGCAGCGGCATAGCAAAGGCTTTGAATTATTCCGCACCAGTAATGCTTGCGGCGGTTTCTGTTTCATTTTCCAAAAAAGCAGGACAGTTTAATGTAGGGATGTGCGGCCAATTTGTAATCGGCGCTGTTGCATCTGTTTTTGTATTCGATCAATGTTCTATGCTGGCGCCTGTTTTAAGAAGCCTTGCCGCAATTATTTCAGCTGTGGTTTTGACTGCATTGTGGGCATTTATTCCTGCTTTTCTGAAGATTTTCAGAAATGTGGATGTTTTTTTGTCAGGTATGCTTTTGAATTTTACAGCAGTTTTTGCAGCCGATTGGGTCATAGCTTCGGCCGGTTTTTCATCGAAAGTCAAAATAAGCGGCATAAGTACTTTAGCTGCTGTTGTTGCGGCCGTCTTTATCGCTTTTGCAGCTTATATTGTCGTAAGTAAAACAGTGTTCGGTTTCGAGATGAAAGCAGTGGGTTCCAATCCTGCTGCGGCTCTTAATGCGGGAATAAATGACAGAAAAGTCCTGTTTGTCACTTTGCCTGTTTCAGGAGCTGTCGCAGGGCTGGGCGGCGCAGTAATGTATTTGAGTGCTTCAAATATGAATCCTTTCGCTGGATTCGATATGGTTATGTTTGCTTTGTGCGCCATCGCTGTAAGCTGTATTTCTAATTTTAATCCTGCAGGGACAATATTCATATCCTTGCTGTTCGGTCATTACGCTCAGGGCGCGTCATATACCGCTGATATAAGCATATCAAAATATATATTAGGCGTCGTTTTTGCCGTTATGATGTATATTGTCTCATATGCTCCTCTAAAAACGGATAAATCCGCTTTGCAGGAAAAATCAAGGAGAGTGCGCAAATGAATGTGTTGGCAGATATAATTCAGAATATAATTAATTTTTCAGTACCTATGCTGCTTGTAGCCATAGGAGGCATGTATGCACACAGAAGCGGTATTCTCAATGTGTCCTATGAGGGTTCTATGATCGCCGGCGCTCTTGTCGGCGCATGTGTAATACATTTTATCGGGAAAATATTGCCTGCGCAGATAGTATTTATTCTTGCGATACTTTCAGCTTTGGTTGCGGGCGGTATTTATGCATGTTTCCATGCTTTCTTGTGCGTGGGCGGAAAAACGGACCCGAAGATCTGCGGGATGACTTTAAATATATTCAGCGCAGCGGCTGCACTTTTTATAATAGAAACGTTTTCTGAAAATGCTTCCATAGATATAAAAAAAATATTTGCAGTCGGGGAAATACCTTTATTAAGCGATATACCGTTTGTAGGCGATATTTTATTTAAGGATACTTACTTAACTACATATGTCAGTATTTTATTGTTGATAATTTCATCAGTGCTGTTGTATAAAACGAGCTTCGGGCTCAGGCTTCGCTGCTGCGGAGACAACCCGAAAGCAGCTTTAGCAGCGGGATTAAAAGTAATAAAATACAGATATGCTGCGGAGCTTATAGCCGGAATGCTTTCGGCAGTAAGCGGATTAACTCTTGTAGTAACCGCATTTTCGTCGTTCAGAGGGAGCGTAGGCGGATATGGCTATCTGGCAATCGTAGTGCTTATTATAGGAGCATGGAAACCGCTGAGAGTATTTGCTCTTTCAATAATTTTCGGGGCTGTAAGCGCACTGAGCGGGATTATGGCGGAACTTAACATAATGCCTGAGATGGATAATCTTTGGAATATGGCTGTGTTCGTGTTTGCGCTTGTTCTTATAGCTGTGTTTAATCCTATGATCAAAAAACCCAAAGAGCTGACAAAGCAAAACATGCAGCAAATCGAATGACATGTAATGACAGTAAATTGAATAATTTAACATTTTTTTATAAAAATACTTGAAAAATTAATTTCTTTAATATAAGATATAGACAATTGAATATTTTATGTGAACAGTCTACGGAGGGATTCTGTTGTGGAGATGAAACTTATGTTGTTATGCGATGAGGAACTTGCCGCTATGGTGAAGAATGGTGATGGCGCTGCTTTTGATGTGCTCATGGAAAGGTTTATGCCTTATCTTAGATTCAAAAGCAGGGTCTATTTTTGTGCAGGAATAGAATCTGATGATTTATTGCAGGAAGCAAGAATAGGTTTATATATAGCTTGTGTCAATTACAACAAGTCAAGAAATACTTTGTTTTCTACTTTTGCTCAGCTATGTATAAGCAGGAGGATTAACAGTGCGAAAAGGCGTGCTTTCAGTATGAAAAACAGTATGCTGAATGAGTATCTGCCTATATATCAGGATGAAACGCTCGAGCAGTTATGCGATGAAGCTTTGGAGGAGCTTGGCAATGATCCCGATATAATGCCCGAAAGTCATGTGATTTATGCCGAACTCAAACAGACAGTCGATGCTGTAGTTGAAGAAACTCTGTCTGAAAAAGAAAAGCTTTATTTCAGTGATTATATAACGGGATTCAGGTGTGCTGAAATAGCGCGCAAATACGGCGCTGATGCGAAGTCTGTCGATAACGCGCTTACTCGGGCCAAAAAGAAAGTCAGACGGAAAGTAAGTGAATTTATTTAGTTGAAATCGTTTTATTGATGACAAACAGTATTTAATGATATAAAATACATATCAGTAAAACGATTAAGAGGTTAGCAATGACTGAGAGCAGTAACTTTATATTCAATGAAATAGATAAAGACCTCAGTGAAGGCGTATATACTATTGATGAACTGTGTACGAGATTTCCGCCGGAACCTAACGGTTATCTTCATATAGGTCATGCAAAGGCAATATGCATTAATTTTTCGGTAAAGGAAAAATACAAAGCAAAGACAAACTTGCGCTTTGATGATACAAATCCGTCTAAAGAAGATACAGAATATACCAATGCGATAAAACGCGATATCGAATGGCTGGGTTTTAAATGGGATAATCTGTGTTATGCTTCAGATTACTTTGATAAAATGTACGATTATGCTTTGGAGCTGATACGCAAAGGCTTAGCTTATGTGGATGATCAAACTGCCGAGCAAATAAAGCAAAACAGAGGTACGCTTACTCAAAAAGGCATCCCGAGCCCTTATAGAGAAAGAAGCATTGATGAGAATCTTGAGCTGTTTGAAAATATGAAAAACGGGTTGTATGAAGCAGGAAGTAAAGTTTTAAGGGCAAAAATTGATATGGCAAGTCCAAATATTAATATGCGCGATCCTGTGCTTTACCGAATATTAAACGAAAAACATCATCGTACAGCCGATAAATGGGTTATATATCCTATGTATGATTATGCTCATCCCATAGAGGACGCGATAGAAGGCGTTACTCATTCGCTGTGTTCTCTTGAGTTTGAAGATCACAGGCCGTTTTATAATTGGCTTTTGGATAATCTTGACGATTATAAAAAGAAGCGTCCGCGTCAGATTGAATTTGCCAGACTTAACTTGAGCCGTACTGTAATGAGCAAACGATATCTAAAACAGCTTATCGATGAAGGCATTACGACAGGTTGGGACGATCCCAGAATGCCGACTTTGAGTGGTTTGAGAAGAAGAGGCGTCACTCCTATGGCAATAAGAAATTTTTGCGCCGAAAGCGGAGTCGCCAAATCAAATTCCGTGATTGACAAAGCTCAGTTTGAATATTTCATACGTGAAGATCTTATGAATACGGCTGTAAGGGTTATGGCTGTGCTTGATCCTTTAAAATTAACTATCGTTAATTATCCTGAGGGTAAAACGGAAATCCTTGATATCCCTTATAGAATGGATGATGAAAATTCAGCTACACGCAAGGTAGTATTTAGCCGCAGCCTTTATATCGAACGTTCTGATTTCGAAGAAGAACCGCCGAAAAAATTCTTCAGACTATATCCGGGAAACGAAGTCAGATTGATGGGAGCATACTTTGTAAAGTGCATAGATTATATCAAAGATGAAAATGGACGTATAACGGAAGTCCTTTGTACGTATGACCCTAAAACTAAATCCGGAAGCGGTTTTAACGAAAGAAAAGTTAAAGGCACTATTCATTGGGTTGAAATCTCAAGCGCAGTTGAAGCGACAGCAATGCTGTATGATGAGCTTCTCATAAGCGATGATGCAAATAAATCTTTTATGGAACGCATAAACAAAGATTCGGTTACCCGCGTTAAAGCTTATATAGAACAAAGCGTAGCTTCAGCGCAGCCAAAAGATAAGTTTCAATTTGTCAGAAACGGATTTTTCTGCGTTGATACTGACAGTTGCAATGGCAATTTGATTTTTAACAAGACAGTCGGGTTAAAAAGCGGCTTTAAACCGCAAAAGCAGCAGACTTGATAATGAATATCTTTATAGATTTGCGGTATTATGGTACAGACTGATCATAAGCAATAAAAAGAAACGGATAGACGTTTTTATCGTCCAGCCGTTTCTTTTATAATAAGTATTTATTTATTTTTTTCTATGAATTCAAGCATAGCTTTCAGCACTGTTTCGGGCTGTTCTTCAGGAACAAAATGGCCACATTCTTTAACGGCAAATCCTTCAACGTTATTAGCCAGCGGCTTCCAACATTCTATCACATCGTACAGGCTGCCCACTACGCCGTTTGCTCCCCAAAGCACTAATAACGGGGTGTCAAATTTCTTTTCTCTGTCAGGTTTATCGTGAACAAGATCAATGCTCGCCGCCGCCCTGTAATCTTCAGCTATCGCATGCACGCAAGCAGGATCGGAATAGTACTTTATGTATTCCTTAAGCACGTCCTCCGGGAAATTTTTTCTGCCAGCAGGACCGATCTTCCTTGTAAGATTAAATCTTATGAAAAAGTCAGGGTCGGCCGTAAGCGTTTTTTCGGGAAGACCGTCAGGTTGAATGTAGTAGAACCAATGCCAATATTTAGTAGCGAACTCCCTGTCCGTTTTTTCATATGTGTCGTATGTGGATATAATATCAAGCAATGTGCATGATTTTATTCTTTCCGGATAATCAAGCAAAAATCTATGGCATACTCTGGCTCCTCTGTCGTGCCCTGCTATATGATATTTTTCTATGCCGAGTTTTTCCATGATAATTGCATTGTCTCTTGCCATTACTCTTTTGGAGTAAGTGGAATGATCTGCCTGACCATAGGGTTTGGAGCTTTCTCCGTATCCTCTTAAATCAGGCACTATTACAGTATATTTTTTGCTTAGTTCAGGAGCTATGAATCTCCACATTATAGCGCTTTCGGGATGTCCGTGCAGCAGTATTACTGCTTCTTCACCGCTTCCGCCAATGTAAGCGTTGATTGTAACATCAGCGTCGACTTCGAATTTTCTGTTTTCAAATCCGGGGAAATAATCAGCTGTAGCCATTTTAGATTTTCCTTTCTGTTTTTATTTATAGAGATTACGCATCATAGGTTTTATGCCGCCGCTCTCCAATATGTGCATTGCATATTCGCCGAGCTTTTCGCCTTGTATCACTTTATTGTTTTTCAAAAGCGTAATTTTCGCTTCAACAATATCTACTTGTATTTCGTCATTGTTTTCTACCAATTTATTCAGTCCTTTGCAAACGATGAGCGGAAGTCCCAAATTAATGGCATTGCGGAAAAATATCCTTGCAAAGCTTTCTGCAAGCACGACTGATACGCCCATATTTATCAAAGCGATAGGCGCATGCTCTCTTGATGAACCGCAGCCGAAATTCGTTCCCGCTACAACTATTCCGCCTTTTGGGAAATTCGGAGCTATATTTTCATCAATGCCTGCAAAACAATGCGTTCCTATTTCTTTATGATCTACGATATCCAGAAATCTTCCGGGATATATTTGGTCTGTATCTATATTATTTGATAAAACAAGCGCTTTACCTTTCAGCATTGTGATCATTTTATGCCTCCTTCATGTATTCTCTCGGATCTGTAATATAACCCGTTATTGCGCTGGCTGCCGCTGCGGCGGGCGAGGCCAAATATATGTTCGCCTTGTTGCTTCCCATCCTTCCGGGGAAATTGCGGTTGGAAGCTGTAATACATACTTCTCCCTCAGCCAAAACTCCTTCATGAGCGCTCAAGCACGGTCCGCAGCCCGGTGTGCATATTGTGGCGCCGCTTGCAATCAAATCCTGCAATATCCCTTTGCTGAGACAATCGTTCATTACTTCGGTCGAAGCCGGTATAACCAAAAGACGCACATCGTCCGAGATTTTTTTGCCTCTTAATATATCAGCCGCCGCTGATATATCTGTCGTTCTTCCTCCTGTGCATGTGCCGACAAACGCTTGATTGATTTTTACATCTTTAAAACGCTCTATTGGATATACATTATCCACGCTGTGAGGCGCTGCCACCTGAGGCGTGATTTTGGATATGTCGAACGTGTAGCTTTCTGCGAATTTATAGCCTTTGTCTGTATACATGACTTCATATGGAATTTTTGTTCTAGCGTTCACATAGTCGAGTACATTCTGGTTTGGCTGTATGTATGCTGTTTTCGCCCCCATTTCCAAAGCCATGTTGCATATTACCATTCGCCCTGCGACGTCGAGGCTTTCTATATAACTGCCTGTAAATTCAATCGCTTTATATACTGCGCCGTTTGCACGGACTTTGCCCAGCAGGTAGAGAATAACATCTTTGGGATATACGCCCAAAGGAGCTTCGCCTTCTATGCGCATTTGAACTATTTCAGGGACTCTGAACCAAAGCTTTCCGGATATGAGTATTGTTGCCATATCCGTAGCCCCGACTCCCGTACCCAGAGCTCCGAATGCGCCGTGAGTCGTTGTGTGCGAATCAGTTGCGACAACTATGCAGCCTGGATATATCACTCCTGCTTCCGGCATTACCTGATGGCATACTCCGGCATTTATGTCGAAATGATGAGTAAGCTCATTGTCATCCCTGAATTTTCTCATCGTTTTATGTATTTGAGCCATTTTGATTGTTGATGCAGGTGCGAAATGGTCAAAAGTAAACGCTACTTTATCCTTGTCCCAAACTTTTTTACCATTCATTTCTTCGAAGGAAATCAGCGTCTGTGGATAAAGATCGTTTATCTCGGCAAAATCAATATCTGCGGTTATAATTTCTCCCGTCTCAATTTTTGTCAAGCCCGCATGTTTTGCCAGTATCTTTTCTATTGCGTGCATAAACTTTCTCCTGAACAATTAATGTATTTTGTATATTGTATACAATTTAATTTATTTATAGCACGTTAATGCTTATAAGTCAAGATGTAATCAAAAAGCTTTTGTAATCAGCGCATATTTGTGTTATTTTATATATTGAATATCAAATACATTATGGAGAAGCATCTATGGCAGTTAAGTTGGAAGCGGTACAGCAGCTTCCTATGCGATATAAAGTCGCATCTATTGTAAGAAAAGCTATATTGGCCGGCGAGTATTTTGAGGGCGAAGAGCTCTCTTTAACAGCCTTGTCACAGCAGCTTGGAGTAAGCCGTACTCCGATCAGAGAAGCGTTTCAAATGTTGGAGGAAGAAGGGCTCATCAGCTTAAGGCCGAATAAAGGAGCGATTGTAAAGGGTATAAGCGAAAAAACAATAAAAGATCATTTTGATACAAGGATAGTGCTCGAGGGAGAATGCGCTTATCGCGCCGCTGAAAAAAAAATTGATGTAACCGGCTTGATAAAAATGCAAAACGATATGGAAGAAGCAGGTAATACGCTTGATCTGAATGCTTTTAAAAAATACAATCAGGCTTTTCATATGCTCATATGGCAGGCTGCGGATAATGAGAAAATATTATCAATTGTCACATCGCTGTGGAACGGCAGTTCTTTTGGTAAAACAGTGAAAGAGCTTGCGCATTGTATGCAGTCTGTGAAAGAGCATAGGGCGATTTTAGAAGCTGTTCGGAACGCGGATGCGGAAGGCGCAAAAAAAGCTATGCAAGCGCATTTGATAAGGAGTATGAACAATATTTTGGACAGCTATACGGTATCGAAACAATAAACCTGACGCTGAGTACGCAAATAAAAAAGGACGTTTTAAACGTCCTTTTTTTATTCAAGTGATTAAAACAGATACAAGTATATATAAATATATTTATATATTGATGTTATGCGTTATTAAATCAGACCTAAAATACCCCACCATGCCCAACCTACTGTCATATAAACAACAATTCCGAGTACAGCATTGATAGCTCCGTATTTCCAGAATTGTCCCTGAGTTGCCCATCCGCTGGCGAAGATAACAGGACCGCAAGCGTTTGAATACTGCGTGACAACGCTTGCGTAAAGAGCCGCGGAGGCCATAGCGTAGACCGTTACTTCACCCGGCATATTCGCGGCTGCGGCGATTGTGAAGAGAACAGGAAACATTGAGGATACATACGCGGATGTGGAAGCGAACAAATAATGCGCCAACACATTAACTATTACAAGTATAAGCATTGCAAGCCATGAGCTCATTCCGATAAACGTAGATTCGAATATAATTCCGAATTGTGCAGCAAGCCATGAAAAGAATCCGGCGCTGCTGAGGGCGTTGGCAAAACCCATGATACCGCCGAACCACATAAGACACGACCAGCCGCCTTTTGTGTTTTCTATATCCTTCCAATCGCATACGCCGAAAAGGACAGTAGAAGCAAAGAAAGCGATAGCTACGGTTGTTGCGCTTATTCCCGTAAGGCTTCCGGTCGCCCAGCCTGTTATAGCCATGATAAACAAAATCAAAAGAGTTATTTCTTTGTTTGTCATCGGGCCCATTTCAGCAAGTTTTTCTCTGGCAATCTTTTTACCTTCTATTTTCTTTACTTCAGGCGGGAATATTATATACATAAATATCGGGTATAGAGCCAAAAGCAGTAAAGCAGGTACGCAGAGGCATAAAAACCAGCGTCCCCATGTAATTGAAATGCCGAGTATATTCATCGCCAATTCCGCAGCCACTGGGTTGGCGGCGCACGCCGTTATAAATACAGCCGCTGTGCCGAATGATATCGGATACAGAGTATAGATTATGTATGAACCGAGTTTTCTTGCGGAAGGAGTTCCTTTTTGAGATCCTAAAGCTTCGCAGACGTTTTCGAATACTGGCATAACGATGCCTGCCGAGCGCGCAGTGTTTGACGAGGTTGCAGGTGAGATTATAAGGTCTGTAAGACATTCAACATAGCATAACCCCAAAACACTGTTTCCAAAAGCCTTTAACAGGATATATGCCATACGTTTGCCCAGCCCTGATACAGAAAATGCAGTTCCTACCATGAAGGCTCCGAATACAAGCCAAGTAGAAGAGTTTCCGTAACCGGCAAGAGGTGTTGTGATTCCGAAAAAAAGTCCCGTTACGGCGATACCCACTAAAAGCAGCGCGCCTTCACTGATGGGGCGAAGAATCAACCCTATGATCATTGCTACGTATACGGATAGAAGCTTCCATGCCGTGCCGGGTTTGCCCGTCGGAA
>CALWKX010000019.1 GCA_944381375.1 uncultured Lachnospiraceae bacterium
CGCTCTTTTATATCGTCCAAAGAAAAGCCCAGTGATTTCAAAGATATAATCTGATGAAGTGTAATCAAATCTTTATCGGTATAAAGCCTGCGTCCGCCTTCGCTTTCTGCCGATGGGGAAAGCAGTCCTTCTTTATCGTAGTATTGCAGAGTACGGACGGTAACGCCCATTTTCTTTGCCACTTTGCCAACTGTCATAAACCCTTGCGGAATTGCTCTGTATTTTGCCATAATTATTTACCTTCTACCACATATTATAAATCATTACGCAGCGTCACAAACAAGACCTTTTTCAAATATTTCTATGCGTCAAGGATTATTCTATGCGCCTTTCTGCACAAATAAAAAACACATAAGCAAGTTTGATGTTTCAAATAAAAATACGCCAAAAAACAAACGAAGCAAACTTCTCAAGCCCACTACAACAATGCAAAAGATGCAATTGATACCTAACGACTCAAACCATCTATATTAAGTTCAATATCAACCATAAGGAGCCCCTGCCGGTCTTGCTCGACGATATCTGCAACGTTCGCTTCATCCACCTGCTCAAATAAGAACATTAAGAATGGTAAAATTCATTTCAACCCACGTCTGATATTATGGATAAAAAAATCAGCATTGAGTAACTCAATACTGATTTCCTCTTAAATCCACTTTATTAGAAACTCGCTCGAACTTATAATATTTGCAAATATAATAAGTTTAAGCAAGGATTTTTTGGTGGAGGCGAGGGGAGTCGAACCCCTGTCCGAAAATACATTGGAAAGATTTTCTCCGGGTGCATTGTCTTGTTTTTATCTCGCAAGAACACACACAAAACACAAAGCATAATTCTTGCAAAGCTCTTTATACCGGCAAGTTAAGAGCATACCTTGCCGGGGGCCTGCTTTGGTTGACACACCTTTAAGCGCAAGCAGGAGAACGCCTAAGGCATGGCTGCATTAAGCAGCGTAAGCTAATTTGTCGTTAGCGTTTAATTTTATTTGCCGCTTTTTAAGATGCACGGCGCATCTACCCGCTTATCTGACCTCATTATCCCCGTCGAAACCGTTACGCCCCCTATTTATATTTTTTCATGGCTCTGTCAATGCTTCTCATAGCGTCACGTTTTGCGCTGGCTTCTCTTTTGTCATAAAGTTTTTTTCCTTTAGCAACAGCCAAATCCATTTTGACATTTGCACGGCTAAAATGCAGATTTAAAGGCACAAGAGTATATCCGTCTTTTTGCACAGCTTCTTTAAGCTTTCTTATCTCACGCTTATTAAGCAACAGCTTACGTACTCTCAGCGGATCCTTATTAGCTATATTGCCTTGCTCATACGGGCTTACATGCATATTCGCCACAAAAACTTCTCCGTTTTTAATATAAGCAAAACTGTCTTTTAAGTTTACCCTTCCCTGCCTTATGGATTTTACTTCCGTACCGGTAAGCACTATCCCGGCCTCATATACTTCATCCACGAAATATTCGTGGCGAGCCGCTTTGTTCTGCGCAATTATCTTAGTTTCGCTGTTCTTCATCTTTTCACCATGATTGAGCATATAAAATTATAAATGTGCACTTTGTGCATGTCAACGCATTATTTTTATTTAATAAATTTATAATGCGCAAATACTGACACATACCTATATTAAATTTATTTAAATAAAAATAATAACGAGCAAATACGCTATTTGCTCGTTGTTGATATCACTCATTGATAAGTATATTAAATTCACAATTACCGCTGATTGAATACATTTTTTATAAGTCTTTCAGGACATGCCTTCTCACAAAGACGACACTCCAAACACTTTGTTCCGTCAAAAACCAGTTTATCATTTTCAAGCTTCAGCGCCCCAGGCTCGCAGGCTGCAATACATGCGCCGCATGCAATACAATTATCAAAATCAATATACGTTCCCGTACCGTTTTTTATCGTTTTAATGTTGAGAGATTTCAAATACTTCAGAGCATTTTTTATATTGGCGTCAGTCCCCTCAAGCTCAATTAATAAGCGTCCTTCAACATTGTAATTAACATAAGCCTTTAATATATTAATCTTTAGATCATAAGATTTAACTAAATAATAAGATATTGGCTCAGCCGCAAGCATGCTTGGGAATATAAGCATAACTTTTACTTTGTTTATTGGCGTCATAGCAATTATTTCCTTTTCGATTTTTCTCTTATTGTTATGCTGTTAAGCTTGTTATCCTGGGGAAATTTCATAACCGGTTCATTTAATATAAACTCTCCTTTTTGAATAAGCTCTTTCAATACCGCAGCTATTTGCCTTGACTTTGCCATGCTCGTCATTGGAGAAGTCCTTACTTTACGGCCATTAATTTCTACACAACCGCTTTTCAAATCAGCATAGTTTACTCTGGCTATAATATTATCCTCTGAAGACCTGTCGGAATAATCATACACATATGTATATATATCCTTGTCTTCCACCGAAAGATATTTAAGCATCTCTTCGTCAAGAACCGGAATAGGAATACCTATCCCGACAAACATGCTCGTTCCGTATCCTTCATATACGGCCGGCTTTATATATTCAGTGCTCATATCCCGCATATTGCCGACAACGGCTATGGTAGCTGCGCCGCCCACAGGCACGCCGTTTGGCTCTCTTTCAACACTCGTCTTAAACTGCGTACCATACCAGGCAACATAACCCTGCGCTCCCGCAAGAAATATTTTAGTCCCCATGCCTATGGTTCTAAAATACGGATCGTTTAGCAGCGGACTAAGCTGTCCGGCAGTTGAGTACGTAATGTTTTGACCATTGGGCTGAAGTATTCCCATATATGTATAAAGCCGCTTTGACGAAGTATTAATCGCAGCGCCGTAATTTTGATAACAGTTCCGCGGGTTATAAAGATACGCCTCATTCATTTCATTTATGTTTATATAGGTACGAAGCTCTTTTCGCGGATAGCAATCCGTACCTGGAGAATAGGCTTTCAAAAGAACATCTTTCCCGTCTATCAAATCACAAATAACATGAGCGCCGCCATATTCAATTCCGGTTTTTTCACCAGGTTGGGTAGCGCCAATATACGTATCAACAGCCGCAAGGCCCCCGCAGCATTCAACATCGTTTAAATATATTTTGGACATTCTTATGGGCGGAGTTGAGTGTCCGAAATTCACAAACGCTCCTGACGAACACATTGGGCCAAAAGTAGCTGTCGTCACCACATCTACCTTTTCGGCAGTCTTCTTAAGCCCATCCTTTTTAACAATATCAATTATTTCTTCAGCATCAACAACCACAGCCTTCCCTGCAGCTATCTTCTCATTGATTTCTTTGTACGTTTTAGCCATTGAATTTACTCCGAAAGCTTTAATTAAACGTCATTATAATACAAATTACAACCGATGTAAACCGTTTAACACCAGGTAAGAAATAAAAACAAAAAAGAAAACAAATCTATTATTATAATTTCTGAATAATAGCAAATTAATTATTTTTTAATAATCAAAGCATAAGATTACCTAAATAAAAGCATATAACAGGCTTAAAAATTGAAAGATTTTTACAGGTCGCAAAACGACAAGAAAATAAGCGGCGTTTGCAGCGGAATAGCAGACTTTTTCGAGCTTGACACAACAGTCGTCAGAGTTGTGGCTTTGCTGGTTTGTTTTTGCGCGCCCTTTATGATAGTCGTATATATTATGCTCGCATGTTTTTTACCTGAAAAACCAACAAACGGCACTGCAGCAAACAACTCAAAAAACAATGCGAATAATTCCCACACATATGATTACAGCAAATATAAGGATCTGTACGATGATACAAACAAAGCCCGGTTTTATAATTACAATGAAGGCTTGAATAATGCGGAAAGAAAACGAAAAAGAGCCAAATTATTTCGTTATGGTTGTTATTGCACCATAATAGGAGCTCTGATATTGCTCGTCGCAAATTTCATATTCGAAGCTGCAATAAGCTTCACAAACTTTATAAGATACGCTCTTCTAAGTGTAGGCCTGCTTATATTGCTTAACGCTTTTTCGGAAAATCTGACGCCAAGCACAAAGAAAACAAGAATAGCCATCGCTTGTGCGATTATTATCATGGATATCCTAAGTATTTTTAATATAGTAGAATTAGGAATGGTGAGCGCTGCCAGCATAGGTTTCGCTATCGACTATACATGGCCATTACTGCTCGCCGGAGCGGGCATTACCATACTTTTCAGAAACAGATCGTTTATCAAATTTATGTGGATAGCAATAATAGCAGTTATCATTATCTATGCGCTTTGACTTAATAATAAAAACAACAAAGCATAAATACTATCCGAACATCATTATTATGCTTCGTTGTCATTTGTACACGAACTAATACCGCGAAACAATATATATAAAACGATCATAAAACACAATATAACATTATGGCTTCCCTTTTGTTTTATCAGGAAAACCATCATTTCTCTTTATCAAACTGCAAAAAATTGCCGTATTAAAACTTTATCTAGTCATCAAATTCTTTTGAGAATTTGTAATTCACATTTATAAGTCTTCCGCCGAACTTCTTTTCTTCTTTCTTGCTTTTCAACCACACAACGGCCGCCGCAGCAATCGTAACAACCGAAACAGCAATAGCGGCAGTTGCTATAATGCGCTTAGTTTCCTTTTCCATAATTACCTCCGTTTGTACAATAATTATACATCTTATCACCTTGATTTTCAATATTATATATCCAATTTATCCTGAAGCATTCGCATTTTGAAAACAGGCGATTGCACGTCAAACTCACAAGCGTCGTACGTCAACACCTCTCCTTTTGCAAAAGCTTTTTTCAATTTTGTTGAATTATTTATCAATCCTACGGGCACCATTTTTTCACGTTTTGCGTTAGCATGAGACTCTATCGTTCCATATATGCAATGCCCTCCGATCCCGTCAAGCACAGTACCGGCAGCCAAATCCTTTTTTGCCACAGCGACAGTATCTGAGTAAGGCGTATAATTTGCAGCCACTATACTCGCTTCTTTATAAATATAAGCTCTGGCAATACTTATAGGAGTTTCAATGCTGCACAAATGAAAAGGACGGAACAAACAATAATTAGGCCCCTTACCCACCTTCAAATACTGTATCTCATGATGTATTTGCTTTAAATCAGTCGTTACTATCACAAATACTCCCGGAGCTATTCCGTCTACATATTCCACTGTTTTGTAAGAATTAAGTATTCCTCCATTTTCCTTAAGACTTAATACGCTGCACAAATCCGCAAGCTCAGCCTTCGGCCCGTGCGCGCCACGCTTATCCGCCATAAAACCCGTTGCATTCGACATACATGTAAGCTCTACCATAGTTTTTGTACCATCTTTAAAAGACGCCAACATACGAGGCGACATTCCTCTTCTGACGGCTTCATCCCGTACAGTATCAGGATTACATTCCATGTCTACTTTATTATTTTTCCCCTTACCCATTACCAAAACTTCCAAACCAACAGCGTCAGCAAAATCATAAAGCTCTTTTACTGCGCCGGGTTCATCTCCGGAAGACGCCGTATATACCACATTGTTTTTTTCAGCTTCACGCTTAAGAATACAGCCTATAGTTACATCTGTCTCTACATTGAGCATAACCACATGCTTTCCTGTCGTTATAGCATTCATAGCTATTAAAGCCCCTGCATCAGTATTGCCCGTTGCATCAACCACAACATCTATTTCACAGACATCTTTAATTATATCTATATCCTCACATAAGACATATTTGCCTTTTCTTATTTCATCATTTGCTTTGGCCGCATTATTAGTAATAATGAGATTTTCTTTGTTTACGCCTGCTATACTAAAAGCTTCAATGGCTTTTTCAATATGCCTGTTTATCAGCAAAGACGGTTTAAAGCCTTTAAGATACGCGAGTTGGCTGACAAGCCCTTTGCCCATTTGCCCAGCTCCAACTATGGCTGTTCGTATATACTTGCCGTTTTCATGCATTATTTTAAGCTTAGCATTAAGATTGATCATCACTCATGCCCTTTGTTTATATGTATTTTTGTAGCGAAAAAATTATAGCATTAATATGTAAAGTATAAATACATTAAGCAAATATTTTTTTATATTAATCAATTTTTTGGTATATTTTAGATTATCAGCGCACGCAAAATGAGAATCAGATTTAATATTTAAAAAAATAATATTATTCTGTTATAATTAAACGAATAAATAATTCGGGGAAATACATGGTAAACAATAATATTGAACATATTTTAAAGACAACTGCAAAACCAGCGCGTTATATCGGAGGAGAACTGAATTCCGTTATAAAAACAGATTGCAAAATCAATTTTGCTTTTGCTTTTCCCGACACATACGAGGTAGGAATGTCGCATTTAGGTATGAAAATACTTTACGGACTTCTAAACAGTATGGAAGATGTGTATTGTCAAAGAGTGTTCGCTCCCGAAACAGATATGGCGGCGCAATTAAAAAGAAACAAAATTAAGCTATTTTCCCTTGAACAGCGCCGAGATCTGAACAAATTCGATTTCGTTGGATTCTCCCTTCAATATGAGCTTTGTATGACAACAGTTTTATATATGCTGGATTTAGGAGGAATTCCGTTAAAAAGCTCAGAAAGATCAGAATCGGACCCTATTATAATCGCAGGCGGACCGTGCTGCGTAAATCCTGAACCGTTTAAAGATTTTTTTGATATTATAGTCGTTGGCGAAGCGGAAGAAACATTGACGCAGCTTATCGAGCTATACAAGCAACACCCTGACAGAAAAGAATACTTAAACCGAGCAAAAAAAATTCAAGGCGTATATATACCTAAATATTACAACCAAGGAGAAACTGTTCAACGCGCCTTGATTAAAAATATGGATACGGTATATTTCCCGGACAAAGTTATTGTTCCTTTTATAGAGCCGGTTCATGACAGGCTTATGCTGGAAATAATGCGCGGTTGTCCCAGAGGATGTCGCTTCTGTCAAGCCGGTTTTATATACCGGCCCGTACGCGCAAAAAAAGTAAATACTTTAATCAAACAGGCAGAAGCTCTAATTGATAGTACAGGATATGAAGAAATATCTCTGACTTCATTAAGCGCAACTGATTACTTTGGGCTAAAATCACTTATAGACGATATTATTCAAAAATACAGCTCTCAGAGAATAGCGGTAAGTTTGCCTTCACTCAGAATAGATAAATCAAATATTGACATAATGAAACAGCTAAGAAAACACCGTCCGGGCGCTCTTACATTTGCTCCGGAAGCAGGAAGCCAAAGAATGCGTGATATCATTAACAAAAACGTAACAGAGAAGGACATATTAGATACGCTTGCAAAAGCTTTTTCAGAAGGTTTTACTAAAATCAAGCTATACTTTATGTTTGGTCTCCCGTATGAAACCGATGAAGATATATGGGCAATAGGCATACTTGTAAAAAAAATACTCGATTTGTATAACTCTAATGAAAACAAAATAAAAGCGCTGAATTTAACTGTAAGCGCTTCATGCTTCGTTCCAAAACCACATACGCCGTTCCAGTTTTTTGCACAGTGCACACAGGAAGAAATTATTCACAAGACGCAATTGCTTCAAAAAGCCATACCGAGAAGAGTAAAGTTGAATTACAATGACTCAACGCTCAGCGCCTTGGAAGCTGCGTTTGCGCGTGGTGACCACCGATTAAATGATGTAATACTCGCCGCTTATAAAAAAGGATGCATATTTGACGCTTGGCCGGAGCATTATGATGATGAAAAGTGGAAATCCGCTTTTTCGGACTGCGGATTAACTATCGAAGATTTCGCTTTAAAAAATTTTGACTATGAAGACACCCTCCCATGGGACTTTATTGATATCCATGTCGACAAAAACTTTTTCATCAAAGAGGCAAAAAAAAGCGCAGAGCAAAAAACTACAAAAAACTGTTATGAGTCATGCAGCGGCTGCGGCATACAACGGCTTAATGGAGGATGTGTATTTGAAATATAGAATTTGCTACCAAAAAACAGGCAACTTAAAATATATATCGCACCTTGATATGCAGCGCATGTTTCAAAGAGCGCTCAGACGTGCCGGAATTGAAATAGAATATTCAAAAGGATTCAACCCTCACCCTAAATTGACATATTCGCCTCCCCTGCCTTTATTCGCAGAATCTTTAGAAGAATATATTGATTTGTCATCAAATAATGATATCAATACAGACAAATTAAAAAAAAGCCTGCCGGAAGGAATAGCTATAAACAGTATTGAAGAAATCAGCGAGTCATCTGTTCCATTAAGCAGTTTAATATCATTTGCTGAATACAATATAAGTATCTGCGCTGAAAAGCC
This sequence comes from uncultured Lachnospiraceae bacterium, assembly GCA_944381375.1. Taxonomy (GTDB): domain Bacteria; phylum Bacillota; class Clostridia; order Eubacteriales; family Anaerofustaceae; genus CALWKX01. Next base: position 8,313 of record CALWKX010000019.1, read on the forward strand.
TTTCGAACTTTCAAATAAATTAAAAAATATATATGAAAACGCGAAAGAATTAAAAATCACAAAGTTCAACAAAAAAAAGATAAAAACAGAAAAAAATATTTTGCCTCTAATACGAAATGCCTATTTCAGCGCGGACGAAAAAAATGTTTTTATACGCTGCATACTCAGCGCAAAAAACGAAACGCTTCTGAATCCTTTTTTATTCGCTCAATCACTTTTTCAAAAAGCCGAATTAAATTTTCAGACTTACGATGTCAATGTATTAAAAATTAAAACTCATCCGTAATTCTGCACAAAACTTAACAAACACGACAAAAAACAGCGCATTCAAGCAGCTAATATGATATAATAAGCCAAGTAAACAAGGAGAACAACAATATTATGATATCAGCGGGAGATTTTAAAAAAGGAATTACTTTCGAAATGGACGGCGAAGTATATCTCGTAGTCGATTTTCAGCATGTAAAACCAGGTAAAGGAAGCGCTTTTGTAAGAGCTAAAATAAAAAACATAAAAACAGGCGCAACTGTTGAAAGAACATTCAATCCGACCGAAAAATTCGAAAAAGCTCACATAGAAACAAAAGAAATGGAATATCTCTACAACGACGGAGAACTTTACTACTTTATGGATCCGGAATCATATGAGCAAATTCCTTTGGGCAAGGATAAAGTGGAAGACGCTATAAAGTACATCAAAGAAAATATGACGGCCACCATAAAATTCCACAAAGGAGAAGCTTTTAACGTAGCCGCTCCCAACTTCGTAGAACTGCTGATTACTGAATGTGAACCCGGCGTAAAAGGCGACACGGCGACGGGAGCAAGCAAACCGGCAACTCTCGAAACAGGCGCAACTGTTACGGTTCCTTTATTCGTAGAGCTGGGAGACACCATAAGAATCGACACCCGCACAGGTGAATATATGGAAAGAGTTACAAATTAAATTATAAAAATACATGCTTACCCGCATCTTCAGGTGCGGGTAGTTTATAAGGATAGAAATGAAAAAAATAAGCAGCTTTCAAATCGATCATACTCGCCTTTTGGAAGGATTATACGTATCGCGCACAGACGTTTTTGGAAAAGAAACATTTACAACTTTCGATTTGCGTTTTGTTCGTCCTAATTCAGATGATATATTGTCCACTAAAGCAGTTCATGCAATAGAGCATCTGGCAGCTTCATATTTCAGAAATCATGAAACATTATCTGATAAAACAGTTTATTTTGGGCCTATGGGATGCCGGACTGGATTTTATCTTATAGTTCATGGCAAATTAAGCTCTCTGGATATTTTATCTTATGTCGAAGACATGCTGAAATTCATAATCGATTTTGAAGGAGTAATCCCAGGACAATCCGAAAAAGAATGCGGAAATTATAAAGATATGTCTCTACGGGAAGCAAAAACCGCTTCGAAAAAATATCTGGCGCTGCTCATGGAAAACAATGATAAAAGATTTGAATATGCATAAAGAGGTTAATCATGCCTTATGACGGCCTTACCACCATAAAAATAATTCAAGAGATGAATCATATATTACGCGGCAGTAAGGCGTATAAAATATATCAGCCGCTAAAAGACGAAATAATTATTTATTTTTCAAATAAAGATAAAACTGCTGTACGTTTGAGCGCAAACGCTTCTTTTGCGCGCGTAAATATAACTGGTGAAAAATATTCCAATTCTCAGTATCCTCCGCCCTTTTGCATGTTATTGAGAAAATATTTAACAGGCGCCGTATTAAAAGATATAAGACAAATAAACAATGACAGAATAATAGCTTTTGACTTTGAAGGGCTTACAGGCGCCGGTATACTCACAAAAACAACGCTAATCGCGGAAATTATGGGTAAGCATTCCAATATTATTTTAACAGATGCTTCCGGCGTAATATTGGATGCGATAAAACATGTCTCGTTTTTGAAAAGTTCCGTAAGACAGGTACTTGCACAAAAACCTTATCAACTTCCGCCAAACGACAAACTTTCTGTTACAGACTTTTTTATACAAGAAGCTTTAGAAAAATTTCGCATTTTGCAAAATAAATCTATAAAAAATGCTCTGGTATCAGTATTCAGCGGCGTATCAAATCAACTTGCAATGAGCTTTATCGAATTAAAAAAATACTACAATGAATATGAAACTGTAGACAAATTAAGCAATGATGAACTTATAAATCTGATAAAAGATTTTAAAAATTATGCTGAGAATATGCTTAACGAACAAAGCTCCTTTGTATATTACAATGATGATTTATCTGTAAAGGATTTTTCTTCGGGATATTATTTTTGTTATAAAAATCTGCCAAATAAAGAATTCAACAGCATTAATGAAGCATCTGACTTTTATTATTCGCAACGCTGCCGGCATGCTTTCATTTCTTTTAATTATGAAAAAATCATTAAAGAGCTTGAACGAAAACTTTTAAGAGAAGAAAACAAGCTAAAAAATCGTATCCAGGAACGCTCTCAGGCTGAAGAAGCCGATATATTTAACGCATACGGCAATCTCATTTTATCTAATATTTCAAATATTAAAAAAGGAGACCGCTCAGCAAGCGTTGTTGATTATTATAATAACAATACTGTAACCACTATACCGTTGAGAGAGGACCTTTCCGCTGCGCAAAATGCTCAATTCTATTTCAAAAAATATGCAAAAGCCAAAAACGCACTGAAACTTTTGGACGGATTAATTGAAGAATCAAAAGAACTCATATATTATATATCGTCTCAGCTTTATTATCTTACAAGCGCTTCAAACGCATCAGAAGCACAGGAGATTATAAATGAACTTAAGAAGAAAAATATAATAGCTGATAAACAAAAAAAACATGCCACTCCTGCATTTGAACCTTTAACACCGCTTAAATACACAACAAAGGACGGCTATATTATTTACGCAGGAAAAAACGACAAACAGAATAATAATCTTACATTCAAATTAGCCGAAAAAGACGATATATGGCTCCATGCAAAAGATGTTGCCGGCAGTCACGTTATACTTAAGACAATTAACGGCAAATATACAGATACGGCGCTTTACTCAGCGGCGCTTTATGCTGCTTATCATTCGAGATCCAAAGATTCAGAAAAAGTGGCCGTGGATTACACATATGCCTCAAATGTAAAAAAAATACCCAAAAGCGCTTATGGGAAAGTTATCTATACTGATCAAAAGACGCTTTACGTTACACCTTCGGCCGCTAACTTAAAAAATCTAACTGAAAACAACGATAACGAGAAAGATAATTAATATGGGATATATACTTACCGATGTAAAAAAGAATTCTCTTTTTTACAGATACGGACTTAAAAAAGGCGATGAAATATGCGCAATAAATGATATATCAGATTTTGACATAATAGATTATATGCTTGCCACAGGAGATACCGCCTATAAAATTGATGTTATTCGTCAAGGCATAGCGGAAACTATATTCATAGAAAATGCAGAATTTGATTTGCCGGGAGCATGCTTCGAAAATGTTACAATAGATTCAGTCAGGCGTTGTAAAAATAAATGCATTTTCTGTTTCATGGATCAAATGCCAAATGGTATGAGAGATACATTGTATTTTAAAGATGATGATTACAGGCTTTCATTTCTTGAAGGAAATTATATAACGCTTACAAACGTTGCCGATGATGAACTGAAAAGAATAGCGCGCCTTAAGCTTTCACCTTTAAACATAAGCGTACATACAACCAACGCCTCACTCAGAGAGCGTATGATGAATAATAATAGTGCCGGCAAAATATTAGAACAGATAAAATATTTGGCTCAAAATGATATAACAATGAATATTCAGCTTGTATTATGCCCGGGAATCAACGATGGCAATGAACTCAAAAAAAGTCTTTCCGATCTTAAAAGCATTGGACCGGCTATAAATTCACTTTCATGTGTTCCCGTCGGCATTACACGTTATAGAAAAAATCTGCCTTATTTAAAACGCTTTGATAAAGAAAGCTCAATAAAAGTAATAGAAACTATAAGCGAATTTTCAGACGCCTATGGCACTTTTTGCGCTTCGGACGAATTTTTTCTGCTTGCCGATATGCCAATACCCCAAAGCGAATATTACGGTGCATACGATCAGTACGAAAACGGAGTTGGAATGTTGCGAAGCTTTATGGATGATACAAAGCAGCTTTTAAATTCGGGTATGTATACAAATCTTAAAGCACGGGCAACCATAGTTTCAGGGATGCTTGCGCAAAAGTATTTACAAGAAGAAGTAAGCAGAATAAATAAATTTACAATGTGTAAACTGGATCTTATTTGTGTGAAGAACACCTTTTTCGGTGATACAATAACCACAGCAGGACTTATCACAGGAAGCGATCTGACAAACGATGTAAGGCTCAAAAATAAAACTCTTATACTGCCTTCATGCATGATAAAAGAAGATGAAAATATTTTTTTAGACGATATGAGTATTACACAGCTTGAAGAAAAATTACAATCAAAAATATATGTTGCTGAACCGACGGCGGAAGGTCTTATTGAAACGCTGAGCGGTATGGAGAAATATCATGACTAAACCATATGTAGCGCTGGTCGGACGACCTAATACAGGCAAATCTACACTTTTTAATCGAATAGCCGGAAAAAAAATTTCAATCGTAGAAGATACTCCAGGAGTAACAAGGGATAGAGTTACAGCATCTGCCCAATGGAATTCAAAATCATTTTATATAATTGACACGGGAGGCATCGAACCTGAAAACAAAGACACAATCCCTCAGCAAATGAGAAGACAGGCTCAATTTGCTATGGATATGGCAGACGTAATAATATTTGTATGCGATGGTAAAGAAGGGCCTACGGCATCAGATAAAGAAATAGCCGCAATGATCAGAAAAAGCGGCGTAAAATGTATTTTGGCGGTCAATAAAATCGATAATTGGGAGAATGCTTATTTGGCGTACAGTTTTTATGATTTAGGCCTGGCTGATCCCATACCCATCAGCGCGGAACATTCAATAGGAGTCGCTGATATGCTTGATGAAGCAGTATCTCTTTTCGATGAAAAACAAGACGAAAACTCAGACGATGAAGCTTGTAAAATAGCCGTTGTCGGAAAACCCAATGCAGGCAAATCAACGCTGATAAACACGCTTCTGGGTGAAAACAGATTAATCGTAAGCGAGATCGCCGGCACCACCAGAGATGCTGTGGACACTAAATTTACTTTTGAGAATGAAAATTACCTTATCATTGATACAGCAGGCATTAAAAAGAAAAACAAGGCTTACTCCTCCATTGATTATTATGCGTCCGTAAGAGCCTTGCGCGCAATAGAACGATCAGATATTTGCCTTTTAATGATAGACGCAAAAGAAGGAGTTACTGACCAGGATGCAAAAATAGCCGGAATGATCAAAGACGCAATGAAAGCAGTTATTATCATAATAAACAAATGGGATCTTATTGATAAAGAGACCAACACAATGCATGATATGGAAAAGGAAATAAAGAAACGGCTTTATTTCATAGATTACGCACCTGTTTTATTCATGTCAGCTCTTAATGCCTCAAGAACACACAAGCTGATGCCCGAAGTCCGCAAGGCAATGTCTGAGTATACAAAGCGTATTTCTACAGGGCTTTTAAACGATGCAGTGGGAGACGCTGTACTCATGCATTCACCGCCTTCAAAGAAAGGGAAACAATTGAAAATCTATTATGTTTCTCAGCCGGCCGTTGCGCCGCCAACTTTTGTATTTTCTGTTAATGATAAACAGCTAATAACGAATGCTTATACTAAGTATCTCGAAGGGCGTATGCGGGAAGCGTTCGGATTTAAGGCAAGTCCTTTAAATTTAATATACAAGAACCGAAGCGAGAAAAATTAAATCATAAAATGCATTTTACTAACGCTAAAACAATATTGTCATCAAATAATGTAATGAATGTGTATCGCAGCTCTTGAAAGAAACTCTTAAGCGAAAAAGAAAAAAATGTATGATTATAACAGGCGCCATGTGTGACCCCTATATGCCTGTAGAAAAAAATTTATGTTTAACAAAAGAATGTCTGCAAATAATAAATAATTATAATTTTGGGATTAGCGTATTAACTAAATCTGACTTGATAATACGCGATCTTGAACTTTTGACTGAAATAAACAATAAGGCAAAATGTGTAGCCCAAATGACGATAACAATGCACAATGACAATTTATGTAAAATAATAGAGCCTAATGCTCCGCTAACAAGCATACGCTATAAGACATTAAAAAAAATAGGTGAATACAACATTCCTACAATTGCATGGATAAGCCCCATATTGCCTTATATCAACGATACACAGGAAAACATTAAGGGCTTATTAGATTATTGCGCTGACGCAAAAGTACATGGAATTGTCTGCTATAATATAGGACTTACACTCAGAGCAGGAAATAGAGAATACTTCTATTCTAAACTGGATGAATATTTCCCAGGATTGAAAGAAAAATATATTCGCGAATTCGGTGAATCTTATGAAGTAATAAGCAGTCACAATTTATCTCTCATGAATATGATTTACGAATTTTGCAACAAATATAATATCGAATACAATATAAAAAAACTATTCAACTTTATGAGTTCATATCAAAACAATATAGACGCCAAACAACTCAGACTATTCTGATTTAAATTTATATCATATATAAATAAATTAATTCATGAATCAGTAAAGAGCACATTTACAGCCCACCCAATTTATGAAGAAAAAAATGCGATTATTTGCGTTCTTTTCTATAATTTGTCCCATTCAAAGCAGGCCCCTCAGGTACTTAACCAAGCATTTAAATCCAATAGCGGGAATAAACATAACTCAAATTGATCAAAATTTGACTTTAAACCGTTCAAGACGACTCAAATATATATCATTATGTTTTTTCGCATATCCGAGCAGACATTCCGGATTATTAAGATATATAGTACTCATAATTTCATCAACAGCTGAAGAAGGTATCTTTTTTAAAGGGATGCTCACAGTATTTGCATATATATCCTTTATAACAAGGCTTTTTCTTACCGTGAAAAAATATAGTTTTGTCCTTTTAGCATAACACCATAATATGTCGCTGTACAAATAGATAATACCAAAATCAGGACAAAATATATAACTTGCCCCCAATATTATATTATCTGATCCATATCTCTTGCTTGCTATATCCGTAAATTCTTCCAAAGCATGACGCGAAGCTCCCGTATTAAAAACAGCCTTTAGACATTTTAAAGAAATTAATTTCCTTTTTATAAAAATATAGAAAGCCAAAATTGAGACCAATCCGAAAATAACGCTGACAGCTATAAAAACAGGCGTTATGTAATTCACTTTCTTTATGGAAGAATCTATGTACATCAAACCTACGGAATCAGAAAAATTACTTCCTCCCCAATACTGTATTCCTAGCTGAATAAGTTCCTGCGGCATAACAGTCAAAACACCGCTGAAAGAAACACTGGCAGGAGCAGAGTCAACCAAACCTAACGTATAAGAATAAATTTCACTGAAAGAATTCTCAAAAACACTTCTCGCCATTTTTACAACAAAAAATTGACCTTCGGTTGACATACATAAAAAATACTCATTGCCGCTTCCGTTTTCAACAGCAAACGAATCGTCTATTTTGACTATATCTATTTTGCAACTACTGCCTTCCGTCATATCGCTTGTATAATACGGCGCATCCGTGCTCTCTGCATATTTGTCATGCGCTATTATTGCAATAGCTGCACTGATAAAACATAATAAAATACATACACAAGCTATAATTAAATATAATCTGCTTATTTTCAGCTTTGACTTAAGTTTTTTATAAGCGTCCATAATAGTTTTTCTCCATTTATTGAAGATACATTATATCAAGAATATCTTATCAAAGCAAATCCGCTGATAAGTATGAGTATTTTTTTATTATCCAGTATATTTCGTTTTTTAGATGAATAAATATTTATAAGTTAAACAATGCAGTCAAATATAAGGAGGCGCTGTTATGTATTCCGGTATTTATGAGGATATATCAAAAAGAACGAACGGGGATATATACACCGGCATAGTCGGTCCCGTAAGAACAGGAAAGTCAACATTTATAAAAAAATTTATGGAATTGATAGTTATACCGAATATAGAAAACAAATACAAAAAAGAACGTGCTATTGATGAATTACCACAGAGCGGTTCCGGCAAAAGTATTATGACATGCGAACCGAAATTTGTGCCTAATGAAGCAGTAGAATTAAAGCTAAATGAAAATACGGGCATAAAAGTGCGCTTAATAGACTGTGTAGGGTATTTGGTGGAAGGCGCGATAGGTGCAACGGAAGACGGCGTTGCAAGAATGGTGCAAACGCCATGGAGCAATGACGCAATGCCTTTTGAAAAAGCGGCGGAAACAGGAACGCGGAAAGTTATTGAAGAACACTCTACAATAGGCATAGTCGTAACAACCGATGGAAGCATTACTGATATACCGCGCACAAGCTATGTCAATGCCGAGGAAAGAGTTATCAATGAATTAAAAGAAATCAATAAACCTTTTGTAATCATTCTTAATACAACTAACCCGTCAGGTGACGAAACTTCCCGTTTGATAAACGAAATGGAAGAAAAATATGCAGTACCTGTAATTGCCCTCGATGTAATAAATATGAATATATCAGATATAGAAAACATACTTACAAAAGTGCTTTATGAATTTCCCGTATCAGAAATTTCATATAAAATACCTAAATGGGTCGCTAATCTTTCTAAAGATCATTGGATTATGGAACAAGTGGAAGATTTTATAATGACGTCTTCAAAAGGCGGAATTATTCGCAAAATAATTGACAATATAAAAGACAATGTATGCGAAAGCTTTGAACCCAACATCTCAAATATCTCTTTAAGCAACGGCAACATAGAAACAATCATAAATATCGATAATAATGTATTTTACAAAATAATGAGTGAAGAAAACAATATTACGCTGAAAAACGAATCCGACCTGTTTACCGTTCTGACTGAATTGATGAGAGAAAAAAAGAAAGTGGACTCATTTAATACAGGTCTAAGCTCTGCATTCATGAGCGGCTACGGTATTGTATATCCGGATTTTGATTCATACAGCCTTGAAGCGCCGGAAATCATTAATGATTCCGGCCGTTACGGAATACGTCTTAAAGCAATGGCTGATGCGCTTCATATAATCAGCGCCAAAATAACCGCTGAAGTTTCACCAATTATCGGCTCTCAGGAAGAATGTGAAAACTTTTTCAACAATGTGCTTTTAAAATACGAAAACGATCCAGCGAGCCTTTGGGAAACAGAAATTTTCGGACGCAAACTTTCGGATATGATGAAAGACAACATCATAACAAAACTAAACTCTGTGAATGAAGATACCAAGCAACGATTGATAAAAACCGTAAACAAAATATCGAACGGTAAAAAAGGCGGATTAATTATCCTTTGGCTCTGACTTTAATTATTTTCAAACAAACGGCACAAAGATAATATTAACATCTTGGCGCCGTTTTTTTATTGGCAAACCAAATATTAAATATGCATAATTAAAATAAATTTTTGCTGATATGACGAATTGACAGCGAGCTAAATTTATGGTATGTTGTAGTTTACAATAACAATCGAAGGAATAAAAAAATGAAAAAACAAAGCATCGCAGTAATCTTATCTGTTCTGGTTGCAGTTTGTTCTTTAAGTGCATGCAAACAAGAAACGCTGCCTTTAAATTTCTTCGGCACGGATATCGAAACACTTCGCAATGATTTGTCCGATAAAATAGGTGAAAATATACCTGAATTTACTCTGTTTACAAAAACAGAAGCAAACGTATATGTTTATATCACCAGAGTGAATAATGTTTACATAACTATTTATATAGCGGAAAACTACAACGGCCTCGACGTATCGTTAGCATATCAGGATCTGAACGATGAAACTATTAAAACATTCGGAACTATATGCGGAGCGTCAATATCGGTTTTAGATCCTTTTGCAGACGCGGAAGAACTAATAAACAGTTTGGGTATGAACACTTATGAAACAAATTCAACATATAATTACGAAACAGAAAACTTTAAATACGAATATTCGATAACCAGCTCAGCAATATATTTCAGCATGAATAAATCTTAATCAATTAAGAAGCTAAGGGAGAAATATGGAAGGTATCACTACTAAAGAACAGGTATTACAAAAATCAAGAGAGCTTGATGTTCAAATTATCCACTTACAGTTTACAGATCTTATGGGTAATATGAAAAATGTGTCGATTACAATCGAACAACTGGAAAAAGCGCTAAACAATGAAATAATGTTTGACGGTTCTTCTATTGACGGATTTGTACGAATCGAAGAATCAGATATGTATTTATATCCGGATGTGAACACATTTCAAATATTTCCATGGAGACCCAAACAGGGAGTGGAAGCACGTCTTATTTGCGACGTATACACTTCTGATGGAAAGCCTTTTTCCGGATGCCCGCGTAATATACTAAAAAAAGCTTTGCTTGAAGCCTCCGAATTAGGCTATACTCTCAATGTAGGAGCGGAATGTGAATTTTATTTATTCAAGCTGGACGAAAATGGCAACAGCACATTGAATACGAACGATGATGCGGGCTATTTTGATCTTGCGCCTATAGACACAGGAGAAAATGCAAGACGCGACATAATAATGACTCTTAAGCAAATGGGCTTTGAAATAGAAGCATCTCATCACGAATGCGGAGCAGGGCAGCATGAAATAGATTTCAAATATGCCGATGCTTTGTCTACTGCAGACAATATCATGACATTCAAGCTTGTAGTCAAAATTATAGCAAAACAACATAATCTGCATGCAACATTCATGGCTAAACCTATATTCGGCATAGCTGGAAGCGGAATGCATCTTAATCAATCATTGTTCAAAAACGGTAAAAACGCTTTCGATGATCCTGAAGGAGTAGACGGATTAAGTGAAATAGCTTATCAATATATAGCCGGCATTTTAAGACATGCGAAAGGACTAGCGGCATTTACGAACCCGACTGTCAATTCCTATAAAAGGCTGGTACCAGAATTCGAAGCTCCCGTATATATCGCATGGAGCCACAGAAACAGAAGTCCGCTAATAAGAATACCTGCTAAAAGAGGAGCATCATCACGCATTGAACTAAGAAATCCCGACCCTTCTGCCAATCCTTATTTGGCGCTTACAGCATCATTAAGCGCAGGTCTTGACGGAATAAAAAATAAAATAACGCCTCCTGAAGCAGCAAGTTTTAACTTATATGCAGTGGACGCGAATGCTCTCGGCATTGAGAAGCTTCCTTCAACATTAAAAGAAGCAATTGAAGAACTTAAAAAAGATGATCTTTTAATGGGAGTAGTCGGCGAACACGCAAGAAAACAGTATATCAGCGGCAAGGAAAAAGAATGGGAAGAATACAGAACGCAGGTTAGTGAATGGGAAATTAAAAAATATCTAAATAATATTTAATATATTCTCAACCTACTGTACGCAACGGCGCGAGCGTGCCGGATGAATCCGGCAAAAGGCAGCCGGCGAAAAACCGCCGGCTGCCTTTTAAACATTTTGCCAAAGCAAAATGTGCGCTCGCGCTGCAAACCAAACTATAATTTTTCAAACACACTGCCGCCTATAAACTCACGGAGCAATGAATTTGTGTATATTGCTGATTCATTCTCAATCGGAAGAAAGAATGAAAGAAAACCTAATAACCTTCTTGCCTCATAGTAATATTCGCTTTCATTACTTATGGCTTTTAATGCCGGTTCGGCATATTTTTTTAATACAGCTAATTCGTAGGCCAATGAAGTATTAAAAACAAAATCCGCTTCATTTGAATAAGGGAAAATATTCATATGCTCACCCCTTCTTACCGACTGCCACATCGAAATTGTTGCTAAAGCATCATGCCCCCTCATAAATGAATCGCGTACAATCCTTCTGATAAGGCGCACATCAGAAGTCGGAATTCTGTTATATTGATCAACATTAAGATCCGTTAAATCATTGATATATATTTTACACTTATTTTCACGCGCTATATCTTTAGTCAGTATTTCATTAAGTCCATGAATACCCTCCACTATCAACGGTGAACCTTCTTCAAGCTTTAATACTTTTCTTTCATCAGCGCGCCGTCCTTCTATAAAATCATATACAGGAACCTTAGTTTCTTTGCCTGCCATAAGGTCTTTGAGATTATTGTTAAACTCATCTAAATCAAGAGCATATATACTTTCAAAATCCTTATTCCCGAATTCATCCAAAGGCGTTTTGTCTCTGTTTACAAAATAATCATCCGTACCAATCGTCAGAGGGAATAATCCTTTTGATATCAAATGAGCACGAAGTCTCTTTGACGTTGTAGTTTTTCCCGCGCATGACGGTCCCGTTATCAGTATTAACTTTATATTTTTATCATTGCAAATGGCTTCAGCTATACTGTGTATCGTCTGCTCATGACGAGCTTCACATACCGTAATCAAATTATCAATACTCGCCTGACCTTCCGTAATAATTCTGTTTAATGACGTTACATCAATTACATCAAGACGAGAACACCATTCGCTGTAACTTTGGAATTCATTAAATAAATTCGGTTGTGGAATATACGTCTTTTTCTTGTCAAATGTATTATCGTCAATACTCATCACAACACAGCCCGGATATTGCTCAATTACATCAAAATATTCAGCCATGCCTGTATTGTCCAGCATTTTCGTATAAAAATAACCGAAATAACCATCTATCTCATATAAATTAATAAATTTAGAATTTACAAATCTTTCCGTGCTTGTTTTGTTGGCTTTGTTGTAATTCAAAGCTCGATCAGCCTGCCGCGTGGTAAGCCTGTGTTTTTTTACAGGAATTTTAGCGTCTATTATGCTTTGCATTCTTTCCTTGATATTTTTTATATCATTCTTAGTAATAGGCAGACCGTTGTCAAACTCACAATATATCCCCCCGCCTAAAGAATACTTCACATCAACATCTTTACCAGGACAAACATCATGAAGAGCTTTTGAAAATATGAAAAGCGTTGTGTTTTCATATATCTTATATCCAACTTCATGCTTTATATCTATAAAACGAACTTCATCGCCCTCGCTCAAAGTATATTGAAGGCTTTTGACCACGTTATTAACAAAAGCCGCGCATATCATATGCACGTTTTTTTCCAGCGAAAGCAATTCCTTAATAACGCACTTGTCTCTGACCTCAATATTTTTACCGTTAAGTTTTATTTGCATAAGTACCAACCGTCATTTTTTATCAAGCAAAGTATCTACAGCTTCCAAATAATGCACAAGATATCTCCCATGCCTGAATATTTCATACTCAGGCTTAAAAGCCTCAAGAGGAATTGATTTGCGGCCACCGCTTTGAGCCTCACTCCAATAACGTTTTAATTCATCAAACTCCAAAAGATAATATTTATCTGAACTGGTGAAATTGACTAGTATAAACGCAAGTCCGCCCTGAGAAATAAACTTTTCCATAAAAGTCATCTGATGATGATGTATATTAGCTATCGGAAGATAATTTTTATTTGTTTCCTTCGCATCAAAACAAACTGGAATACCCTGAACAACTCCCATATAGTCTACAGTACTTCTTTCATCAAAATAAGCAAGAGTTATTACTCCCCTGGAATTGTCGAGCTCTACAGGCGTTATGCTTGTCGGAAGTTTCTGCATAACAGCCAAACCATCTTCAAAATATTGAATATTAGTTCTATTTATAAGTTCCTCAAGATTGCTTCCTCTTAATCCTCTTGTAGCAAAATAGCCCATGATAAATTAAAACCTTAAAGCCTCCCGCTGGATCCCAACACATCCCGCATTTTATGCGCCACCATATTTTTTATAGCTTCTCTTCCCTCTTTCAAATATACCCTCGGATCAAACACATCCGGTTTTTCTGTAAGAACTTTTCTGATTGAAGCAGTCATAGCAAGTCTAAGATCAGTGTCTATGTTTATTTTCGCTACTCCCATTTTAGAAGCTTTTGCGAGCATTTCTTCCGGCACACCCTTCGCACCCGGTATTTTGCCGCCATATTGATTGCACAATGTCACAAATTCTTCAGGCACGCTCGAAGACCCATGCAATACTATAGGAAAACCGGGCAACAGCTTTGTAATCTTTTCAAGACGCTCAAAATCAAGTTTTGGCTCTCCTTTAAATTTATATGCGCCGTGACTCGTTCCTATTGCAATCGCCAATGAATCTACACCGGTTCTTTCCACAAATTCCGCAGCCTGATCAGGATCTGTAAATTTAGCGTCCTTCTCCGACACGCTTACAGCATCTTCTATTCCTGCGAGAGTTCCTAACTCAGCCTCAACGCTGACACCCCTCTCATGCGCATATTCTACAACTTTTTTCGTCTCCGCAATATTGTGTTCAAATGAAAGACTGCTCCCGTCTATCATTACAGATGAAAACCCATCATCTACGCAGGCGGCGCATATTTCAAAGTTTTCGCCGTGATCCAAATGAAGGCAAACGTCGAGCCCTGTATCCTCTATTGCAGCTTCAACAAGCTTCATAAGGTAAGCAGGCTTTGCATATTTTCTTGCCCCTGCCGACACTTGAAGAATCAAAGGAGAGCGCTCCTGCAAAGCTGCATCCATTATCCCCTGTATGATTTCCATATTGTTTACATTGAACGCTCCTACAGCATACTTTTCATTGTATGCTTTAATAAGCATTTCTTTGCTTGATATAATCGCCATTTTCCCCTCCTACTTCGAACTGAGATTATCTATTTCTTTTTCTATCTCTTTTTTTAAAAGCGTTAACTGCAATATATTATCCGTTTCTCTGGCTTGCTCGAAAAACTTGTAATATTTCTTTACAGCATCCTTATCATATCGGCTCAAAAGGTTTAAAGAATCTATAATGGAATTAACCGTGAATGATTTTTGTCTGAACAGTGCTTGCGCGCCCTTTATTTCATCACGGATTTTCCCCATTTCACTATCTATCGAATGAACTCTCAAAGCAGCATTTACAAGCCTGTTCTTTATATTTTCCGGCATGGCTTCCTTGTATTTGTAATTTAAAGAGTGTTCTATCGAAGCCCAAAAATCCATAGCCAGAGTTCTTATCTGAATTTCGCAAAGTACGTTTTGCGGACCTTTTATTGTATTAACCGAATATTCTATTATCAGATGTATGCTCTTATAACCACTGGGTTTAGGCGTAGTTATATAATCTTTTACAGTTACAACGCTCATATCAGCACGCTGCTTTATTAACTTGACAACCTGATAAATGTCTTCTTCAAATTGAGTAATAATCCTAACGCCTGCAATATCTGTAATCCTTATATGTATCTGTTCCTGTTCTATACCAAGCTTTCTTGCCTTCTCCATAATGCTGCTTATGCTTTTCACTCTGCTATATACATGATGAATAGGCGAATATTCTCCGGATGAAAAAAACTGCTTGATAATACTGTTAAACTTAAGATCGAGCTCTTCAACCGCCTGAGTGTACGGTCTCATAAAATCCTTCCAATCAAATGTGTTGCCCGATTCACTCATTAATATACCCCTTATTTGAATCTTTCCATCGCGCTGTCATATTTATAATCGCAGCAACGTCCCTGATAAGTTCTGCGTTTTTGCATCTCATTTTCAACCATCTCAGTTAATACCCAATGGCTTTTAGACCAGTTACAAAAAACGCTGAGCTCTTCCGGAACACGCGCGTTTAATCTTTGCACAGATATAAGCGGCGAAAGCCTTTCAAGAAAACCTATAGTACGTTCTATATAATCTCCGATACCAAGAAGCTTTATCTTGCCTTCTTCATACATTTTGCTCAACAAAGTGTTCTTTTCGATATATAAAGTATGCAGCTTAACGCTGTCGGTATCAAGAGCGCTGATTATATCAGCCGCAAGCATAACATCTTCATACATATCCCATGGCAGCGTTGTAATAATGTGTGTGCAAACACTGAATCCATATTTTTTTATTACTTGAACGGCTGATATATAATGAGCAAGAGTATGAGATCTATTCAATATTTTAAGAGTATTATTATTCACACTTTGCAGCCCAAGTTCAATACATACATCAACGTTTTTCCTTATCGATGCTTCCTTAAGTATATCAAGATGTTTTTCAGTAAGGCAGTCGGGACGTGTCGAAATGCTCAGCACAACTATTCCATCTTGGGAATTTAAAGCTTCATTAACCCAATCAGCAAACTGTGACGCACTTACATACGTATTTGTGAAATTCTGAAAATAAATTTCATACTTATCAGCATTATATTTTTTTGAAATATATTCTGCATTTCTTTTAATCTGCATGCTGATATCAACATCACTGCTATGAGTTTCATAACCTGCGGAATCTGCTCCGCAGAAGATACACCCTAAATTACCTTTTGTACCGTCACGAACAGGACAGCTCAGCGGCAGCGCTACCGGCAGCTTGTATACTTTAAAATTGTATTTATCTTTAAGCGCTTGTGAATATTTATAATACAACATCTGCTCAGGCAAGGCTGTAATTAAAATTCTTTATATCTTCTGCTGAAAAGTCCGTATCGTTTATTGTAAAACAAAACTTGACGCCATGCTGCTGTGAAAGCAATGCAATGTCTTTAAAAAGCTTTTGAAGCGTCGCACAATCTTCAACTTTTGCAATTGATATTATGTTATCTATGTAAATTCTGTTTATATCATAATTGCCTGCTATCAGGCCGCAAATAAAACCGAAAAATTTATTTACACATCCTAAATCGAATTCTTTTGCATTGATAAAACGTATGCGGTTATCCACACTGAGCCTGTGCTTGTCATACTTATCAATATAAACAATCAAACCATTGGTGTTTTCCAGCTCTTCGTTCGCAAGCGTGATAAGTTTTTGTGTTTTACCGCTTCCGTTGGGGCCGCAAATAAAATTCATCATTGCCTCACCTCTAAATAAGTTGTTTTTACGTTTTTATTATACTACAAATAGAAGCTTAAAACAGCTTAAAATGGAAATTATCATTAAATTATTTAAAACTGTGTTAAATGTATGATTCTATGGTAAAATACTTATTGTATTCTTTAATGATTCGGAGTCATAATGAGCAAATTCGCATTTTTAGCCAAATGTATTTCTTCACTTAACTACAAAAGACTTTTTCAAAGAGCAAAAGAAATAGCCGATAAAAATAACAAAAGCGCTACAGGTGTTTTGTTTGATATGATTTATTGCGGAATAAAATATCAGGCAGGATATGAAGACTACGTATTGTTCGATTTTGTGAATCTTACAGCAAAACAGCGTGCAACATACATGACAAGAGGTTCAAACAATCAAATTGTAAAAAAATACAATGACCGAACAGACCAAACTCTGCAAAATAAAATATTATTTCATCAGGCATTCAATGATTTTACAAAAAGAAGTTATATAAATGTGGAAACTGCTTCATACGATGAATTCGAAAAATGGGCAAAAGACAAAGACGACTTTATTATTAAACCAATAAGTGAAGGTTGCGGCAAAGGCGTAGAAAAAATAAAAGTCAAAAACTATGACAATCTTAATCAAATATATAATTATATACGCTCAACCAACTCAGTATTGGCGGAGGATACCGTTCAGCAAAATGAAAAAATGTCCGCTATTTATCCTGATGCAATCAATACTATACGCATAGTCACTATATTTGACAAAGAGAAAGATAAAGTTTATTTTCCGTTTACTTCAATAAGAATAGGCAACGGAGGAGTAGTTGACAACATCAACCATGGCGGCATGTCAAGTGTAGTAGACCCTGAAACAGGTATAATTATATACCCCGCAGCCGATAAAACCCATAAGGTTTATGATAAACATCCGATAACAGGAACGAAAATAACAGGGTTTCAGATACCCTATTGGAACGAAATATTGGACTTTGCCGCCAAAGCCGCAAAAAGAATACCCAGTATCGGTTATGTAGGATGGGATATCGGTATAACAAAAGACGGGTTGTGCATGATAGAAGGCAATGATTATCCGGGGCATGACATATACCAAATGCCTGGAATGGTCAAAGAGAAAACTGGCATGAAGCCCGTATTTGAAAAAATAACGGGGCTGAAATTATAGCAAAACACATTTTCACACAGCAAAATATAAAAATATATTTTGCTTTTTTTTATATAAAATCTCCGGCTTAATAATATAATTTAATTTTTATAAAGTACAAACCGGTTTTTTTTATAATCTAAAATTCCCTCTTTCTTCATGCAGCCAAGTTCTCTGCACATGGCGCTTCTGTCAACAGACAAATAATCAGCAAGCTGCTGACGGTTAAAAGGGATCTCAAAAAACTCTCTTTTGCTATTTTCCGCATATGAAGCTAAATAATATAACAGTTTTTGTCTGATATTACGCTGAGATATGCAGGAAAGCTTTTGGGTAAGTTTTTTATTTTTTTCCGCCAGAACCATTAGTAAATTTTGTATAACCAAAGCATGAAACGGACAAGATGAAGTACACATTGATATAACGCGGCCGACGTCAAAAAACATAACAACACTGTCTTTGTATGATAAAACATCATATGTGATTTTATTGTTATTCAAGCAGGCAAAAACCTCTGCGAACAAATCTGCAGGGCGTATCTCAGCAAGAATATTTAAATTCCCCCAATAGTCCTCCTTTTGCACATATATGCCCCCGCTGAGCAGTATGCCTATTGAAGATACGCTGTCTGATATTCTGTATACATACTCCCCGCTTTTAAATCTGCGGATTTTCACATCAAAACAATTCAAAACAGAAATAATATCTTTGTCATTTAATCCTTCAAATAATTTTACTTTATTCAATATCGGCATATAATTATCCATTAACTTTTCACCTTTCGTTGCAAATACAACATATATTACACAGCAATTTTATTATACTTTAAGCGAAAAAACAAATGATATTAACAAATAATAAAGGAGTACGAAGATGATAAGAAAGATTATTAATATAGACCGTGAAAAATGCAATGGCTGTGGTAAATGCGTTGACGCTTGCCACGAAGGAGCAATAGGAATTATCAATGGAAAAGCAGAATTACTAAGAGATGATTATTGTGACGGACTTGGCGATTGTCTTCCTGTATGCCCAACTGGCGCAATAACTTTTGTTCAGCGTGAAGCCGCCCAATACAATGAACAGGCTGTAAAAAGCAATATGCTTAAACAAACAACCCACGCACACAAATGTCCGGGCTCTAATATAAAAGTTTTCAATCAAGACAATCAAACTTTGAAAAGTACGACATCGCATATGAAAACAAGCGAACTTGGACAATGGCCTATACAGATAAAACTCGTGCCGGTAAATGCTCCTTTTTTCAAAGAAGCTTCACTGCTTATTGCGGCGGATTGCACAGCATATGCATACGGGAATTTCCATGACGAATTCATAAAAGGACGCATTACACTCATCGGATGCCCAAAACTCGATACAGTTGACTATTCCGACAAGCTTACACAAATATTAAATGAAAATGATATTAAAAGCATCAGTATTGTCCGCATGCAGGTCCCTTGCTGTGAAGGCATCGTAAATGCCGTAAAAACAGCCATAAAAAACAGCGGCAAACTAATACCCTGGAACGTCACTGTTGTTTCAGCAGAAGGAGAAATAATAAGCCGCCTTTAAATCAGGTCCTAAGCCTGAATGTTTTAGGTGCTAAAAAATAAACCAACGCACACGCTGTAATACTGTATATTATACAAACCACAATCATGATCAAGCAAAAATAAGTAACTGACAAACGAATATTCATCAGGATAATACACAAAAAATAAGTAGCATACATAATAATCGGATATATGGCGCTCTTCATTTTTGTAGCTGCATTATAAGGCTGCAACAGATAATAAAGCGTAAGATAATGCACTGAAAAGACAATGCTCATGCTTAATATGCAAAGAATAATTACTGCATACAACCACGTATGAGGAGCGCCTCCCGCAACATATAAAGACAGAGAAATACCTATGCTTACCACAATTGCAGGAATAAGATTAATCTTTATTATCTCTTTTAAACGTATTGTAAAGAGCTTCAGAATTTGTCTGGGATGTTTATAAAAAGAATAAGTAAGAAGCGAATGATCGCAATTCATGAACAAGGCGCTGGTAAAACCAGAACCGCGATTGATCGAGTACATAATAATTACTGTATAAGTAAAATATTCAAATATAAATTTTTGAACGGATTGCTTTATCGAAGGTTCTATAAACAAAGCTGCCAATAATCCCAATACAGCAAAACTGAATATTATAGTGATCCTTATCGATGATTTCCATAAGATCTTTTTATGCCTTTTAATAAAAATATCATTAAGAAATTCAAAGCCTTTTTTATTACTTGAGACTAAAGTATTTTCAGAGATGGATTTTTGACTTAATTGCTTGGAAAGTTCTTTTGCATTCTCCATCTGCATCATTGAATTCGCAAGAATCAAGCGATACATCTCATGATATTTTTGAAAAGATATTATTTTAACAACGCTTACAATACCTAAAACAACAAATAAAATCATAATGAGCAAAGCATATGATTGGCCAATTACAACGCCTAAAACAGGAAGAACATACGCTGCAATCAAAAGCAGGCCAGCAGCTATCCATTTGAATTTATCCATGCTGTTTTCATTTGCAACGCAAGATGTTTTTTCGTAATAAATTAATGCGCTGGCGGCAAATGCAACCTTGGCGGAAGCCACAAAAAATGGTATCAAAATACACTGCCATATTATAAGACCTTTTGAAAGTCCGAAGTAAATGGCAAAAGGCATAAATCCTATGATCACTTTTAAAATACTGTAGCCGTAATTTACTAAAGTATAACTTTTCGAATTCATGCGCATTAATATCATCGCATAATATTTATCCTTTGTGGGATTAAACATATACGTATTCATAAATGCTCCGATAATGGTAAGAAACAAAAGAATATGCAGAAAAACTTCATTTGGATTTTGATTTTCATACAGCAAGTTCAATCCGGTTATCATTGTAGCAAAATATAGAAATTTACCGAGAAATGCGGAAAGAACTTCCCAAACAAAAGAAAAAATATTAGCTATTACCTTCAAAGCTCTTACCTTATATAAGGATTGAACCAAAAGCCTCTTTAATATGGGAATCTGCCTTAGAGAATACAATATAGCGTTTACTCTGTATGTATTTCTAAGTGAAAATGATATGACAAGAGTTTTACGCATGAGTTTCCTCTTTCAAAGCCGTAATGATTTTTTCTTTAAATTCTGCGCTGCTGAGGTTATTCTTATCTACAGCTTCTAAAATTCCGTGATTTAAAAGGACTATATCATCACAAAGATCTAAAGCCAAATCCATTATATGAGTAGAAAGTATTATGATTCTTTCTTCTTTTAATGAGCGCAACAAAAGTTTCATTTCTTCTGCTACCACAACATCAAGAGATGTCAACGGCTCATCCAGCAATAAAATATTAGGTTTTGCAATTATATTTACAAGCATTTGCATTTTATTTTTCATACCGTGCGAATAGTCCTTAAGCAGCTTGTCACGGTCCTCAGCTTCAATGCCTATATAATCAAAATATTTATCTATCGGTTGAATTTCATCTATGACGCCTTTGTTAATATCCAAAAAAAATTTCACGAACTCACGCGCTGTAAGAAACTCCGGAACAGCCGGCACTGACAATACATAACCGATATCTTCAGACGTTATACGCCTTAAAATATTGTTATCGCCCAGATAAAAATTACCGCTTTCAAAAGTAATATCACGATTAAGACAATTAAAAAAAGTCGTCTTACCGGCTCCATTGCGCCCTAAAAGGCCATATATTTTACCACTCTCAAACGTAAAGCATATATCATTTAATACTTGTTTTTTTTCGAACTTTTTGCTCAGATGCTCAATCTTTAAATACATACGCACCTTCTTTTTTTTGTGATAAATTTATCTACACGCATCCTAAGACAATCAAAAATGCGCTTAAATTAATAAAAATATCTGCATTATATTGTTAAAAGATTTTCTATTTTTCTTCTTTATTTCTTGAAAAATATCTCGCAATGTAAGAAATAATAAATCCCAAGCAGCACAAACATCGGTAATAAAATATAACCTTGAGCAACTTCATACACGTTTATTATTACTTATACTTAAATGATATTTTTCAGCGCTAAAGATATTAAAATAAAAAATCTAATTGTATTTCTAGTTAAAAAGCATAAGGCTAATTGCATTCATATTTTTTATACAAAAAACAAATCTTTTAACTTTTCATAACCTGCTATTTCATATATTTGATTCCTGTACAGCAATCCATCATTGCAAAAGCAAAAACAATAATCTTCATCACCGGCAAAAGTGAATATATAAGCCGACATTTTCCCTTCCGATGCAGGAATAAATGAATCTGTATCAACAACAATATCTCTGATTGCCTCAAAAGCATTTATTATTTCGTCTCGATCCTGTACATCAATTTTTTCAGCATCATTACGACAAACGCTCAATCGTATATTCTTCTCGTTTAACAAACGTCTCAATAAACTTTCAGCATCAACCTTAAGAAAAGATAACAAATCAATTTTCAATATTATTACTCCTCGTCAATTAATTTGAATTTTTCAACATCAAATAAACCAGTATCAAGCAACCGAATACTCGGTATGACCGGCAACGCAACAAAAGACAACGAAACAAGAGGATCAATATTAGGATTTACTCCAAGACTGTATGCTTTGTTCCGCAAATTTGTTATCTCGGATATAACAATCTCAGCAGGCTTATCGCTCATTAGACCTGCAACGGGAAGTCCTACGCTGGCAACTATGTTTCCCTTCGATACAATTGCACAGCCTCCGCGCATTTGAGCTACCGCCTTAACCGCTGAAATTATATCGGAATCGTTATCACCGGCTGCAACGATATTATGCGAATCGTGCGACACGCTTGAAGCAACAGCAGCATTTTTTATGTTGTAGCCCTGAAGCGCGCAAGCGGCAATATTTCCGTTTCTGCCGTGCCGTTCAACTACACAAAGCTTTGAATATCCATTTTCAGGAATAAAATATTCATCCCCGGGTATTTCCACAAAAAGATGATCTGTTAATATTTCATTATCTATCAACTTTATCACATGATTTTTATTGTGTCTTTTAACTTTTATCGAATTCGGAGTAATGCTGCCAATCTTTACAGTATCCAACAATTCGCAGCATATATCTATTTTCTTGATTTTACTGAAATACTCTTCGTTTACTATTTCGCCGTCTTTTAAAGTTAAGCACGGCTTAAAATCGCTAAGATTTTCTACTACGTTAATATCGGCTTTATATCCAGCAGCAATAGCGCCGACTTTATTAAGCTTGTAAATATTCGCCGCATTATAAGTAGCGGTCTTAACCGCCGTCACTGGATCCAATCCTAATTCAACAGCTTTTTTTAAGCAAAAATCTATGTGCCCTTCACTAACAATGTCTTCAAGATGTTTATCATCCGTACAAAAAGCGCAGCGGTCAAACGAGATATTATTTTTCAGCATATCCTTAACGATAGCTTCCAGATTTCTCGCTCCGCTGCCTTCCCTTATAAGGATGTTCATGCCTGAACTCAGCTTTTCATAAGCTTCTTCATATGATGAAGCTTCATGGTCAGTTGTGATCCCTGCATTTATATACGCTTGAAGCTCTCTGCCTTTTAAGCCCGGAGCATGTCCGTCAATAACATAATCATAGCCTTTAAAAAGATCTAATTTTTTTATTATCTCCTTATTACACTGCAAAACATCGTTATAACACATTACCTCGCCAAGCCCGCGTAGATGCGTATTGCCGATAAATTCCTTAATTGCATCAACGTCAAATGAAGAGCCGTTTGTATCAAAACAAGTAGCAGGCACGGAAGAAGGCGCCATAATAAAAACATTTACTGCAAGATTCTTCACAGCTTCAAGCAAAAACCGAAACGCCTGTGAACCCTTTACGTTCACCATCTCATGCGGATCCGCTATAACAGTTGTCGTCCCTCGTTTTAAAAGCTCTTCGGACAATACATCCGGCGTAACCATAGTAGATTCCATATGCATATGAGCGTCTATATAACCCGGTAATATGTATTTTCCAGTACAATCTATCTCTTTAACGCCTTCATAGCTACCAACACCTACAATTTCGCCTGAACATACTGCTACGTCAGCTTTGATAATCCGATTGACAAAAACATTTATAATATTTCCATTTTTCAGAACTATATCAGCTTTTATTTCGCCTTTAGCAGTTTTTAAACTGGTAATATCAATTGCCATTCATGCGTTCCTTGATATAAATTTTTTATATTATATCATCACGAACACAGTAAAACAAGCCGTTATTTATTCATATGATTCTTCTACAACGCAGTTTTCACAACCATACTGAAGAAAAATTGAAATTACTTCATTACGGCTGCGTCCGCAAGATTTTGCAATATTATCGATCTCATCCGCTATGCTTTCTTTGATTCTGATTGAAAAAGTCTTGTAACCATCCTCACCTTTAAATCTCTTCTGTTTAATAATAAGTTTGGAATCATACATATTATCACCTGCTTATCTGAAATATTATCAAATCATACCCAAACTCTTATGATTGCTTACAGATATATTATCACTGTCAAAAACTTATAAAAATGTCAAAGTTTATGTTTCATATATGTTAAAAACATGTTCCAGAAAATATCCACCGTATTTAAATATTATATAATATATTTTGATTTTTCAGTATTGTATAAAGAATAATGTAACATTTTTAATTTTATTTCCTCATAAAAACAAATTAATATAAGATTTGATACTGTTAAAAATTTACACAATAATATAAACATGTTATACGCAATTGGATATCAAAAAGAAAATCCCGCCTGATCATCTTAATTATAATAAATAAAATTATCATTTAGGATACCTGCATAATACGATAATAGAAATTGCTTCAAAATACAAATATTGATAACCTTATCAAAATTTTAAGTATATAAATGTTTTATAATTTACAAAAAAAACGGGCAACAATATTTTCAACACAATAAGAACTGATAATATAATAGATTCACAATGAACAATGATGTTTTTAAATTTAATCATTAGTGTAATTCGATATTATAAAGCAGCTAACCATTATGGCAAAATAACGCGTCGAAATCAAAAGGCCTAAGATAATTATAAAACATGCCAATTATATTTACAGACTTAATAAAATACTTAAAATATCAAACAACAATTTGACCGCGCAATACTTGATTTCAAAATATGCAATTTTTTCATTTATTTAAAAATCTTTTTCAAGATGCTTATACCTTTATCTATTTCGCTGTAGCTTATAACAAGAGGAGGAAGTAATCTTATTACATTTTGACCAGCGCTCAACAATAAAAGCTTATTTTCACACGCTCTTTCTATAAATATTTTAGGATCATTATTAAGAAGCAGACCAATCATCAATCCTATTCCTCTAACTTCTTGAATAATAGGGCTATTGATGTTTTTTATTTCGTTCATCAAGTATTCGCCCTTCAGCGTAACTTCTTTTAAAAATTCAGTATCAGATACCTTATCAGCAACTACGCAAGCGCCGGCGCATATAGCAGCATTTGCACCAAATGTCGAACCATGATCCCCTGGGGCAAATACATCTTTAAGTTTTTCAGAACACAAAATGCATCCGAGAGGTAGACCTCCGCCAATACCTTTAGCCAAAGTTACAATATCAGGCAAAATATCAAAATGCTCATATGCAAAAAACTTTCCTGTTCGTCCGGTCCCTGTTTGCACTTCATCGCATATTAGCAATATGTCCTTTCGGCGGCAAATATCATTTATGCTTTGAACATATTCTTTGTCTAAAATATTAACGCCGCCCTCACCCTGTATCAATTCTATAAAGATAGCGCAAACATTATCATCCAGAGATGATTCAAGCGATTCTAAATTATTCGCTTCAGTATATTTAATTCCTTCTGCAAACGGCGCATAATACTTATGAAACCTATCCTGCCCAGTCATTGTAAGAGTCGTCATTGTTCTGCCGTGAAATGAATTTTTTAAAGTGACTATTACATTACGGCCTGAGCCATACTTATCAAAACTGTATTTGCGCGCAAGTTTCAAAGCTCCTTCATTCGCTTCAGCCCCGGAATTAGCAAAAAAAGCTTTGCTCATACCGGAAAGCCTTACAAGCTTTTCGGCTAATGTAACAACAGGTTCGGAATAATAATAATTTGACGTATGCGCGATATTCTTCATCTGAGACGTTACTGCTTCAACCCACTGCGCATCTGCGCTGCCAAGAGCATTGACGCCTATCCCTGCAGCAAAATCAATATATTCCGTACCGTCAACATCAAACAAGGCAGCTTTTGACGCATGTTTAGCAACGACAGGCAATCTTTTGTATGTATTCATCACAAACTCTGCGTCTTTTTGCATAATTTCCTGACGGTTCATATCTAACCTCTCTCAATAAATTCAGTAATTGAAGCAATCTGCGCTTTTACCGACGCCTCACTCGGCCCGGAAAAAACACTCCTTTTTTCCACACAATTTTCCAATTTAATAGCTTCATACACACCGCTGTCAAATTTATCGCTAAAATCAAAATATTCTTTCAGTGTAAGGGTTTCAAGTGTTTTTGATTTTTCTATACAATATTTTATCAAGCGTCCAACTATTTTATAAGCAGATCTGAACGCAACTCCTTTTTTAACAAGATAATCGGCACAATCAGTCGCATTAATAAATCCTTTCGACGCAGCTTCAAGCATTCTGTCAGTATTCACTTTCAGCGTTGCAAACATCTTAGTAAATATGCTTATGCAAAGAACTGTATTATCAACCGCATCAAATAACGCTTCTTTATCTTCCTGCATATCTTTGTTATAAGCCAACGGCAAACCTTTCATCATTGTAAGAACCGTTGTCAATGCACCGTATGTGCGCGCCGTTTTACCTCTGACAAGCTCTGCTATATCAGGATTTTTCTTTTGCGGCATAATAGAAGAACCAGTGGAATAAGCATCATCAAGTTCAATAAACGCAAATTCGGAAGATGACCACAAAATAATCTCTTCAGAGAAACGGCTCAAATGCATCATAAGCATGCTCAATGCAAAACAGAATTCGATAACAAAATCTCTGTCTGATACTGCATCTATACTGTTTGCAGTTATATCAGAAAAACCAAGTTCATCACAAACGTATTGCCTGTCAATGGGATACGTAGTAGTGGAAAGAGCTCCTGAGCCTAAAGGCATTTCATCTGTTCTGACATATATATCATCCAGTCTGTTAATATCTCTTTTCAGCATCTGAGCATATGCCATGATATAATGAGCATACGTTACCGGCTGTGCTCTTTGTAAATGAGTATAACCGGGCATTACGCTGTGAGTATGATTAACGGCAGTAGCGCATATCTCTTTGAGCAATGCCTCGATCAAACCACGTACTTTTTTGATTTGAGACTTTACATACATGCGCATATCCAAACAAATCTGATCATTCCTGCTACGCGCCGTATGAAGTCTTTTGCCGTCCTCGCCTATTCTTACGGTTAACTCCTGCTCGATAAACATATGGATATCTTCGGCGCTCAAATCTATAGAAAGTTTCCCACTTTCAATATCCTCCAAAATAGAATTAAGACCTTGTACTATTCTGTCAGATTCCGCTTCAGTTATTACGGAGCATTTTTTCAGCATTTTTGCATGCGCGATACTGCCCTTTATATCTTCTTTATAAAGCCGCATATCAAAACGTATTGAAGAATTGAAATCATTTACGCTATCATCAAGCTCCTTGCTGAAACGCCCTTCCCACATTTTCATCTGAATTTCCGTCACTTATTTATTATTATTTTTTTCTTTCATCATAGCGCCCACTTTTATAGGCAATCCGTATAAAGTAATAAATCCTTCCGCATCCTTTTGATCATATACTGCGTCCTCACCAAAAGTAACAATCTCTTCGTCATACAGCGAATAGTCTGATTTTATTGAAGAAATAATTATGTTGCCTTTATAAAGCTTCAATTTAACACTGCCGCTTACTGTCTTTTGAGTTTCATCGACAAATGCTGAAAGCGCTTCTCTTAAAGGAGTGTACCATTGCCCATTGTAAACCAAATCGGCAAATTTACCGCTTAGCATCTGTTTTGTATGTAACGTATCGCGATCCAAGGTAAGTGTTTCAAGAGCTTCATGCGCCCGATACAGTATTGTGCCTGCGGGCGTCTCATATACACCGCGGCTCTTCATGCCAACTAAGCGGTTTTCTACAATATCAAGTATGCCTATAGCATTTTCACCGCCTATTTTATTCAAAGCAGTTATAATATCTTTGCCGCTCATGTCGACGCCGTTTAGAGATACAGGTATGCCTTTATCAAAACCAATAGTTACATACGTTGCACTGTCAGGCGCTTTTTCAAAAGGAACACATAACTTCAAAATCTGATCATATTTGGGCTCGTTCGCCGGATCTTCCAAATCAAGACCCTCATGCGACAAATGCCAGATGTTTCTGTCCATTGAATAGCTTGTTTCTCTCGTTACGGAAATCGGTATATTTTTCTTCACAGCATAATCAATTTCGTCATCACGCGATTTAATATCCCATTCTCTCCACGGCGCTATGATCTTCATATTAGGCGCGAATGCCTTAACAGCCAGTTCAAAACGCACTTGATCATTGCCTTTCCCTGTGGCGCCGTGAGCGATAGCGTCAGCGCCTTCCGCTTTCGCTATTTCAACAAGCCTTTTAGCTATAACAGGACGCGCGCACGATGTGCCGAGAAGATATGTACCTTCATATTTAGCGCCGGCCTTAAGTGTCGGGAAAATATATTCATCAATAAATTCATCTGTCAGATCTTCTATATACAGCTTAGAGGCTCCTGTATTTACCGCTTTTTGCTCAAGACCTTCAAGTTCTGCGCCCTGACCTACATCGGCGGCAACAGCTATAACCTCGCAGCCCTCATAATGCTCTTTGAGCCAAGGTATTATAACTGAAGTATCAAGACCTCCCGAGTAAGCCAAAACAATCTTTTTAATCTTTTTTTCCATATTAAACCCCTTTGCTTCAAATTAACGCTAATTATACATTGCTGTTGTTTAAATTACAAGTATATTTCAAGAAAATATGCATAAATATACATTTTTTAGTATTAATTATGCGTTATCTTGAACAATTTGATCTATCAACGCCTCATAATCACTAATTGAGTTTGCAGTATTGATTTTGCCCCTTAATTTAGCTGAATTATACATACCCTTTGTGTACCATGCCAAATGTTTGCGGAATTCCTTCAATGCAACTGATTCTGTCTTATATTCTACAAGCAATTTTAAATGTCTTAAAGCTGTATTCATACGCTCAGCAACCGATGGAGGATTATAACAAAGTCCTTTATTTTTAGCAATAATTTCAGAAAAAACAAATGGATTTCCCAAAGCTGCCCTGCCTATCATAACCCCTGCGCATCCGGTTGTTTCTTTTATTTTCATATACGAATCATAATCTTTAACATCGCCATTCGCAATAACAGGCACGCGCACGTTTTCCGATACTTTTTTTATCATATGCCAATCAGCTTTTCCCGAATACATTTGCTCCGCAGTACGCCCATGCACAGTAATCAAATCAACACCTGCTTCTTCCAGAGCCAATGAAATTTCCACACAGTTGATACTATTGGAATCTGTACCGAGCCGGATCTTTGCACTCACAGGCAATTTGCTCGAATCCACTACGCACTTTGCAATTTTTGCAGCTTGTTCAGGTTTTTTCATAAGTGCGCTTCCGTCACCATTTGACACGATCTTACGCACGGGACAACCGAAATTTATATCAATAAAAGCAAATCCTGCATTATTTAGATGCCTGCTGACCGCTTCTTGTATCGATAAAACATCGCTGCCGAAAATCTGCACTCCAGTTAAATTTTCATATTTATCTTTATACAGCAAAGTCTCTGTAGCCTTATTGGAATAAAAAAGCCCTTTTGCGCTTATCATTTCCGTGAACATAAGACCGGCGCCGCTTTCAAGGCATATCCTTCTGAAAGCGGCGTCAGTAACTCCTGCCAAAGGAGCCAGGCATAAGTCATTATCTCTAAGTACGTTTTCGAAGAAATTACTTTTTGTTTTTCCCATACATCAAATTCAACCCTTTTAATGTAAGGTGTCTGTCATATTTTTTTATTACATCTGTATGCGGCATTATAATTTTTGCATATCCTCCGCAGGCAACAGTCATTATATCATCACATTTCAGCTCTTTTTTCATTCTGTTTATTATGTATTCAACCTGACCTATATACCCATATACGAGCCCAGCCTGCATACTTGTAATCGTATTTGTAGCCAATATACTCGCAGGTTTTACGATTTCTATTTTGGGAAGTTTTGCTGCTTTTGTCCATAGAGCATCCGCCGAAATCTGAATTCCCGGGGATGTGATTGCCGCACAGAAAATACCATCCTGATTAACATAATCATACCGAGTCGCTGTGCCGAAATTGAGTACGATCACAGGGCCTCCGTATATAGTGTAAGCTGCCAAAGCATCTGCAATTCTGTCAGCCCCAACTTCTCTGGGATTATCAGTACGTATTACAATGCCTGTTTTAATACCCGGTTCAACCATAAGAGGATTAATATTCAGATATTTGATAAACATACTGGTTAGCGAATAGTTAATATCAGGCACAACGCTCGAAATAATAACATCATCGATATTATCAAAACAAAGTTTATCTAACGCCAAAAATTCTTTGAGCATTATCGCATACTCGTCTGAAGTACGAGTCTGCTTTGTTATACACCTGTAACTTGTGATAAAAGTATCGTTATCAAACAAACCAAATTCTGTAGTAGTATTCCCAGCATCGATTGCTAAAAGCATAAATTACCTCACTTCAACTTCAAAACTGACTCTCTTACAGGCTTGCATACAGCATATGAGACGATAGCGCCAAGAAGGCATTCCAAAGCTCCATTAGTCGCGATAACCGTTCCGATTGCGGCAAGAAGAGCTTCATACGCTAATCCGTTCGCTTCAGCATATGCAGGCCCGAAAAATACGTAAATACCCATAAGAACCAAAATAGTATTTACAATAGAACCAGCAAGTCCGCTTACAAAATAAGGCCAAAACTCCTTTTTTGTATTCTCATGCTTTTTAAACCATGCTTTATGCATAGCTTTGAACAAAGCCGCTGAGACCACTCCAATAAGTATTCTCGGCACAAAACATATCAAAAGGCTGTAAAAATTGCCAGGCGGATAAAAAGGAGTAAACGTAAATGCAAGCACTGCGTTAGGCGGCATAAATGTCCATACTATAAAACTGAAAAGACCGAAAAAAAATCCCATCAACGCGCCTGCACCCATACCCAACGTTACAGCTACTATAATAACTGGTATATGCGACAATGTCGCAACAAGAGGACCAATCGGCAGCGAGCCCAGCGGTGTAAAGCATACTATGGCTTCAATCGCAAGCATGATGGAAAATTGTGTCAGTAACAACACCTTTTTATTTCTCATATTTACCTCCGTTCTCATTCTGAAATTTCAGATACAAGACATCAGCTTATTATATAGCATTAATACGGTTTTGTCATTTAAAATTATTATTTTTTGATTTTAATTGACGCAAGTAAAACAGTTTGCTACAATTAGTTAGCATAAACTAACTACAGGTAACTTTCATGAATAATATATTGACAGCTTTAATAATTACAACTTTAACGGGCTTATCAACAGGCGTAGGAAGTCTTATAGCTTTTTTTGCTAAAAACACAAATACAAAATTTTTATCATTGTCTTTGGGTTTTTCAGCAGGCGTTATGATATACGTATCTATGGTCGAACTGCTGACAAACGCCTTCCAATCACTTATATTGTATCACGGAGAAAAAATGGGTACATTTTGGGGAATTACCGCTTTCTTTGCAGGTATTTTACTGATTGCTGTAATTGATAAAATAATTCCTGATGCGGAAAATCCTCATAATGTCACTTCACCACTCAAAGCAGCCAACGCAATACAAAAGGAACAAAAATTAATGCGTACTGGAACTTTGACTGCACTCGCAATTGGAATACACAACTTTCCCGAAGGAATGGCAACTTTCATTTCCGCTTTTCAAAAGCCTTCAGTAGCAATACCAATCGCAGTAGCAATAGCAATACACAATATCCCCGAAGGGATTGCCGTATCCGTACCGATTTATTATGCAAGCAAAAGCAGAAAAAAAGCTTTTTTTTACTCCTTTCTGTCCGGTCTTGCTGAACCTTTAGGAGCTATTATCGGATATTTGATTTTGATGCCTTTTCTTAACGACTCAATAAATGGAATAGTTTATTCGGCAGTAGCCGGTATAATGGTTTTTATATCCTTCGACGAGCTTTTGCCTTCGGCAAGAGAGTACGGAGAACATCATCTTTCAATATATGGACTTTGCACCGGCATGGCTTTAATGGCGCTGAGCTTATGGCTTTTTATATAAATTTTTTATTTAATAAATTTAGATTTATCCTACTGTAAAGTCATAAATTTGATGTACGCATTTATATTTTGGGATTGTTTGGTGTGAATTTTGCGACCACTGCTTCTACCTTTTGAAATTGCGTTCCATGTTCGAAAAAATATTTGCGGACGTGCAAAATACTTTTTCAAATACATCCTGCACGCAGGAAATTGCAAATATATAACTTTATGATTAATAGTCTTTGCCTGCATTTTCACAAATACTCTTCATTGAATTTTACCTCCGATATTTATTCGGCGGCTTCATCGTTACGAAGAACTTTTTGAAAAACGAACGTGCCGATTACATAGAAAAAAGGTACTGACCTTTCAATCAGCACCTTCATTTCATTCTGCAACGCCTGTGTTTATTGAGTCTTTGAAATACTGTCTTATAAACACAGAGATAGACCGCTGTTATTTTTTATTCATTTACAACATTTTTATCTGCAGAATCATCTTCTTTTGCATTTGTCTTAGAATGAATAACATTCTGAGGACACTTGCTTACACAAACTCCGCAATTTTGACATTTTTTCATATCTATGACAGGCAAGTTTGTTTCTTTGTCCATAGTTATTGCTTCCGAAGGACAATTCTTAGCGCATATGCCGCAGCCTATACAACCAACATCACAAATGCTTTTAACTGCTTTGCCTTTTTCTTTGTTATTACAAAGCGCCGCAACACTATCTGTGTCTATTCTTAATTCAATTACATTTCTCGGGCAAACTTTTATGCAAGCCCCGCATGAAGTGCATTTATCAGAATCTATCACAGCTATACCGTCAACAATGCTTATGGCTCCGAATTGACAAGCTTTAACGCATGTTCCATATCCCAAACACCCATAAGCGCAAGCCTTATCGCCGCCAAAAGTAATAGACGCTTCTTTGCAATCCAAGCCTCCGTAATATTCATACTTGTTTTTGCACAGATTTCTTTGACCAGCGCATTTAACATACGCATACTTTCTTATATCTTCTCCGGCGTCCACACCCATAATAGCGGCAACTTTTTTAGCGACTTCGCTTCCGCCTACAGGACAGCCGTTAACAGGGCTTTCCCCGGCTACAACAGCTTCAGCTAAAGCAGAACACCCAGCATAACCGCAGCCGCCGCAGTTAGCTCCGGGCAAAACTTCAACTATCTCGTCTATCTTTGGATCCTTATCCACATGAAACTTTTTGGAAGCATATGCCAGAATTGCTCCGAAAATGGCGCCCATTACTCCGACAACGCCGGCCGGAATCAAAATATTAAGAATCATTCATATACCTCCTTTAAAGTTGTATCAATCCTTGGAATCCAAGGAAAGCAAGAGCCATAAGACCTGCTGAAATCATTGCAATAGGGAAGCCTTTCAAACACTCAGGTATATCCGCAAGTTCCATACGTTCTCTGATACCTGCAAATAATACTATCGAAAGCGTAAAGCCCAAAGCTCCACCAACGCCATTAAAGATCGTTTCAATAAGATTATAGCCTCTGTCTATATTAGTAATAGCAACGCCGAGCACCGCGCAGTTTGTAGTTATCAAAGGCAGATACACTCCCAACGACTGATACAGAGTCGGGCTTGCTTTTTGAAGGAACATTTCAACAAATTGAACCAATGCAGCGATAACAAGTATAAATACTATCGTCTGCAAATATGCAAGATTTAATTTGTTAAGTATAAATATCTGTATGAGATAAGTAACTGCGCTGGCAAGAGCCATAACAAACACAACTGCTAATCCCATGCCTACAGCAGTATCCACTTTTTTGGAAACTCCGAGGAAAGGACATATGCCAAGGAATTGAGAAAGCACATAGTTGTTCACAAATACGGCAGCCAATACTATTAATACAATATTAACAAATCCGGACATATTACTTCACCGCCGCTTTCTCTTGAATTTTGTTCAATATTCCAATGAGACCGCCATATACGAAAAATGCTCCAGGTGCGAGTATCATTACCAATACAGGCTCAAAGGATGATCCAAGTATATTGATTCCGAAAATCGTTCCTGCACCAAGTATTTCTCTTATAGCGCCC
The DNA here is from genome assembly GCA_944381375.1 of uncultured Lachnospiraceae bacterium. GTDB lineage: Bacteria > Bacillota > Clostridia > Eubacteriales > Anaerofustaceae > CALWKX01. The sequence goes on from CALWKX010000019.1 coordinate 42,966, forward strand.
ATTATTGTAAGAGCAAATGTGAACCCAATGCCCATGCCAATACCATCGGCAATAGACAAGACAACGGAATTTTTCGAAGCGAAAGCTTCTGCCCTTCCCAAAATAATACAGTTTACAACGATGAGAGGTATATACAACCCCAATGATTGATGAAGTGATGGAACATATGCTTCAAGTAACATCTGTACTATTGTAACAAAAGTGGCAATAACCACAACAAAGCATGGTATTCTTACTTTTGAAGGTATAACATTCCGCAGCAAAGATATAAACAGATTCGAACAAATCAGCACTGCCATAGTAGACACGCCCATACCCACGCCATTTATCGCGGATGTTGTAACAGCCAAAGTAGGACATGTGCCGAGTACGAGTCTGAAAGTCGGGTTCTCGGTAATAATACCGTTTTTAAGAACTTCTAAAAATCTCTTCATTCTTTAAAGCCCCCCGTTGATTATAGTAAATGCCTGCAAAGCATAATTGACTGCGCTGACAACAGCACGCGAAGTAATGGTTGCTCCCGTTATGGCCGTAATCTCATTATCTCCACGGTTTTCAGTTTTTACAACCTGTACGTCGCTCGCCGCACTCAGACCGTTGAATTGAGACACCCATTCTTCATCCGTTGCTTTTGAGCCAAGACCAACCGTCTCGCTATGGCTGGTCACTTTAACTCCGCTAACGGTACCATCTATATTTACACCAACCATAACTTTTATATCTCCGCCGAAACCTTTTACAGTGCACTCAAACACGTATCCGATCACGGCGTCCTGCTGTTTTGCTATATAGGCTTGATTTAATGTTTCAGAAGTCAGCATGAGTTCATCCAACACTGCATTGAACGTCTCTTCGTCAACACTTTGAGAAATATCATCCGCCTGCGGCATTACCACGGCTTTGGCCTCAGCTTCAGACTGCGCCCTTCTGGCCAAAATCTGAGGCTGTGTAAAGTCGTTTGTAAGACCCAAAAGACCTGATGAAACGGCGCATATAATTAGCAGGACAACAGCTAATTTAACTCCTTCACGCATTCTTTTTCACCTCTCCGTATTTTTTTGCGCGAATGTACTTATCAATAAGCGGCGAAGCTATATTCATAAACAGTATCGAAAACATGACTCCTTCTGAATATCCGCCGTAAAATCTAATGATACAAGTCATTAATCCGCATCCGATCGCATAAATCAACTGCCCTAACGGTGTAGCTGGAGACGTAACATAATCCGTAGCCATGAAAATCGCACCAAGCATAAGTCCTCCTGCAAAAAGCTGGAAGAGCATGCCGTCGAATCCCAGGCCTGCTATAAGTGAAAATACCGCTACTGTACCCAAATAACCCAAAGGAATAACAGGAGTTATAACCTTGCGTATTATAAGATATATGCCTCCGAGTATAAGAGCCGCAGCACTCACTTCTCCTATACAGCCGTAAACTCCATTGCCGAGAAACATTTGAAGAATACTGGGCAATTCTCCTGCCGATTCTCCAGACCAGATTGCAAGAGGAGTAGCTGAAGACACGGCATCAGCCGGAAGATATGCGCTGCCGGACATATGAGTCGGCCATGAGGCAACGAGAAATACTCTCGCAGCTAAAGCCGGGTTGACAAAATTAAATCCTATTCCGCCGAATAATTGCTTTACAATTGTGATTGCAAATACGCTTCCAATCAACGCAACCCACCACGGCGCATTTATTGGAAGGTTTAAAGCAATTAAAAGTCCTGTAACAGCTGCGGACAAATCCCCGACAGTAATAGGTTTCTTCATGAATTTCTGCATAGCAGCTTCAGCCGCGATACAAGAAACAATGCAAATAGCAATCAGTAAAAGTGATTTCCAACCGAAAAATACAATACTGAGGATTGAAGCGGGAGCAAGAGCTATAAGCACATCCCGCATAATTGACATCGTTGTCTGCTTGCTCCTTATATGAGGAGACGACGATACAGTTAAAACTCTGTCACTCATTTTTTAGCCTCCTGCTCTTTCTTTCTTTTTGCCGTTATTTCTCTTTTCGCAACTCTAATAGCGGAAACCAAAGGCCGCTTCGCCGGACATACGTAAGCGCAGCTTCCACACTCAATACAATCAAGCGCATTATATTCGGCAGCCTTATCATAATCGAGTTTTTGCGAATAAGCGGCAATATACATGGGCATCAAATGCATTGGACAGGCGCCTACGCATTTAGCGCATTTGATACAGTTTGAAGGTTCTTGAATTGCAGCATCTTTTGCATTCAAACATAAAATACCGGAAGTACCTTTTGTAGCAGGCACATCAGTTGTATATTGAGCAAAACCCATCATAGGTCCGCCAAGTATCACTTTCTTAGCATCATCAGTAAGACCTCCGCAAAATTCTATAATTTCGCTTATCATGGTACCGATGCGTACTTTAAGCACCTTAGGCGTTTTTATACCGCTGCCAGTTACAGTAACAATCCTTTCATAAACCGGCTTTCCGTTCATTACTGCATCATAAACAGACGCCGCTGTAGCAGTATTGCTCACTACACAGCCAACGGCCGAAGGAAGAGCTCCTGAGGGGACTTCGCGCCCTGTTATGGCAGTGATTAAATGTTTCTCACTTCCCTGCGGATATTTCGTATCAAGGGTATACACCTCAATAGTTTCATCCGCAAGCTTTTCGATCGCCGCTATTGCAGCAGGCTTGTTTGATTCAATACCTATGTAACCTTTTTGCTGATCAAGCAACTTCATTATGATTTTAAGTCCCCCGATTACTTTTTCGGGATACTCTTTCATCAAAGCATCGTCGCTTGTCAAGTAAGGTTCACACTCCGCACCGTTGAGTATAACATGATCTATTTTAGTTCCCTCAGGCGGAGCAAGCTTTACATGCGTAGGGAATGTAGCGCCGCCAAGCCCGACCAGACCGGCGCTTGCAATAATTTCCTTGATATCTTCTTTGGTGAGTCTCTCAATGTCATGAGATTTGATTTCGTCACAAGGAGTATCTTCGAAATCATTGTCAATCACTACACACATTGTCATTTGGCCGTCGCTTGTGAGCCTTTTTTCCACAGCAGCAACGACGCCAGAAACACTCGAATGAATATTGGCCGAAACAAATCCACCAGCTTTGCCTATAAGCTGCCCCATTTTTACCTTATCGCCTTTATTTACGACAGGAGAGCATGGCGCTCCTATATGCATAGCCATAGGGATTACCACCTGTTTGACAGGAGCCATATCTTCGATATTGAGCGATTCGGTATAATGCTTATTATACGCGGGATGTATTCCTCCCTTAAATGTAGCACGTTTAGTTACCATTGCTTAACCTCAATTCGTCCTCCTATAGCTTTATAAAAACTGTCCATTAATGTAATTTATAATGAAATTTTCAACAAAAGTCAATTAAATCTTAAAATACTGTAAATCGTAAAGTATTTTGTCATATGATATTAAAAAATGTAAAGTAAAAACAATTTTGTTTTCATAGAAATAACTTAACATTTTAATCAGTTTTATTATATTTATAATTTATTTCAAATAATATTTCAATATTTATAAATTTTAATGATTAAATATGCAATAAGTTCTATGCTTAACAGTAAAAGAAAGCATAAATATTCCTATAATATGCTTTCTTTTACTGTTGAACTTATTAAGTGTGTTATACTGAAAATCAATCTTGTTTATTTTATAAGTTGATATTCACTCTCGCACGGAGCGCCTTTAGTCACATACATCTGCTGAGCGCTCAAATCCATAATGATAGAAAATACTGTGCAGTGAGCAAGACCGGGATCATCTTTGGGATCTGTGTGACGGCAGATTGCGTCAGGGTAATCCGCATGATCTCTTAATACGCTTTTGACAACGTTAATATCAATTTTCCCTTTATACTGACGCAGCAATTTATCTGAGCGTCCTTTTCTCATATAAGAATCAGAAGCCATTAGCCTTAATGTATCATTCGGCTTAAGTCTATCCACGGTAAAGTGATTCGAATGAGTAATTATACCATCTACAGGATACAGCACATCAAAATCACCAGGCGCTTTCTCTACATCCAAAGCTTCGCCGACTTTATGAGCTATCAAATAATTAGCTGCGCAGGCGTTCTGTACGGAATTGATTCTTTCGATGGCATCACTTATCTTTTCACTGTTGAGTATGCCTCTGAGAATGACGTGCAATGGAAGTCCTTTGGGATTGCCTTTCATTCCCAAAGCGTTAAGGCACACGCCTAAGCCGCAAGAGTTGAAACCAATCTTACCGATAATACCGCCTTCAGTAATCATCGTGATATTTGGTTTGTTCTTCTGCTTTATTTTCAATACAACCATGGATTCAATTTGGTCGCCCTTCCAGTCCCAGTTCTGAGCAAGTATCGTATTGCCGCTGAGAGTACTTTCGGGAGTAATCGCGCAGGAAGTGCAACCTCCGCTTGGCACGGCGCTTCCTGTCATCATTATAACTTCGCTTCTCGCATTCAATGCAAGTATATCTTCGATGTCAACTCCCGCACCTTCTGCAACGCCGCGTATTTCTTCCATTATATCTTTATCATAATTCTGAATTGGTTCTATATAGGCGCGAGAACGTTCTTTGGCCAGATCCCACGAAAGATTTGAGTAATCTTTGAACATGACCTTATAAGTATTGATGCTGTTGAGAACTTGTTTTTTCCCGAGCGTACCGTGCGCAAATCCTATTTCATACGCGCTGCCTTCGGCTTCGATAGTTATAAATTCTTTAGAGCCGCTCATAATCACTCACCTTCTTTTTTTTCAGTATTCTGAGCTTTGGCATTTTCTTTTTTCTTTCTTTCAATATTATAAAACATCAAGCCAAGTCCTATGGTTCCGAATACGCACACAGGAAGAGTTATCCAAGTCGGCGCACCTATAAAAGTAAATATGAACGCCAAAGCAAGAGCAATAAGTCCCAGCTTTAAGTCCCTCATTGCAAAGCTTGCAAGAATAGCTCCAAAAACTGCAGGAAGAATATAATCAAAAGCAGTTCTCAAGCTTTCTGGAAGAGCGTTGACAAGCGCCGTTCCACCTATGACTGCTATTACAAGCATAATAAGGTTAACAATTACGGATACTCCTATTCCCAATGTGGATATAACATCCCCTTCAGGCGTTCCCTCCTGAACACCAGCAACATCTTGAGCCAAAGCAGAAACAGGCACTCTTACATTGGATATGTTACCAGCCAACCATGACATGTACGTTCCTGAAGTTCCAAGAATCGGGAAATATGCTATAGGCTCCACTATCCAACTTGTCACCATTATAGCGGCAATAAGACCAAGCGCTTCCAAAATAGCCGAAACTGGAGGCATGATTCCATGGAATAACGCCAAATATGCGGCAGGAGCAAAGCTGAAAACCAGCGCGAGCAATAAAGTCGTACGGCCCCAAAACGTTATACCTTTTAAATACTTAGCGTATATCTGTTTTTTATCCATCTATTTACTCCTTTCCTTAAACAAATAACAGCGCGCCAAACATCCCGGCAACCATGGCGAATCCCAGCGACCATTCCTTCAACCATTGTATTTTTGCTTTTCCGGCCACAATATTTATAATCACCATTACAACAGCGCCTATCAAATATGACATAGTGCTTGCAAGTCCACTGCTTGCAAGATAGGGGGCTCCAAAATAAGCGAAAGCTCCTATCATAGCGCTTACTGATAAAACGGGGAGCAAGGCTTCATTGCCTCGAACGGCTTTTTGTCTGAGCCACTCGAATTTGTCAGTGAACAATGCTACTATAATAAGCCATCCTGCTGCACCAAGAGTATTGGTCCAAACGGAATTCGCATATGCGACCGCGTCATATCCTTCTCCGCCAAGCGTTAATCCCATTGCTGCAGCGCCTGTCTGCGCAGCCATAAGTTCAAAAGGCACGGAGCCTATTACCGAAAGCCTCATCCACGAAAACGGAGCTCCCAGGCTTACGATCAATGAGATCATAGCTATAGCTACAGCAAACGAAGGCCCAATAGATGAAATACCTCCGCTTCTGAGAGCCGAAGTCATTTGTTTTTTCTCCAAGCCTAACTCTTGTCCAGTTGCCCAGGCTTTCTTCATAAAGATGATCGCTTGCACAATAACAACGATAACTATAAAACTGCACGCGACCCACATGCCGAAAGAATTGGCAATCTCAAGATATGATTGATCCATAAAATACCTCCTCTTCAAATTTTGAATTTAAACGGTTTTGTTGATTAAATTATAAAATAACAGCGTTATGCCTTACAATTATGCAAATTTCGTAAAAAACACAAAGATCACTAATACTTTAGTATTAGTGATCTTTGTGTAATTTTTTTTCACTATTAGGTTCTACTCGCTTAAAATCTTGTAAATAAGCGCATTTCTGCTGGATACATCATATTTTAAATATATATTATACAAATGCGTTTTTATAGTCTGTTCACTGACAAAAAGTTCTGAAGCAATTTCAGAGTTTGACATGCCTTTTATTAAGCAAGATACCACTTCTTTCTCTTTTTTTTGAAAGCTTAGTTTGGTATGCAATTTTCTTTTCCGTAACTATTTCCATACTGTCCATGCATTTGGTAAAGTTTATTGCATAGAACAAATTATTGTATATTTTCTTGCCGTTTACGCATATTTTGTAACCATTAACTTCAAATGTATATTCGTTTAGAAAGATTTTTTTATTATAAAGCATCTCGGCAAAACTATCTATGGAAAAACTGTCTTTTTTATTTTCTGCCAAGTCATAAAGAGCCTCTTGAGCGCCTTTATTCATATACACGATCTCTTTTTTATCGTTTATTATCATTAATCCATCAGCTTGATAATTAATATATTCAGAAAAAAATTCATTTTTTACGGCCGACTTTTTCGTTTCTTCATGTTCCTGCATTAAATTAGACAAAAATTTCGCAACAAGCTCCATAACATATACATCTTGCATGGTGAATATCGGTTCATTGCTTTTTCTGAGCAGCGATATACCTCCAAGAATACAGTCTTTACCTTTCAGATATAACGCCATTTTATTGATATAATCGTATTTCCCTAAAATATCCCTGTAATACACATTCTGCTTTGCATAGACTTCCTTATCAACAATATCATTTATAAGCAATGTGTACCTTTTTTTATGACCCTTTTTCAAATTTTTAAAACGCATGGGATCATATTTATAATAAATTTTTTCATAAGACTCCATTATATCGTGTTCAACATTGATATAATATGGATCAATTAATTCATTATTATTGTCTGATACCCAATAAGTAACGCGCTGATAACCGAAAATATCATGTATGGATTCTAATATACCCTGACGAAAGTTATGATTAGGAACACTTACCGCTTTATAAAAAAATTTAGCCAATTTGTCAGATACATAGCTCATTTGATGACTATTCATAAATAGCCTCCTATAAATTGATTATATTACCGCATATACTAATCACATCCCAATTATATCAATTAAGATTCCGAAAATAAACATATAAAATAGCCTTATTTGGAGAGATAATAAAAAAACATTAATGGTAATCAGTAAACTGTCTCACAGAAAAATATCGGCATGTCCGGATTTCTCCGAACTAAGCCGATATTCTCCGATACTATTTACCTGGATTTTTTATTTTAGCTTCTGCCTTTAGCAATTATAAATTTTTTCAAATAAGCTTCTTTTTCTTCGTCTGTATCAAGAAAATCTATGCCTTTTTTTATTTTTTCCCAATCACGCTGCATATCCAAAACCTTTTCTTCCATAACTCCTCCTATTTAAACACTCCGTATTCTCTTACAAAATCATTTACCGCCCGCAGATTTTCTCCTTTGGCGTCATTGGCAAATCCGAGCATTTTATCAGAGCAGAATATAAGTTTTCCGTCATAACCTACTTCGTCAATAATTTCTTTAGCTTTATCAATACACTCTTGCTTTGTCTTATTACCGAGATAAAACGTCGGGAATCCTCCGAGGAACGTCATATTCGGAAGCTTCTTTTTCAGCTCTTTTATATCTTCCATTTCTGGAATAAGAGTAAAGTGGCCTGCCGGCAGTTCCTGATAAAATTCAATTAGATGTCCGCAATTGCCTTCAGGGAATAAAACGGCTGTAGCATTATTTTTGACTACCGCATCGCATATCCTTTTCAGATACGGCCAGTCAAACTTTTCAAACTGTTTGGGGTTTAAAAACGTTGAAGTTGTAGAGGTGGACGCTACTGTAAATGTAATGTTAACTGAATCCTTAAAAGTTTCAAGTCCCTTTTCAACATTTGCAATCGCACCATTATCTACTACGTCTAAAGCTTCCATAAACAGCTTCTCATCTACTTTGCGCATATCCCTTGAAATGCCTCTTATACCTCTAAGAGCAGGACAAAGAGTATCTATAGGAGTTTTGATATTCCAGGGCGCGCTGTTTGTATTACGACCTACTCCGTATACTTCTTCGAAATGCTTGGAAAGTCTTTTGTTAAACTTATCAAGCTCGTGCTGCTCTTTCAAAGCATTGATAATCTGCTGAACAGCCTCTTCGGAATTTCTTGACAACCCATACTTGCGCGGGAAAACCTTTTCAAAATAAAATTTTGTAAGACCGTCGCGTATAAGCTCAGGATACTCATCCTCGCTCATATGAGCCGCGTCTTTATAAGTAACTGCCTGAGCTTCATCATCAACTATGAATCCGCCTCCGCCCATCGCTTCCGTAACTCTATACGAAAAACGTGTGCCCAAATCTACATACAAGTCAAAATCATATAATTCCTGGCAACGACACATAACGTCAAACCATATGTCATAATTAGAAAAAGCTTCCGTAAGCTTATACCCCGCATCTAATATAGGCCATGCTCTCGTCTGTGAACATATTGGGATTCTCTTAGGATTATTGCCTCTAACCGTGTCTTCAAGAATCTGTTTTCTTTCTTTCAGAAGCTCTTTCGGGTTGTCAAATGTTTTTCTTTCCATTTTATATCCTTTCTTTGTATAATTTAACATACCACGGTATTCTTATTTTCATATTAACATTTTCAAAAGAATTATTCAATTACAAGCTACCGCTTAACAATTGAAAATCATAATTATTTTTATAAAAAAACACGCCTGACAGTTATTAATTTACAAAAAAAAGATATAAATTTGAATTTCTTCTGTCAGTACGTTTATTTTTCAGACAGCGGAAACCCGTTTATTGTTTCTTTGAACACCATCCCGCAAACAGCCGTCATAGCATCTATGGAATTTATTGCCGCCTGTGCAACGCTTTTAACATAATCACACTGTTCTTTAAGCATTTTCGATATTTCCTTATCAAACACCTCATTGCTCAAAGTCTTGTTTTCTTCAGAAATCAATTTATCAATGTCACTCGCCATAGGCACATATTCCATTTTATATGCGTATTTATTCATAATTTCACCTCTTGTAAAATTTATGACGCAAAATCCTTAAGTATTATATTTTTTGTTTTATATTTTTTATTAAGACTTCCATAAACGATAAGCAGTGATATAATGCTATGCGGAGGAATAACATGAATTACGAACAAGCAATGGATTTTATTGATCAATCAGGCAAATTCGGCTCAAAACTCGGCCTCAAAAATATATCTGTTTTGATGTCTTATTTATCCGATCCGCAAAATAATCTGAAATTTATACACGTTGCAGGGACAAACGGAAAAGGTTCCGCATGCGCAATGCTTTCAAATGTATTTATAAAAGCAGGATACACCACAGGCCTTTATATATCTCCTTATCTTGAAAATTATAACGAACGCATACAATTAAACAACGCGCCTATATCAGACGAAGATTTAGTCAAAGTTATATCATCTGTTAAAAGTGCAGTTGATAAAATGATAGAAAACGGATATGATCATCCCACAGAATTTGAGATAAATACTGCTGCGGCTTTCTTATACTACAAAATAAAAAAAGCCGATATCGTTATTCTCGAAGTCGGAATGGGAGGCAGACTTGACGCCACAAATGTTATAAATCAAAGCGAAGCAAGCGTAATTATGAGCATAGGCCTGGATCACCAACAATATTTGGGAAAAACTAAAGAAAAAATAGCATTTGAAAAAGCAGGAATCATAAAAGAAAACGGCAATGTTGTAATTTATCCGCTTAATACAGACGGCGTTAAAAATATAATAACAGAACAAGCCAAAAAGAAACACGCTCATTCGTATATATGCGATGAAAATAATATAAAAATCCTTTCTTCTTCCACAAATGGACAACTGCTCAGATACGATAATCCAAGCAGTGTCATCGGAACAAAAGAATTCGAACTCGGATTATTAGGAGAACACCAAGCATATAATGCGCTCACTGTTTTATACACGCTGGAAGTAATGAAAAAACGTGGGTGGAATATATCTGACACAGCCATTGAAGAAGCTATGCAAAGCGTTAAATTCAGCGGACGATTTGAGATACTGTGCAGAAAACCTTATATAATTATAGATGGCGGCCATAATATAGACGGTGTAAAAACATTTGTAAATGGCATAAAAACTTATTTTAAAAATAAAAAAGTTACATTGTTTTTCGGCATGCTATCTGATAAGCAGGTCGATGAATCAGTAGATCTTCTTATAAGCATAGCCAAGCGCATTTACACTTTGACGCCTGAAGATCCGAGAGCAGTCAGCGCTGCCGAAATGCGTGATTTTATAAAAGGAAAATACCCAAATATTGAAGTTGAGGCGCTTGGTGATATAAAAGAAATATCAAAACATATAAATCTCAATAATTATGATGAAATATATGCATTTACAGGCTCTTTATATATGATAGGTTTTGCAAGAACGCTTATTAACAATATTATCAAACATCATTCTTGACTGCATTATACAAATAGTATACAAACCAGCTCGCCGCCAGCAAATCAGCGCAGCCTCCCGGACTGATATTATTACTTACAAAGCGCTTGTCGAGTTCATAAGCGCTTTTTATAATTTCATTTATATCTTTCAACTGTAATATACGAATAGCTTCGTTCTGCATTTTTTCGAGGCATGCAGGGCTTGAACGGCGCATGATATTGGTATCGGTCGCTTTTGTCATAATTTTTAAAAGAGCTGTTACAGAACTGTCATTTACGCTTAGCCCATTCTTAAGCGAGTTTTTAAGCGTCTCATATCCTGAATATCGTACATTCGGAAAGCCATTTGCGGCTTCATACCGAGCTCCTTTTGCCGCAAACGCATGACAGGAGCCTGATGAGTTGCCATTCAAAGAAAAGTCGTCCATTGATATTTGGGCGATTTCAGAGCACACTTCGAAAATATTATCATTGATTTCTTCATTGCAGCTAATCAAATAGCCGGCAGCCGCGCAAAAGATTCCCAATGAAAATATCATGCCCTTGTGCGTATTTATACCAGATGTAGCTTCATACATGGCTTTTTCAGCTCTAAGACCGATAGGGCGCAATGTTTTAAGCAAATCTTTCACTTCGCCATCATACATTAAAGCGTTATAGCAAATTTCGTTAAAATAAGGCGCTATAGCATTTGCGCTTTTTTTCATAAGCGCATAGTCCATATCTTTATGGGCTCCGCAGCTGAAAGGAGTTACAAGTCCGGGCTTAGGATACGTGTCAAGCTCAGTCAACATAGCTTTCAAAGCCAAATTTCCAATAATTGATGCGAAATTTTTCTTTAATATATTAAGCGTAACGTCCATTATTTCTTCATATGAATGTCTGCGGCTTCTGGCACATTCGTGCGCTGCAGCATTGCATATTAAACATTTTCTACTTTCCAAACCCAATTGATTTCTGGAAACAGGCGCTGCGTTTTTTTCATAAACATCTATATCGTAAAGTCTTCCGGCCGTATCGTGTTTTTCGATTTCCAGCATGAGTCTTTTTACTTGGACTGCATCAGCGTCAATCACGAAATAAGCAACATCCGAACATTTATCCAGCTTTACAGTTTCAAATATTATGCTTATATTGGCATTACTTATTGAAAAAGATATTCTATGCACCGCATCAAAAAATACAGCGCGCGAAAGAGCAAAACTTTTAATCTCGCCTGCAATGTTCAACGCAAAACTTACTACAGGCCTGTTATAGTCTTTACACAGCATTTTGATGGTTTGAGCTTTATTATCTCTGAATGAAAGCATATCTTCGAGCATTACTGTTTCAGCAGATCCCAGCTCTCTAAACATTCTGAACCTTCTTTCTCAAATAAGGCACACTTGTACCGGGAACAAGCTTTTCCGCTTCAGTAAGATCTCCGCTAAGAATCAGCCTTCGTACTTCACTTGCGCTTATCGGGACGCTGCCGCCAACTCTTTCAAGTTGTATTAATTCCATACCATACTGCGGCAATATTTTTTTCATCTGCAAATTATATGCGGCAGTAATCTCACTAAACGGCTCGCTTCCGACAAAGCGTTTTTTTATACCCAAAGGCTTGGCAAAATGCTCGCAAAAAATTCTTAAATCAAGCTCCATGTATACTTCATCAGCGCTTGTGCGCTCTTTAAGAAAGTAAGAAGGAAAAGTCGCGGAAGATATCAAATACGGTCCTGTAGAAAGCACATAAGCATTATCAAGATGCTTAAGTCCTTTACTCACCATTTCAAACCGTTCGCTTGCGCTGAACAGGCTTTTATCTTCAGAAACAACAAACACAAATAAACGGCTACACCTGGCAGCAGCAGTCTCAGCCAAATAAAGATGACCTTTTGTAAACGGATTGCAGTTCATAACTATACCAGCGCTGTCTTCACAAGCAATATCGCCATAATTTTCAATAAATTTTGTTATGCCGTTTTTCTTGTTTTCCAACAGGCACACTTGTTTCGTAGCAACTATAGGGTAAAAAAAGTACGGCAAAAAACGCGCTGCCGCATCAGGCTTTGTGTATATGAAAAGATGATCATATCCCTCTTTAGCGGCATTCTTAATAAGATATGTAAGCAAATCTCCGGTAAGTCCTTCGCCTTGATAATCTTCGTCCACTCCAAAGCAAAGAAGAATATTTTCTCTTCTCGAAGCCGTTGCAATTATTTTATCTCCGTCTAAAACGCATACTGTATACTCTATGCCTTTATCTATCATCAAGTCCAAGCCTTCAAGGAAAGCTTGGACTTGATTCAGCATTCTGCCTTTTAGAGAATAAATTTCTATAACTGAATAATTTATATTCATATCATTCGGATCGTATCTATGAGGCTGGCGTCGCGGTACAAAACGTTCGCGATAACCTTTCCCTTAGCCCTTTCGATTTTAGCTTCACCGCAAATCGAATCCGCTTTTTTCTTTAAATCGAATATATCGACTACCGGCAGACCCGCGTCTTTGAGTCTGTCTCTCAGCTCAGTCCGCAACGGATTGATAGCTATACCGCGCTGAGTGACCAATACGTCTACTGTATTACCGGGAGTTGAAATGCAAGTAACTCTGTCGGTTATTACGGATACCCTTGCACGAACTAAAGGAGCAATAATCATTGTAAGCTTAGCGCCCGCAGCGGCGTCGCTGTGTCCTCCGCTGCCTCCCATTATACATCCTGAAGAATCAGTATGTACATTCACATTAAAGTCAGTATCGATTTCAGTAGCGCCAAGAATTACAACATCCAAAGAATTTACAAGATTGCTTTTCACATCCGGACTCGCGTAATGTTCAGCGCTGACTTCCTTATGTTTCGGATTGGTCCTCAAAGAATTAACGGCATCTAAATCAAAACACTGCACGTCCATGAGCGATTCAAAACAGCCGCAGTTGAGCATATCTACCATATAACCGGTAATGCCTCCCATACAGTAACTGCCTGTAATTTTTTCCGCAAGCATAATATCTTTTAAATATTTAGCAGCAGCAAGCGAAGCTCCGCCGGCCCCTGTTTGGAAAGAAAAACCGTCCTTAAGCAAAGAAGAAGCTTTGATAACTTTTGCCGCATAATCAGCCATAACAAGTCCTACAGGATCCCGCGTTATCTTAGTGGTCCCTGAAACTATTCCAGATGGGTTACCAATTTTATCAACATTAACCACATAATCTATATTTGTTTCAGGAATGGAATAATCATACATTGGATAATCAACTATGTTATCCGTCACTACTACTACCTTATCGGCGCACATTGCGTCAGCAAAGGCATAACCCAAAGATCCGCACGCTGATTTGCCGTTTTTGCCCGTAATATTGCCCATTTTATCAGAGCTCGGAGCGGCGACGAACGCCACGTCAATATGAGATCGTCCGCTTATTATATCGGCAGGCCTGCCTCCATGAGTACGGAATATAATCGGATTTTTAAGTATACCCTGTGATAATTGTTTTCCGACTCCAGTGCTTATGTAATCAGTTTCGATTCCCGTAATAACGCCGTTTTTGATATGTTCAATAACAGGAAGATGTATATCGAACAAAGAACTTGCATGAAGATTTATATCCTTGATACCCATTGCGGCTATTTCATCAACAACTGCGTTAAGCACATAGTCGCCGTTTCGCAAGTGGTGATGAAATGAAATAGTCATGCCGTCTTTTAAGCCGCAAAGCGTTATGGCTTCTTTTAAATTTTTTACAAGCTTGCTCATCGCGCCGAACCTCCCTTGATTGATTCATATGCGGCAATTACCTGATTTGCGCGAAGCACTATGGGCGCGTCTATCATCTTGCCTCTCAAAGATATAGCTCCCTTACCTTGCTTTTTGGCTGTCTCGATAGCTTCAAGCACTTCATAGGCGTAATCAACCTCTTCCTGAGTCGGACTGAATACTTCATTGATACCTTTTACATGCCGCGGAGCTATTGAAGCTTTTCCGGTAAAGCCCAGCGATTTAGCTTTTTTCGCATCAACAATCAAACCTTCATCATCATTAACATCCGTAAACGGCGTGTCATACACATCTTTGCCGGCCGCTCTGGCAGCGTTTACCATACGGCATCGCGCATAGAATATCTCATCGCCTTCTTTCGTTCTCACGCAGCATAAGTCTGCGGTTAAATCTTCACCGCCAAGAAAAATAGCAACTACTCTTTCATCTGCAACGGCTATCTCATATGCATTTTCCACGCCCATAGCAGTTTCGATAAGTGGTATAAGCTTGACAGTGCCTTCAGGAATACCTGATTTTTGCTCAATCGCAGTCATATAATCGGAAAGCTTTTTCACATATTCAGCATTCGTGACTTTCGTAGGCATTATCATCGATGGCTTAAGCGGAATTATTTCGTCAAGATCTTTCGACCAGAAGCCGTTTTCGTCAATACTGTTTATCCTTACGACAATCTCCGTATTGCCGTAATCCATGTATTTTAGTGCATTGCGTACTAATATCCGAGCTGCATCTTTTTCATCGGGAGAAACCGCATCTTCAAGATCGAAAATAACAGCGTCTGCGCCGAAAACATCTGCGTTTATGAGCATATTCGGATTATTTCCCGGAAGAAACAACATTGATCTTCTCATTTTATATGCCTCCGTTCGAAGCGCGTTTTAAAGCAGTTTCCATACGTGCTCTTATTGTGCAGTCAAGAGCCCCTCTGTCGTTTACCATTATTTTTGCATCTTTAACGCCAAACTCGCTTAA
The DNA here is from genome assembly GCA_944381375.1 of uncultured Lachnospiraceae bacterium. Lineage (GTDB taxonomy): Bacteria > Bacillota > Clostridia > Eubacteriales > Anaerofustaceae > CALWKX01. The sequence goes on from CALWKX010000019.1 coordinate 58,532, forward strand.
TACTTCTGTTATCGTATTTCTGATTGACGTCTCAAACCTATCAGAAACAACAGAATCTATCTGTATGTCAATACCGCCGCTGCCGGGCGCTACTTCAATATATATATCGCTTGATTCCATAGTGCCCGCAGCCGCTTTTTCATTTATTTTCATACTGATCCACCTTATATTTCGCGGTATTTAGCCGTTTCTATTTCATATGCATTATTCCCCTGTGTATCAATTACTACAACCGCAGGAAAATCTTCCACATAATATCTTTGGATTGCCTCAGGGCCTAAATCTTCATAGCAGACCATTTCACATTTTTTGATACTTTTTGATATTAATGCGGCAACCCCGCCAACTGCCGCGAAATACACAGCTTTATTACGTTTCATAGCTTCTATAACTTCGCTGCCTCTTTTCCCTTTGCCTATCATGCCTCTCATGCCCAAATCCAAAAGAGCCGGAGTATAAGGATCCATGCGGTAGCTTGAAGTAGGACCTGCTGATCCCACAGCATAACCAGGCTTAGCAGGAGTCGGTCCCACGTAATAAATAAGCTGATCCTTTAAATCTACAGGCAAAGTTTCGCCCTTCTGAATACATTCATACAAACGCTTATGCGCTGCATCTCTACCAGTATAAATAATACCGCTCATAAGCACTGTATCGCCGGCTTTCAACGACACGGCAGTTTTTTCATCTAATGGAAGCTGGATTTTTATATTCGCCATATTACTTACCCTCCTAACACTTTGATTAAAGTTCGCCTTCCGCGTGCCTTGCCGCATGGCAGCACAAATTGACGGCTACAGGCATAGACGCAATGTGCGTAGGATAAAACTCAACATTCACAGCAAGAGCGGTAGTCCTGCCTCCCAAACCGGCGGGACCTATACCAAGCTTATTGACTTCATTGAGCAATTCTTCCTCAAGGCGAGCATAATTTGGATCCGGATTATGCTCTCCTATTTTTCTCAAAAGCGCTTTTTTTGCAATAAGACAAGCCGTCTCAAACGTACCGCCGATTCCGACTCCAACCACCATCGGAGGACATGAATTAGGACCTGCATTAGATACTACATCCAACACATATTTTTTTGCCCCTTCGAGCCCCGCCGCCGGAGCGAATAATTTAACGCTACTCATATTTTCACTGCCAAAACCTTTTGCAGTCACGCTTATTTTCAGCTTATCGCCTTCTACAATACGCGTATGTATGACCGCAGGCGTGTTGTCCTTTGTATTTGAGCGATCAAAAATCGGATCTTTAACTACGGATTTTCTTAAATATCCATCAATATAGGCCTGTCTCACCCCTTCATTGACAGCATCTTCAAAACTTCCGTTTATAATATGCACTTCCTGCCCAAATTCTACAAAAACAACAGCCATCCCGGTGTCCTGACAAATAGCAACCTGTTCTTGTTTGGCAATGATATTGTTTTCAATAATTTGATCCAATACATTCACGCCTGTATCAGAAGGCTCCTTAGCTTTAAAATCGTTAAGAGCCTTCAGCACATCTTCGCCTATTTCACAATTGGCTTTAATTAAAAGCTGCTTTACCTTACGAGTTACATCTTCAGCATTAATTTGTCTCAAAGCGGCTACCCCCTTGATTATTTTATCACGCAACACAGATGTTAACGTGTTTATATATTATAACATTTTTCTTATATATATTTCAACAATTAAGCAATATAAGAATTTTCTTTTATTTTGTAAGCTCCAGCGCTGCATCAACCTGAGCAGGGCAAGTGCCTACATATGACATGTAATCAAAAGCATCGTCGAGTTCCTTTTGAGTGAGAGCTGCCATTATAACCTCGTCTTTTTGTATCAGACTTTTCACAGGAATCTTTTCTTTGAAAGCTTTCATCGCATAATCATACAATCTTTGATGACCTTCATAGCGGTTTATATTCTTAGTCGTAAGCACCATCATCACATGTTCAAGCATGACAGAACCATGCGTCAACTCCAGATTTTCCATCATCTTATCAGGATAAACCTCAAGCTTGCCAAGTATTTCGATTCCATAATGCAATATCCTTTCGCACATATTGCAAATTGCTGCCATAGCGTAATCATTTTGATAATAAGCCATAAAGTCGCGCTCATGATACTGAGCCATTGTCGAAAGCACATTAGTGAGCTGGCTCGCGCAAGTACGTGCAATTGCTATCATTGTTTCAAGCCCCCACGGATTACGTTTTTGAGGCATTGTAGATGAGCCTATATTTCCATAAGTCCATGGTTCTGCAATTTCACCTATCTCAGTCCTTGACATCTCAAACAATTCGGTTGCAATTTTGCCCATAGTGCCTGTTGTGCTTACAATATCCGACATCATCTCTACCATTGTATCGCGGGAAGTCTGCATGGACACAGGAGTCCATCCCATATTCAAGTATTTGCCCAATAATTCATTGAGTTCAAGACCTCTTGAGCCAAGAGTGCTTAATCCACCTGCGGCGCCGTACATATTAGCTACAAAAGTACGCCCTGCACATTCCTGAATACGTGTAATCTGTCTGTTCATCTCCATAAGCCAATTCGCTACTTTTGCTCCGAATGTAATAGGCACTGCATGCTGGTTATGAGTTCTTCCTACCATTGGCGTATTCTTATATTTCTTCGCTAAATCTCTCAGAATTTCACGCACACTGTACATTTCGTCTAATATAATTTTATATGCATCGCGAAGTTTTAAAAGCACAGTATTATCGTAAATATCAGGAGTAGATGCTGCATAATGTATTACATTTTTTGCTGGGTCATCTCCAAACGACTGCTTCCATGCAGCAAGGAACGAGACAACGGGATGGCCCCCTGTTTCAACCATTTTTTCATCATATATTTTCAGGTCTATGTTGTCCAAAGAAATCATGGAACTGATTTTTTCAGCATCCCTTTCAGATACCAATCCCATTTCAGCTTCAGCTTTTGCTATTGCGGCCTCTACGCGGCACATGCACAAAAGCGTATTTTCCTTGCAGAAAATTTTTCTCATCTTATCGCTTTCCCAGAATTCACCTTCATTAATATAAATTGACATACATTTTTCCTTCCCGATTCCAAGAATCTAATAATTATCTCTAAACAAACTATATCATATATTTACTTTAACAAGCTATATATAATTTAAATAGGTAGTATAAAAATTTTTTAAATAGTTCATTATAAAATATATCATCAGCTCATCAATAAATATACTTTGTCATATGAAATCTGCCCTGTAAACACGTGCTTCGCAATATGTTTGAACTTTATATCTTAAATATCATATATTTAAAAATTACAACATAATATGACTCCATTAGTAAACATGGCTTGTACGGCAACAGGATTTATTAAAAGCTCCTGACTACCAAGCAAGATTACAATCAATGATTCGTCATAAACACTCTTCTGCTTGAGAGAGAAAAAACCTTCTGAGCGCAAAACTTTGTATATCTATCGCCTGAAAAAACGAGCATCCATAACAACTTTTTCTGCCGAAAATGAATGCTCGTTTTGTTTTGATTTATTCCTGTTCTAAAGCGCCGGTATAAAGTTTGTAATAAACGCCTTGCTTTTCAATCAATCGTTCATGATTGCCACGCTCAATAATAGAGCCGTGATCAAGCACCATTATCACATCGGAATTCCGTACCGTAGACAAGCGATGCGCAATGACGAAAACCGTCCGCCCCTGCATCAGTCTATCCATACCCGCCTGTACCAACATCTCCGTTCTGGTGTCAATAGATGAAGTTGCTTCATCCAGAATCATAACGGGAGGATCAGCTACTGCGGCACGGGCAATAGAAATCAGCTGACGCTGTCCCTGAGACAGTCCGCTGCCATCCCCCTTCAGCACTGTATCATAACCTTGCGGCAACATACGAATGAAACTGTCAGCATTTGCCAGTTTTGCCGCTGATATGCACTGCTCATCCGTTGCATTCGGATTGCCGTAGCGCAGATTTTCCATGACCGTTCCAGTAAACAGATGAACGTCTTGCAAGACAATCCCCATGCTTCGCCTCAGGTCCGCTTTCCTGATTTTGTTGATGTTGATGCCGTCATACCGAATCTTGCCGTCAGCAATATCGTAGAACCGGTTAATCAGGTTAGTAATGGTTGTCTTGCCCGCTCCGGTAGCGCCTACAAAAGCGATTTTCTGTCCCGGTTCTGCATAAAGCGTAATATCGTGCAGCACTTCTTTTTCTGGCGTATATCCAAAATCCACATGGTCTAATACCATACGGCCTTCCAGCTTCGTATATGTTAACGTTCCGTCACTATGCGGATGCTTCCAGGCCCATACCTCGGTATACTCACTGCACTCCACAAGTTCTCCATCTTTTTCGCGTACATTCACAAGCGTTACATATCCATCATCAATTTCCGGTTTCTCGTCCATAAAATCAAATATGCGCTGCGCGCCTGCTAACGCCGTAATAATCGAATTGAATTGGTTCGCAATCTGAGAAATCGGATTGATAAAATTACGGGAAAGGGTCAAAAAGGATGCAATTGCACCAAGAGTCAGCGTATTAAAACCAAACAATCTAAGATTTGGCGTCCCTGCAATGGCCATATAACCGCCGATAAGAGCAATTAATACATACTGAACATAACCAAGCGCGTTCATCATTGGCATCATAGAATTAGCATATCCGTTTGCCTTTCCGGAATTTGTTTTCCACACCTGATTGCATCGGCGAAGCTCCGATTTTGCTTCTTCTTCGTGGCAGAAAACTTTGATAACCTTCTGTCCGTTAACCATTTCCTCAATATAAGCGTCAAGATCAGCAAGCGCCGTCTTTGATATGCAAAATATGCATATTTGCTCCCTAAAAATAAAAGCTGCTGCGTTTTCCTTCAGCGCAAATGATATATCCGCCTCTGTTGTGTAATATCCGCGCCTTGCTTAATGCACTTATTTATGCTTGCTGACTCAGTTTTTTTCGAGATTATACAAGCAGGTCAATAATATCCTTACCACAAGGGCGAACACGATAAGACGCACATGGATTATTGTTTAATATTGATTGAATCCATGAGTATTGAACATAAGAATCTGTATAAGGCGTCTGGTAGCTGTGAATTAAATCAGCGCAAATGATATACTACAACTACATTACCTTAAAGTTTCTGAAGCCCAAAGACGGCTCTCATATGGTCAGGCGTGTCATCCAGCCATTGAGAGCCGTTCTCTCTGCTATAATAATTGGCGAATATGTCTGTCAATTGACTCTTGGTTTAGCATTTTATTCACCGCTCACTTAGTATAGATAAGTATTTTCACAATATTTCTGTGCGCTCTTATGAAAGATACAGCTTTTGCTATAATATCAATGTTTTGCCAAGCTCTTCCAAAGAAGCTTCAGCTTCAGCGTCAGGTGCTTCATTGCATATTACTGGAGCCGTTGTTAAAACAGCGCCTGCGTCACGGCAGTCATTCTCCCAATTTCTCATCCATTCTCCATCTCCCCAGCCATATGAACCGAACAAAGCTATTTTTTTACCGCTGAGTTTAGCTTTGCAATCTTCAAACATAGGAGCAAATTCTTCTTCCTCAAGCTCCTCATCTCCCATAGAAGGGCATCCGAAAGCCACGGCATCGAATTCATCCATTTTATCAGCGCTGAAATCCGCGGCAGTAAACAGCTCCGTATCCGCTCCGGCAGCCTTTGCTCCTTCTATGACACTGTTGGCCATTTCCTCGGTATTTCCCGTTCCGCTCCAATAAACAACTGCTACTTTACTCATTTATTTACCTCTTTTCATAATTTTTTATGCCGCCACAGTCAGCTTATGTATACTGCAGCCTTTCTTCCATAACCTGTTATATATACTGCGGCATTTGTCTAATTTCAAAAATTTTTTCTCTGCGCTTTTGTCATCGCCATATACTTTCCAAAAACCGCAGCACTTACTGTTCTTGCCTGAATTCTGAATATATCCTATAACGTCCTCGAGAGGGTAACCCAAAAATATCCCTATCTCATGAGGGAAAGCCTCATCATGATTAAATCTTTGTTTTAAACTTTCAATAGCGCGATCAGCATTATTGTATTCATAGCCGTATGCTTTTAAAAATTCGTTCACGCCCGGCCTTAATAAGTCTTGATTTAAAAGAGTTTTACGATACAAATAGACCAATGCATTATTGTTGCTTTTTTTCAGAATAGTTAAATAAAGCCCTTTGGTTTTGAATTGCTTATTTAATATATCTATCTGCGCTTCCAGCTTGTTAAGCGGTATTCTTTTAACATTGAATAAGCTGGCTGTTTTTAAACAAGCAAGTGTCGGCGAAGCGTAAAAAATCAGATAATCCTCCAGCAATGTACTCCTCCGAAATATAAGCTACCCTTAGTTAGCATATGCTAACTAAGGGTAATCTACTACTTTTTTTCACCGCTGTCAAGCATTTCATAATATTTATATGAAATAAAAAATTAAAAAGATTTCTGCAGATTGATAACGATAATATCATTTCAACGTCCCCGCAATGAAGTTCCTTAGCTTCCTTTCCCCACTCCTGATACCATCCTCTGCCGCTAGTGCAAAGCAATATTTGTCCTCCGCCTTCTTCCGGATTATTCCCCCCTGTAACTATTATTATAATTGCAATTGAACATATGTACACTACACAATTGTTATAGAGCATAATCATATACTTATGCTCTATTATAGGAGCGACGAATGGATATCACACAATTTAAATACTTCAAAATTATTGCGGAAACTGAATCTCTTACCAAAGCCGCGGAAATTCTGCATATTTCCCAACCTGCCATGAGCGTCATGCTTAAAAAATTCGAAGAAGAACTAAACGCAGAGCTTTTTGACCGAACTCCAAATAAAATAAAGCTAAACTCTGTAGGAGAAGCTGCGCTTGTTCATATTAATAATATTTTACGGGATATCGAACACATGAAAGCGGATATTGCCGGTTTGTCGCAAAAAAGCCTGTCTTTATCAATAGCCTTCTGCGATCCTGGTCTTCATTGGTTTTGCGTTCCTCGCTTTTCGCTTGCGTATCCCAATGTAAAAACAGATGATGAATTGTACGAAAAAGCAGATATTGCAAAGCAGCTTTTGAACAGAACATATTACTCAGCATCTTATCCGTACAACAAACTTTTTGGCGTCTATTTCAACTCTATCAAGCGATTTGAGAAATGACGGCACGCACAGAATACGCATACCCGTCAACAACCCAGAACTTAACGTAACATATCATATTTCATTTTTGAAATCTAACAAAAATAAAATAAAAAAATCCCTTGAATGGGCAAAAATTATGCAAAAAAATACTCGCGGATAAATTTAAATTTTCCGCAAGTATTTTCACATGCATCATATATAAGCCGGTATATGCTTGATTTATACTTTATTAAATTTATTAATCTGTTAGTTCTTTTTCGCAGTGCTTCTCCGTTTTTACTGGTATATTTTCTCTTTTTAGCAAACGTACAAAAATACCGTCTGCAGCTATTATTCTCTTCGTGAACGAGCCGTCGTATATCATACCTAAACCGCATGAAGGACTTAAGCTTTTTAATATAGCTTCGTCCGCTTTAAATCTTTTTACTTTTTTTAAAGCCTCTTCAGCGCCTGTAATGTAGCTATCGCTTACATCTGCGCCTTTGATGCTTATAACTTTTGTGATCGAGTCATTATTAGATATCTCGCACGCTTCTCTCGGAGTTTCGAGTCCTCCGTAAATCTCAGGGCATACAGGAATGATCAGCTTATCAGAAAGATATTCAATCACTGCTTTATTATAGCAGCACTTGCCGTCGTAACGGCAGCGCACTCCGAGAAGACACGCTGATACTGCAACTATCTTACACATTGCCCAAAAGCTCTTTGGCAACAGCATTTATGGCTTTACCGTCTGCACGCCCCTTTACTTTAGGCATAACTGCACTCATAAGCTTGCCCATCTGATTCATCTGAGTTATATTCAAATCTTCGATCGCCTGTTTGACTATTTCAACAAGCTCATCTTTCGTTAGCTGCGCAGGCAAATAGCTCAACAATATTTCAATTTCTTTATTAGTTTGAGCCACAAGATCATCCCTTGCGCCTTTTTCAAAATCCGCTAAAGCATCTTTTCTTTGTTTAAGCTGTTTTGCTATAACATCCTGAATACCTTCATCATCAAGCTCTATCTTGTTGTCTTTTTCTATTTGCAGTATTCCGGCGCGGATCATAGTTACAACATTCTTTTTTATCACGTCTTTTTCCTTCATTGCAGCTTTCAAATCGTCTATAAGCCTTTGTTTTAACATAAATACCTCCTATAATACTTAAATAAAAAACCTTTCGCAGCCACGAAAGGTTTTTCGTATTTTATTTCATTGCGCTCAAAACTTACTTTTTGTTTCTTTTTTTCCTAGCGGCTTCAGCCTTCTTTTTTCTTCTTACGCTTGGCTTTTCGTAGTGCTCTCTTTTTCTGATCTCTGACATAACACCCGCCAATGCAGTCTTTTTCTTGAATCTCTTCAAGGCGCTTTCCAAAGACTCGCCTTCTCTGACCTTTACCTCAGACACTTCATCTCGACCTCCCCTCTGCATTGGTTTGTTCCGTTATGGAAATACAATGATTATTATATCAAACCATTTTTTTAAGTCAATACGTTTGATCTAATTTTTCAGCCCGGCGGCCATCCGAACGGCCTTGCGCCCAAAAGATGAAAATGTAAATGATTCACGGTCTGACCGCCATCTGCACCGCAGTTATTTACAAGCCTGAAACCTTTCTCGGCAAGCTTATATTTGATAGCGAGTTTATTTACTGCAATTTGAATACTGCGCATTACATCGCTGCCCGCAGGCACAGTCATTATATTCTCATAATGCTGTATAGGAACAATGACAATATGCACAGGAGCCTGCGGCTCGATATCTTCAAATGCAATTACATTTTCATTTTCATATACGATATTCGCAGGTATTTCCCTTTTTATTATTTTACAGAAAATACAATCCTCCAATTTAATCCTCCGTTTTGGATTTATAGGATATTTTACCACTAATAATTTTGCAAATCAATCAATTTTTCTCCTGTAAGCACACCATCTTCATGACCAACAATCTTTACATCAGTTACAGCAGCAGTATCATCGGTTTTTGAATGATATTTTACTCTCAGATAATTAGAGCTGAAACCTTCGCTCAAATTGTCTTCATGCTTTTCACAAAGCACTTTATATTTCCTGCCGACCAGCTTACAGAGGATCTCGTTTCGAACTTCAGTGCATATCCGCCCTAATTTATCGACGCGCATATGTTTAATTTTATTTGGCACCTGATTTTCAAAAGACGCCGCTGGCGTTCCTTTTTTGGGAGAAAACGGGAATATATGCACATGAGAAAAACCGGCCTTCTTCACGAACTCGCATGTCTGTTCAAACTCTTTTTCCCCCTCGGAAGGAAAACCCACAATTATATCAGTGGTAATCATAGCATCCTCAAAATTTTCTCTGACTCTATTACAAGCCTCCATGTAATATTCGGGAGAATAATGTCTGTTCATCGCCGCAAGTATTGCAGGGCTTGCGCTTTGCAAAGAGATATGGAAATGAGGGCAAAGTTTGTCTTTTATGCAATGCAGGCGTGATATAAATCGCTCGCTCAAAAGCTTAGGCTCAAGCGAACCCAATCGAATCCGTTCAATACCCGTATTGTCTGCAACGGATTTCAGCGCATCCGCAAGATCATATTTTTCATGCTTATATGACGCTAAATGGATACCCGTAATTACGATTTCCTTATACCCCTCTTCTTCCAAGGCTTTAGCTTTGCTTACTATTTCATCAATGCTCAAACAAGAAATGTTGTTTCGAGCATAAGGCACTATGCAATATGAACAAAACATTTTGCAGCCGTCTTGTATTTTCAAGTATGCCCTTGTGCGGCTTGAAGGAAACATGCTTTTGTCAAGATTTGATGATTCTGACGCATCTACGGAAAAATACTTGCTTATTGCCAATGGAATATGTTCTCTGTCGTTTGTGCCAAATACCAAATCAGCGCCTGTAGAAGCTTTAATCTGCTCCGGATTTATCTGCGCATAGCAACCTGTAACAACTATAAGAGCATTGGGATTAGCCATTCTCAGCCGTCTTATAAGCTGCCGGGATTTTCTTTCACTTTCATTAGTAACGGCGCACGTATTTATTATTACAACATCAGCAGCAATATCTTTTTTCGTTACGTCTTCATAACCCATGCAAGCCATTTTTTCGGCAATGCTTTGCGTATCGTAATGGTTCACTTTGCATCCAAGAGTAAAATAAGCTGCGTTCATTGTTCAGTATTATCATCCTTATTTCGGGCTTTGTTTATACCAAGAACATCAAATAATCTGGGTTCTGTTCTGTTGCGTATTTTTTTGTAATTGGCTTTATGCATATACAACATTAAAACGCAGATTATTAAAGCAAATGCAAAAGGAAATGAAAACAACCCATATACGTATCCGGTATATACCGCAAACAAAACACTTACGGTTACTGTGCCGGCAACAAGATACTGAGTAATCACTGACGCGGCGATAAGCGCCACGACAAGCGCCAAGCACAACAGCGGTTCAAGTCCCAATGAAGCTCCCAACGTAACGGCAAGTCCCTTGCCGCCGCGAAATTTCAGATAAAAAGGAAATAAATGACCAAGAAAAACAAAAGCGCATGCTGTATAGATAAAGACAGGAGAATCATAAATCAAATACCGCGTAATCAAAACAGCCGCCGTGCCTTTCAAAAAATCAATAACAAAAGTCATAACTCCATACTTAAAACCAAGAACTATTACGGCATTTGAAGTGCCTGAATTATTCGTTCCATGATCACGAATATCCAATTTGTTTTTTGTCTTGCCGAAAAAATATGCAGGATGGCAGCAGCCGAGCAGATATGATATAATCACGCATAATAAAATTCTCAGAATCATAAGCAATCGTCCTTAATGATTTTTTACGCGAGCCAAATCTTGAGCTATCTGTAATTTCAGAGCTTGTTTGTCAACAAATTTTTTTTCCTCGCGTATAAAGTCAAGGAATTGTATACGTACAGTTTGTCCGTAAATATTTTTATCAAAATCAGTAATATAAGTCTCAATAGACAACTTGCCGGCCTCAAGCGTTGGATTATCGCCTATGTTTGTGAGACTTGTGTATTTTTTACCGTTTATAATTACATTCGTATGGTATACGCCCCATTTAGGAATCAGCATCTCCTTATCTACAGCTATATTTGCAGTGGGGAAACCCATGCTTCGGCCGATTTTGTTGCCTGCAATAACCATTCCGGAAAGTGAATAATAATATCCGAGCATTTCATTTGCATGTTTTACCGCTCCGTTTTGTATGTAGCGCCTTATTGATGTACTGCTTATTATTTCTCCGCCGCAGCGTACGGGCCGCATAACTTTGACCTTTATTTGATTTTTTGCACAAAGCTTTCTGAAATCATGCTTATTGCCTGCTTTTGATTTTCCAAAAGTATAATTAAAACCCACTACCGCATATTTTACATTAAGTCCGTAAACATATTTATCAACGAATTCATCCTTCGTCATATTTTTCATCTCTTCATCAAAGGCAAGCATAATAAGATAATCAAAACCGCTGTCTTTGATAAATTGTATTTTATCTTCAACCGACATTATACGCTTAATTTCCAGCCCGGGCACACAAAAAGCAGCCGGAGAATTGCTGAATGTAACAACCGCCCGTTTCATGCCTTCCGCCCTCGCAGCATCAAGAATAGCTTTATGACCCAGATGCATGCCGTCAAAATAACCATAGCAGGCAACTATATTTTCGCTATCGCGTATATACTTATGAATATTATGTTTGTCAGTAATTACTTTCATAATTTATTAAACCAACTCAGCGGGAAAAACTTTTTCCGGCTTTATGCCATCCGACAATACGCTTCCGACTGCATAAAAATGATTATCGCAATATATTCTGACTTTGTCTTTCAATGAAACGCAAATTCCGGTATTCTCAATATTTTTAGCCAAAAGTTTATTCCCTGCAAGTAAAATACGAAGGCTTTCGCGTTTTACATCTATTCTTTGCATATAATCCAAAAGGAAATCCGCAGGCAGAATAATTTCATTCAAACGATTTTCATTTGATAGACGTATGATATCGTCCATAGCATAAGCGTCTTTTATATCAACGGAGTTTATTTTTGTCCTAATTAATGAGCTCATAACTGCACCGCAGCCGAGAGTCTCCCCCAAATCTCTGCACAATGAGCGTATATACGTCCCTTTCGAACATACGACTTTGATCTCAGCCGAATACGGCGGTTCAAAATTCAAAAGCTGCATTGAATATATCTCAACATGCCTTTTTTCTATATTTACCGATTGTCCTTTCAGCGCGTAATCATAAAGCCGCTTTCCATTTACTTTTATAGCGCTGTATGCAGGCGGAGCTTGGAGAATATCTCCCCGAAACTGGTCTAAAGTTCGTTTAAGACAATCAATATCAAAATCAGGTTCTGCAATTTCTATTGGATTTCCCCATATATCATCAGTGTCGCTGCTTATACCAAAGCGCACTCCGGCAATATATTCTTTTTTGTCTCCGCTTATATATTCATTCAATCGAGCAGCTCTGCCTAAAAGTACAATAAGAACACCCTGAGCCATAGGATCAAGAGTCCCTGTATGACCGGCTTTGACATTCAAAAGCTTTCTGATTTTAGAGCAAACATCATGACTTGTCCAACCCTGCTGTTTGTTGACTATTATTATGCCGTCCATTAGTTATAATATCTCGCCGAAACTTATTAATTTATTTACAATTTGATCCAAATCTCCTCTGAAAGTAAAACCGGCAGCTCTTATATGGCCTCCGCCGCCGTACGTTTTACTGAATTCGGCTATATCTATTTCATCAGAAGCGCTGCGCAAAGAAACCTTATATGTATCATCTCCTGTTTGACGTATGAATGCCGCCAAAAGGCAACCTTTTACATGCTTGCCTAAATCTATCAATTTTTCAGTATTTTCTTCTCTGTAAGGATAATACCCGTTTTGATAAGTAAAAACTATTATGCATACGCGCGAATTATTATAAAATTTCATATTATCCAATGCAAGCTTCATAAGCTCGAGCCGCGTTTTATCATAATAGTTTAGCCATTGAGTAATTTCATATAAAGAAGGCTCAACCTCATACAGTTTAGAAACTATAAAATGCGTGCACGCAGTTGTATTGCTGTGTGTAAACCCGCCTGTATCTTCAAAAAGCGCCAAATACAATGCCTTGGCAATTTCACAGGTTACTTTAATCTTCAAATATTCCAACAGCTCGAATATTATTTCTCCTGTAGCTGCAGCGTCAGGGCAGATACAACAGAAATCAGCGAAGCCTGTGTTTGTCAAATGATGATCTATCAATATCTTTTCTTTACAAATATTGAGCAATTCTTTATTGTCGATATAATCGGACGTCGAACAATCAAGTATAAGCGCAGCATCATAAACGCTTCTTGTCACTGCTTGAAAATTTTTCATCTCTTCAATCAGATCATTGTAATTTTTCGCTTTTTTATCCACTGCATAATCAACGGCTATGCCGAGCTTTTTTAAAGCAAGTCCTGCAGCCGCGCAGCTTCCTATGGCATCTCCGTCCGGATTTTCGTGAGCAAATATTAACACGGACTTTTTTGATCTTAATCTGACAGCGATTTGCTCAATTGAACTGTTATTCATTATTGATTTCCTTTAATATCTTTTCAATGTGCATATAATTATCTATTGAATCATCAAGCACAAATACCAGCTCAGGCGCAGTTCTGGCAGTCAAAATCAGAGCGATGGATTTACGCATAAATCCTTTTGCTTTTTCCAATACTTTTAATATTTCAGAACGCGTTGTCTCATCACCCATAATCGAAACATATACTTTTGCATATTTCAAATCAGGCGTAGTCTTTACGCGCGTTATGTCTATAATTGTATTTTTCAGCCTCGGGTCATTAAGCTCGCGCTCTATAATTAGAGCAATTTGCTGCTTGACAACCTCGTTTACTCTTTCCATTCTGCGGGCCATATTGCGGCTCCTTTATTATTCTTTTACCAATTCGTTCATGAAAAATTCCAGCTTATCGCCTTCTTTGATATCATTGAACTTTTCTATGCCGATTCCGCATTCATAACCTGCGGATACTTCCTTCACATCATCCTTAAAACGTTTCAAAGAGCTCATCTTGCCTGTATAGATCACAACGCCGTCACGTATGACTCTTACTCCCTGAGAACGCTTCACTTGTCCGTCAGTGACGTATGAACCTGCAACCATTCCGATCGAAGGCACTTTAAATACCTGACGAACCTCTGCTTCACCCGTCAAAACTTCACGGTATTCAGGTTCTTTAAGCCCGCTCATGGCCTCCTTGATCTCGTCAAGCAAATCGTATATGACACTATATGTGCGTATTTCAATACCGTCCTTACTCGCCGCAAGCCGAGCAGCGTTGTCAGTTTTAACATTAAAAGCAACTATAAGCGCTTTTGACGCGGAAGCCAGCAATACATCAGATTCACTTACGGCCCCAACTCCGCCGTGTATCACGCTGACTTTAATACCGTCCTCATTATCATTAAGCTTTTCAAGCGCCTGCGATATAGCCTCAAACGAACCTTGCACGTCAGCTTTGACTATAAGCTCAACCTGCTTTATCTCACCTTGAGACATCTTGCTGAATATATCATCAAGAGAAACTTTAGAGGCATTACGGAGAGCGATAAGCCTCTGACGGTCTTTCTTTCTTTCGGCAATATTTTTCGCTTCCTTCTCATTTTCGGCTACAAAGAATTTATCTCCGGCCGAAGGCACCTCGCTGAGCCCTGTCATTTCCGCAGCCATTGACGGCATCAAAGACGATACTCTTTCGCCTTTGTCGTTAATCAACGTTCTTACTTTGCCGTATATCGCTCCGCTTACAATGAAATCACCTTCATTCAATACTCCGGATCTGACTAAAAGAGTTGCGGTAATCCCGCGCTGTTTATCAATTCTGGCTTCAATTACCGTCCCTATCGCAGGCAAATCGGTATTCGCCTTAAGATCTTCCACTTCAGCTACAAGCAGAATCATATCAAGAAGCGTATCTATACCTTCTCCTGTTTTCGCAGATATATTCACGCAAATTGTATCTCCGCCCCAATCCTCCGGCACTATCTGATACTCGGTAAGCTCCTGTTTCACCTTTTCTGGATTTGCTTCAGGTTTGTCTATTTTATTTATGGCTACTATAATGGGAACCTTTGCAGCCTTGGCATGATTAATAGCTTCAACGGTCTGCGGTTTGATACCATCATCCGCCGCTATAACCAAAACTGCAATATCGGTAACAGATGCGCCCCTGGAACGCATGGCTGTAAATGCTTCATGACCAGGAGTATCTATAAATGTGATCGGTTTGCCATTGGCAGTTACGGTATATGCACCCACATGCTGCGTAATTCCGCCGGCTTCTCCTTTTATTACATTCGTATGTCTGAGATAATCCAAAAGCGATGTTTTACCATGGTCTACATGCCCCATGACAGTTATAATAGGCGGCCTTTGCGTAAGGTTTTCCTTTGCGGCAAAATGCTTTTCTTCCATCGCCTCAAATATATTTTCCTCCGCCTCAAGCTCTACAGTTATTTCTAACTCTTCGCATACCACAGAGGCCGTCTCAAAGTCGATCGTCTGATTTATATTAGCCATTATGCCGTAGCTCATCAAAATCTTGATTATTTCAGCAGATGAGATAAGAATTTTTTCCGCAAGTTCACTTACAGTTACTGTTTCAGGAAGAATTACGGTTCCCGTGACGCCGCTCGTCATCTTTTCTTCCTTGTCAGCAAGCTTCTTCTTTTTATAGCTTGATTTTGAGCCTCTGACACGCTTTGTATTATCCAGTTTTCCCAATGGCCTGTCATCATTGAAAAATTTTTCTTTGGCTTTGGATTTAGCTTCGTTTTTTAATTTATTGTCTTTTTTACTTTTATCTATTTTAGAGGATTTTTCTAAAGGCTTATCGGCAAAAGAAGGCGAGGGCCTGCGCTGAGTAAAGTTTCTCGACTGAGAAGATTGTGTTTTGCCGTCCTTATTCCACGTTCCCTGTTTGGAATCTCTGCCCTGATAACTTCCCTGTCTGTTCGAATCTTTACTCTGTCCGGCTCCGTACGGACGGCTGTATCCGCCGAATCTCGCATCTTTGTTTTGATGGCCGCTCTGATTATAGCGCGCCTCCGAAGAACGGTTGTAAGAGCTTTGACTCTTCGCATTGTAACCTGGCTGAGGTTTACCATCGCGCCCCTGATAATTGGCATTGCGTCCGGAATCTTTTTGCTGATAATTACTGCGAGTATAGCCGGACTGCTTTGATTCAGCCTGGCGGGTCCGATTCGGCTGACGGTTATCGTACTGACGCTGCTGCGCGGGATTTTGCGAAGGCCGAAAAGCTGTTTGAGATTGCTGGCGTGCTTCCGAACCTGCATGGCGAACAGGAGCAGCGCTTTTCTTCTCCTCCGCATTGCGCATTATTTTTTCTTTGCTTTTCTGCTGAGGAACCTCTGCCTTTTTCGTATCTGCATTTTTAGCTTCATCTGAACGTTCATGCGATTTAGGAACTATTTTATTATCGACAATTTTAAAGTTATTTCGAAAATACTTCTCCTGCTGGTCGGTCAAAGCGCTCATATGGTTTTTGACCGGTATATTAACCTGCTGCAAAAGCACCACGAAATCTTTGCTTTGCATACCGAATTCCTTTGCCAAATCATATACCTTTATTGCCATTAACTACCTTCACACCCTCTTTTCATCTAAATATTCACGGATTTTTTTTAATACTTCCTCAAGCTGCTCCGCCTTTGCCGTAACATCCAAAGCTGCGGACACTTTTTTCACGTTTTTGACACTGTTTAAGCAGCTATCATCAGAACATACATAAGCGCCTCTGCCATTTTGCTTGCCGGTAGGGTCAAATACAACATCGCCCTGAGGCGTACGTACAATCCTTAGAAGTTCTCTTTTATCGGTTTTCTTTCTGCACATCACACATGTGCGCATAGGTATTTTTCTCATCTATACCTCGGGATCATAATTTATATTTTGAGATTCCTGTTCAGCCTGCATATCGCCGTCATTTATGAGATCATCATCAGGCAAAACCATATTCTCAACAGATTGATCTCCATTTAACATTTGCTGGTACTGCTCATGATTTTTTATGTCTATCTTCCAGCCTGTAAGTTTGGCCGCAAGACGCGCATTCTGGCCATCCTTTCCTATGGCCAAAGAAAGCTGCGCATCGTCTACGACAACTAAAGACATTTTATTTTCTTCATCTATGATAACCCCGTCTACAGCAGCAGGACTTATTGCGCTGGAGATATATTCAACAGGATCATCGCTGTATTCCACTACGTCTATGCGTTCGTTGCCTATTTCATTAAGTATGTTTTGTATCCTGACGCCTTTGTGGCCTACACAAGCTCCCACAGCATCAATAGAAGCGTCTTTAGCTCTTACAGCTATTTTAGTACGGCTGCCAGCTTCTCTTGCAACAGACATGATTTCCACTGTCCCGTCATATATTTCGGGTATTTCAAATTCAAAAAGCCTACGTATAAGTCCTGGATGCGAACGGGAAACATATATCTGCGCGCCTTTATTAGTTTTTACAACATCCGTGATATAAACTTTCATGCGCATAGCATTAAAATAATGCTCGCCAGGCACCTGCCCCGCAGGATTCATAAGCGCGTCCGTCTTGCCTATATTAACAAAAACATCGTTCTTTTCAATCCTCTGCACAATGCCTGTAACGATCTCACTTTTCTTTTCAGCATATGTTTCGTAAATAACATTTCTTTCCGCCTCTTTAAGCCTTTGAAAAATAAATTGCTTAGCGTTTTGGGCTGCAACTCTTCCAAAGTTCATCGGATCGACTTTAAACTCCACCATATCGCCTTCAACATAAGCCATGCTTATTTTTTTAGCTTCTTCGAGCGATATTTCATTTATTTTATCTACAGCATCCTTAACGACTATCCTTTGCGCGAATATCTCAATTTCACCTGTTTCCCTGTCTACTTCCACGCGGACATTCTGACTGCCTTTTACATCTTTTTTATAGGCTGAAGCGATTGCCGCTTCAACAGCTTCAATTATCTCTTCCTTATCAATACCTTTAGTTTTTTGTATCTCGTCCAAAGCTTCAAGGAAATCCCTTAAAGAGGTATCCTCGTGCTTTTTTGTTGTCTTCATATTATCCTCCGCAACATTTGTTAAAATTCAAAATGCAAGCATATTTTACTTATTTTGTCTAATTGAATTTCGGCAATACCCTCCGGTATTTGAAAACTCAACGAATTATTCTCTGCATTATATCCATTAAGCTGCGCCGTAAACTTTTTTGCTCCATTCATATTTTCATAAAGAGAAACATCTACTTTTTCTCCTGAAAAACGAATATAATCATCCGGAGATTTCAATACTCTGTTGACGCCGGGAGAAGAAACTTCCAATATATAATTTTCTTCAGTTTGAGCTTCTTCACACGTATCTATCGCATCAGACAATGATTTGCTTATATTTGAAAGATCGTCCAGTGAAATTCTGTCGTCAAGCTTTTCCGCATATACACGAAGTATCTTATCGCGCCCTTCTTTTTTATATTCCACATCTACCAGCGAACACGAATATTCAGCAGCAATATCCTTAGCCAGAGATGTGACAACATCAATAAAATTTTTTTTCATATCATCCCTTTAGTTGAATTTTGATCTTAATAACCATAATGAGCGGGCTGCCCCACTCATAACCAATTTATTTTACCATTCAATACTACTGATGTAAAGCAAAAATCCAATAAAAAATGAAGTTTATGCTACTATTGATAAATAAATATTCTTCTATTTATAATTCCGTTATGATAAAATTATTAACTGGCATGGACGATAATTATTTAAAAGGTCTTATAGCACACCTTGAGAATATCAATCTTAAGATTGAGAAAGTAGATAAAATCAATTACGGCGTGCAACTCACAGCAATCAGTAACAATAAAAAAGAATATAAAATACGCGTATACCAAAATAGTAAGGGCAAAATAACATTGGACGCTTCGCTAATTAAGGATGATGAAATTAGGCTTAGCGTGCTTGAATACAACGGCGAAGAAAATCCATATCCTTTAGTTAATCCTCCCCTTATCGGTACTGATGAAGCAGGCAAAGGAGATTATTTCGGCCCTTTATGCGTATGCGCTTTTTACGCCGATGAAGAAATATATCTTAATCTTAAAAAAATAGGAGTAAAAGATTCTAAAACTTTAAATGACAAACAGATAAACGACATAAGCGAGAAACTTAAAGTTTATAATAAAAATTACAGTATTGTAAAAATAGGCAATAAAAAATTTAATGAGTTTTATGACAAAACGTCCAATATAAACGCTATAATGGGATGGGCTCATGCCACCGCTGTAAAAAACGTACTAAAAAATGTCAATTGCAAAAACGTGCTAACGGACAAATACGGAAGCGAGCACTGGCTTACAAAAAATCTGAACGACAAGAGCATATTTATACAACAATACCCCAAAGCGGAGCAAAATCTGGCAGTAGCAGCAGCCAGCATACTTGCCAGAAACGCCTTTGTAAAAAGTTTGGATGAATTAAGCCGCCGTTATAATATGAGATTTCCTTTGGGAGCCGGAGCATCAATAGACGATACAGCGGTAAAATTAATATTAGCATACGGCGATGAAGTTTTGATTGAAACCGCCAAAGTAAATTTTAAAAATACAGAGCGCATACTCCAGAGAGTGAAAAATCATGAATAACAACCATATGGCTTTAAAACGAATAAAAGAGCTGACAGATATAATCGAATATCATAACAAACTTTACTATGAACAAGATGCGCCTGAAATAACTGACGCCGAATACGACTCATTAATGAGCGAACTTATCCGTTTGGAGACAGAATATCCGCAGTTTGCAAATCCGAATTCACCTACAAAAAGAATCGGCGGCGCTGCTTTGGATTATTTTGAAAAAGTCACTCATAAAACCAAACAATTAAGCCTCGCCAATGCTTTCAGTACACAGGAGCTTATAGAATTCGACAACAGAATTAAAAAATTGATTTCGGATTATTCCTATGTATGCGAAAATAAATTTGACGGACTAACAGTGGTGCTCACATATGAAAACGGCGAAATGACGCTCGGAGCAACGCGCGGAGATGGAGTAACAGGCGAAAACGTAACAGAAAATGTCAGAACTATCAAAACGCTTCCGCTTAGGTTAAAAAAACCTTATTCGCTTACGGTTCGCGCAGAAGTTTTGCTTTATAAAGAAGAATTTGAAAAACTTAACGCAGCACGACAAAAAGAAGGGCTTGCATTGTTTGCCAATCCTCGTAATGCCGCAGCAGGTTCTATACGTCAGTTGGACAGCAAAATTACGGCGTCCAGAAATCTGGATATATTTGTTTTTAATATGGAAAGCTGCAATGATGTCAAACTCAAATCTCACAGCGAGTCGCTGGATTTTCTCAAAGAGCTCGGCTTTAAAGTAAGCGATTATACAAAAGCGCAAGATATCAACAATGTAATAGACATTATCAATGATATAGAAAATAAAAGGGATTTTCTTCCTTATGAAACTGACGGAGCAGTCATAAAAATAGACAATTTTGAAGACAGAAAAGCGCTTGGCCAAACCTCAAAAAATCCTCGCTGGGCAATAGCTTATAAATATTCCGCCAGCGAAGCGGAAACAAAACTGATAGATATTAACGTGCAAGTAGGACGTACAGGCGTTCTAACTCCCGTAGCTCAGCTTCAACCCGTTAAAGTAGCGGGAAGCATAATAAGCCGAGCAACTTTGCATAATGAGGATTACATTAAGCTTAAAGATATAAGAATAAAAGACAATGTGCTGATAAGAAAAGCCGGTGATGTAATACCGGAAGTCGTACAAAGCCTGAAAGATAAACGTGATTCAACTCAGGAAATATTCAAGATGCCGGCAAAATGTCCCGTATGCGGCGCCGAAGTTATCAGAAATGAGAACGAAGCTGCCTTGAGATGCCCAAACAAAAATTGTCCTGCTCAAAATTTAAGACGCATACAACACTTTGTTTCCCGTGATGCAATGAACATAGACGGGTTTGGCGATGCTTTGGTCGAAAAGCTGGTTGACAGCGGATTTTTAAAAAATTCATCTGATATATATAATCTTAAAATGCACATGGATGAACTAAGCACGCTTGATAATCTCGGCACCAAAAGCGTTTCAAACTTAATTGAAGCCATAGAAATATCAAAACAACGCGGGCTTGATGCGCTTATTTTTGCACTCGGTATTCCGTTAGTCGGCAAAAATGCTTCAAGAATATTAGCGGAAAAATTCAAAGATATAAACGCGCTGATAAACGCTGACAAGGAAACACTTACTCAAATCAACGAAATCGGCGATAAAATGGCTGATTCAATAATTTTATATTTTTCGGATGATGATAATTTAAATACAATTAAAAATTTGTTAAAATACGGAGTGAACGGTAAATACGAATCTGCCGAAAATACGAATAAGCCTTTTGATAACAAGACATTTGTATTGACAGGCACCTTGGAAAAATACTCAAGAGATGAAGCAAGCGATATAATCAGAAGGCTGGGAGGCAGAGCCGCTTCGTCTGTCAGCTCAAAAACCGATTACGTCCTTGCAGGAGAAGGAGCCGGAGGAAAGCTTGCAAAAGCTAAAAAACTCGGCGTTGAAATCATAAACGAATCTCAATTTGAACAAATGCTAAAAACAAAACAATAAGGAGCAGCATCATGAAAATAGCAAAAGAGCAGGTAGAATATACAGCCAAGCTTGCAAATCTTAAACTCAGTAATGAAGAAGTCAATGATCTATGTTCAGATATGGCGAGAGTATTGGAATATGCACAGAAAATAAATGAACTTGATACGCAAAATGTAAGACCTATGGCTCACGTTTTGGATAATGTAAACTCATTCAGAAACGATGAGGTAAAAAAAGGTCTCAGTATAGAAGAAACGCTGAAAAACGCTCCTGACAGTGAAGAAAGAATGTTTAAAACGCCGAAAGTTTTATAAAATATATGAAAAGCATTACTATCGACTGTGCGGCCAAAATAAATATAGGCCTTGATATAATCAGAAAACGAGACGATGGTTATCATGATATAGCAACTTTGATGCATTCGGTAGCTTTATTTGATTCTGTTGAATGCATAAAAAGCAAAAATACTTTAATCGAATGTAATGACCCGTCTTTAGATTGCGGCAAAAGCAATATTGTTTATCAATGCATAGAATCGATGAGAGAAATCTATTCTATCAATGATTCTATGAAAGTAAAATTATCAAAAAACATACCTGTCGGCTCGGGACTCGGAGGCGGAAGCTCCGACGGCGCAGCCGCCTTAGCTGCATTTGCCAAACTTTATGATATAAGCATAACTGTTCAAATGCTTGCAAAAATATCTTCAAAAATCGGAGCAGACATACCTTTTATGTTCTATGGAGGTTTATGCTTGTGCGAAGGTATAGGGGATATAATTACTCCTCTCGGAAATGCCGCTAATTACTTTGCAGTAATCATAAAACCAGATATATGCGTATCTTCCGCAAATGCTTACCGTGAAATTGACCAAAGCTCATATAAAAGCAAACCTACGGATTTTGTCAAAGCAGCAACAACTCTGAAAGCAGGAAAGCTTAATTTACTAAAAGACAATTTATACAACTGCTTTGAATATACAGCGGAAAAAAAATATCCTCTTATAACAAAAATCAAAAACGACCTTTATGAACAATACGCTCAATTTGCTCAAATGAGCGGGAGCGGATCTGCAGTTTACGGTATTTTTGAATGTGAAGCTAATGCAAAGCAAGCTTTCGATAAATTAAGTATTATACATAAAAAAATATATCTTGCCAAACTTTGCGATAAATCACTTTACATACGCAATTGATTCGGGAAAAATCAGCCAATACTTGTAAAGCAGCAGAAAATTTATCCCGCGGCTTTTCTGATTGCCTTTAACAGATTAAACTAAACAGATTTTGTTCAATAGCAATATGAATTATATAATTCGAGAAATGAAAAACAGTGAATATTATTTACTGGAAGATTTTTTATATACCGCAATATATATACCGAAAGGTGCTGATGCTCCTTTGAAAAATATAATAAAATCTCCCGAACTTTGGGTATACGTGCGTGATTTCGGCAAATCAAAGCATGATATGGCTATCGTTGCAGAAATAAACGGAAACATCGAAGGAGCAATTTGGTCGCGGATTATGAATGATTATGGACATATAGACGACAAAACCCCTTCTCTTGCCATGGCCGTTAACAAAGAATTCAGGGAAAACGGCATTGGAACAGAATTGCTTAAAAATATGCTTGTCTCATTAAAAGCAAAAGATTATCCGAAAGTGTCTTTATCAGTACAAAAAGCCAATTATGCTGTGAATATGTATAAAAAAGCAGGATTTGTTATAGTAAAAGAAAACAAAGAAGAATATATAATGGCTGCCTTGCTTTCATAAATTTATAAAAAATAAAGCATTAGGCGATGAAATCCCCTGTAAATACAGACTTTATTGCCTGTTAATGCACCCAAAAGCACATGTATTTTTGACACTTTGGTGCTCAAATTGTGCCCGAATTTCTTGCGGCGATATAAAATTATACAAGCAAATGTAAGAAATATCATAATTATCAAGAGCAAAGCACTCTTTTCTTTCGTCCTCTTGTTTGCCATGCAATCATAATTATTTGTATTTGTCAATGGCGACCAATTCTCGTTCATCTTGACCATTGACGAGCACAAAGGATTATGCTATTTATCGGAGGGACAGAAGAATTTACAACTTGACAGTAAAATATATCATAAAGAATTAACAAACTTGGATTTAGTAGAGTTCATTTCCGTTTGAATCCAAGAAAACATACTCAGACGGCACTCCATTTGTATAGAATACATATGGGTAACAATCATTTTCAATAACTTCGTCATATGTCCCAGTACCATCTGTAATGCGAATAGTCTTGCACTTTGGATTATTTATACAAAATGAATAACCTCGTCCCCATTGCAGAATACACACATCACTACATCTTTCGTCCATAACGATGTTAAAGGAACGAATAAACTTATATTCTGCTTCACCCGTGACTTCACACTCTATCGGAAAATAGGTGTGACCTTGGTACTCATTTCCAGAAATATACCAAATGAGTACTATCGCCATCGCCACACATACCAGCATACTTGATTTCTGCATCGTCAGCATTTGCAATGGGAATTTCCTCTCGTACTTTGTCAATCAATGCCTCGGTTCCGTTGTAAATTTTGGTACACCCAACCAATGATAAAATCATTATAAGTGTCAAAAGGATAAATACATTACGGTGCATTTTTACGGAACGGAAAGGGAACCTCTTTCCTATACTTGCTATGGAACTTTTGCAGTCCTTTTCCTCGGCTGTGATTTTTGGAAAGGAACAGAATAAAAAGACATCTTAACACCTCATACTCATTTTGTGTTGTAGGAAATGTTACGCAGTTAAATATTGATTTGTGGGTAAAGGTATAAACTCCTTACCACATGAAAATCAAATCTGTAAAGCCTTTATAAGCAGAATTGAGTTTTTAAGTCATTGCCTAACTTATTGTATGGTGTTGCAGATATTATTTCTGTGATGCCAAAATGGCGTCCAATCTTGCAAAATCACCTTATACAGATATACAAAGAGATATATTACTTCACACGGAAAACATTTATTTTAAGCCATTTTTACGCATGCTTATAAACACCTATGGAAAGTTATAAAGGAATTTCTATCTACAAAATCAATAAAAAATTACTTTGTAAATAATCTCAATAACAAAACAGCTCGCATAGCTATATGTCATTTTTTTTGCTTTTGATCAAGCTGTTTTTCTTTTTATATAAAATTTATATAACGGAATAAAAACGCATCCGGTAAGCGTAATAAATCCCATTATTATAAAGCTTATGTTCATACTGTATATATCTGCAAAATAGCCTGCAAGTATAGGTCCCAGAGTCATGCCGACGCCATAGACAGATTGAAAAAAAGATACGGCGGTTGAGCGAAGCGAAACATCTACATCATTTACCGCTAAACTTGTCAATACAGGCGTAAGAAGCCCGCGCGAGAAACCGCCGCATGCCGTGATTATTAGTATAAGCGCTATATTATCAGTAAGTATTGTCGTAAATAAGCTAAAGGCCAATAAAGCAAAGCTTAATATCGCCGTATTATCCTGACCAAGCTTATTTTTGAAAAATGTGCCTGAAAGATATGAGGCAAATATCCCCGGAAGAGAAGCGCATGAGGAAACTAAACCAAGCACAAAATTACTCGCACCAAGATCTCTCAAAATATTTGGCACAAAGCCAAAAACACTTGTATATAAGGCAAGCTGCATAAGTATCGCACAAGCCGAATAAAACAAAAGATTTGTGTTTTTTAATAAGCCCGCAAACTTCTGAAGCGATGGTTTGACGGTCTTTTGTTTTTCTTCCTTTAACTGGAAGCAAAGAATTAATCCGATAAGGCCGACAGCAGCTGCAACTACAAAAGTAATTTTTTCATTAAAATACTGCGCAATCAACCCTCCTAACAATGTTGCGGAAACTTGACCGAAAAACATTATCGAATTGCTCGTGCCTATCGCGCTTCCCTGCTCTTGTTTTGAATAATAGCTCGTATACATAGTCATATATATAGCCCAACAAGAAGCAGCAACTCCGGCGCCGCCACGGCAAAGAAGCAAAAGAAACGGTGTTTCAGATATGTAAAAACCAACATTGCTTAAAAAGCCTACAAGCATTCCGGCTATAATTATAGGCTTTCGTCTGCCGATTATATCTGACAACATTCCTATAGGTATCCTCAATATCAGCTGAACCAGCCCATAGGAGCTAAGAATAGCGCCTACCACAGTATAATTAATTCCAAGTCCTTCGCAATAAGGACTCAATATTGGGGTATAAACATATATTGAAAACCAAAGTATGCCTATTGTCCATATCATAAAAAATCTTGAACGTTTGTCTGCTTCTATCATATAGCCTCACAAATTAATTATTAATATAGATTTTTCAGTATATTTATATAGTATTCTACTCCTGAGTCCAACACGCTTTCATCAAAACCGAAACGAGAACTGTGAAGAGGTTCTTCATGATATTCATCTCTTATGCCCAAAAGCATCATCACGCTCGGCTTTTCCAAAGCAAAGTATGCAAAATCCTCCGTAAGAGTTGTTTTTTTCGCAATCACAGCATCATTTTTTATTATATTAAAAATTTTTTCGGACAATTGCGTATCATTTAAAAGAGGAGGATAAGTTACAACAGGCTCAAAGCTGATTTTGCAGCCTGTTTTCATTGCTGTTTCACCACATATTTTTTCTATATCTTTAAGCATATCACATCTTTTTTTCATGCTGTATGTTCTGATTATGCCGCTGATTTGACAGTTTTCAGGAATAATATTCATGGTAGTCCCCGAATTAAAACTGCCTAAAGACATTACGCCCTCTTCATTTTTTATCTTCTCTGATATATTTGCATTAAGTTCATTAATAAGACAAATGCCGGCCATAAGAGCACTTTTCCCTTTTTGAGGATCAGCTCCGTGGCATGAAACGCCTTTTATATTGAAATAAAGCTCAGCTCCTCCTGCAAAAAACTCTCCCGCGCGAAGCGCTATATAACCTTTTGGATAGTCAGGCGAAAGATGCATCGCCAAAACGTACTTTACATTGTACCTTTCAAAAATGCCTTGAGAAATTACTTCTTTTGCTCCTCCGGGACCTTCCTCAGCCGGCTGAAATATCAAAAGTACATTATAATCAAAAATTAAATTTTCAACAGCGATTTTTGCAGCCAACGACAAAAGCATGCTCATATGCGCATCATGCCCGCATGCATGCATCATTCCCTCATGCACGGATTTATAATCAATATCTGTTTGCTCTTTGATTTTAAGTCCGTCCATATCGCTTCTCAACGCTATCGTTTCAGCCTTATTCATATCAATAAAGCAAACAACGCCTGTTCCTGCGCATTTCTCAGGTTCATATCCCAGCATTGTCAAATAATTGATTATATACTGCTGCGTCTTGAATTCACAAAAACCTGCTTCGGGTATTCTATGCAATTCATGCCTTATTTCAGCCGTCGACTTTAAATCTGATATCAATTTACTAACTCCGGTTCTTAATTCATTAAGTTTATCATAAATATAAAATAATTACATACTGAAAACTAAAAAAAATCAGACTGTAAAGCAAAAAATACTTTGCTTTTTATATATAAGCTGATATAATCTATTAAAACCATACAGAGGCGCGGTTTAAATAAATACCTTAATTGATTCGGGCGCACGGATATGAGATTAAGGGAAAGGAGAAACCGCCGAGAAGATGATAAGTGCGCCATTGTTGTTTTCGGGCCTGAAGATGAAAATTCTCAGGACTGTCATCTGATAAAGATGGAGAGCTGCCGGTTAGTCTTTTTAATATTACCGGCTAAGCGCCGGTTTTTTATTTACATATAAATCAGGAGTTATAAAATGAAAAAGTACAATGTTGCAGTAGTGGGCGCTACAGGTGTAGTAGGAAGAAAAATGACTGAAGTTTTGCAGGAACGCAAAATACCCGTTGAAAATTTTTATCCCATGGCATCAAAAAAATCAGCGGGCAGCAAGGTTGAGTTCAACGGAAAACAGTGGACTGTCGAGGAACTGACAGAAAACTCATTCAATAAAGATATTGATTTTGCGCTTTTCTCCGCAGGAGGTTCAACAAGTGAAAAATACGCTCCTATAGCGGCAGAAAATAATGTTGTAGTAATAGATAATTCTTCGGCATGGAGAATGGATAAAAACGTTCCGCTTGTAGTGCCGGAGGTTAACGCCGAAGCGGCATTAAAACACAACGGTATAATAGCAAACCCGAATTGTTCCACAATACAGGCTGTTGTAGCATTAAAACCTATATACGACAATTACGGCATAAAAAGAATTATATACAGCACGTATCAGTCGGTTTCAGGTTCCGGTCTTAAAGGAATCAAAGATTTGGAAGAAGGCATAAAAGGTTGCGAACCGGAGTTCTATCCTGTACAAATAGCTTTCAACTGCATACCACATATCGATGTATTCTTTGAAAACGGCTATTCAAAAGAAGAACTTAAAATGATCAACGAGACTCAGAAAATTTTTGATGATTATGACATCAAAATTACGGCGACTACAGTAAGAGTTCCAGTATATTATGCTCACAGCGAAAGCATTAACGTTGAGACGAAAAAACCATTCGACATAAAAGATATATTCAGGACATACGATGAAATGAAAGGCGTAGTTCTTATGGACGATCTGGATAATTTAATCTACCCAACGCCTGTGGAAGCGGCCGGCAGCGATGAAGTATACGTTGGCAGAATAAGAAGAGATTTTTCTATTGAAAACGGTCTTAATATGTGGGTAGTAGCTGATAACGTAAGGAAAGGCGCGGCGACCAACGCAGTACAAATAGCGGAATATCTTATTTCTCAGGGAGAATTTGACAAATAATAAGGCAGGTGACAATATGTTATTCAAAGGCGTAGCTACAGCTCTTGTGACTCCTATGCAAGATGACAAAATCAATTACGATAAACTCGGACAGCTTATAGAAATGCAAATCAAAGCCGGCATAGATGCTGTTGTAATATGCGGCACTACAGGCGAAGCTCCGACTATATATGACGAAGAAAAAAAAGAACTTTTTGAAAAGAGTGTTGAATTCGCCGATAACAGAATACCTGTCATTGCCGGTACGGGTACAAATAATACTTCGCACATAATACACCTTTGTGATTATGCGCAAAAAGCCGGAGCAGACGGATTCCTTATAAATAACCCTTATTATAATAAATCCAGCGATGAAGGTATAATAGCAAATTACGAAGCGATATCAAAAAATGTTGATAAACCTATAATTATATACAATGTACCCTCAAGAACAGGCAAAAACATCAGCGCTGATCTTGCAATCGAACTTTGTAAAATAAACCATGTGGAAGGATTTAAAGAAGCAAGCGGCGATATATCACAAATCGCGGAGATCATGGCAAGAAAACCAGACAACATAAGCATATATTCAGGAAACGATGATCAGATTCTGCCTATTCTGGCGCTTGGAGGAGACGGAGTAATATGCACATTATCCAATATCGCGCCAAAGCTTTGCAAAGAAATCACAGATAATTTCTTTGCTGGGAATCTTAAACAGGCAAGAGAAAAACAATTTGAAATATTAGATTTATTCAAAGCAATGTTCATCGACTGCAACCCAATTCCCGTAAAAACGGCCATGAATATGCTCGGCTATGATGTAGGTCCTATGCGTCTTCCTTTAGTGCCTTTGAGCGGAGCAAAGAAAAAAATCGTTTATGATACCCTTATTAAGTATGGCTTTGAAGCATCTATGTAGAAAGGACTTATAATGAAAAAAATCAATCTTATGGTGGCCGGGGCGCTTGGCGCTATGGGACAGACTTTGATCCAATGCATAAACGAGTCGGAAAATTTTAATCTCACCTGCGGATTTGACAGAAAAACGCTCAAACTCAGTGAATTCAATATTTATTCTTCAACGCATCATATTGACGAAAAAATCGACTGCGTTATAGATTTTTCGCATTATACAGCAGCTAAGACAATAGCGGAATTCTGCATAAAGAACAAACTGCCTCTGGTAAGCGCCACGACAGGACTCAGTGAAAATGACGAAAATTTTATAAAAGATGCATCACGCTATATAGCCGTAGTAAGAAGCAAAAATTATTCTTACGGAGTGAACGTACTTAATAAGATTATATCTTATGCAGCCAAACTATTATATGAAGATTTCGATATAGAAATTATTGAAGCCCATCATAATAAAAAAGCAGACGCGCCTAGCGGCACTGCTCAATTACTGGCAGATACAATAAAAAATTCCGTTAATTTTGAAGGGGAATTAGTATACGGACGATACGGCAAAGAATGTAAGCGTAAAAAAGGCGATATCACTGTACATTCGGTACGAGGCGGAACTATACCTGGAGAACACGAAGTTGTTTTTTGCGGAAACGATGAAATAATCAAGATATCACACTCAGCTTTGAGTAAAAAAATATTTGCGATGGGCTCTTTAAAAGCCGCTGCATTTATAATCGGAAAAAGCAATGGTTATTACACCATGGAGGATATAATAAATATTAATGAATAACGAATATGATTTTACGGACCCTTACGATTTAGCACGATTTTTAAAAGATTCTAAAAAAACAACTCCGGCAAAACTATATATAAAAGGCAATATAGACGAAATCGCTCTTTCAAAATACGAGTATTACGGAACCAACGGTTCTTATATTATATTCTGCGAATACAGTCAGGCGCAGACTCTTATCAAAAACAACAAAAGAAAAATCGAACATTACCGCATTGAGCAGGACAGGCGCAACAGCGCCGTAGCGCTGCTCGATACGGGAACTTTAGATGCAAGAATAGAGCCGGGAGCTTTTATCCGACAAGGAGCAATCATCGAGAAAAATGCCGTCGTTATGATGGGAGCGGTAATAAATTTGGGCGCAGTAGTAGGCGAAGAAACGATGATAGATATGGGCGCTGTTTTGGGTGCAAGAGCGCAGACGGGCAAAAGATGCCATGTAGGAGCAGGCGCTGTGCTTGCAGGAGTATTGGAGCCGCCCAGCAAAAGCCCTGTAATTCTTGAAGACGATGTTATGATAGGAGCGAACGCTGTTATACTCGAAGGTGTTAAAGTAGGCAAAGGCGCTGTAGTCGCAGCAGGAAGCGTTGTAACAAAAGATGTAGCTCCAAACAGTGTTGTAGCAGGCAGCCCTGCAAAATTAGTCAAAATGAAAGACGAAAAAACGCTTTCAAAAACAGAAATACTTGATGATTTAAGAAAATAGCTTATAAAGGAGATTATTATGTATTTTGCGACGATATTTGAACAAGACGAAGAAAAACTTATCGTAGCTGACAAAACAAAAACAAAGATTTTTTATTTAGACAAGCTATGCGCAGATTTTGGCATACAGCCGTTCTTTGATATGGTGGATTTTATAAACGAACAAGATGATGAACTTATCAAAAAAATCAGCGACGAAATTAACTCTGACAGAAAGCCTG
Source organism: uncultured Lachnospiraceae bacterium (assembly GCA_944381375.1). Taxonomy (GTDB): domain Bacteria; phylum Bacillota; class Clostridia; order Eubacteriales; family Anaerofustaceae; genus CALWKX01. The sequence continues at coordinate 89,822 of CALWKX010000019.1, forward strand.
ATATAACTGATATATCCCAGCTTAATTTTGCAGCGGCTATTCCCTATCCTCTGAGGAATGTAATATGTTTAGGCAAGAATTACAAAGATCACGTAGCTGAAGTCAACGCCGCTTTCGGCAGCAACAAACCCGATCCTAAAGCTCCGATCTATTTTTCAAAGGCAGCAATGTACGCTTCCGGACCAAATGATGAAATCAGCGTATATTCCGAAGTAACTTCTCAGGTAGACTATGAAGTGGAACTTATTGCAATTATAGGCAAACCTGCGCTGAACGTTGCCAAAGATGAAGCCGAAGATTATATTTTCGGTTACGCCGTAGGACATGATTTTTCGGTAAGAGACATACAGAGCGAAAGAAAACAATGGCTTTTCGGCAAAAGCTTTGACGGGCATTTTGCAATGGGCGCTTGGATTGCTCATAAAAGCATAATCCCTTTCCCTGTTGAACTTGAGATATCACTTAAAGTAAATGGAGAAATTCGTCAGCAATCAAATACTAAAAATATGATATTTGACATACCGACAACTATTTCTGATCTTACAAGAGGTATGACACTATATCCGGCAGACATGATAATGACTGGCACACCGTCCGGCGTTGGAATGGGGCGCAATCCGCAGGAATTTCTAAAACCGGGAGACGTACTTACAGCATCTATAGAGGGCATTGAAACATTCGATGTAACCATGTGCGACTGATATCGCAAAGCGCATTTTTTCAAAATGCGCTTTATATTTTATATGTATCTCATTGTTTCAAGGAGTTAAAAATGTACTTTGCAAGCGCAGTTATAAATGGCGAAGAAACAGTTATTGTATCAACTGATAAATCCAAAGCATATAAAGTCAATGATTTTTTATCTGTTTGCAAAATAAATCCCGTCTGCAATATGAAAGAATTTATTAACATGCAGAACGACACAATCATTGAGAAAATTAAATCCATGATAAATACGGAATACGTTGAAGAAATTGATGTTAAGCAGCTTACTCTTACCGCAGCAATCCCCAAACCTTTACGAAACGTATTTTGCGTAGGTAAAAATTATAAAGATCATATCAATGAAATGAACAAAGCTTTTGGATCTTATGATCTTCCAAAAAAACCGATGTATTTCACAAAAGCGTCATTATCAGCTACAGGACCGAATCAAAAAGTAAGCGTTTATTCAGAAATGTCCCAAAAGGCCGACTATGAGGCGGAACTTATAATAATAATGGGAAAACAAACACATAAACTTAACGGCAAAAATGCAGAGGATTATATATTCGGATATGCATGCGGAAATGACCTGTCTTTAAGAGATATACAAAATGAACGCGGACAGGTTTTCTACGGAAAAAGCTTCGATGGGCTTTTCGCCATGGGCGCTTGGATTGCTCACAAAAGCATCATAAAATATCCTGTAGAATTAAATATCAGATCTTACGTTAATGACTCATTAAGACAAAACGGCAATACCGGCGATATGATATTTGATCCGCATTATATTGTCAATGATCTTTCCTGCGCGATAACCCTCATGCCGGCGGACATGATAATGACCGGCTCTCCCGCAGGCTCTGCTTGCAATCATGCCAACGGATTTTTAACCTCAGGCGATAGATTGAAAACTTATATAGAAAATATAGATGAATTTACAATCATTATTGAATGATAACTATACATCCTTAAAATTATAAAACAAATAAACTTTACATGACAAAAAGAAGAGACAAATTTAAAGTGCTCTTCTTTTATTGCAGCAACTTAACCGCTAATATTCTTCCTGATTTTCCCAAGCAGCTATATTACATTAAAAATCATGTATTTTAAGTATCTACGCTAAATCCAAAGCAAATTGGTTTTGACTTTAGAACAAACACTTAAAATCTGCTTGATGCTTCTAATGATAGAATAGTTTTATCCACTATATCAAGAATTTGATATTTGAATAATCTATTTTCTGGAAAAGCTCTTCTGCTTTTTTCACATTCTGTATAATAACTCTTATATCTATTCCGGCAAGACGAACGGCAATCGTGGCAAGGAAATTGATAAAATCTTTGCTTTTATGCGGATCAAGCCTGTCATATCTGTCCATCAGAAGCTCTCTTCTAGCTCCGTATTCGGCAATTATAAGTCTCCTGAATATAGCTTCGGAAATATCTATATCAAAAGTTTTCACTATATCCATCAAATTATAGGCTATAAGGTCGCTGGCGTCAGCCGATACAAGTCTATTAATAAAGATTTCCTTGTACAGATCCCTGTTATTATCATTATCAAGCATAATAGTGTAAAATATCTTAGTAAATACAATATGCTTTTGAAGCGGATTTTCTATCTGATTTCCTATTTGATCGTCAACGCACTTCCTGATATTCTGTATAAACTGCGTATAGGCCAAAGCGAGGATATCTTTTTTCTTGAAGTAATAATTGACCAAACCTATAGGTACATTAGCGTCGGAAGCTATTTTTGCTATAGTTGCACTCTTGTAGCCATATTTGTAGAACATTTTCTTAGCGGATTGGAAAATTTTTTCTCTAGTCTCAATTCCTTTATTATAAGTGCCCATATATCCTTCTCCCTTTATTTTTATTTTTCACTTGCCGCAGTCATTATACTACAATAAATTTCATCTATCAATTTTTTTTAAAAAAATTTAATTCAAAGCATTTTTACATTCGGAAAATTTTTTTTTATTTAGATCTGTATCACATATTCTATCATAAATCACCATAGCTACAAATAATCCGCATATACCGGAAATAACTCTGAAAATATCATAAGAAGATTGATCTCCGATAAATATTACCTTATCAAATAATGCAGCCGCAAATATTAATAACATAATATAATAAAAAATACGCGTTGAACTTTTTTTATAAAATACTCTGACCAATGATAATAAGAAAAATGATGCAGCCGCAGAAACAATACAATTAGGAATATATTCAAAAAATTGTTTAATGACAATTATGTCCGTTTGACGGTATTTTCCTATAAGTACGAACACACCAAATAATGAGATCAACACTACAAAAGCTAATATGCTGTTTTTCAGTATTCTATCGTTTTTAATTTTATCCATTTTTATTTATTATTTTATTTATTTTTTTCAGTTTAGAAGTATATTCTTTCCTTAATATAATCCGCCAGAGCATCTATGGCAACTCTTGTCTGCTTCATACTGTCACGATCACGCACAGTAACACAGCCGTCATTTTCCGTATCGAAATCGACTGTTATACAAAACGGAGTGCCTATTTCATCATGTCTGCGGTAGCGCTTGCCTATATTGCCGGCGTCATCATATTCACATTCAAATTCTTTGATAAGCCTTTCATATAAAGCAAAAGCTCTATCCGATTGTTTTTTCGTAAGAGGAAGCACTCCTGCTTTGAACGGCGCAATATACGGATGTATTCTTAATACATTTCTCTCAGTGCCGTCTTCCAGGCTTTCCAATTCATACCCGTCACAAAGCAAAGCAAAAAACAGTCTTCCGGCGCCTACAGAAGGCTCAATGCAGTATGGATGAAATTTTTCATTAGTAACCGGATCAATATATTTCATATCTTTCCCGGAATATTTTTCATGCTGCTTAAGGTCATAATCTGTCCTGTCGGCTATTCCCCAAAGCTCGCCTTTGCCGAATGGGAAATTATATTCGATATCGGTTGTCGCATTAGAATAATGCGACAACTGTTCCGGCGCATGATCCCTCAAAGAAATATTTTCTTTTTTGATGCCTATATCATAAAGGAACTGTTCGCAAAAACTTCTCCAATAATTAAACCATTTCATTTCTTCTTCAGGGCGGCAGAAAAATTCAAGCTCCATCTGCTCGAATTCGCGTGTTCTGAAAATGAAATTACCAGGCGTGATTTCATTGCGGAAGGATTTCCCTACCTGCCCTATACCAAAGGGAAGTTTTTTTCTCGTCGTGCGCTGAACATTTTTGAAATTTACAAAAATTCCCTGGCAAGTCTCTGGTCTCAAATACAGCGTGTTTATACTATCCTCTGTAACCCCTTGAAAAGTCTTGAACATCAAATTGAACTGACGAATCTTGGTAAAATCCTGAGCGCCGCATTTGGGGCATTTAACGCCTTCATCTTGTATGTATTGCTCCATTTTCTCATTGCTCCAGCCGTCCGCCACTTCATTTGCACCTTTTTTGCTAAGATCATCTTCGATAAGCTTATCCGCTCTGAAACGGCTTTTGCATGTTTTGCAGTCCATAAGCGGGTCATTAAAATTAGCCAAATGGCCGCTGGCTTCCCACACTCTGGAATTCATAAGAATTGAAGAATCTATCATTACATTATATGGACATTCCGTGATGAACTTTTTGATCCATGCGTTTTTAACATTATTGAGCATAAGCACTCCTATGGGACCGTAATCCCATGAATTTGCCAATCCCTCATATATCTCTGAGCCCGGGAACACCAAACCTCTCATTTTCGTAATGCTGATGATTTCATTTAACGTAAGCTGCCTTGTCATTTTTACCTCCGTTGTTTAAATTGCGTAAAGCTGCTCAACGCTGCGAGGCAGCCTTCCTACATTATAGCGTATATATTCATTGATGTATTTGAATAATAAAATTATTTCATCCTTATCCGCTAATTTGCTTTTTACTATATTCCTCAAATCCATGTGCAAAAGCGCATACATATATTCGGTCTCTGTACGAGTAAGCAGCGGAAGATCTTTAGTCTGAGCGCAACGAGGGCAAATTACTCCGCCTTGCGAATAATCAAACATATACATGTCGCTTTCTTCACAACATTTAACGCATACATTCAGACAAGGATATATCCCGCTTATGCCTGTAAGCTTAAGAGCAATCACAAGCGCAATCAAAGGCATGTATTCCAAAGGCGCTTTTTCTGTCAGGTCCAAAGCATAGTAAATCAGATTGAAAGTGATGTCTTCATTCATTCCTGCATGAAACATTATATCTATAAGTTCGCAAAAATAGCTCGCGACTGCAAGCCTCTCATAATCTTTTACTATTCCTTCAAACATCCTTATCAGATCAGCCGAATATACATACAAACCGCTTTTGGATTCACTCAAAACGTATTCGCTCAATGCGAAAAGCTGCGTTGATGGCGAATATTTGCATTTAATACTCATAGCGCCTTTAGCGCAGACAGTGAGTTTTCCCTCTGAGCGTGTAAAAAGAGTCAGTATCTTATCATGGTCTTTATATTTTGCGCTTCTTAAAACGAAAGCATGGCACTTTTGTCTTTCCATTTCATATCAACTGTATTTTTTTAATATTATACATTAAAAAACGAATTACTGCAAATAAACTATAGTTGCACCTGTTCCGCCTTCATTAAGACCTCCAAAACGACTGTTTTCAACCATGGGGTGATTTTTAAGCACTTTCGTTACTTCCTTCGCAAGAATTCCATTGCCTTTGCCGTGCACTATCGTAACGACCTTAAGCCCCGCCAACACAGCGTCGTCAATATATTTCTCTACTTCTAGAGCAACTTCTGTCGACGTTATACCTCTGATATCAAGTTTTGGAGATATTTCTGATGATTTCATCCCCGTATAGCTGAACTGTTTTTCTTTTTTCCTTTCAACATGTTTCAGCTTCGAAACATCAAATTTTGTTTTTATCGACCCTACCTGCACTAAGGCTTTGTTTTTATCAGTCTCAATCACATAACCCTCACAGCCCAAATCCGGAATGAATACAGTATCTCCCTTATTAACAACTATATTATCGGCATTGTACGTTTTTTCAAGCGCCGGATGCTGCGGTATAACATCATTTATTTTACCCAAAGCGTCTTTTGATAAAGCTTCTATTTTACTAAGACTTTCTTTTGACGCGCATGTTTTTTCCGCCTGACGCAAAATCTCTCCTGCCGTTTTTTTTGCTTCAGCTATCAGCCGCTTTGCTTTTATGGCAGCGTCGCTCAGCTCTTTATCTTTCTTTTCCTTAAATTCGCGTTGCTCTTTTTCAAGCTCGACTCGCAGACGATTATTCTCTTCATGCAAATTAGCGGCTTTGCTTTCCAATATGCCGGCAGCCGTAAGTTTTTCATTAAGTTTGGCAATTACATCGCTGATCTGCGCATTACTCGTGCTCATGGCCTCAGACGCTTTATTTATAATATCTTTGCTAAGACCAAGTCTTGCGGAAATTTCAAACGCGTTCGATTTTCCCGGTATTCCTGTTTTCAGTTTATAAGTAGGCCTTAAATTTTCAACGTCAAATTCCATACAAGCATTTACTACGCCTTCTTCAGTTAAAGCATACTGTTTTATCTCATTGTAATGAGTAGTGGCAGCGCTTAAACATCCGCTGTCTTTTATAGTACAGAGTATAGCTTTAGCCAGCGCCGCCCCTTCTGACGGGTCTGTACCCGCCCCAAGCTCATCGAGCAAAACAAGTGAATTGCTATTAATTTGGCTGAGAATACCTATAATATTCGTCATATGAGATGAAAATGTGCTCAACGATTGCGCTATACTTTGTTCGTCGCCAATATCGGCAAATACTTCATCGAACACATACGTTGAACTTCCGCTTAAAGCAGGAACATAAAGCGCGCACTGAGCCATCAATACGCAAAAACCTATAGTTTTCAAAGCGACGGTCTTGCCTCCGGTGTTCGGTCCGGTAATGACCATTTGAGTATAACCTTCCCCTAAAATAATATCAGAAGCTACCGCCGTATCTGTGTTGAGTAAAGGATGATAAGATCCATAAAGCGAGATCTTTTTTTCATTATTTATTAAGGGCCGAGCATGACCATGTTGTATAGCATACTGCGCTTTTGCAAAAAGCTCATCAAACATTACTGCTATTTTTTCATTATTTATTATATATTCCGCATCATTGCTTACACGCCTGGAAAATTCTCTTAAAATATTTTCTATTTCTTTCGCTTGCTCAAGCTCAAGCTCTCTTATTTTGTTGTTAAGCGCAACAACGGCTGAAGGTTCTATATATATAGTAAGCCCTGAAGACGAACTGTCATGGATTATGCCGTCAATCATATGACGGCATTCGTTTTTTACAGGAACTACATATCTGCCGGATCTTAACGTAACGATAGGTTCCTGAAGTATTTTTCTGTATGCTGAAGAATTGATTATCGAATTAAGCTTGTCTTTGATTGATGAATTTGCGTTTTTTATTTTTCTTCTTATATCATAAAGAACGTTCGAGGCTGTATCCGCTATATCATTTTCACTTATTATTGAAGCGTCTATATCTGACGCAAGCTTGTTAAGCGGCTCAAGATCTTCAGCGTATTCATCAAGTATTGGCGTACTTACAGAATCTGTGTTCGTGAGTATGAAGCGTTTTAGATGCTTTACGGTACGCAGCATGGACGAAATTTTCATCAAAGCTTCATGCCGCAACAAACCGCCCTTTTGGGCATGAACGGCATATTCGCCTGCCGGCGCAATTCCTTCCAAAGGAATCCGTCCTTTTAATTGGCTGAGAGCAACAGCCTGTTCGAGCATATCAAGCCTTCTAAGAAGCATGGCTTCACTGTGAAATGGTTTCAGCGCTTTTATGTTATTCTTCGCTGTATCAGTATAAGCATACCGAGCTACTTCATCAAGCACCTTGTCTAATTCAAGGGTTTTAAACACTTTATCGTTCAATCCTGCGCTTCCTCTTCTTTTCCACATTTCTCAGACCTATTACAATACCAGCTATTATGGCTGCAAATATGCCATAAAGTAATATATCAGTCATGCCCGCCGGTTTGTAATCAGTCGCAGCTATAAGTTCCACACTTTTTATAAGCACATCATCGATATAAAAATCTGCATATGCAACTGTTTGCCCGCTTTCAACCTGCGCAATAAGCTTAAGTCTTTCACTTTCATCTACTTCACTTACTCCTTCCAAAGCGGAGATAGTATAATTTACAACTCCTTGTGAATCTTTATCAATGCAGGCATATGTATCGTATTTCATATTCAGCTTCATTCTAAAAGGAATGAGAAACGATGGATTAGTCCACACTACATTTATGCTCATATCCTCTTGCGGCGTCAGATGCACCATATAATAATTATCAAAGCTGTAATTTATAATATCATGGGTGCGCTTCCATATTTCCATATCTTCGGTAGGCACTTTCAACACTGCGCCTACAAATGTCTTTTCCCCGTCTTGCGCAGCGAAAAGAAAACATCGGAGGCCATCATCAGTATACCCGCTTTTCAAACCGAATACTCTACTGTCGTAATAAGGATTCTGCTGTGTACCATTGTTGTCATCTTCAAGTGTTTCATAATAAAAAACATTTGTGCTTTCCCAAATATGCTGTGCCATATTTGTAGTAACTTCATATGTTTTCACTCCGACAACATTCATTATTATTTCGTTATTAAGAACCGCGCAGCCAAGCTTTACAATATCATTAGGCGTAGATATATTGTTAGGATTATCATATCCGTCGCTGTTTGCCACATCTGTATTATACATGCCGATGTTGTCGGCCTTTACATTCATTTGACTTACAAAGGCTTGATTAGCCTCTTCGGCAGAAGCATCTGCATTCCCCAGTATTACTCTGCCGGTTTCTATGCCAAGTACGATCGCCGCGTCGTTGCCCGATGGCAAAAGAGCGCCGTAAATAAGCTGCTCTACAGTAAGCTGCTCCCCTTCTTCCAAATCGGCCAAAGAGCTGTTTTCTCCAACCATATCAAGAGCCGCCTGCTCAACAGTCACAACTCTGTCAAGCTCCAAATAATCAAGCACAGTCATAACATTTAATAGCTTAATGATACTGCCAGGATAATACGTAGCATCGGCATTATTTGATACAATCGTATCTCCTGATTTTATCTCCATGACAGCTACTCCCATGTCCGGATATGAGCTGAAATCATAAGAAGCGGCGCTGACATTAACGGGCAAACATGTAAAAGCTATTAATACTGTTAAAATAATGCATGTGATTCGTTTTATCATGATCTCACCTTATGGTTTAAAGATATCGCTGAATAAATCTTTGCCGGCATCTATCATAGCTTGCCCTGCTGCCGCGCAAATCGCTTTTTTATTTACAGCGTCATCAATAATCGATGCAGTTGATTTTATATCGTTGAGAGTTGTTGAAAGAATGTTCTTACGCATATTGCAAAGATATTCATAATCTGCATCATTATAATAGCATCTTAGTATTCTTCTGCCTTTGGCATAAACAGGCAAAGGCATATCCAAATCACTCATTGTCCCTATAATTAGCCTTGTAATTTCTTTCTTGGTAAGAGTCAGGTTTTGAAGATGATCCGCTACAGTGTTGTAAACATTCAGTGTTTTTTCTATATGCGGATCCCTGTAAGAAACAAAATATACGCTTCCGCTGTTGTCAATCATCATCATAGCGCCGTACGCTCCGCCTTTCACACGTATATTGTCCCAAAGATATCCGGCTGTAAGATATTTTTTAGTTACTGCAAGAGTATAATTTACTTCATGAGAACATAGCTTGTAATTATAACCGCAACCTGTATAAGATACCATGGAAGGTATGATTATACCCTCTTGCCTGATTACAGGCGTTTTCAGATCAACAGAAATCTTATTGAATTTATTGCAAGACAGGCTTGATACTAAGCGTGTAACTTCATTTACTGTAAATGCATTTAATTCTTTATCACAAATAAGAAGAATATCCGTATCAGAAACATTAATGGTTTTTCTGTAAATATCGTTCAGTTCTTTTAATATGCTGAAATCATTTTCAAGCAAAGATTGGCGGATTTGCTTGAGCGTTTGATAATAAGAAATTCCGCTTACACATTCAACATATTTGCCGTAATTAGTTGCCATAGCGTTTAGTCTTGTAAGAACAATACTGTGCGCATTAACAATTAAATGCGATTCGTACTTCGAAATTTCTTCATTTACCGTTTTTAAAAGTCGCTGAGGATCATCAATGATTGTATTGTTCAAAATTTCCGCACATAATGAATATGCTTTGCTCAAATTGTCTTTGAGAGCCCTTGCGGCAAGCACAAATTTCGCAGTGTATTTTTCCGTGTCCAAAACACTTGGGTATACACTTATATTAAGCTCCAAATCGCCTAAATACGTCTTTAATTCGTTAGCAAGCATCTCTTCGTTATAATTCTTCGTAGGGTATACGCCTATAAGCTTTGCAAGCAAAGAACACAAAACGATTTGATACATATTAGCGGCTTGCATTTCAAAATTAATATCAGTATATACTATACCTCGGCATTTATCATTGTGCAGGATTATGCGCCATCCATTTTTATCAATAGTTTCGCAATCAAGGCTTTCTGCTTTATCCGATATTTCATTTAGATCAATATTAGGGATAGTATCTACTGCTGACTGTGAATCCGGTTCGCTTTGTCTTATTTTTAGCTCTTCTGTTTCTTTTACTATACGCTTCAGATCTTTTTGAGTCATAGACGCTTTGATATTCTCAAGCCTCTTTATCTCTTCATTTGCATTAATTTCTTCCTGACCTGTTTTAGCGGTAAGAGAGATAGTCGTTTTATGTGTGTTATTTATCAAATACTTATTTATAAGTGACGTAAAATAATCACTGCACGCATTTTCTTTTAGAAAACTTATATGCTGCTCATATTCAAGCCTTGCTGTGGGATGGCCGTCATACAGCCAGCTATTCATAACCTCCAAACCATATACAAGACCCAAAGGATAATTACCGCTGTCTGCCTCTCTTAATTCGAATTCGAAATTATTCAGCGCAGCTATTATTGCTTCATTAGAAATTCCGTTTTCTACTATTCTTTTTAATGCAGTATCAACAGTGTTTTTGAATACATCGAACGAATCACTCTTTGCGTTTTTAGCAATAATACTAAAATAAGGCTGTCTGATATAATCAACATAATCGCTGCTTATTTCATCCGCAATATTTGAATCTATAAGCGCTTTTTTAAGTGGAGACGAATCGCTGTCCATAAGTATGTTTTCTATGATATTAAATGCAAAATACAGCCTTACATTATTGATATTTCCCAAATTAAAATTATACGTATAAAAACGCTTGTCGTCTGAATCTTTCCCGGCGGGATAAGTCATATCGTAATGAACTGGCTTATAAAACTTATTCTGTAAACCTGGCAGCGTGTTGACATTTATTTTATCATAGAAGCTCAAATATCTGTCATTTAAATTTTTAAGGTGCTCCAAGATGTCAGTATCGCCGTAAACATATATATAACTGTTTGAAGGATGATAATACATATTATAAAATTCCATAAAACTTTCGTAAGTCAATTCAGGAATTTTATCCGGATCTCCGCCGGATTCATACGCATAACAAGTATCGGAATAAAGAGTTGAGGTGACATTCCTCATCATGATCTCTTCAGGATCGGAAAAAACACCCTTCATTTCATTGTAAACAACGCCGTTTATAATAAGCGGATCTTCTTCATTTTCCAGATGATAGTGCCAACCCTCCTGATAAAACGTATACGGATTACTCTTTATCAATGGATTAAACACTGCGTCGCAATAAACATCTACCAGATTCTTAAAATCCGCATCGTTTTTACTTGCGACAGGATAAAGCGTTTTATCTGGATACGTCATCGCATTCAGAAAAGTATTCATAGATGATTTAATAAGTTCTACAAAAGGTTCCTTTAACGGATACTTTTCGGAACCGCAAAGAACACTGTGTTCTATAATATGCGCTGTCCCGCTGTCATTCACAGCCGGAGTGCGAAAACCTATAAAAAAAACTTTATTATCATCGTCATTTTTCATAAAAAGAAGCCTTGCAGCGCTTTTATTATGTTCAAATAAAAAAGCTTTTGACGACGCTTCTTTTACATCCCATATTTCTTTAAGTAAAAAACCGTGATAAGTTTTATTGACAGTAAGCTTCATATAATTACCTCTCCTAATCGTTTATTATATAATATACATTTCAACTTACAAAAAAAAATGGTAAAAATAATAGATGTGCGTCTGGCTTTACAAAAAATTTAAAACAATATATAATCACGACATATTCATAAAATCGGAGATCCTCGATAATGTACCTTATTGTGCTGGCAACTCTTCCAAGCATTGTTATAATCATATTTATATTAAGACATGATAAATACATCAAAGAACCTATAAATCTTTTGATTAAATTATTCGTCGTAGGCGCTATAATTGTTATTCCAGCAGCAATTTTAGAAAGTTTATTTCCATCAGCAAAAAACCAGGATATATTTGATGTATTCTTCAGCGCTTTTATAGGAGTTGCCTTAATAGAGGAAGGATTAAAATTTATAGGCGTAAGGCTGTTTTCCTTTAAAAATTATGCATTTGATGAAATATATGACGGAGTTATATACTGCGTTATGGTCTCTTTGGGATTTGCGACAGTTGAAAATATAATGTATGTTTTAAGTTCAGGATTATCAACTGCGATACTAAGGGCTTTAACCGCTGTGCCGGCTCATACAATATTTGCTATAGTTATGGGATATTATATATCAATGGGCAAATTTGCTCATAAAAAACGTTTTTATTATAAATTTATGAGTCTGACCGCGCCAACGCTGCTTCACGGAACATATGATTTTATATTATTTACCAATTATGATTTTGCGCTTTTAATATTTATACCTTTTGTAATATATTTATACATAAAAGGGATAAGAATTGTCAAAGCCACTTCTGATATACCTCCTGTACAAAATGATCACAACGATAATATTGAATTATAAATAATAATCTGATTATTCTCAAACTATCGTAAAATTAATAAAAAAGGACCGTAATATTACGGTCCTTTTTTCACGCGTTAAATTATTGCACTATTGTAATTGTTTTAATTACCTGATCCTTTATAGGTCTATCCGACATATCTGTAGGAGTTTGCGCTATGCGATCCACTACATCCATACCGGATACGACTCGTCCGAAAGCCGCATATTCGCCGTCCAAATATGAAGCGTCCTCATGCATTATAAAAAACTGGCTGCTTGCAGAATTATAATCACTGCTTCTTGCCATAGAGATTACCCCTCGCGTATGAGAAAGCTTGTTTTCATACCCATTAGCAGCAAATTCTCCATATATATTCTCTTTAGCGCCTCCTGTACCCGTTGAGTAAGGACACCCCCCTTGTATCATAAAGCCGTTTATTACCCTGTGAAAAATAAGCCCGTCGTAAAAGCCTTCGCTCACAAGCTTTTCAAAATTTTCAACTGTCTTTGGTGCATTTTCTTTATCAAGTTCAAGCATTATAATACCGCCGTCAGCCATTTCAATTTTTATCATTTTGATCTCCTTTTTTTATATAGTACATTTATAAATTCTATACGTCATGCATTTTTCAAAACCAACGCCTTCCAGTGTATTTAAGGAGCCTGCGTTAATTTCAGCTACAGTTGCACATTCCATGCTCAGATACCCTCTTTTCAGGAAATTTTCATACATAGCTAAATATAATGATGGCAGAACAAAAGTTCCCTGATATTGAGGAATAACGAACTGCATAAAAAATTTTACTCTTGTTATATGATATTTATAATACAAAAACTTTATTGCAGATATTATATTCATTTTCCCTTTCATATGACAAAGCGCCTGATTATAATCAGGAATTCCGGCAACAAAACCAACCGGTTCATCTTTTACTCTTGCAATTAAAACAAGAGCTGGATCTATCATGCTTTTAAGCATTTTGAATTCTTCATTAAGCTGACTGAAAGTAGGAGTTTCAAGATGATCCCATTGGCTTCTCATTGAATTTACAAGAATATTATATATATCCTTTACATCAGTTTCAATATCATTAAAATTAAGCGGAGCAATATTTATACTTGATTTTTTCTTACCATACTCAACTACATTTTTGACTCTTTCGACTTTTGCATTGTCGAAATTTATTGCAAAAGCATAAAAATCAAGATATTTTGAAAGACCAATACTTTTAAAAAGTTTCGGATAATAATCCATGGTGTAAGCGGTATTAACAGTCGGCATACGGTTGAAACCTTCAATTAATATGCCTCTGTCATCATCTCCGTTTGTAGGAGAAACAGGTCCTGTAAAAAATTCGGCGCCGCGCTTTTTTAACCAATCGCGGGCTGTATCAATTAAAAGCGAAGCGGCTTTGACATCGTCAATACATTCAAATAATGAAAAATATCCTTCATTGGAATTTTTCTGTTTATTTTTAACGTGATTTATTCCGACAAGAATTCTACCTACTATTTTGCCGTCATAAATCACGGCGAAAAGCTCATAATCTTTGCTGCTTAACTGCATGCTCTCACCGCGAGTAAGTAGTTTTATTTGTTTATTCTTCAGGGGAGGAACCCAATATTTATTATTTTTATAAAGTTCGAAAGCGAAATCAACGAACTTTTTAACATCAGATCTATTTGTTTTGTCAATTTGAATTACATTATACATAGTCGTTTTACCTTAAATTAAAACATATCCAAAATAAGAGCTTGCGCAATACCTAAATAATTGCCTACAGCATATCCTAAGATACCGCATACTAACCCCGGGAGTATTACCTGTTTATTATTTAGGGCTCCGGCAACAGGGCCGACAAACGCCGGACCGTAAATACCAGCCGTCGAAGTAATTAAAGCCGTATCCGCATCTATTTTGAAAAGCTTAGCAAAAACCATATGCACTATTACTGATAAAAACTGCACGAAACAAAAGAATAAAAACATCGAAATCATATTAAGATTCAGCGAAGAAAAATCAAGCGTTAATCCCATAGCTACGGAAAACATGTATATCAAATATTGTCCTGTGGAATATGTACCGGGAGCTGTACGTATCTTTTTCACATAAGAAAAAGCTATACCTAACGATGTAACTGTCAACATTACTACGACTATAACCCAATCATTGTCAAGACTGCCAGTAATTAATAGCGCAAACAACGCAGATATACCAAAACATGCTATTGCAACTAACAGTGCAGGAATACGCTTGATCCAGTTCATAATTGAAAATTTGCTTTTTTCAGGTACATATTCTTCACTGAGGCGTCTTTCAAGTCCGGCATCTTCATTATGATCCATTTTAAACGCCGGAAGGATTTTTCTCACGATTTTTGGCATTATCGATAAAAGCATCAAAAAATAAATTCCTCCAGCCACGGTATCAGCGGCAATTCCCATCGCTATTATTTCTCCGGGAACATTCAAAGAGCTGCCTATAGCGACAAGATTAGGAGTGCCTCCCGTATAAAGCCCGACCATCATACCGCTCAAAGCGCTGGCATATTCAAACTCGCCTCTGAACACACAAAAACCTAACGCAGAAACTATCATAACAGACACACACATCAAAGCAAATGATATGACTGCGGGTTTTGCGATTTTTTTCAAAGAAGCAAAATTCGCGCTGAACAATATAAGAGGAATTGCAACGGGTATTGTATAGTCAGTGAAAACCGAAGCTACAGAGTTATCCAAAGAAAGTCCGTTAAATACTATGCCCAGGATAATTCCCAAAGCATAACAAAGAAAAATTGGTCCAAGCATACCTAAAAGTTTAACTTTATTGCATAAAACAACCATAAGACGCGGCCCGAAAACTATTATAACGGTTATAATTATATCAGTTATTATTTGCATAATACACCCTCTTGATTTTGTATCATATCATAAAAAATATGGTATAAAAACACCTATTGAAAAAATATTTAAAATATTTGAAGTATATAAAAACTGAATCATTTATATAGACTGGAACATTTAAAAAGCGCAAACTCTCGGGGCGCGGCCTGCCGCAAAGCGGCTATTGAGCGGCTGCGCCGCTCATAAATAGCTTAAGGGAACCTTAAGCTATAGCCGCGCCCCACTATCTGCACTTTTTTGCCGTCTAACCAATATCATGCATCTAATTAATTCCCACCCCGCTAATGTTGGAAAGCGCGCTTATACAGCGCGCTTTCCATATGCATCTGCCCCGTACAAGGCAGATTCCCCTTAAGCTTTTTTACAGGACTCAGTTATATATTGAAAAGAATCAATCAGACTATCATGTTTCACATCTTTAACTTTAAACTTGAATACTTTAAATGTAATTTCGAGTATAAAGCTTATACCAAATACAGATATTATAGTTCCTATACCTATTTTTGCTCCCAACAACCAGCCTATTATTAAAACACTGCCTTCTATTAACCCACGGACTAAACCTACTGGAACTCTACTCATACGCTTGCTTAAGGCAACCATAAGCGAATCTCTCGGACCACAGCCCAGACCATTTTTTATATAAAAATAGCTGCCTATACATAATACCGTTTGCCCTGCAAGCAACGTTATTATTCCTACCCAAATATTTTCTACTATGGGAATTATTTCCAAGGAAATGTATATATCAGTAAAAATCCCTATCAAAATAGTGTTGAGAACTGTTCCTACGCCTATTTTTTCGCCTAATATGTAATCAGCTATGAGTATAATAACGCCTGTAAATATAACAACGCTGCCGAATGATATGCCCAATACATTGGAAAGCCCCTTGCTGAAAGCATCCCATGGCGCTAATCCAACATTTGCCTGAATACTTAAATATGAACCTAAAGCAAACAACGCAAGTCCAAATATGGTAACAATTGTCTTTTTTATAAAAATAATTAAATTTGTGCTCATGTTAAATTTATGTTTTTGTAATATTATGTATTTATGTAAATAAAGCTTTAATTAAAGCTTTATATTATACCGAATAATACTCCGAAAGTTGAAAAAATTATTTTTATTTCTTCTTTTAAACTGAAATTACGAATACTATCAAGATTTATCTTCATCTTCTGCGGAAGCACGATATTAACATATGCGTCTTTTATATCTATCCCATTTCGCACAGCTTCCGACAATATCAAAGCTTCATCTTTATATTGTATACTCGCTTTTGACGTTATCCCTGCAGGCAGAAGCAAACTGGCAAACATCTCGTCATCATAATATGATATATATTCTACCGCTTCAGGACGCACGCCTACAAAACTCATATCACCCTTAAGAACATTTATCAGCTGCGGCAGTTCATCCAAGCGGTATTTTCTCAGATGCAAACCAATCTTTGTTATTCTTTTATCCCCGCTTATCGTTACAGCTTCCCCTAAATTTTCAGCATTCTCCACCATGGTTCTGAATTTAATTATGTTAAACACACGTCCATATTGAGTTATACGCTTTTGCTTAAAAAATACGCTCCCTTTTGAGCTCAGCTTAATCAATAAAGCTATTACAAGCATTAAAGGGCTCAATATAATTATGCCTATTATACTGAGTATCAAATCAAACAAACGCTTAATAATAAGCTGGAATTTTTTATGCTTTAAATTATCATAATAAATGCGCACAGATTCGTTGCACATGAATTCCGGCAGCTTCCCCCAACGGCGTAATACCATATCATTTCTCTTCATTCAGCAAAATATTGTTTACACATTCACAAACGTAAAAAGCCTGTTCATTTGTCATGCTTGAATATAAAGGCAAACTCACTTCATTTCTATACTGCATGTATGCATTTGGATAATCATCAATGGAAAAACCCATATTTTTATAAGCCGTAAGCAAAGGAAGAGGTTTATAATGCACATTAGCGGCCACATCTCTTTCCGAAAGCTTCTTTATAAAATCATTGCGCTGCCTTTCATCAAAATCCCTAAACCGCGCAAGCAAAAGATGTTTGTTTGAAAAATAATGATCCGCTCTGTGAGGTATCAGCGAAACAGCTTCCTCGTCAAGACCTTCTTCGTAAATTTTCAAAAGCTCATCTCTCCTCTGAAGTATGTGAGAATATCGATTTAACTGAGCTATGCCTACGGACGCCATAATATCCGTCATGTTGCACTTATAACCAGGAGTTACTATATCGTATTCCCATGAACCTGCTTTTGTTTTGGCCAGAGCGTCTTTTGTTTGTCCGTGAAGCGACAGCATTACAAGCTTATTGTAAATTTCTTCATCATCTAGAAAATCCTGACTTTTCCATGTCGCGGCTCCTCCTTCGCCTACCGTCAAATTTTTAACAGCATGGAAAGAAAAACTTGTAAAATCGGCAAGAGAACCGCATTTAATATTATTGCGGGACGAACCAAAACTATGAGCCGCATCCGCAAGTATTACAATTCGTGAAAAAGCTTCCTGTATAGGATTACTGGCCTTGTAGATATGTTTTTTGCCTTCAACGATTTCATTTAAAATATCATAATCGCAGGGCACTCCGGCAATATCAACAGGTATGATTACTTTCGTGTTCTCATCTATCGCTTTGTCAAGCGCGTCATAATCCATAAAGTAGCTGCCATTCGCAACGTCTACAAGCTTCAAATCAGCTCCGACATGTACAGCTACGCTGGCGGAAGCGGTATAAGTATAAGCGCATGTGATGACGTTATCTTTCGGACCTATGTCCAGCAGTCTGAGAATCATCTCCATCGCGCTTGTAGCGCTGCTAAAACAAACTGCGCGTGAGCAGTTTACAAAATCAGCTATTTGATTTTCAAAATATTTTGTTTTCGGACCTGTTGTAATCCATCCTGATTTTAATGTATCTACTACTTGTTCGATCTCTTCATCAGTGATATCCGGAGGTGAAAATGGTACTTTCATTATTTTATTATCTCCCGTTTGATCTGTTATATTCAGGAACAATTTCTTTAATCAGGTCTCTAACTTTATCGGATTCATTACCGTTGGCCGCGTAGATAAGCTTATCTACACATTCAAGCAAACTCGTTTTATTTTCCGGTATAAAATGCTCCTTGAATATTTTTTTATGTCCTGTCCCTTTGAGTTTCTGCGTATCTATAAGTAATTCTTCATAAAGCTTCTCACCGGGTCTGAGTCCAATATATTTAATATCCACATCTACATACGGTACTTTCCCCGAAAGCCTTATGATATTCTCCGCCAAATCATTAATCTTAACAGGTTTACCCATATTAAGAACAAAAATTTCTCCGCCGTCAGCCATGCTGCCTGCTGCTATAACAAGGCATACAGCTTCTTGCACAGTCATAAAATAACGCGTAACTTCCGGATGGGTTACTGTAAGAGGTCCTCCGTTCTGAAGCTGCCGCTCAAAAATAGGAACCACAGAACCGTTTGAACCCAAAACATTTCCAAAACGAACCGCAGAATAAACTGTATTGCTGCCATAAGAAAAAGCAATCATCATTTTTTCGCATATGCGTTTTGTGGCGCCCATTACGCTTGTCGGGTTTACCGCCTTATCAGTTGAAATCAGTATAAAACGTTCGACAGAATATTTTTCACACAAAGTCAATACATTCAAAGTGCCACACACATTATTTTTTACAGCCTCTTCAGGATTTGTTTCCATAAGCGGTACATGCTTGTGAGCCGCCGCATGAAAAATTATTTGCGGACGATATTTAGAAAAAAGCATATCAAGTTTTTGCTTGTCGCGAACGGATGCTATCTCAACTCGTATATCGCTGAAATCATTGGAATCTTTAAATGACTGCTGCAAATCGTAAACATTATTTTCATATATATCCAAAATTATAAGCATTTTCGGACGGCAAGCTTTTATCTGAACACAAAGCTCACTTCCGATAGAACCGCCGCCTCCCGTGACAAGCACAACTTTATCCGTCAAATATTTTCCGTAATATTCTGTATGCAACAATACGGATTTTCTGCCCAGAAGGTCTTGCATTGTAATTTTTTTGATTTCCAATCTTTCTTTCGAAAATAATTTATCAAAAATACTCTCCAGAATTATCACATCGCGGCATACAGCAGTACATCTTGCCAGTAATTGCTTTTTACGCTCCTCTGATATATTGACTATAGCAAACAGAATTGTATCAATAGAATATTCTTTAGTAAATTTTTCTATCATATTCGTGTTGCCCAAAACACGCACATCCCATACAAAACGATTCTGTTTTGACATATCGTCATCAAGAATACCGACAGCAACATAGTTTTCTTTATTATTCTGTCTAAGCTCTTTAAGAGCGAAAACCGCAGCATCACCGCCTCCTATAATAAGAAGTCTTTTAGCGGCTTTACCTGACGTGTAAGTATGTTTGTTTTCAAACAAATAGCAATACGCAATGCGTGATAATAATATTGCAAGAGTGGCCCCGCAGATAAAGAATCCGCAAAAACCGGAATCAAGCGGCAATTTCAATAAAAATATATCCATTAAGCAATTAACGCATAAACTTATAAAAGCGATAATGCTTATAAAAAACATATTTCGCATATTCAAATAGCGCCATACCAAGCTGTACGCATTAAATAAAAAAAATCCTGCAATGAGTACTAGTGAGCTCAAAACGGCCGCCATAATAATATTAATATAAGGATACCCGTATGGGAGATCTCCGCCTTCGATATGAAAAAACAGCAAAAAAGCAATTATACATATAAAAGCGTCCGAAAAAACTACTAGATATCTTTTTAATTTTTTAAAAAACGATAAGTTTTTCATTCCATTGTCCAAAATTTATATATTAACTGCATATGAATATGTCGAAAAATTCTATTCCTTCATATTATTTGCATTATAGCATAAAGGATAACACTAATAAACTGTTAAAATAAATTTTCATTTTTCTTGCAAAGATCATTTTATAAAATAAAAGAGTATTAATAAGATATATTTTTATTGTTATATTGAAACGAAAATTAAAATATTATAAAATAATGCATAAATGTGCGCCCGTAGCTCAGGGGATAGAGCAACGGTTTCCGGTACCGTGTGTCGGGGGTTCGATTCCCTCCGGGCGCGCCATAAAAACATCATTGAAAACCGCAATATGGATTTCAATGTTTTTTTATTACATAAGCTTTTTCATAATACTTTATTGTGGTCGTTAAGTAAAAAAAGCGCTTGATTAATATTCCAAAATAAACAGTTTTTTTATGCTTTGATTGATAAACCGCAAATGCAGGATACCATAAAAAATACATGAACCAAATATATTAAGCAGAAAGTCGTCAATATCGCACGAACCGGCCAGAAGAATAAATTGGCTTAACTCTATTATTATAACTACGAGTGTTATCGTTAATAAAAAATACTTGAAAATTCTCATTTTTTTGAACAAGATAGGAAGAAAAAAAGCAAAAGGCATAAATGCAACAATATTACCGAATATATTCGTTACAAATACAGCGGCGCTTATCGTTTTATTACCGAATGAACGTATATACAGCATGATAGTTTTAAAGGGCGCTAAATTAACGTAATCATGAAAATAATTAATATATAACTCAAAACTAATTTGTCTGCTTAAAATATTTCTGCCATAATATGCATTAAATAAAGTCATATCCAATAGAAAAATAACATATATGCAAAAACAAATAAGCACGGCTGTCTTCATTAATTTTAAAGCACGATATCTATCTGATATTAAAGAAAGATCTCTTGATGCTACAATCAACAAAATACATATTAATATTAAAATAGCAAGTCCGGTAAGAGGATTGAAGGCTCTGCCTTTTATACAATAATAAACGCCAATGACAGAGGCAATTATATACAGCGCTGAACCTATAAGCAAAAAAAATCTGTTTTTCATGTGAAAATAAATATATCATATATACAAGTTATTTAAAATAGAAAATAAAAACGATAACATCATATATAGACTATCTGATGATAGGGATAACTAAGATCAATTTAAGCCTGTGAAAAATCAAAAAACATAAAAGCATAAAAAGCCGGCGTTACAATACGCCGGCTTTTTATTGCTTTTATACGCCATTATACGTTTATTCAATAGCAATATATTTTTTCTGTTCAATTTGCTTTGTTTGCGCTTTCGGGAATGAAATTTCCAAAACGCCGTCCTTGAAAGAAGCTTTGATATTAGCTTCATCAACGTTATCCCCCACATAGAAAGATCTTTTGCATTCGCCGTAAAATCTTTCTTTGTGTATGAAATTGCTCTTTTTCTCATCTTGGATCGTCTCTTTTACTGCGCTTACTGTCAAATAACCATCCGTCAACTCAATCTTTACATCATCCTTTGAATATCCAGGAAGTTCCATGCTTAGCATATATTTATCGCCTTCTTCCGTTATATCCGTTTTCATTACTTGGTTAGCGGGTCTCGCAAAGAATGGATCCCTAAACATATCATCAAATAAATCTATATCGTAGTGGTTTCTTCTTGGTAACAACATCATTTTATTTTCCTCCCTAATTATCAATTATGTACTTTTCAGCACCTTTTATACTTGTATTATACTACTTTTATCAGCACTGTCAAGAGGTGAGTGCTAATTTAATCTTATATTAATATACCGCCAGACAAAATGCCTGACGGTATATTAATTAAAATATTTTTTTCGACCCGTAATATTCTTCTGCAAGCCTCAGCGTTTCGCCGAAACGTTGAAAATGCACTACTTCTCTTTCCCTCAGATATCGCAAACTATCCTTCAGCAGAGGATCATCTGTCATTTTGATTAAATTTTCATAAGTTATCCTAGCTTTTTGTTCTGCTGCCATATCTTCATAAAGATCAACTATTGGATCGCCCTTTGAACCAATAGAATAAGTGTCAAATGTTTGCCCTGATGTGTTGATATAAAACGGGTTACAGCCATGTTCGATAAAATATCCATCAAAACCGGCTGCTTTCATTTCATCCTTAGTGGCACCAGCGATCAACTGTTCAAACAGGTTCCCGATCATTTCAATATGAGCAAGCTCTTCTGTACCTACAGAAGCAACAGAAATGTACCATATTGTGAAAATTAGGAACAAATTCAATGCAAACTAAAAGCGGCAGCCTATACAACATAATAAATGCGGATAAACTGCTGCTTTATATCTTAACCTTAGCATATAACAAACACGACGAATAAAGAATTGACGCATCGCATTAATACATAGAATTCAAATGGATCAATATATCTTCCAGCTTATCAGACAAAGCTTTAAAATCATAATCTGCCGCCGCTTTAAGCGCGTTTGCACTCATCATATTGTATTCTTCGTCATTTAATCGGCTCATAGATATAACAGCATCTGCGATATTTTGCGGCGTTTGATTTTCAATCTCCATGCCGCAGCAATATTTTTTTATTATGCTGTAATTAACGCTTATAGTAGAAAGCACAGGCCGGCCAGCGGCAAAATATTCGAACAGCTTATTCTGGCTGCTGCCGTATTGCCAAGTGCTCGCCGGCAAATAATTTAGAAGCGTCAAATCAGAACAGGTCAAAACATACGGTATATATTTCTTATCTATTCTGCCCTTAAAAACAATATTGTCCAGATTTTGAGCAACGCAGTATTCAGCGAGCTGCGGCAAATGCGATCCGTCTCCGTATATTATAAATTTTATTCTTTTTTCTTTCTCTCCGCAAATTTTTGCAGCTTCAACAATGCTTTGTAAATTATTAGCTTTTCGGATTGAACCCGTATACACAACCTTAAATGTTGATTCGTCGCTTAAGTCTTTATCGTCTATAATGTATATTTGTTTATTTTTCTCAAACTCGTCAAGACACACTCCATTGTTGATATGATATATTTTATTAAGATCAACATCATCATGCCAGCCCTTTTGCTTTATATAATCACGGCCGCCTTCCATAGTAAATATAATTCTGTCTGAATTTACATACAACCATTTTTCCAGCTTATAAAGCGCCTTTATAACAGGATTCTTTCTCGACATGCCATTATATTCCACTATTGATTCAGGCCACAAATCGCGTATTTCTATAACAGTAGGAATTTTTTCTTTTTTTGCCCATTTGATAGCCTTATACGCCGAAAAAGGCTCCGGAGAAGAAGCATAAATCACATCAGGCCTTTCTCCTGCGGCCATCAGCTTTTTACATAGTTTAACGACATTTACGGCAAACATAAGCATGCTTTTTATTCTGTCAAAACCGTTTGAGGAATAATCAGGCGCCTTTACGTAAGTATACGTCACTCCGTCCATCAATTTATCAACATATAATGAATTATCTTTGATCATATTGATCTGAGTGTTGTGAATTTTACTTGATGTCAATATTCTTACATTATGCCCTTTGGCCGACAAATACTTTTTAAAATAATAATGCCTGACAAGTCCTCCCATACTCGGAGGCATTGCAACCTGATTAATAATCCAAATATTCATGACATCACATCTTTCATTTTTTATCGAAATTAAATCCGCCGTTATCGTCTGCTCTTATCATAACTATACACAAAGCAGGCAAAATCCACTGATAAGTATAACTCAAAAATGAACTGGGAGATATGCATGCAATAACGAACACCGTGCACATGGATATTACTTTCGCAAACATAATGCTTTGGTTTTTGATAAATTTTTTTATCATAGTAATATATTCATAAACTATGACACTTACATAAGCCAAAAACACGAAAATACCGTATTGCGTCAAAATTTCCAACCACCAGTTATGCGGATTTACAAGACCACTTTTATGTTCCGTATTTTGAAAATACGGCATAAATCCAGCAGGACCTACTCCTAAAAAATATGTTTTTATGGTTAGTTGTAATGACTCGATATACATAGTCAGACGCATATATAATGATCCTGAGCCTTGTGCTGCATTGTTCATTTGAGATGAAAACACATCTGCTAAATTACTACCGATGGCTGCACCTGAAAAATCTTTTCCTAAAAGTTCATATATTTTATACTGATTTGCCAAACTAACATGCATTAATTTTGATTTGACAAAAATAAGAAATTTCGCTATATATTTAGAAGCATAAAATTGCAGAAAAAATGCACATATCGCAACAATTGTATTTTGCTTCCATATTTTTTTGACAAGAAAAGTATATAATATAATACCCAGTAATAAAGCGACTAAAACAATATTGGCATCATTTAATGATAATAACAAAATGCCACTGAACAACACCAAAATATTAACTATTTTTTTAAATGTTCCATTATTAGGCGATAAAAAAAACAAAGGCAACAATACACCTATTAAAGTAGAAAAGTCATTTATATTATAAAATATTGAAGTTGATAAAAATAGCTGAGGCACTCCAAAACATACGAAATCAGAAAAACCATTAGCTTGATAATCTATTTCTTTGTATAAACGTGATGTAGGAAAATGTATATTAGTCATCATCTCAAAGAGCGCTGTTAATATAAAAAAGAAACATTCGAATTTCAAACATGTCATAAAAAAATCTATATCTTTTCTATTTCCAAGCAGCTCATAAATACAATACACACTGCATAAACCCAAACTTAAAGACATTAGTTCTTTGACAGCTTCATTAAATTCAGAATATGGGCTAATAAACATTG
>CALWKX010000020.1 GCA_944381375.1 uncultured Lachnospiraceae bacterium
CGGCTGACTACGAAGCCGAGCAAGCGGAGCTGAAAAAGAGAGCCGCCGCCCTGCAAGCCGAACTGGACAAGTCACAGGCAGCTACCGTCAACGCCGAGAAATTTATGGGCATTGTCCGCAAGCACCATGCCTTTGAAGAACTGACACCCACTCACTTGCGGGAAATGATCGAGAAAAATGTGGAGCATGAGTGCAGCTATGATGAGAACGGCACCCGCAGCCACGACACTCAGACTTATTACAGCTCCGCCCCCCAGACCGACTTGCCCGAATAACCGCCCGACCTATCCGACACAATGGCCAAGTGTCGGATAGGAACGGCAAAATTTTTTGCACTTCTATTGCTTCTTTATCGCACATAAGCAAATATTCGGGCGTTGCAACAGAGAAATAAATAAGTATGAAATCACTGCCGGCATCAGAACGCTGACGGCGATTTTCGTATTTGTCAAATGTCAGGGGAAAATTTTTGTACGCTACAGTCTATCGCTGAAGATATGACGGAATTATGTATTCGAGTTTTAATCAAATTCTGTTAATTTATGCTGATGATGAGTTAGAAATATGAATAAATCAGTAAAGTCTTTTACTCATAATTCAAGTATTGTTTTTTAATACTTTCATTGTTTATAATTAAAGAAATTCATAATATCAGGAGGACAATATGAAGGAAAAAAACGTAAGAGTAGCAATAGCGCAACTTGCGCCGTGCATGTTCGATACTCCTGCTTCAGTCGAGAAAGCATGCAAGGCTATAAGAGAGGCTGGAAAAAACGGAGCAAAAATCATTTTATTTCCGGAAGCTTACATAGGCGGATATCCCAAAGGAATGACTTTTGCTACTTCAGTAGGCTTCAGAAATCCTGAAGGCAGAAAGGCTTTTCGTAAATATTATGAAAGTTCTATAGCTATTCCAGGAGAAGAGACCGCAAAGCTCGGAGAGGCTGCTGCCGCAGTTGGAGCGTACGTGGTTATAGGCGTTATAGAAAGGCAGGAAGATAATTCAACCCTTTACTGCACGGCTCTTTTCATTGGTCCCGACGGCAACGTTATAGGAAAGCACCGCAAATTGCGTCCGTCCGGCAGCGAAAGGCTAATTTGGGGCATGGGCGACGGAAGCACGCTTCCTGTCATTGATACTCCTTACGGTAAAATTTGCGCAGTGATCTGCCGAGAGAATTCAATGCCTTTACTCAGGGCTGCGATGTATGCTAAAGGCGTCAGAATCTATCTTGCGCCGACGCTTGACCATCGTCCGGGCTGGCAGTGCTCTTTGCGTCATATTGCCCTTGAAGGACGCTGCTTTGTGCTTGCCTGCAATCAGTACATGAAAAAAAGCGATTATCCCGAAGAATTCCCATGCAAAAATGAACTTGATGATAAGCCGGATGTGCTTTTAAAGGGAGGAAGCGCTATAGCCGGACCCATGGGCGAATATATAGTTGAACCTATTTGGGAAAAAGAAGAAATTGCATATGCGGATTTGGATCTGGGACAAATAGAGGAAGCTAAATATGATTTTGATGTTGTGGGCCATTACAACAGACCTGATGTTTTCCAGCTTTATGTAAATGAAGAAGAACAGCAGGGATTTATATTTACAGGCTCTGATGATTATTGTGACTGCTGTGCAGAGCATGAAGAGGAATTTTAAATTGTTTCACGTGAAACATCCTTTTTTTTGACTGAAGGGGCTCTTCCGTATATCGGGGATAGATAATAAATAAAGCGCGCATGGCGCGCTTTATTACATAAGCGGGGAGGGGATTTTAAAGGCTCAGGGCGTTCGGCTCAGACAGCGGCCAGTATGCGCGGGCGGGCGCGGCCAACGCTAAAGCGTTGGCTGAAGCGGCTAAAGCCGCTTCAAAAGCCGCTGCGCGGCTGCGCCGCGCCCGCCCGCGTTCCTGCCCCATACGACGTTTCTTATTCAATTAAGCGCCGCGCTGTGTTTCACGTGAAACACTGTACATGATCGCATGTAAGTTGTCTATTTGCATTGAATAAAAGCTGCAATTAAAAAGAAAAAAATGCTTGACAAATATTTTAATATGGTTTAATATGCAAAAAAAACAAACCCGTGATCAAGATGAGTAGTCGTTTTAGAAAACGCCTCAGAGAGCCGCCGCTATGGTGAAAGGCGGAGCGCGAGTATTATCGGCGAATGGACTTGAGAGGGCCGTCCGAAATTTTTTAAAAAAAGTAGGCGCGGACGCAGCCGCAGCGTTAAGGGCGGGCGCGTATGACAGTACGCGGCTAAGAGGACACAGAATGTGTCAACTCGGGTGGTACCGCAGGAATAATCTCCTGTCCCGTATGGGGCAGGAGTTTTTATTTATAAATATTCAAGGAGGAAAAACCAATGACAAAAATTCCCTACAAGATCTATTTATCAGAAGACGAGATGCCGAAACAATGGTATAACATAAAGGCCGATATGAAAACTCAGCCTGCGCCGTTCTTGAACCCGGCAACGCTGAAACCGGTAACTGCTGACGATCTCAAGCAAATATTCTGCGAAGACGCAGTGGATCAGGAAATGAATAAAACGGATCGCTTTATTGATATTCCTGAAGAAATTCGTTCATTCTATAGAATGTACCGTCCCTCAGCATTAGTAAGAGCATATTGCTTGGAAGAAAAGCTTGGCACTCCGGCAAAAATTTACTATAAGTATGAAGGAACAAATACTTCAGGTTCTCACAAACTCAATTCAGCAGTAGCTCAGGTTTATTACGCAAAGAAACAAGGCATTAAAAGCCTTACTACCGAAACCGGAGCAGGTCAGTGGGGCACAGCGCTTGCAATGGCAGGAGCGTATTTCGATATTCCCATAAAAGTATTTATGGTTAAAGTGTCTGCTGAACAGAAGCCTTACCGCAAGGCAGTTATGGAAACGTACGGAGCTGAGGTTATTCCCTCGCCTTCGGATACTACTGAGACGGGAAGAAGAATTTTGAAAGAAAATCCGAACACTGGCGGAAGCCTGGGATGCGCTATAAGCGAAGCTGTAGAAGAAGCGGTAAAAGGAGATAACTGCCGCTACGTACTTGGTTCCGTTTTGGATCATGTGCTGCTGCACCAAAGCGTTATAGGGCTTGAGACAAAAACGGCACTTGAAAAATACGACATAAAACCCGATATAATTATAGGTTGCGTAGGCGGCGGAAGCAATTTCGGAGGACTTATAGGAATATTTGCAGGAGAAAAAATACAGGGAAAGAACAATATCAAATTTATCGCCGTTGAAAGCTCTTCCTGCCCATCAATGACCAGAGGACTTTTTGCTTACGATTATTGCGACACGGGTAAAATGACTCCGCTTGCAAAAATGTACACACTCGGTTCAGGCTTTATCCCAAGTCCCAACCATGCGGGCGGATTGCGTTACCACGGAATGAGTCCCATAGTAAGCGAACTTTATCATCAGGGAATCATTGATGAAGCGCGTGCGCTTACACAAAAACAGGTATTTGAGGCGGCAACTTTGTTTGCTAAAAGTGAAGGTATCCTTCCCGCGCCGGAATCATCTCACGCCATACGCGCAGCGATTGATGAAGCGGTAAAATGCAGAGAAACCAATGAAGCAAAAACGATTGTGTTCGGTCTTACGGGCACGGGGTATTTCGATCTTGCCGCATACATGAAGTACAACAGCGGCGAGCTTACCGATATTGAAGTGACAAACGAAGCCCTTGAAGCAGGTTTCGCTTCATTGCCGAAAATAGATTGATCATTCGCCATTGAAAGAACGTATTGCTGGGAACAGCATGCGTTCTTTTTTTACGGTTGTGTTTGATTATGCAGCAAAAACAAACAACCTAAAGGTATCAAACGTCCGCGGACTTATGCAAAGAACAGCCGCGGCCGCCCTTTGAATAAGCGTCGCTAAGGATAACAAACCTTGCTCCGCCAAATCGTCGTCCTTCGTGAAATATGAATTCCCCCAAACGGCGGTTAGGTCCGCGGGCGTTTCAAATATAATTATGTTTTTAACGCTGAATGACAAACAGCTTGTATCATAACATGTATTTCCGGCGCATATATATCCTTATGGACGGAGGTTTGGATATGAATAGTTTTTCCAAATATGATCTGAAGCTTCGGGGAGCGTCTAAAAAAAACGACGTAACCGGCAAAGGCGGCAAAAATAAAGGTCCCGATAAATTTATAAACAAAATGATAATATGCGTTGTAATACTTACAGCAATAGTTTTTTTGAAAATGAGCTCATCATCCGTAGCGACGAAAATAACTGATAAAATAGCCTATTTTCTTGATGCGCAAACCGATTTTATTTCAATGGCCGAAAACGTTGGCAACTTTGTAAACAGAACGGTTGCAAAAATCATGGGTAATGAAACTGTAAGTCTTCCAGTAGACAATAAAGTATACGGATTTGTTTTGCCTGTAGATGAATGTACATTTCCCTCAGAGCAGTTCGATGCGAGCGTATCGCCTTCGATAGTGATTACTACTGAAGAGGGAGCAAGCGTTTATGCGTGTTCTGAAGGAATCATAGACAATATTATGACCAACAGCGACGGTACAAAGCGAATTACTCTCAAAATCAGCGATATGCTCGTTGTTGTCTACGACAATGTGGGAGCGGTTTATGTAAACGAAAATGATACTGTTAGCAAAAAAGCGATGATAGCTTCATTGCCCGAGGGCAGCGCAAATCTTTCGTTTACGGTATGGCTTAACGGGAGCGCGGCCGATCCGGCCGGATTTTTCGATACCAGCATAAATCATAATAATGAATAAGTATGTTAAACTTTTGATGTTTTGTCTCATGACAGCTCTTGTCGCATATACGCGCGGTATTATAGAAACAGTGATTTTTTTTACATCGATATTGCTGCATGAAGCGTTTCATATACTTATATCCGCCTGCTTCGGATTTGAAATAAAAAGCTTTGGTATCGGAGCTTTTGGTTTTAAATTCGGCTGTGAAGCATTGCCCCCTTCAGGCCTGAGAGGATCTTTGATATATTTGGCAGGACCGCTTGCAAATCTTTCGCTGGCGTTTTTAACAGGGTTTATTAATTATTACGCAGAAATGCCCATGAGTCAGTTTATAATATTTTACAATTTGATATTATTTGCGGTTAATATGATTCCTGCATATCCAATGGACGCCGCCCGCGCCTTGACTTCGGCTCTAAGCAAGTACATGGGAAATTTAAAAGCTGTAAGAATCGTATCAACATTGAGTTATATGGTAAGCGCTTTATTATTTACCGCAGGCGTCATCGCGGCTCTGACAAACGGAAATCTTGTTTTGGCAATGCTGTCGGTAGTTATCGCTTTAAACACAAAAAAGGAAAAGAGCTTCAGCGTGATGAACTATTTGAAAAACATAAAAATCTAATGGAAGAACTCATGTGCGTTTCATTAGAACGAACGTCAAAGCTGCAAGACGATTATATTATTATGCCGTACGCAGTATTTAAGCAGAGCCGGTCAGCCCATTTTAAGTCCCCCGCCCCGCTTATGTTGCAAAGAGCGCGCCGAACGCGTCTTTGCGTACGGATCTGCCCCATATCAGGGTATCCCCTTACAGTAATTATTCCAAAGCGAATATAAAATGAAAAATTTCCCGGGAAATTTCACAATATCAAAAAAGACTTATTTCTCCCTGCCCTTTTACTAACGCAGCTTTTCAGTGCACGAAAAAAATTGTCTGCAAACCGATATCAGTAGAGGTTCATAGAAAGTCAACGGTCTTTTCTTCATTTGGCTTGTGCAGCCGGCCCTCGTAATCGACAGCTTTCATGCCGCAGGTCAGCTCTCCCTTACACTCCACATCGAAGTAATATCAGTCGCCGGTAAACAACCCCAAGTCAGTCAGATACATTATGGGGCACAGGTCTTGAATATTTGATCCTTTGGGGTTCTGCCCGCCGGTGGTGGCTTAGTAGGATTTCAGCACTTCGTTTGCCATGGCTGCGGCGGCCTGCCCATCCCGCGTACCTTTGAAACTCCGCTTTTGTCAAATAGGCCCGCGAGGGGGCAATTCCAGCGCGTCAAGTATGTTCTATATGGTGTTTTTAATGGTTTAAGTATTTTCTTTTCCGGATACAAGGGCGCGCACTATTTTTCAAAAGAATTGCGTTGCTTATATGCTGGCCAAAATCAAAAAGCTGTCCAGCATAGAGAGTTGACTGAGAAAAACGGACGTGCTATAATAAGCTATATTATGCGGACGTGGCGGAATTGGCAGACGCGCCAGACTTAGTATCTAATGGTACTCCCATGCAGATTTAAGTCATGTCACCCGCACCAGTGGTACCGCAAGCTTCATATCGCTTGCGGAGATTTTTTTAATGTACTTTTGACTGCCCAGAAGAAAGGGAAATTATGAAAAAAACGATAAAAAAATTTTTTTGTATAGGACTGACCATGGCAGTTCTGCTGGGAGTTTTCTCTCCCGCGGTATCGGCCGCAAGCGCTGAAACCGCCGCCGAGCAGACGTCCCTGGCCATGACGGGCGTTCCCGCGCCCCAAAACAATGCGGGAGCGGGCGTATTCTTTCTTGATGAAAACGGGACGCAGGCAAGTTGTGACACATACACGGAAATTGGAAGTGGGATGTTTACCTGGGGCGTAAAAGGAGAAAGCACCTGGTATGTTGCCGGCAGCACGTAGGAACTCGCAGAAAGAGTTACTGTAAACGGAGATGTCCATCTGATTCTGGTGGATGGGGTCACCCTCACAGTCAGCGGTGGCATTCGGGTCGCAAGCGGCAGCAGCTTGACGATCTATGCCCAGTCTACCGAGGGCCTGATGGGCGCGCTGGTTGCCAACGCTTCGTCCGAAGGAAATGCAGGAATTGGCGGCAACGCAATGGAGTCCAACGGTGCGATCACAATAAACGGCGGGAAAATTACTGCAACAGGTGCGGATGCTAGCGGTAATAGAGGCGGCGGCTCTGGTATTGGCGGCGGAGAAGGCGTTAAGGTAAAGGGCACCATAACAATAAACGGAGGCAACATTACTGCGATCGGTGGCACAGGAGACTATGGAGCCGGTGCCGGCATCGGTGGAGGAGGCATCTCCTCCTATGTGGAGAAAATTGTCATTACTGGCGGTGTGATTTATGCTGAGGCAGGGGCAAACGGTGCGGCCGGAATTGGCGGTGGCGGACACGATGGCATTCTGGAAACAATTGTAATTACAGGCGGGATTATTACGGCAAAAGGCACTTACCGGAATGGAATTCCCGGCAACGGACATGCCAACGCCATTGGCGGCGGCGGCGGTAAAAACGCTGCCGACCCCTCGGATTTCAACGATTGTATAATTACAGACGTGCAGGCACAGAAAACGTCAATTTATGGGGATAAGAGCAACGATGGATACGCTGTCCTGAGTGAAAATTATATCATTGCAGATGGCGAAACGCTTGAAATTACGGAAGGGACAATTTTGGTTATCGAACGCGGCGTCACACTGACCAACAACGGAACGTTTATACACAACGGCGGGTTGGAAAACTATGGAATGATTACAGGAGACGGAACGGTTATCCATCACCTGTCCAGCGGAACGGCCATCGATGCAAATGAGCATAGGGGTGCTTGTGGCTGCGGGGAACCGATGCAGGGAGCGCATATCTTTGGAAACTATCGCGACAATGAGGACGGAACCCATACTGGGTACTGCAGTATTTGCCAATATGAAAAGGATACTTCTCATACCTACAACACACAGATTATAAGCGATGCCTTTGTGCAAAGCTGTAGCCTCTGTGGGATGAAACGCACCATTACAGTCAGCAGCGTCATCGGCGAGTTGCAATTTGATACATCGGGCCCGGATATTAAAGTGGGTCTGACGTTGCAGGCGGAGGCGAGCACGGATGTACAGGAAATGTCTTGGCAGTGGCAGAAGATGGAGACCAAGACCGCATTTTCAATTGCGCCGAGTAAAGAAAATGACGAAGGCTATCGCCTATCCTACACCTACCAAGATGTGCCGGAGGGAGGAACCATCGCGTTTAGGTATCTGGCGTCTGCAGCCTGTCATTTTGATTATTATTTAAGTGGACCCGATCAGTCGA
Organism: uncultured Lachnospiraceae bacterium; assembly: GCA_944381375.1. Classification (GTDB taxonomy): domain Bacteria; phylum Bacillota; class Clostridia; order Eubacteriales; family Anaerofustaceae; genus CALWKX01. The sequence goes on from CALWKX010000020.1 coordinate 8,063, forward strand.
GGGAATACGTCAATGTGGATAAGGCCATGTCCGACTACGAGACCGTTGTGTTTGCCGAATTGCCTGCTGGGACATATACACTGCATATTTATATGCCGTATGAAGATAATGTGCTGACGCTGGACATGCAGGCTGCACAGGTAAGTTATGGAGTATATACCGATATCAGCGGGGCTGCCAAAGCGTCTTATACAGAAATGGCCTTTGAAAGCGGCGCACAATACCGTGTGCAGATATTCCTGGAAAACCAGACCCTCGTGCGGGAGTACCTCTGTCCGGAAAGGCTTACAATTAGCGGTGTGGAGGCACAGGTTGCGCAGTATGACGGCAGTGCCCACACAGGCTATACTGGAACTGCTGTTGTAGAGGGTTACAACGGGTATATTGAAGTGACCTATCAGATAAAAAACGGAGAGACCTATCGTGATATTGCCTCTGCACCGGTTGAACCGGGCCAGTACAGAGTTCTGTTCACCACTGTTTCAGAAGATGGGGCACTCTATGGAATTGAGGCTCTGGAATTTGCCATCACGGGGCAGGATACGTCATCAGACAACCCTGGAGAGGGTGACAACGGAGGAACAAACTCCGGAGAAAGTGCTGTGCAGACCGGCGACGAGAGTAACCTGTTTTTCTGGACGGTTCTTCTGTGCACCAGTGCGGCGTGCCTTGCAGGAGCTGGCTTCGTATATAAAAGAGGCAGAAAGTAGGTCTAAACAGACGGAAAAGCAAGGATTTTCCGCTGTTCTGACGGGTTTTTGAATAAAAAAATAAAAATCAGGGAAGGAAGCGTCAGCTTACTTCCTTTGTTTTTTTACGGCGTGATGCAATCTTCGGCGAGAATCCGAACAGAGAAGGGCCGGGCCAAGCGGTCATCTTTGGAGCTAACGTGAAAACGCGGCAGGACAGATGCGTTTTGGTCAATCGAATACTTAAATGCAACTTCTTTATGTTGTTTCAGGTGATTGGGACTGACCAGAGGAAAAATTTTTACCGACCCGATGAAGGTCGAAGCGAATCTGAAAAACGCAGAGATTTAGTGCCGAGTATCTTGCAGCCGATTCCTATCCAAGAAGGAATGAAACGGCCACGCATCCTTCGGCGTTGAAATTTTGAAAAAACAAAAGAAAAACTCCATGTGAATGATTAAACTAATCGCATAGAGTTTTTTATTTTCTGTTCGCTTAGCATAGATAGCTATTTTGCAATACTTCTTTATGCTCTCTGTCGACAAAAGCGCTTTTTTTTACGAGTCAGATTTTTTCCTTATAGCCACATTCTTTATCAGTACAAATCAGACTTTTTGTTTTGCCGTTAGTTTCATAAAGCTCCTTGCCGCATTGAGGGCACTTTTTGCCCGCCGGCTTGTACCAGGACATAAAATCGCAGTCAGGATAATTTTTGCAGCCGTAAAATGATTTTCCTTTTTTTGTTTTGCGCACTATTACTTCTCCGCCGCATTTGGGACACTTTGCATCCGCCTTTTCTATTAAAGGAAGCGTGAAACTACATTCGGGATAATTCGGGCATGCGAGAAATTTGCCGTATCTGCCATGCTTTACAACCATATTGCTTCCGCACTTTTCGCATTTTACATCACTGATCTCTTCAGGGAGTTTTATGCGCTGTATATTTTCCGCCGCGTTCACTTCCTTCATAAGATCTTTGTAAAAATCATCCATAATGTCAGTCATGGCAAGACTGCCTTCAGCTATCTTGTCAAGATTGTTTTCCATGTCTGCGGTAAACTTTAAATTTACAATGTCAGAAAAATTTTCCTCCATAAGCTTATTGACTGCTTCTCCAAGGTCAGTGGGCTTGAATTTTTTATCCTCAAGCTCCACATAATTGCGCGCAAGTATCGTGCTTATGGTAGGAGCGTATGTGCTCGGCCGTCCGATTCCCTGTTCTTCGAGCGCTTTCACAAGGCTTCCCTCAGTGTATCTTGCAGGAGGCTGCGTGAATTTCTGTTCGCTCTTTACTTTGTCTAAATCAAGAAGCTCTCCCTCTTCGAGCAGCGGTACGGTCATTTCTTTTTCAGCATCACCAGGATTGTATACTTTCAAATAGCCGGGAAAGCAAAGCTTAGAGCCTGATGCATGAAGCGTATACTCAGCGCAGGATATATCCGCGGCTATGGTATCGTATACTGCGGCGCTCATCATTGAGGCCAGAAATCTTAAGTAAATCAAAGTATAAAGCTTATGCTGCTCTTTTGTCAGTGATTTTTCAGCTTTTTCGGGCGTAAGCAGAATATCGGTCGGTCTTATTGCTTCATGGGCGTCCTGTACGTGAGAAGCCTTCTTAGCGCGTGCAGCGTAGCCCGAAACATATTCCTTGCCGAAAGTATCTTTTATATATGCGCGCGCAGAAGCGGCGGCTGAATCAGCTATTCGCGTTGAATCAGTCCTCATGTACGTAATAAGACCTATATGACCCTTGCCTTCTATCTCGAGACCTTCGTAAAGCTGCTGAGCTACGCTCATGGTGCGCTTGGTGGAAAACGACAGTTTTCTAAAAGCGTCCTGCTGCAAAGTGCTTGTTGTAAACGCAGGATAAGGATTTTTTCGCCGTTTTGCCTGTTTTACGTTGTCTACTTTATATTCTCCGCATTCAAGCTTTTTTACTATAGCCTGCGCCTGTTCAGCCGTCTTTATCTCAGCTTTCTTTCCGGAAATTTTCGTAAGGCGCGCCTCAAACGGTTCGCTGTCTTTATCTTTCAAAAGAAAAGCCGATATGACCCAGTATTCCTCGCTGACGAAATTGCGTATTTCGTTTTCACGGTCCACTATCATTTTTGCGGCAGCAGATTGAACTCTTCCCGCCGAAAGCCCGCGCATAACTTTTTTCCACAACACTGGGCTGATCTTGTAGCCTACCAGCCTGTCAAGTATCCTTCGCGCCTGCTGAGCGTTGACAAGGTCCATGTCTATAGAACGTTTGTTCTCAACGGCGTTTTTTATTGCTTCGGGCGTTATCTCATGAAACTCGATTCTGTTTTTATCGTTCAAATCAAGATCAAGATAATTCGCTATATGATAAGAAATAGCTTCGCCCTCTCGGTCAGGGTCTGTGGCAAGCATTATCTCATCAGATTTTTTGCCTTCGCTTTTGATTTCCTTTAATAATTTGCCTTTGCCTTTGATAGGCTTATACTCGGGAATAAAGCCGTGTTCTACATCTATTCCTATTTGAGATGTGGGAAGATCTATGACATGACCCATAGTCGCCATGACCTTGCAGTCCTTTGGCAGGTATTTTGTAATTGTTTTTGCTTTTGCAGGGGATTCGACTATGACAAGCCTTTGTGACATTCAATAACCTCCGATTAATACGCTATATATATTTTGCCCGCCGTCACGGCAACCATTTGTTTGAGCTCCATAAATGTAATTGTTCTGTTTATATGAGATACGGGTCTTCCGATACGCTTCGAAATAGCGTCGGGCGTTTGAAAGCCTTCGCGGATTGCAGTGAGGATTATTTCCTCTTCTTCCGTCATTGGTTCATTGGAAAGCGGATATATGCGGTTTTTGTTTTCCTTCAGCGGCCGCAAGTACACTTTCAGGTCGAAATATATATCGTCGACGTCAGTTACAAGCTTTGCGCCTTCTTTTATCAAATTGTTGGCGCCTTCCGACTGCTCTGAAAATATTTGTCCCGGTACGGCATAAACATTTTTGCCCTGTTCGAGAGCATAGCGCGCAGTCTTTAAAGAACCGCTGTTTTTAGAAGCTTCCACCACTATTGTACCGAAAGCAATGCCGCTTATTATACGGTTGCGCCGAGGGAAATTTTGGGCCAGAGGAGGCGTCATAGGCGTAAATTCGCTTAAGATCATTCCTCCTTCTTCAATTATCCTGTCATGAAGATATTTGTTGGCCGATGGATAAACAACGTCAGCGCCGCAGCCCAGCACTCCAATAGTTGTTCCTCCCACATCCAAAGCGCCCAAATGCGCTTGAGCGTCAATACCCAAAGCCAAACCGCTGACGATACACAAATCTCCGGATGCAAGCTTGGAAGAAAACATTCGGGCTGCTTTTTGTCCGTAATCCGTACATTTGCGCGAACCAACTATCGAAATACATATAGGGTTATTTTGGATTAGATTGCGTCCCTTGTAAAAAAGAATCGCAGGAGGAGCGTAGATATTGTGAAGAGCTGCGGGATAGTAATTATCTTCATACGTAATGAAATGAATATTCTTTGTGTACAGATATTCCTCGGTATGTTTGTATTTTTCGAGAGATTTATTATAAGCCAGATTTACGGCCAGTTCTCTTGTTATACCCTCCACCCTTAAAAACGCATCGGCGTCGTCGCATTCATATACTTTTGAGGCGCATCCGAATTCGTTGATTAGATTTGCAGCTCTTACCACTCCGCACTGAGCTCGGTCCGTAAGCCATAAATAATGTTTAATATCCATTTTGATAACTCCTGAATTATTTACTCATAATGGATATTAGAAGTGCGGAGCGTTTTCCCTCTTTTTTTTGAAAAAAAATTTATTTTTTACTCGATATATTATAATGGCTTAAGATAAAAGTGCAAGTTCTTTTATCATTTTTTTTTATTACGAAAGCAGCGGTTTGTGAAATATCGAACGCATGTACTGTATGGGGCGCGCGCAGCGCCTTCGGACGCGGCCGAAGGCGCGTAAGGCAAGGCCAAGCCTTGCCTTATGGCAAATAAACGCAAGGTTTATTTGCCGCGCGCGCCCCTGCGCAGATTTCATATCAAAAATTACTGCAGTATCTCTTGCGCGCCGTTTCATATAAAAGAAACAAAGCTTTAGCTTTGTTTCTTTTAATAAGCGGGCGGCCCAACACGGATAAATACAGGGCATATGAAATAAGTTCATACCGCAGCATTAATCCAGCAGGAATGATATTCTGTCTGAATATAAATTATCGCAGCATATGTCGCGCTTAGGGTTACTTGCTCGGGTCTTTTATATTCCCCGCCCGTCTAATGACGCAAGATGTCTTAAAACACATCTTGCCCCGTATCTGCCCCATACAAGGTAAGCCCCTCGTGATATTCTTGTATTGAGCCGGTTAGATTATACAAAAAAAACGGGCAACGCCCGTTTTTTGTACTATTTCGATGGCCTTCTTTTTAATCTTTCCATAGCTTTCGCCCTTCTCTTGTTCTCCTGCAAAAGCTTCATGCAAAGCTTCCTGCCTTCTTCATAAGCCTGAATATTAAGAGGAAGAATCTTCGTTTTGAAATTATCCTCCATAGCCATTAAAACAGCATCCTTTGAAACCGTATTGGTAAGCGAAACAAGAGTGCCCAATGCCACAGTGTTCACGCAAAGCGGATTTCCGATTACTGTCTTAGCAGTGCTTATAATCGGGGAAGCATATATGTTTACTCCCTGAAGTTTCTCCATATCAACAGAGCAGTGCTGCGAATCTATAAGCAGTATGCCTCCGGATCTGATATCGTAGGCATATTTATCGCAAGCCTCCTGTGAAAGACATAATACTATATCGGGAAGTTCTACCTTGGGATAAAAAATTTCCGTATCAGATATTACTACTTCGCCTTTTGAAGCTCCACCACGCGATTCGGGTCCGTAAGCCTGACTTTGAACAGCATTAAAACCGTCATAAAGCGCAGCGTCAGCAAGAATCACTGCAATCTTTATGATACCCTGCCCTCCCGTACCGCTCAGACGGATCTGAGTTTTCATTATTTTCTCGCTCCTTTCTTTACGGAAGCTTCAAGCCTTTCAAATGCATCACAGTATTCTTCATCTTCGGATTCGTAGAATATGCCCGTTATTATCTTTCCTTCAAGCGCTTCAGGATTCATCCTTGATGCTCTGTTGAGCGCAATCGTTCTTTTTTTCAGATAATTGACCATGTCGGCAGCGCCTTTGAATTTATTGTGCCTTCCATATGAAATCGGGCACGTAGATACAGCTTCTACTACCGAAAAACCCTTGTGTCTCGCCGCTTCCGCAATCAGATAGCTGAGTCTGAAAGCGTGAAATACATCGCCGCGGGCTATATATGTTGCGCCGGCTCCCTTGCTCAAATCTACAATATCAAAACTTCTGTCAATATTGCCGTAAGGAGCTGTCGTGGCCTTCCTGCCCTTTGGCGTCAGCGGTGAAAACTGACCGCCTGTCATGCCGTATATGTTATTGTTGATTATTATCGTCGTTATGTCTATATTGCGCCTGCATGCATGAATAAAATGATTTCCGCCTATTGCAGCGGCGTCTCCGTCGCCCATTATTACAAAAGTTTTAAGACGCGGTTCGGCAACCTTAGCTCCTGTCGCAAACGCAAGAGCTCTTCCATGCGCAGTATGCAACGTATTAAAATCAAGATATCCTGTTATCCTCGAAGAACATCCAATGCCTGATACTACCAAAACCTCGTCTTTATCGTAATCAAGCATTTCAATAGCTCTGGCAAAAGCGCCCATTACTATGCCGTTGCCGCAGCCCGGACACCATATATGAGGCAGATTGTCTCTGAAATATTTCTTATAAGCTGTTTGCATATCCTTAAACCTCCCCGCGCTCCTTAAGTAAACTTATTACCTTATCAGCCATTACTTTGGGATCAATCAAATCCGCTTTCGCGCCGTGCAATGAATAAAAAGGAGTATCTTTTATTGCCCTTTCCACTTCAAGCGAAAGCTGTCCCAAATTCATCTCAGGCATAAGCACAAGTTTTTTGCCGTGGCATTTTTCGTATATAAGCGTGTCGTTGAACGGCCATAGTGTAATTAGGCGAATAAGTCCTGCCTTGACATTTGAAGCGCGCAGCTTTGATACTGCTTCCTTAGCGCTTCTTGCCACTGAGCCGTAAGATACGATTACGACTTCAGCATCATCCATTTCAAACATTTCATATTCACAAATATCTTCTTTGTTTTTTTCGATCTTGTCGTATATTCTGAAAAGGAATTTTTCAACTTCATCGCTTTTTTGAGTGTAAAAACCTTTTTCATTGTGCGTGAGCCCTGTTATGTGATAGCGCGCGCCGCATCCGAGCGGTATGAATTCCGGAACCATTGAAGGTGTGTTTTCATACGGAATATAATTTTCTTTATCAAGCGTGCGCTTTCTTTGAATTATTTCGGGTATCTCGTCATCGCTTACGTCGAATCCCTCTCTCAAATGCCCTATTTTTTCATCCATTAATATTATTACGGGCGTGCGGTATTTTTCAGCAAGATTAAACGCCTTTATAGTTTGTATATATGTTTCTTTTACGGAATACGGCGATATTGCTATTATTGAATGATCGCCGTGAGTTCCCCATCTTGCCTGCATTACGTCTTGAGCTGCAGGAAGAGTAGGAAGCCCCGTGGAAGGGCCTGAACGCATAACATTAGCAATTACAATAGGTATTTCCGCATTGCATGCATAACCTATCAGCTCCTGCATAAGGGAAAATCCCGGTCCGCTCGTCGCCGTAAACGATTTATGCCCTACACAAGAAGCTCCTATTATTGCTCCTATGGAAGCTATTTCATCCTCCATCTGCATAAATCTGCCTCCTGCTTTGGGAAGCTGCGCCGCCATATATTCGGCGATCTCGGTTGAAGGCGTTATGGGATAGCCGCCGAAAAAAGTTGCTCCTGCTTTAATCGCTCCCATAGCGCAGGCAATATTGCCCTGCAATAGTTTTGGTTTCTTTGCTTTAGTCATTTTGCACCTCCACAACTTCGATTGCATAATCGGGACAATGCACTTCGCAGCTTAAACAGCCGATGCATTTTTCGAGCGACTTGACGACTGCCTTGCCTTCGTCATCGGCGTCAAAAACATTTTTAGGACATAGAAAAATGCATATGCCGCAAGCTTTGCACCATGCGGAATTGATTGTGATATTAAACTTCTTTTCCATCCTTTTAAGCCTTTCACTTACATTATATATACTTACCGCTTCATTACAGCGTTTGGTAAAAGCATAAGCGTTGTATATTTGTCTATAATATCATATACGGATGAGGATTGCACATGTTTTTTTAATAAATTTGAAGAAAATTACGTAATTAACTTCGTCTTAAAACAAATTTTGCTTTATTTATATCATAAATTCACTTATTTGGTGTTTTTTATATATTATTTTATAATAAACAGGGTTTATTTAATTTTCAAGATATCAAATTGAAGGATTCTGACAGTAATAATATACAACATAATAAACATTATGTAGTTTAATTGCAAACAATAATAGGTATTTCATATTTTGAAAGGTGACTTACAAATAAAAGGCTTATTAACTGAAAAAAGATGGTGTGAATATAACTCAAATAGTCTTTTGGACAAACTGAGAAGAAATCGCAAGCAAATCATTTTGTGCCTTGCAGCGGCATTTATTTGGGGGCTGGCAGCCCACGCTTATGTATTTTTTCACAGTTCTATTTCTCATGATTCCTTATTTGAGTTTGTTGCAGATACGGATAGAAATGTATGGCGAATAAAATTAGGCAGAGTCTTTGTGCCTGCGTACCGAATACTCTTCAGAGGCGCCATTACAGCTCCGTGGCTCATAGGATTTCTTTCGCTGCTCTATATTGGCATAACAGTTTTTTTAGTAACAAAGATATTTGATATTCGTTCTAAAACGCTGATTGCTTTAATATCGGGTGTTTTTGCAACCAATATAACGATTATTTCGACAGCAGCTACATACATTCACGATTTAGATGCCGATATGATGGCATTGCTTTTAGCTGCTTTTGCGGTTTATTTGTGGAAATCATTTGATAAAGGCTTTTTGTATGGTATTATCCCGATTTGCCTTTCTCTTGGTTTTTATCAAAGTTACGTTTCCGTTGCCATTACACTGATCTTATTATATTTGATTATGCAACTGCTTAACGGATATAGCGCCGACGGGAAGTACCGCTCATTTGTACAAATAATGTTTTTTCCGTTTTCGCACATTTATTATATGGTTTTAAATTCCTTGGTCTTTGCATTGCAGATTTTAATGATAAGCTCGTCAACCGCATCGGTATATCTGCCTTCGGCTATCAGTCGATTTCGCATTTCGTTGAGAGCGTTTATCATTATACCTTGCTCGTATCTGTCAAATGCTATGTAATATTTCGTTTCTTTCACCAGTCCAACTTCCTTGCGCCTATATTGTAGCAAAAGGCGGTTTTATCTGCAATTGTGCAGATAAAAAGAAAGAGAGAAACTTGAACTTAACCAAGTTTCTCTCAATTCCTGCTCCTTGCGTTCCGTATATATTCGCCTATCTTACGACTGACAAAAATTCATCAAGCGTACTCATTCCGCTTTCGTGATATGCCATCGCCATCTCTACGCCTATATATCTGTAATGCCAGGGCTCAAACATATAAAGCGTTATATCCTCGCTGTCTTTTGGATATCTGAGCACCCATCCGTATTTATAACTGTTTTCGGTAAGCCATGCGTATTCTTCATCATATTCCATAGACTGATACAGCCCTCCGGAAGCGCTTGCCCATGTGATGTCCATGGTAAGCCCTGTCTGATGTTCGCTGTAGCCCGGCTTTGCCGTGTCATTCTGATCTTCTCCGAGCGAAGCTACAGCCGCATCATAGAGCTTTTGCTGCATATCGTAAGGTCTGTAGCCCGAACACGCCCATAGCTCAATACCGTCGTTTTCAGCAGCTGTAAACATCTGTTCCAAAGCTGCATTGGCTTCGCTTCTGAGCTGACTCACAGTATTTGAGCGTCCGTTCGTATAATATATCCAATCGCTTACTACAAGATCGCTAGGCTCGAAAGTTTCGCCTACGCCCGTGAACGTGTTGACAAGCAGCGCATAGTTATTTTCAGATACTTCCTGCTTTACAACATTATATGTAAAGCTTTCCGTCAAAGGTCCGAACGTCACCGTAAGACTTATATTCTTTTGCGAGCCGTCGTCATATATTGCTATTGTGTTGCTGCGCAGAAATGTATAATCGGATTCGTTCGCAGCTTCGCTCACATTAACCTGATTGAAGCGCTGAGTTATATTTTCTCCTTCAGCCGTCTTTCCCGATATTTCGGCGTAATAAGTAACAGCGCTTCCCGCCAGAGCCGTATCCGTCGGATTGGTGGAAATTATGCGCGCCCTGCTTATCTGAGTTATATCAGTATAGCCTGAATCGTTCAGATACGTCAAAATTTCGCTGTACTTTTCATCTTCTTTAGCAATGTTGCTTTGCTGATTTTCTTGTTTTGAACATGCGCTGAAACTGATCATCAAAATCATAACTGCAGCAGCAAATATTCTTTTTTTCATATTAATCCATAATTTCGAGCACGGCGTTTTCATTAAGCTTCATTGCCTGAGCTTTGATAACCGTTCTCATCGCTTTTGCTATGCGCCCTTGTTTTCCTATCACTTTACCCATATCGGAAGGAGCTACCCTAAGTTCAAGTATTGTGGTATTTCCCACATACTTCTCACTTACGCTGACTTGTTCAGGATGTTCCACAAGAGCCTTCGCCATTACTTCTACAAGCTGTTTCATATGATATGCCCTTAAATTAATATTATTCCAATATGCCGTTTTTCTTAAATAAAACCTTTACCGTATCGGTCGGCTGAGCGCCTGTCGAAAGCCATTTGCGCGCTTTCTCAGCATCGATTTTTACAGCCTTTTCGCCTACGGGTTTATAATAGCCTATCTCGTCAAGAGCTTTTCCGTCTCTTTTGACGTCCTTGTCCGCTACTACGATTCTGTAAAAAGGATCTTTTTTTGCTCCCATTCTTTTTAATCTGATTTTTACTGCCATTTGTTTGTATTATCCTTTCATTAAATGTTTTATCTACATAAACGGAAATTGAGAAAATTTCCCTTTATTGCCTTTTAAGCGTTTCATAAGTTTTTTGCTCTGCGCAAATCCCGAAAGAAGTTTGTTTACCTGCATAACGCTGGTTCCGCTGCCTGCAGCTATCCTTTTTCTTCTGGAGGCGTTTATTATTGCAGGATTCGCCCTCTCCTTTTTGGTCATTGATTGTATTATGGCCTTGGTATGCACGAGTTGTTTTTCATCGATGTTGATAGCTCCCAGTTTTGATTTAGGTATAGGCAGAGAACCGATTATCTGACTTATGCCTCCCATTTGAGCTATGCTTTCGATTTGCTCAAGATAATCGTCAAGAGTAAAATCATTATCAGCCAGCTTTTTAGCCATCTTTTTGCGGCTCTCTTCATCAGCCAGCTTCTCCGCTTTCTCTATAAGGGTAAGCATATCTCCTTTGCCGAGTATTCTGCCTGCGACTCTGTCCGGGTGGAACAGTTCAAAATCAGAAGGTTTTTCTCCCGTGCCTGCAAATTTTATCGGTTTTTTTGTAACATAGCTTACTGATAGAGCCGCGCCCGCTCTTGCATCGGAATCCGCTTTGCTCAGTATAAATCCCGATATATCGACTGTTTCATCGAATGCAATAGCTGCGTCAACTGCCGCCTGCCCCATCATGCAGTCAACAACAAAATAGACTTCATCGAATTTTACGGCCGATTTTATCTGCGCTATTTCGTCCATTAGTTCTTTGTCCACATGCTGACGGCCTGCCGTATCTACAATCAGTACGTCTATAGCGTCATTTTGAGCTTTAGCGTATGCTTTTTTTGCTATATCTTGCGCTTTTTCGTTTTTATTGCCGCGGTATATTTCACAATCAATCTGTTTTGCCAGTATTTCGAGCTGATCGACGGCAGCGGCTCTGTGAGTATCGCATGCTGCTAAAGCAACGCTTTTGCCTTTAGTTTTTATATAAAGCGCCAGTTTTGCGGCACTTGTAGTTTTTCCCGAACCTTGTACGCCCGCCATTAGTATTGTAAAGGGCTTGGAAGAATTGAATTTTATGTCGCTTGCAGTTCCGCCAAGAAGTTTCGTCATTTCCTCGTTGACTGTTTTTATTACCTGTTGGCCTGGCGTCAAGCTTTTCATAACTTCATCGGTAAGAGCTTTTTCTCTTACGCTGGCAAGAAACTGTTTGACTACTTTATAATTTACGTCGGCTTCAAGCAGCGCCATTTTGATTTCTCTTAGCGCTTCGTCAACGTCTTTTTCGCTCAGTTTGCCCTTGCCAGTGAGTTTTTTGAATGTTGATTGAAGTTTATTTCCGAGTGAATCAAACATATTTATTCCTTTTTTACAGGTTTTCCTTGAGCTTGGTTAGAATATCTTTTGCCTCTTCGTCATGTTCGATATGTTTTTCAAGCTCATTGCAAAGTCCGATATTGTATAAATATTTGTCTAATAAAAAAAGTTTTTTGTCATAAGAATGAAGAATTTTTTCTATTCTTTTTATAAGCTCGCTTACTGCCTGACGGCTGACTCCTGTCATTTGTGCAATTTCGCTTACAGTAATATCTTCTTCGGCGTAAAGCGAAATGATTTGACGTTGCTTTTCGGTAAGCAAGCCTGAGTATATATCTATAAGGTAAGATAGTTTTACGTGCTTTTCCATATTTTTAAGTCTGCCGCAGCAAACGTAATAATAGCATACAGAAATTTTAATGTCAAGTAATTTTACTTTACAAAATGATTTTGATATTGGTTGACATATTTTGTTATGCGAAAAGCGGGGCCGCGCGCCGCAGAAAGAATCAGCCGGATATCCGGCTGATTCTTTCTGCGCGAAGGCTTGCGCCTTGCTGCCGTAAAGAAACGCGTTAAGCGTTTCTTTACGGCACGCGCGGCCCCAAGAAGCGCTCGAGCGCTCAATTGCGCTTTCTGTTGCTCAAAATACATAAATATCATTAATAATTGTATGTTGTTATATATTTTTGTGCTAAAATACTACGTCATATTTTTTAATAAGAGGAATATAATTTTGCATAAGGAAGAACAAATAAGAAATATAGCCATAATTGCGCATGTAGATCACGGAAAGACCACTCTCGTTGATGCAATGCTCAAACAAAGCGGCGTCTATCGAGAGAACCAGCAAGTTGTGGAACGAGTAATGGATTCCAACGACCTGGAACGTGAGCGCGGGATCACTATCCTTGCTAAAAATACAGCCGTAGAGTATAAGAACACGAAAATCAATATAGTGGATACTCCCGGCCACGCTGATTTTTCCGGAGAGGTGGAACGTATTCTCAAAATGGTAAACGGCGTTTTGCTTTTAGTGGACGCCTCCGATGGTCCGATGCCGCAAACGCGCTTCGTGCTTTCCAAATCTTTGGAGCTCGGACATAAAGTAATAGTGGTGATAAATAAAATCGACCGTCCTGACGCCAGGATAGATCAGGTTATAGATGAAATCCTGGATTTGTTCATAGAATTGGGCGCAAGCGATGAGCAGTTGGACAGTCCGTTTATATTTTGTTCGGCTAAAAAAGGAACGGCAAGCGTTGAGCAGGATGTTGAGGGAACAAATCTTATTCCTCTTTTTGAAACGATACTTGAATATATACCTTCGCCTCCTCGCAATAAAGAAATGCCGCTTCAAATGTTGATCTCATCCATAGATTACAACGAATTTGTCGGCAGAATCGCCATCGGACGAATAGAACGGGGCATGATAAAGCAAAATCAGGAGCTTGTCGTGTGCAATTATCACGATAAAAATATGCTTAAAAAAGCCAAAGCAGTCAATATTTATCAATTTGAAGGATTGAGCAGAGTGAGTGTCACTGAAGCTGCAGCGGGAAATATTATAGCGCTTTCAGGTATACCGGATATAACAATAGGAGATACGGTTTGTTCGGCGGAATGTCCGCAGGCTCTTGAATTCGCTCAAATTTCCGCGCCGACTATTGAAATGACATTTTCTGTAAACGATTCGCCTTTTGCAGGCAAAGAAGGCAAATACGTTACCTCGCGCAATATACGCGACAGACTCGAAAGAGAGCTTTTGAAAGACGTCTCATTAAAAGTAAGCGAACTTGATACTACTGATTCTTTCAATGTAGCAGGACGAGGAGAAATGCATTTATCAATATTGATAGAAACTATGCGCAGAGAAGGCTATGAGTTTCAGGTTTCGCCTCCTCGAGTGCTTATGAAGGAAATAAACGGTATAAAGAGCGAGCCTGTAGAAAGGCTTGTTGCGGACGTTCCTCAGGAATGTGCGGGCGCGGTTATTGAAAAATTAGGGCAAAGGCGCGGAGAGTTGCTAAATATGACGCCTATGGGAGCCAGAATGAAATTGGAATTTCTTGCGCCCTCAAGAGGGCTGTTCGGTTACAGAAGCGAGTTTCTGACAGATACCAAAGGAGAGGGCATAATGGCAAGCGTTTTTGATTCGTATGCCCCGTACAAAGGGACGCTTTCGCGACGTTCGCAAGGCAGTCTTATCGCCTATGAAGCCGGTGAAGCGATTACTTACGGTTTGTACAATGCTCAAGAAAGAGGCCGGCTTTTTATCGGGCCGAATACTCCTGTATACGAAGGTATGGTTGTAGGCATTTCCTCAAATTCTAAAGACATACCAGTAAATGTGTGTAAGAGAAAACAGCTTACAAATATGCGCGCCACAGGACATGACGATGCTTTAAGGCTTGTGCCGCATTTGAAAATGAGTCTTGAGCAGTGCATGGAGTTTTTGGCGGATGATGAACTTTTGGAGATAACTCCTAAGTCTTTGAGGATAAGAAAGCGTATTCTCAATCACGAACAAAGAATGAAAGCCCAAAGCCGTGAAAAGAGCGGCGCAGCCGGCATAAAATAAAAAGAGAAAGAAAATCTTTCTCTTTTTATTTTATGCGCAAATTGAACGCCTGCGTTCAATTTGCCCAGCGGCAGAAGAAAGCGCAGCGCGCTTTCTTCTGCCGCGGCTGCGCCGCCCTTTATCGGCTTTGAGCTTTCATCTAAGTAACCCACCCAGTTCAAGGAAGGAAAGCCTCACGGCTTTCTTTATCTGCCCCACAAAAGCGATCCCCTTGAGGTTTACAGTTTTGCAAGCTTAAGAATTGCATTCACATAAATTTCAATGGCCGTCCATAGTCTGTCAAGTCTGATATTTTCATCGCTGTCATGAATTCGATTATCATCATCCGCAAATTCCGGACCGAAAGCGACTACGTTTTCAAAAGCCCTCGCATAAGTGCCTCCGCCTATTACTATCGGCTTTGCTTTCGTATCTTTAGTGACTTCGCAGTAAGCCTCCATTAAATTCTTCACAAGTTCGCTTTCAGGATCAACCAGAAGAGGCAATGAATGACTTACAAATTTTTCTTCAGCGCCCGCGCCTTTTATTTTTTCACTGATAATTTCGGCATAAGGCGCAAAATCAATGCTTACAGGATATCTTATGTCTAAAGTAGCAGTCGCTGTTCCCTGTTTATCGGTTTTTACCATTCCAACATTAAGCGTCAGTGAACCATATTCGTCGCATGCGGCAGCGCCGATTTTTTCTCCCGAAGTATCCGTACCTATAAGTTTGTTGAAGGTATTCACAAAAGGACTGTCATGTACGATTTCTCCCAAAAACTTTATCATATGACAAGCAGCGTTTTTCCCAAGCTCAGGCGTGGAAGCGTGCGCCGCTTTCCCTGCCATCTTAAAAGAAACCCCGTCATTTAATATTTCAGCATTGCCGTCAATCTCATATGCGCTTAAGTACGATAAGAATTTATCTATTGCTTCCGCCGTTTTTGTTTCACCGCATATTACCGCTTCACAAAAATCTGCAGCAGCGTTTCTGGCTGTGCCCGCTTGTATCCGTTGTATGACGCGTCTGCCGGCATTAATTGCAAGCGGCGCGGAAATATCCGTATCATAATGACCTTTTTCCCCGAAAATCAAAGGGAAATCAGCATCCGGCGAAAACCCCATGCTGAAGCCTCCCTCTTTTGATTTGTAATACTTAACGCATCCAAACCCGCTCTCTTCATCAGCGCCTATAACAAGGCGAATCCTTTTTTTGAATACTTCCCCTTTTATTTCCCGGGCAATCTTCATAGCATAAAGCGCCGCAATCAGCGGACCTTTGTCGTCAACTACGCCTCTTGCGTACAAAACACCGTTTTCTTCACTCAAACAATAAGGTTCATGCGTCCAGCCTCCGCCTTCAGGCACAACATCCACATGGCATAAAATTCCTATAATGTCTTCTCCTTCGCCCATTTGCGCGTATCCTGCATAATTATCAAGATTCACAGTCTCAAATCCCATCCTGCCGGCAATTTCCAAGGCTTTGTTCAAGGCATGAGCACATTCTTTGCCGAAAGGCATACCTTCACAAGCTTCGCCCTTTACGCTTCTTATTTTTACAAGCTCAGCAATATCGTTTATTATGTCGTCTTTGTATGAATTAATTTTTGATTTTATATCCATTCTAAAACAAATCCCCTTTTGTTTTCACTATTCACGATTATACTCCCTATCGTTTCTTATGTCTATCAGGCGAGATGAATATTTGGATTCGAACGCAAATATAATTTATTGACGAATTCGAAAAGGGGGCGAAAAAAATAAAAAATAAATACTATAATATCCTCATAGCGTTGGCCCTGTTCGCCTTGATAGTCCAGCTTGCTTATACCGGACGCAATGTTTATATTACGGCAAACGCTTCAACAATGGATTGGGGGCTGAGTTTTTTTGAAGAAGGCGAAACTCCGCAGGGCAGCGCTGAAGAGGAGTATCTTAAAAATTATGATGCATATTTCGTAGGAAATACTGATGAAAAGGTTGTTTATCTGACTTTTGACTGCGGATACGAAAACGGCTACACAAATACGATATTGGATGTGCTGAAGGAAAAGAACGTGAAAGCGGCATTTTTCGTGGTTGGACATATGATAGAAAGCAGTCCTGATATTGTTAAGCGTATGGCGGATGAAGGTCATCTTGTATGTAACCATACATATTCTCATCCGGACGCAACGCTGCTTTCTCAAAGCGAACTTACTAATGAATTAACAAAACTGGAAAATACGGCAAGGGAAATATGCGGGATTGAAATATCAAAATATTTTCGTCCGCCAGCCGGCAAATTCAGCGAACAAATGCTTATTAATGCCCAAAATGCAGGATATACCACTGTCTTTTGGTCTCTTGCTTATGCCGACTGGGATGTCAACAACCAGCCGACGCATAAAAACGCTTTAGATAAACTTGTTCCCAGAATTCATAACGGCGCGATAATATTGCTTCATTCAACTTCGGCTACAAATTCGGAAATCTTGTCAGGCTATATTGATGAACTTATAAGCCAAGGATACCGTTTCGGAACTTTGGATGAGCTAAACGCCCAATGAAAATACAAAAAACAAAGCCCGC
The DNA here is from genome assembly GCA_944381375.1 of uncultured Lachnospiraceae bacterium. Lineage (GTDB taxonomy): Bacteria > Bacillota > Clostridia > Eubacteriales > Anaerofustaceae > CALWKX01. The sequence goes on from CALWKX010000020.1 coordinate 25,272, forward strand.
TGTTTTTTGTATTGCCGCCGCTTTTATCATTGTATTCGCTTTATTGGCGAACTTTGTTTCAGAGGCAAATGCTGAAGATCTCACAACAAGCGTCGATTTGCCGGTAATCATGTATCACAGCATAAGAGAGGACGGTAAGTATTTCGGCAAATATGTAATATCGCCGCAGCAGCTAAAACAGGACTTTGAATATTTGAAAGAACATGGCTATACTCCCGTAAGCGTATCTCAGCTTATAGAATATGTGAACGAACCTATGGCGCAGCTTCCTGAAAAACCGATCCTGATTACTTTTGACGACGGATATTACAACAATTATGTTTATGCATACCCTCTTTTGAAAGAATATGAGTTTAAGGCGTTGATATCGATAGTCGGCATATACAGCGAAAAAGAATCAGCGGCAAATGAAGTGAAGCAATCCGCCGCATACTCCTATTTAAAATGGGAACAGATTAGAGAAATGACTGAAAGCGGATATGTAGAGATAGGACATCATTCCTATGATATGCATTCGGCGTCCGCAAGGCAGGGCTCTAAAATAAAAAGCGGCGAAAGCCGCGAAGCGTATGCCGCCGTATTTGCCGAAGATATAATCAAATTAAACAATTTGCTAATTGATAATTCAGTGAATTTAAGCCCTGTGTATACCTATCCTTTTGGAGCGTACTGCGCTGAGAGCGAAACAGTAATAAAAACTCTCGGCTTCAGTGTAAGTCTCACTTGTGAAGAGGGCATTAATACGATAAAAAAAGATTCCGGTTTGTATTTGCTCAAACGATTTAATCGTCCGTATGGCTTGTCGAGCGAAGAATTTTTCAAAGATATAGGCGTAGAATGAAAAAAATGCTATAATTCGTATATGGAAAGACTTTTGATATTGTTAATATTGAATTCCGCTTCTTCTTCAGGTATCTACCTTTTGGGAATGATAGGCCTCGTTCTTCTATTCGTTTTGTTTATTATTACATATGCGGTCTATTCCATAAAAAATAACGATAAAAATAATAAGCGATGAGTATTGTATATATGATCTGAATAAAATCCTGTGTTTTGCAAACAGGATTTTTTATTTTTGGGCATAATCATGCCGCGGACGAAATGCCTCAAGGGGCTTTCTCTGTTAGGGGGAGAATATGTACGGAAATAACGCAAAAGCGTAATTTCCAACATAAGCGGGGCGGGAATTAAAAAATGCGGCGCTGATGTTGAATATATGTTTAGGCAGTCAATATTTTGCGTGGTTTTCAAATAATTAGTAATTGCCGCTGTATTCAGCGCTGCTGAATCTGCATGCGGTTTTGGCTTGCTGCATATTAAAATCGGGCTTTTTACTCCATATTTTTCATTGTATTACAATTTATAGTAATCTTAATTATCAATTAAATTCTTTGCCATGTTTGGTATATTCATTATAATAATACTTGTATTGCCTCAAGGGGGAGAGAATATATGAAACAATTTGCAGAAAAGCATGCGGCTTTGTGGCAGTTTATAAAATATTCGTTTATAAGTCTTATGATATCTGTCGTTGAACTGGTTGTTTTCGCTTTTATGAATTTTGCTGTATTCGCCCCTTTCAAAGATCAGCCGTTCCAGTGGTGGATACTCAATTATCCGGCTGACGGAGGCGGTCTTGGTGGTTTTCTAGCGGTTATTTCAACTTATATCATAGGACAAACTATTAATTTTTTTCTTCAGCGAAAAAGTACTTTCAAAGCTACAAATTCTACATCCAAAAGCGCTGTTATATACGGTATTATGATTATCTTAATATGGTTTTTGCAGGCATGGATGGGCGGAGTTCTAATGAAGATTTTAAGAAGGCCGCTCGGTGAAAAATTAGGCGATATGGCAGCGGCTTGTCTCAATATGATGCTTTCATTCTGTATACAATTTCCGATGAATAAATATGTAATAATGAAAAACGATACTTGAATTTAAAAAAAGCGATATGATAAATATCGCTTTAATTTGTATTTTCATGCGCGGTTTGGGTCTCTGTTATAACGCAGCGCGTTATTTTTACATACTGACCTTCTTCCAATAAAAATGTTTGAGTTCCTGTAAAGCTTGCGTTGGTAATAATGCTGTCAAAAGTGCCTGAAGCGTCCTTTAGTATTTCTACATAAGCAGGGTCGGTTTCGGTCGATGTGAACTCATATGTTCCCGCTTGAATGTCGGTTCCTATATGGTACATTCCATCATAATAATTCCCGTCAGAGGCCGCTGAAGCATGAGATTCATCAGCCGGCGTCATCGAAGCGTTTTCCAGCGTTATGTATTCTCCTTTTTCAACCTGCACATATCTGTATGTGGAAAAATTATCATTCATTATAATACTGTCGATATTTGCAGGCATGGTAGTGGAAACCTGTACGTAGCTGTTAGAATTTGAGGAAGAAACAAAATATACTCCAGGTTCAATATCTTCTCCGGCAAGATAAGTGCCTGATTGGTATACCGTCGGCTCTTGTTCTGATTGCGCCGTCTGTTGCTGATTATTATTTTGTGTTGCAAAATAATAAATACCGCCTGCCAGAACCAAAATAATTATACCGCTTGCTATTTTCAGCCATAATTTATTTGAGGTGAAAAATCGTTTTTTATTTTTTTTAAAAGCCTTAGAGCTTTGCTTCTTACGGGAAGGCTTATTAATATTACCCGCATCGCTTTCGCTTAATACCTTTTCCAGGATATCGTCGTCCGTTATCATTATGTTCACCTTATTGCTAACTTACAACGCTTATACTTGTAATAAATTCGTAACATTATTATACATTCCTTCTGTTTGTGAAGCAATAAAAGTTGTCGAAAAAAAATATGAAATTTTATTAAAATTTATATTGACAAATACTTCTTAATAGTATATATTCTCATTAAAGAAAGGATATCAATAAATGTCAGATAATCGTAATACGCTTCAAAGATCGCTGATTTTGGCTTCTTTAAAACGGCTTGACCATCCTACAGCGGAAGAAGTGTATAATAACCTTATAAAAGATTATCCCAATATAAGCAAAGCGACAGTTTACAGAAATTTAAATTTGCTTTATAGGCAGGGAGCCATAGGCAAGGTAATGATGTCTGATTCCGCTGATCATTTTGATGTTACCGCCGAACCGCATTTTCATGTCAGATGCAGGAAATGCGGAGGATTATTCGATATGTACAAAGACAGATTCAAAGCTTATTTGGACAGCATATGCGAACACGAAGGTTTTACTATAGAAGAATATGATATACTGTTTAAGGGGATTTGTCCCAAATGCAAAAAAGAAAATAAATATAAGGAGAAAATTAAATGAGTAAATTAAAGGGTACAAAGACGGAAGCAAATCTTATGGAGGCTTTTGCAGGGGAAAGCCAGGCAAGAAATAAATATTCTTACTTTGCTTCACAAGCAAAAAAAGACGGTTATGTTCAGATAGCTGCTATATTTGAAGAAACTGCCAACAATGAAAAAGAGCACGCTAAAATGTGGTACAAGCTTTTGCATGAAGGAATCGGCACAACTGAAGAAAATCTTCTGGAAGCTGCTGAAGGTGAAAATTATGAATGGACTGATATGTACGCAAAATTTGCCAAAGAAGCAAAAGAAGAAGGTTTTGACGATATCGCAAGGCTCTTCAATGGCGTAGCCGCTATAGAAAAAGAGCATGAAGAAAGATACAGAACATTGCTTGCAAATGTAAAAGAAGGTAAAGTTTTCAAGAGAATCAGCGATACTGAATGGCAGTGCGCCAACTGCGGCCATATTGTAGTGAGCAAGGAGGCTCCGAAAGTATGTCCCGTATGCGCTCATCCGCAAAGCTATTTCCAGATCAGAGCAAAGAATTATTAATAAGCGCAAGGCGCCGCCCCATAAGATAGGCGCCTTGTTTATATAAAGACAATATTTGTATAATTCCCGCCCGCCCGTCTAATGTTAAAAGACGAAAAATCAGGGAATAAAAATACCGCTCAGGCAGCAGACTGAGGCGGTATTTTATTTTTCATCTTTTATACGGATACAAAGCCCCGGGTGCAAACGGCAATTAAATACTGATACGAGGCGAATCAGTTCCGGAAGAAATAAAATAAAAGGAGGACGATTATACTGCTTGACAAATAATACTATGTGATATATAGTATTCTTGAAAAGAGGAGCACCGATGGACGCACAGTTAAAAAGAGGATTTTTGGATATATGCGTACTCGCTGCCGTAAAAAATGAAGACTCATACGGATATAAAATATTAAAAGATGTACCAAAAGCTTTAGAGCTTACGGAATCAACATTGTATCCTGTGTTAAAACGTCTGGAAGCAGCGGGTTGCCTTGCCGAATATACTGTTGAATACAACAGCCGCCTCAGAAAATACTACAAAATCACACAGCAGGGACTTGAACGCATACAGAAATTCAGCGAAGAACGCAAATGCGTATTGGAAATATACGATTACATACAAAGAGGAAAAAGCAATGACCAAAAATGAATTCCTGACAATTCTTACTAAAGAGCTTGCTTTGCTTGAATGGAGCGAGGTGGAAAAAACACTTGCATATTATGATGAGATCATAAACGACAGAATGGAAAACGGGGAAAGCGAAGAGCAGGCAGTGGAAAGCCTCGGTAACGTTTATGCTATAGCGTCTCAAATACTTGCGGAAGCTAATGTGAAAGCCAAACCAAAAGAGCCTGAAAAGCGCAAGCAAACATCTCCGACGGCAAAGGCATTAGCCATAATCCTTATAATTCTGGGATTTCCGCTATGGTTTCCGCTGCTTATATCAGGCATAGCCGTTGTGCTCGCAATATTTATAACGCTTTGGGCTGTTGCAGTCGGTATCGCCGTTGCGGTAGCCGCAGTGGGAATAGTCGGAATATTTTTATTCTTCCGCGGTATAATCGGATTTTTTGCTTCTCCGTTTGTTTCCAGCGTGATATATCTGGGCGGCGGTCTTGTAGGTATTGGGGCATGTATGATATGCGTGTTTGCCGTTTACGCTTTATTCCGCGCAATAGCATCGTTTACGTCATGGCTTTTCAAGTCTTTGGCTTCTTTGTTTAAAAAGAGAGGTGAGAGTGTTGAAAAAGGGCGCTAAAATTTGGCTTCTTACAGGTATTATATTGTTCGTTACGGGCATGATTATACTTGCGGCAATTTATTTGACGCGGGGCAGCCTTATACCGCAGCATTTCGATGTCTCCAATACGTTCGAAGAAAAGATATATACTGCAAATCCGTCGCAGTTAAACGGTATTGTTTTTAATGATCTTAATAATGATATTGTTATCATGCCTTCAGAGGACGAAAATATATACATAGAATATTATGAATCCGATCTGTGCAGTTATGATATAGTTGAGACTGAAGGGGTTGTTACGTTCGAATATAAGGAAAAGGGCTTTTTGATACTAGATATATTCAACTTTTGTAATACAGTTCATCGAAATACGGTAACTGTATTGATCCCAAATGATATGCAGGCTTTTATCACGCTTACTACTGTCAATGGTTCGATAAGGGCTGATAATCTTGCTGGTGTTGCTTCATTAAGTATCAGTACCGTAAACGGTGAAGTAGAAACCAATGATATTGTATCTAATGGCGATATTTCGTTGAATGCAACTAACGGCTATATATACGCAGGCGATATTGTCTGTAATAAAGCTAATATTTCCACAATAAACGGAGTAGTGGAACTTGTTCGTCTGAGTGCGGAAGAGTTAAGTATTTCTAATGTAAATGGTAATATAAGCCTTGATGAAGCTGCTGCACATTCAATATACTGTACTACTACCAGCGCTGATGTGATAATGAATGGTATAAGTGCGGATTACATTCAAACATCTTCTGTTAATGGTGATATAAACATGAATATAAATGCGAAGAGTCAGGACTATAATATCAACGCTTCAACAATAAACGGAGATATCCGGTGCGCAGGCGGCAATGATGCGGCTTTAAAAAAGCTGGATTTATCCACGGTTAACGGTGATGTAGAAGTAGTGTTTACGCAGGATTAATTTATACCTTAAGGGGCCTTGCGTATATCGGGGACAGATAAAAAGTAAAGCGCGCATTATGCGCGCTTTACTACATTAGCGGGGCGGGAATTAATGAAGCGGGATTATCTGGCTCAAACGGCAAAGACAAGCGGGCGGGCGCGGCCAACGCTTAAGCGTTGGCTGAAGCGGCTTCGCCGCTTCAATGGCCGCTTCGCGGCCTGCCGCGCCCGCCCGCACTTGTCTGATTCGCTGCATAAATAACCACACTTATTTAAAGTTAGAGCTTTTTTAATGAATCTGCATAACGAAGAGGCTTTTCTTTACACAAGAGGCCGATTAATTTATAATAAAAACACTTCATTTTTCAAGGAGCAATTATGAAGCAGACGCTCAGCAAGCTCAGAAGAGCCGTAAACGATTATTCCATGATAAATAATGACGATAAAATCTGTGTAGGCATATCAGGCGGCAAGGACAGTATGCTTTTGCTTAAAGCATTATCGTTATACAGCAGATTTTCACCTTCGCCGTTTGATCTGACCGCTGTCTTGATAGATATGGGTTTTGGCGGAGATTTTTCTCCGCTAATACACTATGCCGAAAGTCTTGAAATACCTTTGCATATAATCCCTACTTCAATAGGAAAAATAGTTTTTGATGAACGGGACGAAAAGAACCCATGCTCGCTTTGCGCTAAGCTGAAAAGAGGAGCTCTTCATAATGCCGCTTTGCAGTTCGGGTGCAATAAAGTAGCGCTCGGCCATCACTCGGATGATCTTGCTGAAACTCTGCTTATGTCAGTTTTGTATGAAGGCCGTATCAATACATTCAAAGCCGTAACTTATCTTGACCGAAAAAAGCTCACAGTAATACGGCCGCTTATTTATATGAGAGAAAAAGAAATCCTTTACGCCGTCAATAAAAATAAAATACCTTTTATGAAAAGCGGCTGTCCGGCTGACGGCGCTACTAAAAGAGAGCTGATGAAACAAATGATGAAAAAGATTTCCGAAATAATACCCGAAAGCGATGAAAGAATCATATGTTCAGCTTTACCGCTTGCATCAAATGATAGCAATGCATACCAACCTTAAAATATATTCGGCTGCTCTGGAAAACAGTGGCCGAATATATTTTATTTTAGGGTTATAATTATTATAAAACGGTAGATTTCTTACAAAATTGTAAGATTAATTGCTTATTTGTAAGCTTATGTTATGGCTGAAGCGGGTAAAACGATTGTACAATTGGCCTGTAAAAGAAAGGAAGATCATAAATGAAGTTGTTGGAAGTAAAAAATCTCAAAAAAATATATACTCAGCGTTTTGCTCAGGCGTCAGTCACAGCACTTTCTAATGTTACCTTTGACGTAGATTACGGTGAGTATCTTGCAATAATGGGTGAAAGCGGAAGCGGAAAAACAACGCTGCTGAATATTTTAGCGGCTTTGGATAAGCCGACAGGCGGAATCGTTGTATTGGAAGGCAGAAATATCATTGATATCAGCGAAAAAGATATTTCAGCTTTCAGACGTGATAATCTGGGATTCGTCTTTCAGGATTTTAATCTTTTGGATACGTTCAGTGTCAGAGACAATATATTTTTGCCTTTGGTACTAATGGATATGAAATATCCTGAAATGGAAAAAAGACTCAACAGCATAGCGGAATATTTGGGAATTGAGGATATTGTCGATAAATATCCGTATGAGATATCAGGAGGTCAAAAACAGCGTGCTGCAGTAGCCAGAGCCGTGATCACAAAACCGAAGCTCATCCTTGCTGACGAGCCTACAGGCGCTTTGGATTCACGTTCGACTGATTCACTCTTGGAGCTGTTTGAAAAGATTAATAACGACGGGCAAACTGTTATTATGGTTACACATTCAATTAAGGCGGCAAGCCATGCTAAAAGAGTGTTGTTTTTGAGAGACGGAGAAGTATTTCATCATCTTTACCGCGCCGATTTTTCAGTGGATAAAATGTATCAGAAAATATCCGATACGCTGTCAATGATAATGGCAGGTGATTTTAAATGAGAAGAGGCTTTTATCTGAAACTTGCGCTTACAAATTTAAGAAAAAACGCAAGGCTTTATTTCCCATATATGCTTGCATCAATAGGCACAATAATGATGTTTTACATTATATTGTTTCTTGCTTCAAACAGCGGGCTAGCGAATGTAATCCATGGAGGCTATGTCGGCGTGCTGCTTTCCTTGGGTGCAATAATAATCGGTATTTTTTCAGCTATATTCTTGTTTTATACAAACAGTTTTGTTATCAAACAGCGTACTAGGGAAATAGGACTTTTCAATATCCTCGGTATGGATAAACCGAATATCGCCAAAATGGTATTTTGGGAAACAGTCATTACATCGTCTATAAGTATTTTTCTGGGGCTCGTCTTTGGCATAGCTTTTTCAAAGCTTGTGTATTTGCTGCTTGTAAAAATAATGCATTTTGACGTTTCCTTTAAATTCGAAATTTCTTCCGTTTCGGTTTATGTTACTATAATATATTTTTCTATAATCTTTATTGCCACTCTGCTGAGCAATCTCGCGCGTATATCCTTGGCAAAGCCTACAGAGCTGATACGTGCCGACAAAACGGGCGAAAAAGAGCCTAAAACAAAAAAAGCAGTTGCGATAATCGGCGTTCTGACTTTGGGCGCAGGATATTATATGGCTCTTAGGGTAGATAATCCGCTTGACGCATTCATGCTTTTCTTCGTTGCGGTAATTCTGGTGATTATAGGCACCTACTGTCTTTTTACGGCCGGAAGCATAGCTTTGTTGAAAGCGCTTAGGAAAAACAAAAGATATTACTATAAATTAAAGCACTTTATTTCCGTATCAGGCATGATATATCGCATGAAACAAAATGCGGTGGGCCTGGGTAATATATGTATTCTTTCAACTATGGTGCTGGTTATGATTTCTACAACGCTCAGCATGTATCTGGGCTATGAAGACGCAATCAGACGGCAGTGTCCCCGCAATATCGAAATAATGAGCGCAACGCTTGACAACATATCAAAACAGGATGCGGATATACTTTATGATATTGTCTGCGACAAACTTGAGGCGGAAAATATAGACACATTAAATATGCTCAACTACAGATATACGTATCTCAACGTGAAAAGAAACGGCGATACTTTTACATTTTATGACCACGATAATTCAGGCTCCGAAGAAAACATATACGTATTATACTTTATGACGCTGGAGGACTATAATCATCTTAATGGCTCAAATGTCGCTCTTAGCGAAAATGAGGTAATCTTCTACAGCGCAGAGAACTCTTATCAATACGAAAGCTTACGTCTTGGCGCTGAGGAATATAGCATAAAACTTATGCCTTCTTCGTTCAATATTGAAGAAAGATCCATAGGCTCGTACGCTGATTTATTATATGTGGTAATGGCTGATGAAACTGCTATTGAAAATGTCTACAATATGATAGCTCAAGGCATAACTCCTTATACAGGTCTTAGGTTATATATTGGATTTGACCTTGATATGCCGATAGAAGATCAGGATTATATAGGACAAATGATTGAACAAACAATTACAAATGCTGAAGGCGGACGTTTTGATAATGTTTATGTCAGAATAGCTGCATACATAAGCGAAGATTTCTTTTCCATGTACGGCGGACTGTATTTTCTCGCTATCTTTTTAGGCTTGGTGTTTATCATGGCGGCAGTGCTGATAATTTATTACAAGCAAGTCTCAGAAGGATATGAAGATAAGAAAAAGTTTGAAATTATGCAAAATGTCGGTATGAGTAAAAAAGAAGTCAAAGCCGCTATCCGTTCACAGATCCTTACGGTATTTTTCCTTCCGCTTATCACATCTGTAATTCATGTTATTGTGGCTTTTCAAATGATCTCTCAGCTTGTAGGAGTGCTTGGGATTACGAATATTAAGCTTATGTTCATGTGTACATTAGGCACTGTGATATTATTCGTTGTTTTGTATTCCGCAGTTTATGCGCTCACTGCCAAAGCTTACTACAGAATCGTCGGCAACGTATAAGCTTATATTCATATTACGCAAAACAGCCAAATTTTGATAAGTTCCCACTCTGCTTAGGTAGAAAAAAACGCGCGTAGCAACCTGCTGAGACAAAATCAGAATTGTTTTTGAAGGGAAACAGGCAAAAGCGCGTTTTTTTCTTTTGATTTTGTCCCATATCAGGGTAATGCCCGTCAAAGTCTTTTCCGCTCTGCATACGCTGAAATGTTTTGTCTTTTTTATCTTATTGCATATCTTATTTTTTTAAGTATAATAATGGCATGATAGAAAAAATAGTCGATATTGATTTTGCTATTCTTGATTGGATAAGAGAGTATCTCACGTGCGGGTTTCTGGATTGGTTCATGCCGAAAATTACGCTTTTGGGCAACGGCGGCATCTTTTTTATTATACTTTGTATTATCTTTGTTTTTTTTAAAAGAACGCGCAAATTGGGGTTAATGATGGCGGCAGGGCTTATTTTGTGCCTGATAACATGCAATCTTATTTTAAAGCCGCTTGTGGCGCGGGAAAGGCCCTTTTATATAAACGAGAGCGTTCTTCCTTTGCTTATCAAAACGCCGGGAGAATTTTCGTTCCCTTCAGGCCATACAATTGTGAGTTTTACAAGCGCGTTTATTGCAATAAACCATGACAAACGTTTGGGAGCAGGATTGCTGGTGCTTGCAGTTATAATAGCTTTTTCAAGGCTTTACCTTTATGTGCATTATCCGACGGATATACTTGCGTCTGTTATATTAGCGGCGTTGATAGCTTTAGTGGTTGTAAAGGGCGCTGATTTTATAGAAGGAAAGAAAACCAGGCGGGCTTGAGGCGCGCAGCGCGGCAATAGACGTCAAAGGAAAAATATTTTTCCTTTGACGTCTATTGCTTATCCGCGCGAAGCGTTAAGCTTCGCGCGGATGCACAAAAGAAGGAATTGAAAGTAACCTTTCAATTCCTTCTTTTGTGCTGCGCGCCTCAAGCCCGCCATGGTTTTCTTCAAGCATGTTCTCACGTATCATTAATTGCCCTCAAAACCTTTTTTAATAATAAATATTCTACTATAATATTTAATAGGTGATTAATATATGAAAATAACAAAAAGACAAAGACGTTTTCTGAGCGTCATATTCATTATTACTGTAATTGAATTTATCGCTGCAGTGTTGAAGGCCGTTTTCGCTGATATCAATTACCGCGCGGAAAATATAACTTTAGCGCTTTTATGCCTTGTGATGATAGCCGTTTTATTCTTTCCTGTCATATTAAAAAAACTGTGGTCCGTGTCTGTTCCCAATTCCATGTATGTATTGTTCATAATTTTCTGTTTTTGCGCAATTATACTCGGTGATGTAAAAAACTTCTATTCACGGTTTGCTCATTGGGACGATCTTTTGCATTTTTGCTCAGGCATGCTTTTATCAGTGCTCGGATTTATGCTTGTCAATACATTAAATAATTCGGAAAATATGAATATATCTCTTAATCCGTTTTTCGTCGCCGCCGTGGCTTTTTGCTTTACGATGACTGTTCAGGCTCTCTGGGAAATATATGAATTTTTAAGCGATGAGTTTCTTGGAACTAACGCCCAAACGTTTATGCAAACAACTACAGGTTCTTTTATCGGGCCTGATGACGTCCCTTTAGTGGGACATGAGGCGTTAAGAGATACAATGACTGATTTTATGCTTGACGGACTCGGAGGGCTGATAATTTCCGTACTGGGCTATTTAGAACTGAAAAAAGGCAAAAAAGGATTTTCAACAGACAAAATGAAAATCAGCAGCGAAAAAAACAGCGTCAACTCCAAAAGCGACGGCGCATGACGGTTGCCTCATACATATTGTTTTGCCGTTTCAAAAACGCATATAGACATTGAAAAATAAAAGCTAAAAGTTTGTTTAATATTAACAGCCGCTTAATTAAACTTAAACAGTTTGCTTTGAGTATATATATAATGGTAAAATCATAAAGTAAAGTAAAAAAAAACGGAGACTGTTAAGTGAACGAAAATCTTCCCGTAGGCATAATAGACAGCGGCGTAGGCGGCCTGACAGCCCTGCTCCAGGTGAAAAAACTCCTTGCAGATGAATCAATCGTATATGTGGGCGATTCGGAAAGAATGCCCTACGGAAATCTTTCAAGCGCTGAAATAGTAAGCAACGCTAATGAAATGATATCGTTTCTTGAACAAAAAAAAGTTAAGGTTATATTGCTTGCCTGCAATACAATATCTGCTAATATTTCATCGCTGAAAAGCAGCGTTAAGCTGATAAGCGTTGTGAAAGCCGGCGCGCGCGCTTTGGCAAAAGCTCAAAAAAGCGGCAAGATCGGAATGATAGCTACCTGCGCTACAGTAAAAAGCGGAGTCTACGAAAAAGAACTCAAAAGCTTAAATCCCGATCTTGAGCTTGTTTCCAATTCCTCCGCCCTGCTGCCCAAAATCATAGACAGCGAACTCGAAAACATAAACTTGATAGAAGACAGCATAAAGAAATGCGTCGATCCTATACTTAGCGTCCATACAGGCATTGATAAAATACTATTGGGGTGTACGCATTTCCCGATAATAAAAAAAGAAATTTCAAGACTTTATCCGTCAGTCGATTTTATAGACCCTGCCGGCGAGCTTGTCATAATGCTCAAAGATTTCCTTTGTGAAAATTCACTCAGCGCTAAAAATCCGCAAAGCAGAATAGATATATATACAACAGCGGAAAGCTATGAATATGCTGCAGCCATAAAACGGCTTAAAATTGAAATAGATACTCTCAGCAAGGTAAAACTTACAGAGGCGCCAAAGTGAATATAATAGCTGCAAGGCAAGGGAGAGGAAAAACAACAGAAATATACCGCAGGATAAAAATGCTGGGCGATGAAGAAAAAATATATCTGATAGTGCCTGAGCAATATACATACGAGACAGAATGTGCGCTCTTGAAATATCTGAATAAAGAAGCAGTAGGCAATATCGAAGTAATCAGCCTTACGCGCTTTGCAGGGATATTGGCCGGAGAAAACACGCGCGGCGGTATTATTGCGCTGAGCGATGAGATGAAAAACATGCTTGTTAAAAGCATTATTGACAAAAAAGCCGACTGCCTGAGCGCATATTCCAAATCTGCGGACAAAACGGGCTTTGCCGAAGAGACTGTGAGAGCCGTGTCTGAGCTGAAGCAGGGCGTCATTACGCCTGAGGCTGTTTTGGATGCGCTTATGAAAGCGCAGGAGCCTTTAAAATCCAAGCTCAGCGACATTTACGAAATATATTCAGAATACTGCCGTTTGACTGCCGGCAGATTTTACGACAGCGAAGAGTTGGTTTTGGCCGCAGCGCAATCTGCTGCTGAAAGCAAAGAGGTATCCGGCTCTTATTTTTTCTTTGATTCGTTTTATACATTCGACGCTTACGCGTACCCGTTACTTCAAAACCTTATGCGCTTTTCCAAAGGCGTTACATTTACACTTACATGGGATGATACGGAATTTTTTGAAATAACTGACAGAACCAAAAGAAAGCTTACCGGCGCCGCCGCCAAAGCAGGCGACAGCGTTGAAATAACTATCCTGAAAAACAATAAAAACAGCTCGCCCGAAATATGCTTTCTGGAAGAGACTTTTACCGAATACAAAAATAAAAAATATCCCGATTTGAACAAATCGGTATTGCTTTACGAATTTGACAGTATTTATAAAGAAGTGCAGAGTGCAGCCGCTTATATCTGCGAATATATAAAACAGACAAACGCGCATTACGATGATATAGCGCTTACGGCGTCGGATATCAAGCTTTACGCTCCAGTAATAGAAAATGTATTTTCCCATTATGATATTCCGTACTATGTGGACATGCGTAAAAAAATATATCATTATGCCCCCGTGCGTGCCGTCGTGCTGCTCATGGAAATATCGCGCGGCGCGTATACGATAGATGATATAACGGAACTTATGAAAACGGGCTGCGTACCCATAAGCGACGATGATGTTTCAATGCTCGAAAATTACGCTGCCGAATACGGAATAAAGGCATACCGGTTTAAGCGGGACTTCGATTTTGACCCAGGCGGCGCATACGATCTTGAAAGACTCAACCGCGCAAGGAAAATACTTATTGATTTTATTGATAAGTTTGTATCAGGCTACAATAGCGCCGCTACTGAAGGAGAGCGCATTATACATGTAAGCGGCTTTATAAAATCAAATCTTAAAAAGATTTTTTCCGCAAATATTACAATGGCTTCACAAAACGGAGAATACGAACGGGCAAACGCATACATACAGATATACAATAAGCTTTTGGATATAATGCAGGGCGCTTACGAGCTTTATAAAGATGAAGCATGCGAATCCGACCGCCTGTTTGGAGCTGTTAAATTTTGTCTGGAGCAAACGGATATAGGTACAATTCCTGCGGTAATAGATGCAGTGAGCGCAGGCGACATTGTGCGCTCCAGATCTCCAGAAGTAAAGCTCATGCTTGTGCTCGGCGTAAATGACGGCGCAGTTTTGTCGGTTCCTTCTCAGGGCGGTATTTTTGACGACAACGATAAACGCATACTCAAAACTTTTGGTATTGAGCTTAAGAATACCACAGGATATATTATCAAAAAAGAAAACCTTTCGCTTTACGCCATGCTGGCTAAGCCGTATGAAAAGCTTTATGTTTCAGCTTTGAGAAATGAAGAAGGGGCGCGCTGTTTTGTATTTGAGCGCCTTATAAGCATGTTTGGATTGATTAAGCAAGATGATCCTCTCAGATACATAACTAATGAACAGACGGCTTATGATGTGATATGCGAAGAATCAAAAAATTACGAATACGCAAAATGCGCCGCCGCGATAAGAAAATATTTTGATACTGAATGTGAAAACAGGATTTATTCGGATATTCTTAAAATATCCGAAAATTATAAAAATGAGGCGAAGATCAACGATCTGAAGTCGTATGAAGCATTTATATCCCGCTTAGACAGGCTGTCTGTATCGAAGCTGGAAAGATACGCTCAGTGTCCGTTTTCATTTTTTACCCGTCATATGCTGAAACCTAAAGAAAAAAAGACTTTCGGGATAACAAGACCTGATATAGGTTCGGTAATACACAACTGTTTGGATAATTTCGCCGGAATGCTTTTGGACGGCAATTACGATGTATACGCTGTCAGCGATGAAGAGCTTGACGTTCTTTCACATTCGGCGTTGCAAAAAGCGCTTGACGAATACGCCGAAGGCATATTCGCGCGCGTAATGAAAAGCGAGTATTTCAAAAAGAAAATTTCACGCGCTTGTCTTGCGGCTATAAACCGGACGGTGCAGCTTATCAGAAAAACAAAATTCAGGCCAGAAGCGGCGGAGGAAAAATTCACAGGTATTATAGTCGATACGCCTGATATGAGATTTGTGCTTGAAGGGCGTATTGACCGCGTGGACGCTTTTGAAGATGAGTCGGTGAAATATGTGAGGGTCATAGACTATAAAACATCTCTTCACGAAATAGATAAAGAAGCCATTGCAGCTGGGATAAGCTTGCAGCTTCCCGTATATATGAACGCTGCCGCCGCATCAAGAAATGCAAAAGCCGCGGGGATGTATTATTTCAGCATACGCCCTAATCCTGAAAAGATCCAAAGCGAGGACATGCTGGAATATATCGAAGAAGTAGTTTCTGAAAGATTTAAGCTCAGCGGGATTGAGCTTGAAAGCGTAAGTCAAAAGGCCTCGCTTGAACAAGGCGAGGGGGGCGCTCGTATTTTAAAAGATTTTTCCAAATCGAGTTCGGTTGTATTTTGCGATGAAGCTGAAATAATGGCATTAAGCCGCGCGGCGGATGAAAATATAGAGAAGCTTGCATGTGATATATACAATGCGAATATATCCATAACTCCGTTAAAATACAAGGGCCAGACTGCTTGCAAGCTATGCCCTTATATCGGAATATGCAAATTTTCGCTTTCATTCAAAGCTAATAAGTACAAAGAAATAAAGCCTGCAGAAAAGGAGGCTTTGGCATAGAGGGAAGAGACGCAGCTATGCCATATATAATTAAATGAAAACAATTCTTATTATTGTAATTTCAGCCGCAGCACTGATGGTGCTTTGGCTGTTTATGATAGCGCCGAGAATTATAAGGCGTCCGAAGATAGATTATTTTAGAAAGTTTTATTATGCGCACAGAGGGCTTTATAACAATGAAGCAGGCGTACCGGAAAATTCTATTGCCGCTTTCAAAAAAGCTGTGGAGCATGGTTACGGCATAGAGATGGATTTGCAGATAACTAAGGATAATTTCATCGTAATACATCATGATAACAACATAAAAAGAATGTGCGGAAAGAATTTATTCATAAACAAGTCGAATTTATCCGAAATAAAACAATACCGGCTTTTGGATACTGGCGAAAGCATACCCACGCTTGAACAGGCGCTTGAAGTCATAGATGGAAAAGTTCCGGTAATATTTGAGTACAAAGCGTATGCAAGTTATAAAAAGCTGTGTATAAAGGCTCATGAAATACTTTCTGCTTATAAAGGACGTTATATGACAGAGTCTTTTCATCCTTTCGCTGTACGCGCCATAAGGAAGCTGGATCCAAAGATTGCAGCAGGTCAGCTTATGTGCAGTTTTAGAGGAAATGAATCGGGAATTCGAGGCAGGGCTGCGGCATGGGCTTTGAGAAATTTGCTTTGCAATTTTTTGGCGCGTCCTGATTTTATCGCATATAAAGTCGAGGATGGAGTGAACTTAAGCTTTTATCTATCAATGAAGCTTTTTAAAGCAGTTCGGGTTGCATGGACGGTAAATGACGAATCAACTTTTAAAAAATTGAAAAGAGAAAATGCAATGATTATATTTGAGAATTTTATGCCGTAAGCTTAAAGGGGCCGGCCGTATATCGGGGCGGATGTATACGGAAAGCGCGCGTTGTGCGCGCTTTCCAACATAAGCGGGGCGGGAATTAGTGGTGTGTCCCGAATACTTCGCTATGACGCAGCATGCAGGGGCGGGCGCGGCGGGCCGCTTCGCGGCCTCTGAAGCGGCTGAAGCCGCTTCAGCCGCAGCTTGCGGAATCCGTAAGCTGCGGCCGCGCCCGCCCGCTGGCCGCTGTGCATATTTTTAATGCGCTGTAATCGTGATTTTTCTCATTATCATTAAAAAATGAAGCCCATTCAATAGGCTTCATTTTTATTTTTCAATGTTCAAAACACAATTGTCGGCAGAATAAACCTTAAAAGGTACATGCTGCGTCTATTGATTTTCCTCTTCTTTGAGCTGTTTTATTATCTCCTTGTGCCTGTCGTAAAACAAAAGCTCTTTGTTGTATTCAAAATAATCATCGCACCCGTAACGGCTTATGTATTCAGCCGCGTTTTCGTTTGCCGTAAGCTCAGTTACAACAAGCAATATTTCATTGCCGTCCCTTCCGAAGGCGTCAGCCACAAATGAAAACATATTATGAAGATAACCCGATACTGTTTTGACCTGCTTTTCAAGAGCCGAAACATCTGCCAAATAAGCTTCGTTCAATGCTTTCGTGTCCGTATCTTCATAGTCTTTATAAAGCGCCATGTATTTGCCTATCGTCTTTATGGCTTCCTTTTGTATCACGAACTGCTTTTCGCTCATTATCTTTGAAGCGGAATCCTGCGTTATTTTATCTTCTCTTACTTCACATTCCGTTTCAAGAATTTCGCGCACGCCTGCCCCAGCCATAATGGATTTGCGGACGCGCTTTACGCTTTGCTTAACCTCCCCCAATATGTCCGTAGTCTGATTCACTGCCTTCATATCCGAGGATACCTCTTCCAGCAGCAGCGCTATCAAAGAAAGCCTTTCGTCAAATCTGGCGCGTACCGCCTGAGTTCTCGCTTCATCACTTTCTATGCCGCGCAGTATATCGCGCACTTTGTATTTATTTTTATATTTGTTGTACAAATCGTAATAAATAGAAAATTCTTTCGCTGTTTTTCTGTTTTGCAGATATTGACTGACTAAATCTTCATCAACCGTTATATCAAGCTTTTCACTTATCGTTATCATTTTCGAAAGATCTTCCCATGCGCGGGGAGTAACAATATTCATTCCGTCCACAGTGGTCTCTGCGACGAAAAAGTCCCCTTTCTTTATATCAAGGTACGATATCACGCTTGAATGTATTCCGTTTTTATACGCATATTCCTTCCATACGCTGTAATCCTGCTCCACGTTTATCAGCTTGAGACGATCCATTGTTACAATATCAAATTCCCGTACAGACTTATTGAATTGCGCCGGATTTCCGGCGCTTACTACAATCCACCCTTCAGGAAGCTTATGCCCTCCGAATATTTTATATTGCAGAAACTGCAGCATGGAAGGAGCCAGCGTTTCGCTCACGCAGTTTATCTCATCAAGAAAAAGTATTCCTTCCTTTATATTTGTCAATTCCATATAGTCATATACCGAGGCTATTATTTCGCTCATGGTGTATTCGCTTACGGAATATTCTTTGCCGCCGTAGTTTTTATTGACTATTATAGGCAGCCCTATCGCGCTTTGTCTGGTGTGGTGAGTCATGGAATAAGAAATAAGACCAATGCCCATTTCCTTGGAAAGCTGCTCCATTATAGCGGTTTTGCCTATGCCCGGCGCGCCCAGCAAAAATATCGGACGCTGTTTTTCGGAAGGTATAATATATCTGCCGTAAGTATCTTTCGCAAGATATGATCTTACCGCGTTTTCAATTTGCTTTTTCGCCTGCTTTATATTCATGCTTTAAGCCTCGCTTTCTTTCATGTTTTCTATAGACTCAGTGCTCAGATAGGCCTTTATTGCCCAGGGCGGCGTTTTTATATCGCGATAATCATCATTCAAAAATACAAACGCCGTTTTGTACGCCGGTTTTCTGCTCGGATAAATTCCGTCTCCGTCCGTAAAATATATAAGTCCGGTAAGGTTTTTGAACTGTTTTTCCTCTATAAGTTTGTCTGTATATTCAAATACAGGTCGAAAATCCGTGCCGCCGAGTCCGTGAATTTTGAAATTATCCAATACGTGTTCCATCTCGTATTTGTTAGTTACTTTCGTAACAGACTGTATTTGAGCATCGCACTGCACTATGTGTATGTTTACCTTTTGAGCAAACGTATCGGTGGATTTGAGTATCTCAAAAGTATGACTCAAAAACAAATTCACGATATCTCCGGAGCACGACTGCGATGTATCCACAGCTATAACGAATTCTTTTATTTCATTTGTATCCTTATATTCCAGCGGTTCTATCAAAGGTACGTTTTTGTAAAGCTTCAGTCCGTATGTGTAATATATGTAATCGAATTCATCATCATTGATTTTTACAACTTCATTATGCACTGCGAACTTTTTTAAAAAGAAATCGTAATCATACTTCTCCGCAGCCGCCTGTCTCAGACTTTCCGCCATTGATCCGCTTTTGTCAGCCCACCCGAGCGACAGCGTCTCGATATCGGTTTTTATGCGCTTTGCCAAATCTTCCCATGCTTTTTCAAGCTCCTTAGCGCTTCCTAAATCATGAGCGCCGTCCTCTTCCTTTTCCGGTTTGAAAACGCCTTTTTTCCATCTTGTATGATCGTCACTGATAAAATGATTTCTCAGCTGCGCCGCATCGCTTTCTGATAAATTAATATTAAGAAAATACCTGTATAGTTTCTCCGCAGTCAAATTTTTGAGCTTTTGCTTAAACCCTTCAGCAATACTCTCCTGTTTTGCAAACAAACCCTTCCCGCAGATATTCAAATTGAGTTCGTTTATTATGTTTTCCACGGCTATATCACAGGCAAGATCCCAAAGTGCGTCGTTTGCAATCCTTCTGTCAAAAGCATGCCGGAAAATAAGATGAAGCATACTGTGAAAATACACTCTTGTAACGTATTCGCGTCCCTTTAAATAAAGCTCAAGAATATAATCGCTGTTAAAATAAAAGTATCTTCCGTCCGTGCTGACAGTAGTTTCCGTCTCGTCGGCTTTTTCGGGCAGCGAATAAATAGCCATATCCAAAAATCTCATGGCGATGAGCAGGCTGTTTTTCGACAGCCTTACGGCTTCGTAAGCTAACTTTGTCCTTTTATCCTGCGTATTTTCATTTGTCATGTTTGATCTTTCCGCCTGTCAGAAAGGCTTAACCCGTATTCATATGCGTAAGAGCCTTCGGGAGCTGAGATAATCCCTTTAAAGCCATCAAAAGCATTATCCGCTATATCATCTATGCTTGAAGGAAGCTTGACTGTATTAAGAGATATGCAACCTTTAAAAGCTCCCATGCCTATGGAAACAACCCCGTTGGCCACTCTCACGCTTTTAAGCTGCTTTAAATTACTGAAACAGTACGCGCCGATTCGTCTGACGGATTTTCCTTTTATCTGAGCAGGTGTGATGATATGAGTATCAGCCGATAAATATCTGCTCAGAGTTATGCCGTCGTTTTCAAGCGTGTAATCCCATATCTTTTCTGTATCGGTCTCGTCGTCATTATCTAAATCGGAAAGATTTGCAAAACGAACATCTCCGCCGCCCAGCTCAAAGCCGGTATCCGATTCTTCTAAAAGCTGGTTTTTGTAATCAAGCAGATATGCCAAAATGTCAGTTTTCGCCTGTTTTGAGGCGCGTAAGATATAAATATCTATGTTTTCGATTGTAAATATATTCGCTTCGCTCAGTATGCCCAGAGCGTCAAGATCGTTTGAACGAAAAATTTCATCCAAAGCCGCTTCGGAGTTTTCTTTGAGAAATATTTCGTAATTGTTTTTGTGATCATCAGAAAGTTCAAAAGGGTTTTTCAGTCTGTAAATTGCAGTTCTGACAGCGCTCTGCACGCTTTTTATCGAAGAAAAAGCTTCGCCGTCAAAACGGCTGAAATCAAACGCTTTATCAGGCGTTTGGACCATCTCCAATATTTTTTCGCTTTTTTCATAAGGTGGGATGTATACGCTTTTTTCTTCATTTTCACTGTAAAATGTAAGCTCCAAATCAGAAAAAGCCGCCTCCTGCAGTGTCTTTATGCTGTCAGGCAGTCTTACATTTTTCAGATTTTCGTCAAAGGCGAATGCGCGGTAACCGATAAATTCCGTCCTGTAAGGTATGTCGGCGCTGAATAAAGCGCGGCAGCCCTCAAAAGCGCGCGGGCCTATAACGCGCAAGTTTTTGGGAAGTTGTACCTCTTTCAGAGATGAGCAATATGAAAACGCTCCTTCTGATATTATTTTAAGGTTATCATTGAATATGATTTGTTTGAGAGAAGCGCATCTTGCAAAGGCATTGCGGCTTAATGAAATCAGTCCGCCGCCTATATGCGCCTTTTCGAGGTTGCAGCAACCTTCAAATGCTTTCTCATCAATATCTACAACGCTTTTAGGTATTATCACTTCTTTCAAATACGGTGAAGCGTAAAAAGCGGCTCCTATTTTTTTGACGCTCTCAGGTATTTTTACTGTTTGCTCCATTCCTTTATAGTCGTAAAGTATACCATCAGCAAGTATGACAAAATCATCTTTATTGATTTTTTCTGCGCCGCTGCCTTTAAACGCCGCGCGCCCTATATACTCAACGCCTAATGGTACATTGCTGATTTTCAGTTTTGAGCAACATTCGAACGCTCCTTCTTCAATTCGCCTGAGTGAAGAAGGAAAAATGATATTTTCAAGCGATGTGCAGCCCAAAAAAGCCTCCCAGCCTATTTCCTGTATTGATTCGGGAAGCTCGATTTCAGTCAAATCAGAGCATCCGCAGAAGGTGCGCGCCTGAAGTCTTGTCAGACTGTTTGGCAAACGTACTTTTTTCAGCGAAACGCAGCCCGAAAACGCCCATTCGCCGATTGACGAAACGCTGTCGGGAATATCAGCGGTTGTTAAAGCAGAACAGTTTTCAAATGCTCCTTTTTCTATATTTTCCAAAGTTGAAGGAAACGATATTACGGACAAAGACGAGCAGTTTTCAAAGGCGCTTTTGCCTATTGTTTTGATTTTCTCGCCGAATATTATTTTTTTGAGTTTGCGGCAGCCTTCAAAAGCTCTCCATTGGATTTGTTCGACTCCGGACGGGATCATTATTTCACTTAAAGAAACGCATCCTCTGAAGGCGCTGAATCCGATACTTTCAAGCGATTCGTTTAAGCAGACGTTTTTCAGATAGCGGCAGTCGAAAAAAGCCAACGGCGCAATATTTTTTACATTGCTGCCGAAGATCACGCTTTCTGCTTTTGAGCTCTTGAAAGCGCTGCCGCCGATTTGGGTGATTTCATCAGGAAGTCTGATTTCTTTTTCGTTGCCATTGTATTTTAATAAAATTCCATCATTAATTTCAAAGTATTCAGCGCTGCCCATAATAACTCCGCATGAAATTATACAATAAACACATTATATCAAATCTACTTTGGATAATCAATAAAAGCGGTTATGCGATATTATCCGCGCGCATAGCAAAATATGTAATATTTATTTATGTATTATTTATCGTTTTAGAGCGGCTTGAATAAACAGAATTGATTTTTACTGCGTCAAAAAAGCAGAGCTTTTGTTATCAAAAAATCAACGCTGATTCAAATTAACAGCAAAATGATATATATTAAAATACGGATTTACGCGTATATTTCAGCTAATAAAATATTTCTGTGGTAATAAAACTGTTTGCTTGACGAACAGCAGTTATAAACAGGATTTGAATGACATGCAGTAATAACATGGATTGATAATTGTATGTTTATTAGGGTTGGTTATTGTCGCAGCGGCGTTTTTTTCTTTTACGGCAAAAGAGCTTTTTGACAGCGGGATATAATACAATGTATGAGGAGGGAAAAACCAAGATAGATTATTGCAAACATTACCGGAATACTGTGCACAGGGAATCCCGCTTGCTGCACACTGAAAGAAAAATGAGTTTATTTAAGAGGTTTGCTTTCATTAAATAAAAACGGGAGAAAACAAAAGCTTTCATCGTGTGGATTTTATAATGCGGCATGTCGGAATACTTTGATTATAATGGACGAGATCATACTTGAAGGTAAAAAAATTTTTGTGCGCTGAAACAGATAAAATAAAAAAATAAATTGCATTTTATATTAAAGCTGATATAATATAATGTACGTCGGGATGTGGCTCAGTTTGGTAGAGCGCTTGGTTCGGGACCAAGAGGCCGGAGGTTCAAATCCTCTCATTCCGACCATTTTAAATGAAGGATAATCTTTAAGGATTATTTTTTTTGCATGTTATTCATTTATCTGAATCATATACAAAAAGTTTCAGAAGATATAATGAATTTATTTTTTTTGTGTAATACATGCGTATTGACAGCATACAAACTTTTATTCAGGAGAGTCGCTTTTGCCAAACAAAAAATCATATGAGACACCGAGTATATTGCAGATAGCGTCCAGTTCGAAATCATGCACATAGCGCAGTCCGTTTTCGATTCTTGATAAAGATCCGCGGCAAATATATAACGGCATTAGTTCGAGTTTGGCGGAAAGTTCGTTTTGCGTCATAGCAGAAAGAAGTCGGGCCTGTCTTATTCTTTCGCCTGTGATATTCATAGTTTTTCCGTGAATAAATTTTGTCTTATACATAGGACATAAAAAGTATAAGTTAATTTATATAAGAACGTGTCTATAATATAGGACAAAATATTAATATATGATTAAAGACAACGGCAGGGGCGCGCCGCGTGCAAGGGCTTGCGGCCCTTGCAAAATGCAAGGTTTGTAAACCTTGCATTTTCGAGCGGGGCACGTAAAGGCGAATTTTTCGCGCTTTAATCCGTGCGCCGCTTCCGCGGCGCGCCCTTGCCATTGTCTTTAATCACCCTTAATATAAGATATTCCGTTTAATTCGCTGTGAACAGCTCAGTATAAAATAACTTTTTTATTTTTTTCTTGCATTACATAAATTTTAATGTATAATAAATATTGCTTTATTAAGCAGCGGGGAGATGCCCGAGTGGCTAAAGGGGGCGGACTGTAAATCCGTTGGCGTCGCCTACGATGGTTCGAATCCATCTCTCCCCACCATTTTGCTGACGATCACCTTGTAAATTTATATAATTGACAAGCAAAGATGTCAGTTTTTTTTATTGTAACTAATTAAAACATAAATCAGAAAAAGAAATGATCATTGACTGATTATTATTATTTTAGGAGTATATAGCAAAGAAAGCATTGAGAGATATAAAAATGCGGCATTATTAAATTCCCGCCCCGCTAATGTAGAAAGATCACCTTAAGTGATCTTTCTTTGATTTGCCCCGTTATAAGGAAGCCCCCTCGGCGGACAAAATTTTCAGAATTTCATGTAAAATTTGAAAATTGCTTTTAAATGAGAATATATAATGATATAATAAAAAAACACAACGACATACTATTCGGAGGTAAAACTATGTTTTCTGCAACCACAATAGTTGCGGTAAGAAGAAATGGTCAGACAGCGATCGGAGGCGACGGACAAGTCACCTTCGGTGAAAATACCATAATGAAAAGCACAGCGCAAAAGGTTAAAACAGTATATTCAGGCAAAGTCGCTGTTGGCTTTGCAGGAAGTGTGGCCGATGCGTTTGAATTGAGCGAAAAATTTGAAGCAAAGCTGGAGCAATATTCCGGCAACCTCTCAAGAGCGGCAATTGAATTGGCAAAGGATTGGAGAAACGACCGCGGCTTGAGAAAGCTGGACGCCCTGCTTATAGCCGCTGACAAAGAAACAATTTTGGTAATATCAGGCGGAGGCGAAGTAATTGAGCCGGAAGAAGGCGTAACCTCCATAGGTTCCGGCAGCATGTATGCAATGGCTGCGGCAAGAGCTCTCATACGCCACAGCGATATGAATGCAGCCGATATAGTAAGGGAATCCTTGAAAATCGCCTCGGAAATCTGTGTTTACACTAATGACAACATTAAAGTAATAACCCTTTAAGAAAAGGAGAAGCTTTCATGAAAGATATGACTCCCTCACAAATAGTTAAAGAACTCGATAAATATATAATAGGTCAGGAAGAAGCTAAAAAAAGCGTCGCCATAGCGCTGAGAAACCGTTACAGAAGAAGACTTCTGCCCGAAAAAATGAAAGACGAAATAACGCCGCGCAATATAATTATGATGGGGCCTACAGGAGTTGGAAAAACCGAAATAGCGCGCAGGCTTGCAAAACTGCTCGACGCGCCGTTTATAAAAGTAGAAGCTACAAAATTTACTGAAGTAGGTTATGTGGGCCGCGATGTTGAAAGCATGATAAGAGACCTTGTCAATACGGCTATACGTCTTGTAAAACAGCGTGAAATAGATAAAGTATCAAAAAAGACGGAAAGTATCGTAAACGACAGGCTTTTGGATGCGATAGTTCCTGTCAAGAAAAAACAATCAAGTAACCGAACGCCCTATGATATGATGTTCGGTCAGAATAATCAAAAACCCAAGCAGCCCGAAGAAGCACTGCTGACAGGGCCTACCGAAGAAGAACTGCGTAATAAACGTGCAATGTATAAAGCCCAGCTATTGAACGGAGAGCTGGAAGATTTTATGATCGAAATTATCGTTGAGGATAATTCAAGTATACCCATAGGTGTTATGGGTGCGGGCGGCAGCGAAGAAATTACGATGAACATGAACACCATGCTTGGCTCCATATTTCCCAAAAAGAAGAAAAAACGCAGAACTACCGTCGCACAGGCGAGGAAAATTTTTACTGCAGAAGAAAGCCAACGCCTTATCGACATGGATGCGATCGTAGAAGAAGGACTGCGCACAGCGGAACAGGACGGAATAATATTTTTAGACGAAATAGATAAAATAGCCGGATCAAATTATAAAGGTTCCGGTCCGGATGTGTCCAGAGAAGGCGTTCAAAGAGATATTTTGCCTATAGTTGAAGGCTGTACGGTTACTACAAAATACGGCCCCGTAAAAACAGACTATATGCTTTTTATCGGCGCAGGCGCTTTCCACATGAGTAAAGTATCAGATCTTATCCCGGAGCTTCAGGGACGTTTCCCTATAAAAGTCAAGCTTGAGGCTTTGAGCGAAGAAGATTTCCTCAAAATACTCACTCAGCCGGAAAACGCCATAATCAAGCAGTATAAAGAGCTTTTGAAAACGGAAAACGTGGAGCTTGTATTTGAAGACGCTGCTCTCAAAGCTCTGGCTAAGATGGCATATATGGAAAATGAAACAAGCGAAAATATAGGAGCAAGAAGGCTTTACACGGTAATGGAAAAACTCTTGGAGGATATTTCCTTTTATGCCAGTGAGTATGACCGCGATGTGTTTACCGTAACGGAAGAATATGTAAAAGGCGTATTCAAGGAAGAAGAAGAGGACTTTAGGAAAGATACAGGAAAATATATAATATAAAATTCCATAAAGGAGCAATGCCATGAATGCTCTGCTAGTACAAATAAGAAAACTGAATGAAATATTAAAGCGCACTGCAACCGAAAAAGTGACTTTTGATGAACTTGCTTCGAATCTGAGCGAGATACTTCAGGTTAATACTTATATATCAAAAGTTGACGGAGAAATAATCGCTTATAAAACAAGCGCAAGATATCACTGCGATCTAAACGACGCAGCGCTGAGCGGAAAATATTTTCCTGAAGGGTTCAACAATGAAATGCTCAGCCATGCAGATACTGTAGAAAATATATATACCGATCATCCAAAATGCACATACAACCAGGATATATGGTGCGTATACGAAAATCAGTATCTGACGATCATACCGATAAAGGCTTCCGGCAGAAGACTTGGAAACCTTTTGCTTGCAAAATATGACGATGCTTTCACTGATGCTGAAATAATCGTATGCGAATATGCATCGGCAATAGTCGCCATGGAAATGATAAGAAACGATCAGGAAGAATATGAAATATCGCTTAAACAGATTACTGCCGTTAAAATGGCTTACGCTTCACTTTCATTTTCTGAACAGGAAGCTATAAAGCGCATATTTTCCGACATGGAAAATAACGAAAAGCTTGTTGTCGCAAGTGCTATAGCTGAGCAGTCCAATATTACAAGAAGCGTTATTTCAAACGCTCTCAGAAAATTCGAAAGCGCGGGCGTAATTATGACGCGTTCTTTGGGCATGAAGGGAACATATATTAAAATTACTAACCCAAAGCTCGCTGAAGAGCTCAAAAAGCTTTGATAAACTGAAAAAAATATTTGTATAACGCATAAGACTATGATAGAATATCTGAGCGTTGTGATAAATGCAAAAAAAATACACACCTGTGCGCGGCCGTTCTTGGTTGTGTTTAAGAGTTAATGCGCATGGGGAGGTGAAAACCAAGGAGGAAGAATATGAGTTATATCACAATGAAACAGCTTTTAGAAGCCGGCGTACAATTTGGGCATCAGACAAGAAGATGGAACCCGAAAATGAAGAAGTATATTTATACTCAGCGCAACGGCATCTATATTATTGACCTTCAAAAAACCGTGGGTCTTGTTGATGAAGCATGTGAATTTTTGAGAAGCGTAGCAGAAGAGGGCGGCGGAATCCTTTTCGTGGGTACAAAAAAACAGGCGCAGGAAGCTATGGAGCAGGAAGCTAAAAGATGCGGAGTTTTCTATGTAACGCACCGCTGGCTTGGCGGAACGCTCACGAATTTCAAAACCATCAGCCAAAGGATCGCAAGGCTTCATCGCCTTGAAGAGATGGAAACAGACGGTACTTTTGAAGTTCTTCCCAAAAAGGAAGTGCTTTTGCTCAGAGCTGAACGTGAAAAGCTTGAAAAATTCCTGGGCGGAATCAAAGAGATGAACGAACTTCCCAAAGCAATGTTCGTTGTTGATCCTAAGAAAGAAAGAATCGCCGTGCTGGAGGGCAAAAAATTGGGTATACCCATTGTTGCCGTAGTAGATACCAACTGCGATCCGGATGACGCTGATTATGTTATACCGGGGAATGATGACGCTATCAGAGCGGTTGCGCTTTTGGCTCAGACAGTTGCTAATGCGATACTTGAAGGCAAACAGGGCGAAAGCTTCTACAACGAAGAAGAAGGCGCTGCCGATTATGTTGAAGGTGAAGCGGACGAAACCGGCGCTGATAATGCTGATATACAATCAAATGAAGCTGAACCGGCTGATGACGCGCAGCCGCAGGAAGTATCAGAGGATAATTAATATAAGAGGTATATTTTGATATGGTAACCGCAGAATTAATTAAGACGCTAAGGGAAAAAACAGGCGCAGGCATGATGGACTGCAAAAAAGCCCTTACTGAAACTAACGGAGATTTGGAAAAGGCTACAGTGTATTTGAGAGAAAAAGGCCTCGCTTCCGCTGCGAAGAAATCTTCGCGCACTACGGCGGAAGGAGCTGTCGGTTCTTATATCCATATGGGCGGCAAAATCGGGGTGCTTGTAGAAGTAAACTGCGAGACGGATTTTGTGGCGAAGAATACTCAGTTCCAAAACTTTGTGAAAGATATCGCAATGCATATTGCCGCTTCCAATCCTTCTTATGTGTCTAAAGAGGATGTTCCAGAAGAAGTTATACAAAAGGAAAGAGAAATATTAAAACATCAGGCTGTGAATGAAGGAAAGCCTGAAAACATAGCTGAAAAAATGGTAGAAGGACGTATTGGTAAGCTTTACAAGGAAATCTGCCTTCTTGAGCAGCCTTTTGTAAAACAGCCGGATATGACTATATCAGATTACATTAAGGAAAATATTGCAGTAATAGGTGAAAATATTTCTATCAGGCGTTTTACTCGCTATCAAATGGGTGAAGGTCTTGAAAAGAAACAGGAAAACTTTGCCGAAGAGATTGCAAAACAAATTTCCGGTAATTAAATTGAATAAAAAAGCGTAAAGCTGAAAGAGATAGGGCGAATCTGAATTATTCAGATTCGCCCTATCTTTTGTTCATTTTCATTTAGCGCCGTCTGATGAATAAAATTTCTGTTATTTATTTTTGTTTCCATGCAAATATAAAGGAATCAAAAATTAAATGTTGCTGTTATGCTGATCTTTGAGTTTCGGCATATAGTATTATTTAACTTGAGGGCTCGGCTTAAGGCTGGGCAGATCATAGGGAAACGCCTTGCGGCGTTTTTCGACATTAGCCGGGCGGGGATTAGTAGGGCGCCGCTTTTTGGGAAAATCGTATTTGTAAAAAAACGAGCATGTGTATTTTAAACATATAAGGGTCGATACCATGGGGCGAAAACGGGGCTTAGCTTTAAAGACGGAACATATTTATTTATATCTGAAAATTACAAATGGTTAAAGTTAAAGTTAAATTTTATGTTCAGTT
Organism: uncultured Lachnospiraceae bacterium; assembly: GCA_944381375.1. Lineage (GTDB taxonomy): Bacteria > Bacillota > Clostridia > Eubacteriales > Anaerofustaceae > CALWKX01. The sequence continues at coordinate 54,540 of CALWKX010000020.1, forward strand.
TTAACTTTAAGTGTCATTTATGGCAGAAGATATACTTGAATTTTATTTTGGTCATTTTATGTCACTTTTTTTATTTCAAATACACATTAATCTATATATATAAAAATCGAAAAATTCGGTTTAGTGTACATACATATGTATACTAAATTGTTTATTATAAAATTACAATATGGATTAATGAGGTGAGTTTAATGAATGAGACTTATATAACTGTTATGAAAAAGAGAGAATTTGATTACAGTATGTTAGACAAGGGAGATATCATAAAATGCCGAAAAAGCGGCTTAAATAAGCAAAGCGCATCGGCTTACTATGCGGATGGTATTATGTGTGGAAAAGTAACGGGTATTATAAAGCCGCGTAAGGAATGTTTTATAAAAAAGGTTTTGAGCTTTTTCCCTGGCAAGTATTATGCTGAAGTAGTGTTTTGTGTTTCTGATTTATACGTTTGCAGGCTTTTGCCTAAACGTGAAGCTGCGCAAAATAAGCCTGCTGCATTAAGAACGCCTCAAGTTGTGTAAACGATTGACCCCACCCACCCGCCCGCCCCGCCGGCGCGGCCTTGTTTAAGGCAATAGCCTTAAACAAGGCTGAGCGGTTCCCGCTTAATGTCCGCGCAGCGGACAGCCGCGCCGGCGGGGCGGGCGGGTGGGTTCAAAAACGCCAATTACATACTGTGCTTAACAAATCCTTTTTGAAATGTTATAATAAAATAAAAAAAGGAGAAAACGTATGCTGGCAGTATTTAATTTAACAGTGGATGAAGGGAAAAAATTAATAGCAAAGGGAATATGCGCTATGAGTGAAATAAAAAAAGCGCTCAAAGAAGGAACCATAGCAATACATAACAGCACAAGCGCATATTTTCTGATAGAAGAGCTTATCGGAGAAAGCGTGGATACCAACAACGTGTGGCTGTCTGGAATTATAGCCCCGAAAGCAATGTGTGTTCATGAAAATACTCAAAGAAATAACAAATCTCCAAAAAGCGAAGGCTATTCAAAACAGATCACCGATGCATCTTCTTTCCCTCATACGCATGTAATTAAAAACGGGAAAAAAGTTTATGGACTTGTTCTTAAAGACCTGTACGAAAATATGGGAGAAAACGATATCTATATAAAAGGCGTTAACTGCTATGATGCAGACGGAGACGTCGGAGTATTGATAGGAAGCGCCGATGAAAACGGTACAATCGGAAGAATGTGCTCAGGCAGAAATAAAAACCACTACAAAATTATTGCATGCGCAGGAAACGAAAAATTTATACCTGAAAGCGTTAGTAAAGCCGCTGCCTTTATAAATAAGAAAAAACAATATGCTATGGGCATAAAAGTCAATCTGTTTAAATTTACTCCTGATTATATCATCAACGAAGCAAAAGCTCTCAATATACTTACGGGCGCTGAAACGATGATATTTTCCGCAGGCGGCCTTGCCGGCGCTCAGGGAGGAGTCTGTATAGCAGCCGAAGGCACAGAGGAACAAATAAATAAGGCTGTTGAAATATGCGAAAATATCAAAGGAGCAAAACTGCCTGATATCAAAGGCGCAGACTGTGCGATATGTTCTATGGCTACCTGTGCGTATTTGGATAATGTCGGGACGCAAAAACCATGGATAAAAGAAATCGACTCATAATATTGACTTATTGAATTTGTAATATTAGACTAAAGGCAAAAGTCGAAAGGAAATACAAAATGAGAAACAAAAAAATATTAATATTCCTTATCGTAATTTTTGCTGTATTATGCGTATCCGGCTGCTCGCAGGCTACTCCGTATGATGAAGAAGAAAAGCAGACATATGAAATCGGCGGCGTAACAATTACAGTACCGGCAAGCATGAACGTTGATAATACAACTAATCAGGAAATAATCTATGTTCAAATGCCTGACGCTCAGCTTGCAATGGTTCAAATAACAGTGAATGACGCATATGATACCGAAGCCGATTTTATTCAGGCCTATAAATCAGCTCTTGAAACAAGTTCGTACGAGAACTTGTCCGTAGGAGAAACCAGCGAAACAAAAATAGGCGGTAAAAATATAAGTGCGTTTACGTACACGTATACTATAGATAATATAACGGTAAAAAATGATTGCAATGTATATATAACTGACGGGAAAACGATACTTTTTAATGCCATGACTTTGCCTGCCTATGATGAGGATTTAAGCCAGCTTGTAGCGTATATGCTCAAAAATTTATAAAATATGAAAAAAAGAGCCGGATAAGCTCTTTTCTTTATGCAGTCGTTCGCCGGATATAAAAAATTTTATTTTTCATACCATATAACAATGTCGCTTGAGATTTCAAGCCCCAGCTTCCTTTGAAGCGCAAGAGACGCGTTATTATCAACCGAAACATGGCAATACGCAATATTGCCTTTCTTAATCTGTTCATTGATCATATGAGCCTCTAAAGCAAAACCAATCCCCTCTTTTCGGTAAGGCCTATCTACTTCCAAAAGACCTATGGTCCCCTCAGCATGCGTCCCTACAATGCCCAAAAGTTTTCTTCCTTTGAATGCTCCAAACATGCCCGCCTTTATTCTCTTTTTTATGTACTCTTCATTATCCATCAGAGAATAAAGTCCTCTTACTTTTTTATAGTAATCCATGGGTATATTTTTTATCTCATATCCGTTTAGTTTATATTCAACAGGCTGATGACTCATGTAAACAGCCTGATAGCAGCGTAAGGATTCACGGTATCCAAGTTTTTTCATTGTTTCGGAATAATCCCCTCTGTGCAGTAAAACTAAAGGATAGTGTTTTTGGGCAACAATACCGAAAACCTTCTTTGCAGTTTCATTATTATCAGCGGAAATCGCCATCACATCGCCTCTTTTTTCATAAACGGCAAATCCGCCGTCCGATGCGAATATAATTTCGCATGATTTATTACAAAGACTGTCATATATATTCGCATATGAAAGTTTGTCTTTAGATATGTAGTTTTCAAGTGTTGTTTTGTTGATTGCATTGTTCATGATTAGTTTAATATTACGCTTTCTTTGAGTTTTTTTCTTATTGATTTATTGTGTGGCAGCAGCTTGTCCATCAGGGCATGAAAATTTTTACCGTGGTCAGGGTATATAATATGGCATACTTCATGCAGCGCAACATATTCTATACATTCTTCAGGCGCTTCAATCAACCTCAGATTGAGGGTTACTGTATGTTTTGCAGTGTTATAGCTTCCCCAAAGGGAAGTCATCGCGCACACTTTGACTTTAGGATATTCTTCTTTATCTATGTTCAGCCTGCTGCATGCGGTATATACATAATCCTCAAATACTTCCAGTGAATATAAAGCAAGCCATTGGTCAAATACTTTCTTTCTGAGCGCTTCATCTTCATTTTTTACTTGGAGAATGATTACATCATCTTTTAGTAGCACATTGTTTTCAGATCCCAAGCATACACTTAGAAGGTATTGCCTGCCTCTTATATGTATTTTGGCACCGTCAGAGTAATCTATGGCATAACTTGCATTTTTTATGATTTCTTGGGCATTTTGTATGAACTGCGCCTTTGAAACAATAAATAATTCAATTTTTTCACGGCTTATATTATAAGGGGCAGAAACGACCACTTGCGATTTTGAATTGACTTTTAAATATAATCTTTTTATGTTTTTTCTGGTAAGTATGTATTCAATTTTTTTATCTGAGTAAATTACTGAATATTTCATTTTTTCAGTCAAATTGTCCTTTTTAATATATTCTAACACATACTTATTTCCATTCAATACTTTAAGCGCGCTTCGGTTTTATTGACTAAGATTGATAACAAAAGTATAATTTAAATATAGCCATAAAAAATATTAATAAAAATACATGGAGGGTAATATAAATGACGGTTAAGCTCGATGGCTTTGTAAAGAGTATCAACAGTAAAGGAATTGACATGTACGGTATAAATGTTCTCGAAGGAGGAGAAAAGACCGCCGAATATTATTGGCGCAATAAACTCAGAAAAGAGATACGTTCGTGCAGCAAAAGCATAACATCGTTGGCCGTGGGTCGAGCAATAGACGAAGGAATGTTTAAGATTACTGACAAAATAGCTGATTTTTTCCCTGAACACCTTACTAAAAATCCTCAGCCGGAATTGCTGGAAGTTACGATAAAAGACGTACTCATGATGGCGATGGGATATGATTATTTTATTTTGAATCCGTTTGTACGCGAAAGCTATAAAGGTGATTGGCTTGACCTGATTTTCAGCGAAAAGATTAATCTTAAACCCGGCTCGCTTTTTGTTTACAACAATGCCAGCCCTTATCTTTGCGGCGCGCTTATAGCAAAACTTTCAGGACAAAATTATCTTGATTGGATGAAGGAAAGATTTTTCGATCCTCTCGATATAAATAATCCTCAATGGTTTACGTGCCCTATGGGAAGACCTATAGGTCTCGGCGGATTGTTCCTCACAGTAGATGAGCTTTCCCGTTTTGGACAGGTATGCCTTGACAGAGGAATGTGGAAAGGTCAAAGACTCGTCAGCGCCGAATGGGTAGACGAAGCGACTTCAAAGCAGATTGAAGTAACTACAGGCGTTGATAAGATAGATAATAAGCCGACAAAGGATTTCGGCGCAGGATATGGATATTTCTTCTGGATGAATTCGACGGAAGGCTATCATATGTGGGGACGCTACGGTCAGTTTTGCGTGGTGCTTCCAAAACGCAATACTGTTATTACAATGCTTTCGCTTGAAGAAAAGAATGAGCAGGGTATTTTGGACAGCGTTTGGGATGAGATACTTCCTCAGCTGTAGTTGACGCAGCTATTTACAGGTTTAAAATACAATTGGTAAATTAAAATCAAAGAAATTTGCGGGCATAAATTTAATTTGGAAGTCGACAACAGGCGGATCAGATTACGTTGCTGCCCAAGCAAAAGCGCCGCGGCGCGCTTAATAAAAAAGACGGCGTTTCGAAAGCTTGCGCTTTCGGCCGTCTTTTTTATGCGAAAGAAAAGCCCCGTGCGGGGCTTTTCTTGAAGCCGCATACAAAAAAGGCGGATAAATCCGCCTTTCGTATGCGGCTTTAAGCGCGCCGCTAAACGGCATTGCTTCGTTGCAGCAACATCATAAACCCACTTCAACCGTCCTGTTTTGTTCAAGGTATACAATAAAGCATTTGTCCGGATTCCTGCCTTTTATTTTGCTAAGAGCCTCCGCATAAAGCCTTATCTGCAAAGAGTATTTTTCATCGCTCTCTTTTTTTCTTTCTTCGCTTATGTATTTGTCGGTTTTGTAATCTATAAGATATGTTTCGCCTTTATATACAAAATAACAATCTATAACGCCCTGCAAAATAACATCTCTTTTACTTTTCTGCCATCTGCTGTCAAGCCTGGCCGGCTTGATTTGCATTATAAACGCTGTCTCTTTTTTTATTTGATCTGCATTTAAAAGCGCATGTCCTATATCACTTGAGAAAAACTGCACCACAGCATCCGAATTTACAGCCTCAGCTTCTTTTTCAATCAGTACGCCGTTGCTGATGAGTATATTTTTTTGCTTATCAATACTCGATAAAAGATCATTCTTATCAAGACTTTTTTCATCAAGATGCTGCATGAATTTATGAAGCGCGCTTCCAGCAGCCGCCGGTGTAAGGGCCTGATCTTTGTCGAACACTATATCCTCCCTCATGCTTATAAGCTTTTTGCCGTATTCAAGCGTCATTGATTCCTTAAGTTCGCTTACTGTGACTTTTGTGGGAATACCTTCGTCATTTTTGTGAGGATATGTATATCCGATACGGCTTTTGATCTGTTTTACCGCAGCTTCATCTGCCGGATATTTATCCGGTACCGTCTCAGCGCTTTCTTCCGCGGCCTCGGTATGCGTTACGGTTTTTATTTTCCAAAGCCTGGTTTCATAAGAGCCGCTTTCATCAAGACTTCTTTTATCAGGGACAATGGCAAAGTAAAGCCATTTCAAAAAAGATACGCTCTCAGTCAGTGAAGGCGTCATATCGGGCGGATATGCCTTCATTTCCTCATATGCCTTTTCAGTAATGCATCCTGTGAAATACAGCATTTGCTTTGCGCGGGTTGCCGCAACATACAAAATGCGGGCTTCTTCCTCCCTGTTTTCGGCGCGGTTAGCCGCCGAGGCCGTCAGTCTGTATATTGTATCACAGCGGTAACTTGCGTCCTCAGAGACAAAAACGGGACATATTCCCACATCTTTGTGACAATATATACTCTCAAATGGACTTTTTTCAATAATATTGAGCGCTGTATCAACTACTATTACTGCCTCATACTCCAAACCCTTAGCAGCGTGCACTGTCACAAGGCTGACTTTGCCTTCTCCAGCAAAAGCTTTCGAAGCGCCTCTTTCGGCTTTTTCCTTGAGCTTTTCCAAATATTTTATAAAACTGTATAATCCTCTTGACTGTGTTTGTTCAAAAGAAGCGGCGCGCTGCGCAAGTTCGTTAAGATTTTGGGAGCGCTTCTCCCCGTCTTTGAGAGCCGATACATACATCGTCAAATTCGTGTCGGCGTATATCTTCATTATGAGATCTTCTATCGAAGAAACGCGCGAATAATGCCTGTAGCGTTTTATTTCATTTATCATGTATGAGGTCTTGAGCCTTAAATTATCGTCAGGACCGTCCTTGGCGTATTTTTTTACAGCGTCGTAATAATGAGCAAACGTATAATGCGCCCTTATTTTCAAAAGCTCGTCTTCGTTAAAGCCGAAAATAAAGCTTCGCATTACTGATATAAGCGCTATATCGTCCATAAAGTTGTCAATTATCTTCAAAAGATTTATCATAAGCGCAATTTCCATCGCGTCAAAATATTCTTCCTGCTCTATGCAGGCAAAATCTATGCCGGCGTTTTTGAATGCCTGCGTATAATAAGAAGATATACTGTTCATGCGTCGGCCTATAACGGCTATATCTTCAGGCCGCAGAGGCCTTGTAAGATGCGTTTCCTCATCGTATATGTTTTTGCCTATAAGATTTTTTACCAAAGAGGCAACGTATTCGGCTTCAGCAGCGATACGCGAATGACTGTCGGAATCGCCGCTGAGGATAATATGAAGCTGAGCGGCATTAGCGCTGTTTAACGTGCTTAAAGACGTCATGCTTTCATCAGACGCATAGTCGATTCCCGATTTGTCCTTTGTCATAATGCGCGAGAAAACCGTATTTACCGCCTCTACTATTACAGGCGACGAACGGAAATTTTCTCTCATGCGCACAAGCAGTCCTTTCCCTTTTTCACATTCGCGCTGCTTTTTTAAAAATATTTCTGGTTCCGCATTTCTGAAACGGTAAATGCTCTGCTTTATATCTCCCACAGCAAAAAGACTGTTTGTTGCGGCAAGCCGCGTTATGATGGCCTCCTGCAGGGAATTAGTGTCCTGATATTCGTCTATAAATATGTATTTATATTCGCTGCTGAGCTGTTTGAGAACCTGTTCGGAATTTAAAATAGCAAGACATTCATGGGCAAGATCCGAAAAATCGGCAAGCCTCATGCTTTTTTTTATATTGGAATATATATCGCTGAAACGTTCAACTATCTCAACTATCTTGCAAACGCTTTTGGCCGTCAGAAAGATAAACTCAAGATTTTTTTCATAAGAAAAAGCGGCGATCTCCTTAAGCCTTGTAAACGCGCCTTTGGCTTTTTTGTGCAATAGCTTAAGGCGCATGTAATCTGGATGGCTTTTGGGGACTGTAAATCGCGGAAATTTTGAAACGGCGCGTATCGTTTCGAAAAAACTTGAAGCGCTTGACGCTAAAGAAGAGACGATCGCATCCGAAAGTTCTGCCATGCTCGAAAAACATGCCGCACATTTATAATCGGAACGCGTCAGCCTTAAGCCCTCCTGCGCGCAAATTTTGATATCTGATGCATATATTTCAAGGTGTTTTTTCAGAATTTCGAAAACACGGGAATCGTCAAAATTTTCTGCGCTTTTTTTAAATTCTTCAGCCTTTTGCTTCAGCCATTCTATAGGCTCGCATTTGTTTTGAATGTGCAGGTATATGTTTATGATGGTCTGAGTAAGAGACGATTCATACCCGAATGAGTATAAATCTTCCAGCCGTTGAAATTCTTCGTCGTTCTCCTCCAAAAGCTCTTCGTAGAGCTTCTCACAGGCTCTTTCCATCATCATGAGGCTTTCCTGTGCGGAACCTATTACACTGAAGGAAGGATCTGCGCCGATGATATGGTAGAAACGCTCTATTATCCTTTTGCATAGCGAATCTATTGTGCATATCGGCGCAAGTTCAAGCTTTGCGAGCTGCTCGCTTATTTTCACACTGCTTGCGTCATTTTCACTTTGCATAAGCTGGCGACGTATCCGGCTTTTCAGTTTTGCAGCGGCAGACTTTGTAAATGTTACCGCTATGATTTCATCAGCTTCAACAAGGCCCTGCGCAATCAGGCGCGCAATGCGTCCTGCCAGAACGCTCGTTTTGCCGCTTCCAGCTCCAGCGGAAACCAGTATATTTTTATCTTCGGAATATACCGCTTTTCTTTGAGAATCAGTTAGTTGCATATACAATCCTATTTAATATATGATCAAACGCCGTGCTGCGATATTGCGTTTGATTCATGCGATTTATAATTTTCAAAGTGATCTGTTTGTATTTTATCATAATATAATGAGAAATGCTTAAATACACATTGGTGTTATATTATATATTTTTTTGCCGGATAAAAAGTATTCGATCACAGAAATTGCTTCGAGTCATTTTTCTGCGGCTGTTTGCAGCATGTTATATGCGCTGTTTCTTTAATAAAGGCATATTCAAAATAAGCTTTATTTTAAAGCTGTTTTTGTCGATAAGCATAAATATTATTCAGACTGTAAAAATGCGAATCAAAAACTAAAATAAACAAGTCATTTTCACAAAAAATACACTCAAGACTATTGTGAAATTATTTTTTAGGACTTGCCGCAAACTTAAGCCGAATTGAGTTGACAAATATATTGCGCGGGTATATAATTTTACAATATTAAATTTATCTCCTAAAAATTTTAAAAAAAATAGTTTATAAGAGAAAAGAGGTCTGAAAATGAAGAAGCCGTACTATGTAACTACAGCGATCACCTACACTTCGGGCAAGCCTCATATCGGTAATGTGTATGAAATAGTTTTGTCCGACGCACTGAGCCGCTTCATGCGAATGTACGGTTACGATGTTTATTTTCAGACGGGAACCGATGAGCACGGACAAAAAATCCAAGCAAAAGCCAACGAGGCAGGCGTGTCGTGTCAGGATTTTGTCGATAAAACCGCCGCCGAAATAAAGCGTAATTGGGATTTGATGAATACAAGCTATGATGCGTTCGTGCGTACAAGCGATCCTTTTCACAAGAAAAAAGTTCAGCAGATTTTCAAAAAACTTTATGAAAAAGGCGATATATACAAGGGAGAATACGAAGGCATGTATTGCAGCCCTTGTGAATCCTTTTTTACAAAAAGTCAGCTTGTGGACGGAAAATGTCCCGATTGCGGAGCTGAAGTCAGTTATGCAAAAGAGGAAGCGTATTTTTTCAAACTCAGCAAGTACCAAAAACGTCTCGAAGAATATATCTCCGAACATCCTGACTTCATACAGCCGGAGGCGCGGAGAAACGAAATGCTTAATAATTTTATCCGTCCCGGTCTGAAGGACTTATGCGTATCGAGAACATCGTTTTCCTGGGGCATACCTGTAGATTTTGATCCTGCTCATGTCGTTTATGTATGGATTGATGCTCTGAGCAATTATATAACGTTTCTGGGATATGACGCTGACGGTAATCACGGCGATAATTACAAAAAATACTGGCCGGCGGATATTCATATAATAGGTAAAGATATACTGCGTTTTCATACGATATATTGGCCTGCAATGCTCATGGCGCTGGATATACCTTTGCCTAAAAAGGTGTTCGGGCATCCGTGGCTTTTGATCGGCGAAGGCAAAATGAGCAAATCAAAGGGAAACGTTATATATGCGGACGATCTTGTTGAAATGTTCGGAGTAGACGCTGTAAGATATTATCTTTTGAGCGAGATGCCTTTTGCGCATGACGGAACCATAACGTACGAACTCATGATTGAAAGGTTCAATTCCGATCTGGTTAATATATTCGGCAACTTAGTGAACCGCACTTTTGCAATGGTCAATCAGAATTTCGGGCCTGTTGTTCCGTCGCCTCATTATATAGAGGCCGAAGACAAAGAAATTTTAGAATCAGTAACTTCGCTTCATGAGCGCTGCGCTTTAGCCATGCATGAGATGCGTATATCTGATGCTTTAGGCGAGATATTTACAGTTTTGAGAAGACTGAATAAATATATTGACGAAACTATGCCCTGGGCGCTCGCAAAGGATGAGACAAAAAGGTCTCGTTTGGGAGGGGTTCTGTACAATTTATTGGAATCTTTACGAATTTGTGCAATTCTTATCGGAGCGTTTATGCCTGAAACAAGCGGCAAATTACTGAACATGCTTGCAACTGATAAAACTGATTATGAATCCGTAAAAAGTTTCGGAGCGTTAAAAGAAGGCGCAAGCCTCAATAGAGCTGAAGTATTGTTTATGCGGATTGATCCCGTAAAGAAGCTGAAAGAAATCGAAGAAACTTACGGCAAAGTCAAAAACATAGGGTCAAAAGATAAGCAAAGCGTCGTAGAAAAGAAGCTTAAGGATTATATCAGCATTGAAGAATTCGCGAAGGTAAAACTCAAAACGGGCAAGATACTTTCCGCTGAAAAACATCCCAATGCCGATAAGCTTTATGTTCTCAAAGTAGATACAGGCGAAAAAATACGCACTATAGTATCAGGGATTGCAGAATATTTTACATTGGAAGAGCTTGAAGGCCGCCAGGTTGTAGTGGCTGCGAACCTCAAACCGGCAAAGCTCAGAGGTGTAGAAAGCGATGGAATGCTTTTGATGGCTCAGGATGGAGATAAGCTCGCCATAATAAGGGCGAATGATGATACAACTGCCGGAAGCAACATCAGATAAATAATTCAATTCATGAAAGAGGTAATAATAATGAGCACTCATATGGTAGCTAAGCATGCTTTAAGAGAAAAGAGCGGAGATATAATATTCGGCATTGCGGCTAGGGCAAAAGAAAGAGCTGAAAAAATAGGAAGTGAAAATATAATAAATTCAACAATAGGATCGCTGCTTGATGATAATGGGAAACTGATTACGCTTGATACAGTATATAACAGTTATAAAAAACTTCCGAATGAAAAAATTGCTGATTACGCGCCGCCGGAAGGTATACATGAATTTTTGGAAGCAGCGAAAAAAGCCTGTTTCATGGGACATGAACCGAAATGTCATATAAGAGCTGTTGCTACTCCCGGAGGTACAGGGGGAATAAGGCACGCTGTATATAACTTTACGAATGAAGGCGACAAAATACTTACAGCCAATTGGTATTGGGCTCCTTATAAAACGATAGCGACGGAATACGAAAGAGGCTTTGATACTTTTAATTTGTTCAACGACAAGAAAGAATTTGATTTTGAAAGCTACAAAGCGAAATTCGACGAACTTTTAGACGCGCAGGGACGTTTGCTGATAATATTGAACACTCCTGCTCATAATCCTACCGGATATACTATAAGCGATGAGGAATGGGACAAAATAATCGCGCTCGCTTCCGACAGAGTTGCAGACGGCTCAAAGAAAGTAATTTTCCTTTGCGATATAGCATACATAGATTTTTCGAGAGACTGCTGCCGCAATTTTATGGAAAAATTTGGCGGACTGAGCGAAAATATACTTGCATTGTTTTCATTTTCCACATCAAAAAGTTTTACCATGTATGGGCTCAGAAACGGAGCGCTGCTCATGTGTTCTTCAGATGAGGAAATAGCGGAAGAATGTTATTATTCATGTTCTTTTTCAAACAGGGCGAGCTGGTCAAACGGAAGCCGCGGCGCCATGCAGGTAGTGGTGGACATATTTTCGGACGATAAACTTTTGGCTGAGTTCGAAAAAGAACGCGATGGTTTCAGAAAGCTTCTTGCTGACAGAGGAGCGGCATTTTGGAAAAGCGCTAAAGAAAACAATCTGCCCGTAACTAATTATAAAGACGGATTTTTCGTAAGCGTTGAATGTAAAGACCCGAAGGCGCTATGCGAACGGCTTATTGAAGATAATCTTTTCACAGTACCTCTTCAAAACGGCATAAGGCTTGCGCTTTGCGCTATAAGCGAAGAAAAATGCGCTGTAGCTCCAAAACTCATAAAAAAAGCGCTTGAAGAACTTGAGTAAAAAATGGCGGACATGATATTTCCCAAAATGATTTCATATGAATATACAGTCCCTTCCTTTTATGAAGGGACTGTTTGTGATTTTTTGAAAAGCAGATATAATTATTCTTCACGAGTGATAAATGCCGTCAAGCAAGACGGAAAGCTTTTGGTAAACGGTGAATACGCTTATTTTATAACTAAAATACGTGAAGGCGATAAAATTTGCATTATATTGCCCAAAGAGAAAAACGCTTTAGATGAAAGTGATTTACCGCTTGATATCATATACGAAGATGCTGATATTCTCATTATAAACAAGCAGGCGAACGTTGTGGTTCATCCCACGAAATCACATGCGGAAAATACCATAGCTAATGCGGTAGCAAAACATTGGAGAATAAACGGTTACAGCGCTAAGCCGCGGTTTGTCAACAGGATAGATATGGATACTACCGGGATTGTGGTATGCGCAAAAAATAAATATGCGCATCACGTGATTCAAACAGACTTTATAAGCGGCAAAAGCGTAAAAAAATACATTGCAATTACTGCCGGAATTCCCTCTGAAAATAAAGGGATAATTGATGTAAATATAGCTCGGACAGAGCCTTTTTCGATAAAGCGAGAGGTAACGGAGTGCGGAGACAGGGCAATAACTCATTACGAGGTTTTAAAGCGTTACAAAGATTATGCGCTTATATCGTTGAGGCTTATGACCGGGCGGACGCATCAGATAAGAGTTCATTTGAGTCATATAGGCTGTCCAATAGCAGGAGATAGTCTGTATGGAACTGATACGCTTATAAAAAGGCAGGCGCTGCACGCACAGTATATAAGTTTTACACATCCTAGAAGCGGCCGTAAAGCGGAATTTTCGGCTCCTTTGCCTTCCGATATGCTGCAAGCTTTGAAAATGCTTGAAGAGGAGTGCGTCTGATAAATATATGAATGAATAAAGAGCAAGCATGGCGGCCCGCCGCGCCGTAAGGCTTGCCTTACGGCGCAGCGCAGGCGAAGCTTCGCCTGCGCTTGCAGCCAACAGGGCATGCCCTGTTGGCTGCGGCGGGCCGCCATGCTTGCTCTGAAAACTGCGCGGCGCGTTTGAATGATTATTAAAATCAAAAAAGCGCGTCAGGCGTGCTTTTTACATTAATCAGGCAATTTAATTAAGTTCAATTATCTCTTCGTCATCATCATTCGACTTTTCGGGCAGCAAACGCTCGAACATATTCTTTAAAGTATCCACATCAAGCACTTCTGAATAAGCTGCCGTCTTTCCGTTTATGACCAAGTTCGGAGAATTAAGCTCATAGCTCATCGCTGCTATCCTTGTAGGATCCTTTATCCATTCCATGGCTATATGTTCTCTGCCGCTGAGCTTGAGAGCCGTAACAACATTGTGATAAAGCATCGCCGGCTTATCTCCGACTCCCGTTACTTTTACAATACAGCCCGCTTCTTTCGCTCTGCGCGCTCGTTTGATCTCTTCCTGAGGATCATTCGATTGTGAAAAGCCGCCGCTTCTCGGCGAGCCCTGAATCATCTGTATAATAGCTGAAAAAATTCCCATGATGTGCTCCTGAGATTATTTGTTTAATTTATTATACCAGAAATAAAGCTGAAATATAAATATTTTGCCGATTTTAATTTTATTAATTCTCGGATTTTATCTTGTGCCAATATTCAATGAATTTTTTTTCAGTTCCTATCATGTCGGGAATATAATATTTTATATTTTCATATCCTTCCGGCAGATAGCTTTGCCTTACATAATGGCCTTTGTACTCATGCGGATATTTATAACCCACCCCGTTTCCAAAAGTTTTGTTTTTTGGATGTCCGTCAGAGCGCAGCGGCGCAGGAACCTGAGCAGTAGGCTTATTTTCTATATCTCTCATAGCGCGTTCAAGCCCCATGTAAGAAGCGTTGCTTTTCGGACAAAGCGCCAAATATACAGCGCCCTGTGCTAAATTTATGCGACATTCCGGCATACCTATTACCTCTACTGCCTTAAAAACACTCACGGCAACGCTTAAAGCCTCCGGGACAGCGTTTGAAATGTCTTCTGAAGCGAATATTACCATTCTTCTTGCTATGAATTTTGGATCCTCTCCGGCATAAAGCATCTTTGCAAGCCAATAAAGCGCAGCGTCAGCATCGGAACCGCGCATGCTTTTTATAAACGCGCTTATAGTATCATGGTGATTATCAGCATGCTTGTCATATTTAACCGCTCGTTTTTGGATACAGTCCTGCGCTGTGGCAATATCTATTACAATATCGCCGTCTTTGTTTTTTTCCGTGGTAAGAAATGCAAGTTCAAGCGCATTCAAGGCAATTCTCAAATCACCGTTCGCAGTATCGCTCAGAAAATCAACAGCCTCCTTGCTTATATTGACTGAATATTCTCCAAGACCGTTTTTTTTATCTGTTAAAGCCCTTTTCAGCGCAGTTTTTATGTCATCTGCGCGCAAAGGCTCAAGTTTGAAGACAGTTGTTCTTGAAACCAAAGCATTGTTTACTTCAAAATACGGATTCTCCGTAGTCGCGCCTATAAGTATGAGAGTTGCGTTTTCCACAGCAGGAAGCAAAGCGTCCTGTTGAGCCTTATTAAAACGATGTATTTCATCTATAAACAGTATCGTTGTGCGTCCGTATTGACCCAAAAGCGCTTTTGCGTTTTCTATCTCAGTTTTAATATCAGCAACACCGCTAGTTACTGCATTGAGCTTTACAAATGCGCTTTTTGTGCTTTTGGCAATAATATTTGCAAGCGTCGTCTTTCCCGTTCCGGAAGGACCGTAAAAAATTACGCTTGTCATTCTGTCCGCCGCGATCATTCTCCTCAGCAGTCTGCCTTTTCCGACAATATGCCGCTGTCCGACAAAATCATCAAGCGAATCAGGACGCATACGCGCCGCTAAAGGAGCAATGGCATTTAATTTGTTGTTATATGACGTATCAAAAAAACTTTCCGTATTCATTTTTCTTTCTTTTTTTCGCCTATTTTGCTTTCGCTGCCGTTTATGATTCTTTTTATATTCCCGCGATGTTGATAAAACGTAAGCGCCGTAAGTATCAAAATTCCCGAAAACAGAATAATGTCCCCGCTGATTAAATATACCGAAATACATGCAGCGACAAAGCCGACAAGCGCACCTAATGATACCATTCTGAACGCAATTATAACTAAGATAGCGGTAACTAAAGCTATTGCGCCGCATAAGGGTTCGAGCGCCAAACATGCGCCCAGGCTTGCCGCCACTCCCTTGCCTCCTCTGTAGCTCATAAAAAATGGCCAGTTGTGTCCGCATACTACAAATAAAGCGGCAATAACTTCTGCCAGCACTTCCTTGTTTGTGAATAAGCCCGTAAGAAATACAACTGCAAAACCTTTAAACGTGTCAAACAGAAAAACAGGTAAAGCTGCTTTTATTCCGTATACTCTGAGTACATTTGTACTTCCGGCGTTTCCGCTGCCGTATTTTCTTATATCGTCGTTTTTTATCTTGCTCGAATAAATATACGCGGCATTAAGACAGCCTATAAAATATGCGGCCGCAGCGCATATTATGTATTTCAATACAACCATTTTCTTTTGTTACTCGCTTATTTCAATATTTAACCGTATTATTGATTTTACCACATCTTAAGGTTATAATTAATAAACTTTAGTATATTTGTAAATATATGCGCGCGGAGGTCAACATGAAATCATTGCTTACAGGAAACGAAGCTCTCGCACAAGGCATAATGGACGCAGGCGCGTCCTATGCTTCAGCATATCCGGGAACGCCGAGCACGGAAATATTGGAAAACCTTGCTTTATGCAAACAAAGGATATATGCGGAATGGGCTCCTAACGAAAAAGTTGCTTTGGAAGGAGCCATAGGCGCTTCATACGCCGGCGCAAGAAGCGCAGCTTTAATGAAACAAGTCGGTCTGAATGTGGCGGCGGACGCATTCTTTACTTCAGCTTCAACAGGAGTAAACGCCGGTCTTATAGTTGTCAGCGCTGACGAACCTGGTATTCATTCGTCTCAGAACGAACAGGACAATCGTTGGTATGCGCTGCATGCTAACATTCCAATGCTTGAACCGTCGGATTCTCAGGAATGTTACAGCATGGCTTTCGAAGCTTTTGACTTGAGTGAAAAATATTCAACTCCTGTGCTGATCAGAATGACTACGCGGGTTTGTCATTCCAAATCTTTGGTAGAACTGAGAGAACCTTTGGAAAAAAGGATTCTGCCCGTTGTGAATGATCCCAAAAAATTCGTGCCTGTACCGGCAAATGCACGATTGCATAAATCAAACGTGTTAAAAAGAGCGAAACTGCTATATGAGGAAAGCGAAGAAAGCAATTTGAATTATGACGAATACATATCTGACGATACGGGGATAATCGCTTCCGGAATATGTTATCAGTATGCAAAGGAAGTATTTGGAGATAACGCTTCATATTTTAAAATAGGCTTTTCGCATCCTCTTCCGTATAAAAAAATCGCTGAATTCGCGTCTAAGGTCAAAAAGCTTTACATAATAGAAGAGGACGATCCGTACATGGAAACGCTTATTGCCGCTCATGGAATCAAGGCTTTGGGCAAGGAAGTTTTCCCGTCCGAAGGTGAGATCACTCCCGATGTGATCAGAAAATGCGTGTTCGGCAAGACTTTGGAAACCATAGACTATGACAAAAGCCAGACGCCCTTAAGAGCTCCCGCCCTTTGCGCAGGCTGTCCGCACAGAGGAATATTTTATATGTTGGGCAAACAGAAAAACGTTTATCTTTCGGGAGATATCGGATGCTATACGCTCGGGTTCGCGCCGCCGTACAATGCAATTCATTCTGTAACATGTATGGGCGCAAGCATTTCCGCCGCGCACGGAGCCCAGAAGATATTTACCTCAACTGACAGCAAAATGCGTGCAATCGCTATCATAGGCGACAGCACATTTTTCCATACAGGCGTTAATTCTTTGATGAATGTAGCATATAATAATTCAAATACCATAACAGTCATCTTAGACAACCGCATAACGGGAATGACGGGACATCAGGAAAATCCGGGCAGCGGCAAAACCGCGCAGATGGAAGACGCCAATATAATCGATATACCCGCATTGTGCCGTGCGCTCGGCGTCAAAAACGTAAGGACATTTAATCCGAACGATCTTGTTCAGACAGAAAAAACTCTTGAATGGGCTTTGTCCCTTGACGAAGCCAGCGTTATCATATCCAGATATCCTTGCGTACTCAAAAAAATGTCTGCAAAGGATACGGAGGAATTCAAAGGAGCGTTCAAATCAAAATGCGGTTTGGACAAAGATAAATGCATAGGCTGCAAAATGTGCCTGAAAGCAGGATGTCCTTCAGTATCATATGACGCTGAAAACAAGAAAGTCAAAATAGACGCCAACACTTGCGTGGGCTGCGGCGTATGCATGCAGATATGCCCCAAGGGCGCTATATATACCGTTTCGGAGGAGAAGCATAAATGAATGTAAAGTGCATAATGATGGCAGGAGTCGGCGGCCAGGGAACAATACTTGCAAGCAAGCTGATGACAATAGGACTGACTCAAGCCGGATATGATGTAAAAATGAGCGAAATACACGGTATGAGCCAAAGAGGCGGAAGCGTAACCAGCCAGATACGTTATGCAGACAAAGTCTACAGCCCATTTATTGAATTGGGCAGCGCCGATGTGATATGCGCTTTTGAAAGGCTGGAGGCTTTGAGATGTCTTGAATATCTTAAGCCGGGCGGAACAGTCATAGTAAACGACTACCGCATAGATCCCATGAGCGTAATTACGGGAGCCGCTCAGTATCCCGAAAATGTAATACAAACGCTTAAACAAAAAGCCAACACTATTGTTATAGAAGCTACGAAGCTGGCGGAGAGCATAAACGCCTACAGGTCCACAAACATAGTGCTACTCGGAGCCGTCGTAAGCGCGCTCGGCCTTGATGATATTAACTGGGAAAAAATTATCGAAAACAACGTCAAACAGCAATTCGTCGAAATAAATAAAAAAGCTTTCTGCTTGGGTGTTGAGAGCTTCAGGGTAAAAACTGCATGAAAGTTTGTAAAAAAAATCTTCTAATTTGGTCGCTGTCAATAGTGGCGTTAATAATCGCGATAGTGTTTTTTCCGAGAATGCCGGAAACCATAAGCCTGAGTATAGGAGCAAACGGCGCAAATCTTTCTATTGACAGAATAGCTTTGTTTTACGTGCCTGTGATTATTGTATTGATATGCCTGAAAGACGGGCCTTTTCCGTTTTATGACAAACGTACCGAAGAGCCGCCCAAATACGCCTCATGGCAGCTTATTGCCTGCGCGTTGGTTCTGGCAGCTATGATTTATGTGATATATTTACACCTTTAGACAAAGGAGAATCTATGATAAAATCCACAATAAAAAAAATAACTTTATGCGCTTTGATTCTTATAAGCGTACTGACATTAGGCGCTTGCTCGTCACTTCCAGATGGTGTTGATGAAGAAAAACTCAAAAATTCCGCATACGATATTATCACTATGCTTGACGAAGGGCGTTATGACGAGGTTTATGCTTTGTTCAGAAGCGATGTTGCGCAAACTGTAGATGCGGACAATCTCAGGGATACTTTGGAGCCCGTTTTATCATCGATAGGCTCCTTTACGCAGATAAAGCGTGAAAGATACAAAACGCAGACTTCTGAGGAAGGCGAAGAATATCTGCTGTGTCAAATTACTGTGGAATATTCCGACGGCGCTGCAACGTTCGGTGTAGGATTTGATTATGATTATACGCTCATAGGCATTTCTGTTCTGACCAGGTAACGAAGCGACTGGATGAAACTAAGCGTAAAATATGTAAGGCCGGTTTATAAACCGGCCTTTTAATTTTAAAACTATTTCTGTTTGAATTCCGTATTTGTGCAGTTAGGGCACGGAGGAAGCGTATCAGAAGCATTGTCAAGCACGACCTTCTGAGAGCAATTAGTGCATACATACGTGCCTTTGCCGGGCTTTTCACCAGTCGTAGCGATATGAGCCATTGTATAGTCTCCTTTCGTGTGGATAAGCGCAGAAAATTCTGCGCTGTAAGTATATTGCCCAACTTGCTTTAAGAATATTCATCAAATAATTTTTATATTTTAAAACAGCTTTTTCTTTTTGAAAATAAATATGAGCACAGCGGCTACAATAAGGCACAGCGCAGCGGCGAATAAATATCCGTAACGCCAGTCAAGCTCCGGCATATAAGTAAAGTTCATTCCGTACCAGCTTGTTATGAGTGTGAGCGGAAGGAAAATAGTGGCAATAAGAGTAAATATTTTCATAATATTATTAAGATTATAATCAAGAAATGACTGATACGCCTCACGAAGCTGCGCCAGATCTTCTCTGAGCATTTGAACGCGCCTGTTAAGCCTGTCGGCTCTGTCTGTTATCATTCTGAAAAAACGCAGATTTTCATCTTTAAAAAGGCGGTTTTCATTTTCGCAGAGCGCAAGGCCGAGATCCGAAAGCTGTTCATAATAATTATGCAGAATGAGGAGTTTTTTCTTTATCAGCATAATTTCGGTGCTGAAATCTTTTTTTATCCTTCCTTTTGACAATGCTTCCTCCATTGCCGCTATTCTGAGCTCTATAGTCTCTATTGCTTTTGCGTCCGAGCCCAAAAGTTTTTCGAACATGCCGAAAATCAAACGTTCAATAGTTATTTTTCCTATCGAAAAACGGCTGACAGCGTAATTCATGATCGACAATGTGCTTTTATCATCATCTTTGACATCAATTATCAAGAACAGATTTTTTGCAATATAAAAACCGATTTTATCTTTAGCCCCGAGTATATCCTTTGTATTGACGATATTCAGAAGTCCGAAACTGTAAAGTGGATAAGAATCTACGGTATTTCGTATACTTTTAATATCGAGCGCACATTCTGCAACTGTTTCTTTTGAAAAGCCCAAACGTTCATAAGTCTCTTTAAGCTCATTAAGGCTTAAAACACCCACTGTGATTTTGTTCGGATTGATTTTGTCAAGATCAATCTGTTTTATTTCGCTGTCGATTTGATAAAGCATAGTTTTGCCCTTTTAAGTTTGTTTTATATTATTATAATCGAAAAATCAGATAAAAACAGAAAGTAATTTAAAATACATAATATAAATGCAATAAAATTGAAGTGCATATTAATGCATTTATTTTATAGTAGTTTTATCTGTATCAAATGAAGTATACCCATGAGAAAATACATGGATCAGGGCTTGCTGCGGATAATGAAATACGCTGATTTCGAATCAATTTCGTTTAAATCGTTTTAACAGCAGCAGAACAAATTTACAGAAAGGATCGCTGATGCTGGCGTTGTCCGTAATCGAATATTATATCTTCAGAAAGGATGTGTTGCAAAGCGTTCTTTCCAACATTAAGGGGCAGGGATTTTAAAACGCAAAACAAGCGCATTGGATTTGCCAATGCGCGAAAGCTTAAACCATGCGTATAATATATCAATACATCTTGCCTACGATAAAATTTTGGAGTCTTGCAGGAAGCGCTTTTGAAAGAAATACAAAAAATTTATACTTCCCGCCCACAGTAATATGAGGTTTGGGGTTATTTTTGTTTGCGGCAGCATATATAACCCTTGCGACTTTTTCGGGACGCATACCGTTTATTTCATCTTTTTCCATTGAAGAGACAGCTTTATCCGCATGTATATAAATATCATCGCCTTGAGTATTTTTTATTCTGTTGCTCGTAAAGCCCGTTTGCACATCGCCTGGAAGCACGGCGCACACTTTTATACCGAATGTTTTCAGCTCATTTCTCAAAGCGTCTGAAAGTGAAAGCACCGCCGCCTTGGTAGCGGAATAAAAAGCCTGATACGGTATGGCAAAATGAGCAGCCACGGAACTTATGAAAACAAGATTGCCTTTTGAACTTCTGAGGTATTTGACAGCGGATTTTGCAGTATTTACCGCGCCTGTGAAATTGACGCTTAATATTTTTTGTATATCATTATCAGGAGCGAACTCAACAGGCCCGGATATGCCCATGCCTGCGTTTGCTATTACTATATCTATGCTGCCTTCTTTTTCATATACAGCTTCAAAAGCGGCGTTGATAGAAGCGGCGTTTGTAACGTCAGCGCTTATGTGTTTTATTTTGCCATTATCCGTACCACTTCGGCTGAGTTCATAAACGTTAAAACCGTTTTGTGCAAAGATTTCGGCGCAGGCTTTTCCTATTCCGCTGCTGCCGCCCGTTATTACGACTGTTTTGTTCATATGCCATACCTGTTGAGTACGTCTTTTATAATATCCATTGCTTCGTCAAGAATGTCGTATGTATGAGAAGCCATATAGCTTGTTCTGAGCAGGCATTCGGTAGGTGAGGTTGCGGGAGGAAGCACAGGATTTACATAAACGCCTTCATCATAAAGCGTTTTGCCGATTTTCAAGGTTGTATGAGCATCGTTGGTATAAATCGGAACAATAGGAGTTGAGCTCATTTTTATTTTTATATTTCTTTTCAGCATGCCTTCCCGCACATAATGAGATATATCGGCAAGCTTTGTTACGAGTTCAGGGTGCGCTTTTAAGTGTCTGAGCGCGGCGAGAGCAGTTGCGCAGCTTGCGGGAGTGATTGATGCGGAAAATATATAAGGCCGTGCATTATGCTTTACATAGTCTACTACATAATCTTTGGCTGCCATATATCCTCCCAGACTTGCCAAAGATTTTGAGAATGTACCCATTATAACGTCGACTTCGTCAGTCAAACCGTAGTAATCAGCAGTCCCGCGTCCGCCGTTGCCCAATACTCCCAGACCATGGGCGTCGTCAACCATGACCCGCGCGCCGTATTTTTTAGCAAGATCTATAATAGCGGGAAGATTTGCGATATCTCCTCCCATCGAAAAAACGCCATCAGTTATAATTAATTTGCCTGCATTTTCCGGAATATTTTTGAGCGTTTGTTCAAGATCATCCATATCGGCATGACGGTATCTGAGCATTTTACCGTAGCTGAGTTTGCATCCATCGTATATACTTGCGTGATTTTCGCGATCGCATATGGCATAATCAGATTTTCCTACAAGTGCGCTTATGATTCCCAAATTAGATTGGAAGCCTGTCGAAAATGTCATGACGGATTCTTTATTCAGAAATTCGGCCAGCTCTTTTTCGAGTTCTATATGCATAGTAAGCGTTCCGTTAAGAAAGCGCGAACCTGAACATCCAGTACCGAATTTTTGCATTGCCGCTATTCCCGATTTTATAACCTCATCGTTTACAGTAAGACCAAGATAGTTGTTGGAGCCGAGCATTATGCGGCGTTTGCCTTCCATTACGACTTCAATATCCTGGCGTGTTTCTAAAGCATGAAAATAAGGGTAGATGTTTTGTTGTCTTAATTCGTTTACAAAAGTATAATTTTCACATTTATCAAATAAATCCATTGTATTCTCCAATTCTTTTTATTATGACTTAATATAATATATTAAAACAAAAACGGATAAAAAGTCAATGATTAAGGTTTCTTGCGGCAAAAGCTGCGCTGTCTGTTCTGCTTTAATATTTGTACTGCCGTTTTATTATTATCCCTAAATGTGTTAAAATCAAAAAAAACTCTGTACTGCCATGAAAAAATTTGAAAAAGAAAAATCAGTAAAATTTATTTTTTCAATTATATGTTTGATTTTTGTAATTAACTTTTTTTCGAATAAAAAAGTATTTTTTGACATGGCAAATAAAGATCTACTATACTGTTTTGCTTTTGTAAGCGCTTTTGATTTATCTGTCTTAGCAAATGTTTATCAACCCGAATACGCTTTAAATGTAATTTGTCTTATAAATAATACTGTTTTTGTTGCGGCGAGTATTATTGCGCTGGGTATTATAGCTGCATTGCTGATAGTGTTGAGTAGATTCAAAAAGGAAAATCATAGGTTATCTTCTGTTGAAAAACGATACAGATCAGTGGAAGAATTTACAGGAACAGCCTTGTTTGCAGCGGATTTTGCTGATGGCGTCATCAATTATTCCGAAAGTTATGAAACTCTTTATAAAAGGAAGCCTTTTGTAAAGAATATTAGCGAATTTGGGAATAATAATCCTTATATTTTCGCGGAGGATAAGCAGGAATATGCAAAAATCAGCGAATTGATAAGAAATAAACAACCCAGCGGTTCTGCCGAATACAGAGTATATCTGGGAGATGGGCGCTGTCAATGGCATCGGTTTGAATTTAAAATCGTATTCGCTTCATCCGGCGAACCCGACAAGCTGATTGGCAAGATCAGTAACATTGATGGCGCTAAAAGACGCATGGAAATACTCAGCGCGGCAGCCGAAACTGATTCGCTCACAGGGCTTATTAATTATGAAGCAATGTCTTCGCGGGTAAACGCTTATCTTAAAAATGAAGGCAAAGACGGAATACACGCGTTGATGATATTGGATGTAGACAATTTCAAATTTGTAAATGATAAATACGGACATCTTGCAGGAGATGAGATTTTGCGCAGGATTGCAAACGGCATCAATAAGCAGATCAGAGCGACTGATATAGCGGCGAGATATGGGGGAGATGAATTTTTAATATTTTTAAAGAATATTTCGTCTGCTGATTTTGCCGCTGTAAAAGCAGGCTTTTTATGCGAGTTATTGCAATACGCAGCAAATTTTGAGAATAAATATATAAATGTGACAAGCAGCATAGGAATTATTTAAAGATATTGCATGAAAGCGCTGCTGATGGTGAAAGTAGGCAGATGGCGTATAAAACGGCGTCTGACAATGGGGAATTGAATTTCAGATATGTACGCACAGCCAAAGTTCCATATATGGTAGGAGAATATCCGCTCGTAATTGCTGTTGTTGCTGAAATTGCAGACGTCATGCTTGAGGATATCAGTCCCATTGAAATGATAAATTCTCTTCCTGTTGGTATCGCTGTGGTTAAGTTTTTCGATGATAACATAAGCTTAAGTTTTGCGAATGATTATTTTATATCTTTGAGCGGATACAGCAAAGAAGAATTTGAAAAGAAATATATGTTTGATAACTTTTTAGCTTTAAATAAGTATAAGAAAGAAATAGTTATCAATTCCTTAATAAAAGCGTATAAAAACAGCTTGCCTGTAAAATTTGATTATGAACTTGAGAATAAGAAGATATTAAAAATTACTGTGTCTTATTACAGGGAGAATGAATCAGGACGTGAGTTTTTTGTAGTGGCAGATTTATAATTATATTTTAAGCGTCAAAAAAGTAAGCGGGCGGGCGCGGCAATAGCTTGAGTCAAGCTATTTTTGAGCGGTGAAGCCGCTCAAAGGCCGCTTCGCGGCCGGCCGCGCCCGCCCGCTTGCCTTTTTGACGTATCATGCCGAGCAATTACCGCTTTTTAATTCCCACCCCACTTATGTTGGTAAGTGCGCATTATGCGCACTTACCTTACGTATAAATTCCCAGTAAACGGCAGGCCCCTTAAACGTAATTAAGAAATTTTTTACAACGAGAAAATTCACATGAAAAGACGTTTTTTAATTTCTTCTTTAAGGCGCTGCTTTTTTTGTATGAACAATAATGCCAGCGCTGTAATAAACACTGACGTTGTAACAATCAGCGACCAGAAAAGTTTAATATATCCGAAAGCAAAATTATCAATCAGTATTTCGATTGCCACACAAGCGATGCCTGTTAGAACAAGTATAGCAGCCGCCGCAGAAAAAGGTTTGGCATGTTTCGAAATGTATATGGACGCCATGAAAACAGAAGCTGTGATTACAGTAATAGGAGCTGCAAGCGGCAAATACCAGCTGAAAGAAGTCAAACGTGCTATCAATGCCAGATATATCAGCACTGCGGCAAAATCAAGCGCAACATTCAGATATATGTGACGCTTTTTTAACAGTATAGGCATCAGGAAAAAACAGAATATACATAATCCGGCGCCTAAAACGTACCACGACCATGTTATATTTCCGCTTATGCAAATATCCGTAATAATGGATACTGCTACAGGCACTGCTAAAAACAAAGAAGCGTAAATAGCAGAGTAGCGCTTATCAATAGAATCATAAGTGCGTTGAAGTGTTTTGGGGTAAGGATAATGTTTCGGTTCTTCCCAAGGTTTAATCGTATCGATAACGGCAGCGCCGCAAAGAGGACATTCTTTTTCTGAAGGAGCCAGTTCGACTCCGCAATGTACGCAGTAAGACATTTTTATTACCTCCTGTTGCTTTCTACTAAAACGGGTATTCCCATTTTCACCATAGTCGTGAGGACAAGCCGCTGGAAGTCCGTTTGTTTAATTGTAGAAGAAAAGTTTAAATACAATTTATCTTTAAATGATACGCAGGCGCACATTACAGGATTAACACTGAAAGGGCCCAAAATGAATTCTACTCTTTCCAAATATTTTTCCATTTGCTCAGGAAGCTTTACAACACCCAGGTTGGATAAAGTCACGCTGTTGCATCTGTCTCCCTGTATATAAAAGAAAGCTTTCATAGTAAGGCTTTTGATGACAAGAGGCACGGGACGAAGCAGGATATTTTTTTCGCTTGCAACATTCGCGCTCATGCGCGCGTTAAGCTGTTTTTCCGTAACCTCATACCCCATAAAATGTTTGACTCGTTTTGTTATTTCTTCAAAGGAATAAATGCCATGAGCAGGCTCAAGTCCTGGATTGACGTAATTTGCGAAATTACGCAGAGTTTTCGTATCGTAAAATTTTCTTAAATTTACCGGCACGCTTACTTTGGGAGGGAGCATCTTAGCTTTTTTGCTGATTTCCGCCGACTGCATCTTCTGTAAACTCATTAGCATGACGGCCGTTAAAAATTCGTTGACCGTAACGGAATATTGTTTTGCTTTATCCTTAATTTTGTCTACGGGAATTATGGCAGTTATTATATTTAGAATGTCTTTTTCTTCTTTAGTCCCTTTAATATGGTAAGCTTTGCTTTCTCCTCTTGAGCTTTTTGCATCACGCGCATAACGCAGAAAACTGTCCTCCCATTCCTCTTTTGATGCTTCATCATTGCAGTCCAATACATATTCTGAATGTGTAATTTGCTCTTTATATTTTAGTTTTATATATTCAGCGATCAGCGTGTTTAAAAAAATCATACCTCCAGTGCCGTCAGTAAGCACGTGAAAAATTTCAACCGCTATTCTGTTTTCGTAATAACGGACTCTGAACATGAAACCGCTGTCTTCATTAAGACGCATTCTGACTAACGGATTTTTATAGTCCTTGGTCACTTTCGGCATACCGTCTATTTTTTCAAGATAATACCAAAATATGCCTTTTTTTAATCTCAGTGCAAACGAAGGTATTCTTTTTAACGTTGATGAGAGCGCTTGCTGCAAAATTAAGGGATCTATGCTTTCTTTCAGTGTAGCCGAAAGCCTGAACATTGCTGTCCAATTCCGCGACATTGCAGCAGGATATATTTTGGCAGCGTTGTCAAGTTTGAGCCATTCAAAGTTCTTTTCTTTCATTGCTTCACCTTTTTTCTAACAGGTGTTGATGTAGAAAATCGACTATATCCTGCAAAGCTTCTTTAGCTTCAGGAATACCATACAGTACATATACATGCCACATCCCGTCCTTTATTGTGACAGCGCACGGCGATCCCGCGTCATTAAGCTTATCAGCCATTTTTACGGAATCGTCAAGAAGAATCTCCTGTGAACCCACATGTATTTGGGAAGGAGGGAGCCCTTTAAGATTTGCTAAAAGCGGTGAAACATAAATATCGCTTTTGTTTTGTCCTGCGTACACTTGCGCGAAATATTCAAGATCGTCTTTGAATAAGACGGGATCGTCTTCTTTATTTGTAATATATGAAGGCGAACTCATAGTAAGATCAGTCCATGGAGATATAGCGCTTATGCATGCAGGTAATGGAATCCCAGTGTCTCTGAGTTTCAAAGCGAGTGCGTAGCAAAGTCCTCCTCCAGCCGATTCTCCTACTAAAGCGATTTTGTCGGCGGAGTATTTTTTGAGTATTCGTTTATATGCGGCAAGCGCGTCATCTAAAGCGCAAGGATATTCATATTCAGGGGCAAGCCTGTAGCTTATACACAATGTCTTTAAGGAAGCATTTTTTGCAAGAACGCCGCCAAAGCCTTTGGCATAATCTATGCTGCCGGCTGTATAACCTCCTCCGTGTAAATACAAAATGACGCTGTCATGCAAATAATTTTCCGGAATTGCCCATGAAGCGTCAAAGTCGGCAAAAAATTCGTTTTCATAATGTATTTGGTCGCCTATGACTTTAGCTTTGAGTTCACCAAGCGCATCCTGAAGTTTTCGCTGCGCTTTTATATCAAGTCTTTTTAAAATAGGTTTTAATAGTTTGATTTGCCCCTTCATAATGCGGCCGGCTACTGATGGCATATATAAATTCCTTTTCTTTTTATTTTGTACTTATGATGGGTAAATTATAGCACACACTTTTTGAGTTCAAAAATCATATAGTTTAAGCTTTGTTTATTTTGGGAAGAATCTTTGAATGATAAAAACATCTGCCGCCGCAGGCGCATGCGCAACAGCGCATGCACAGGCCGATAAGGCCTGTGCCGCAGGCTTTCGAATTGCGAAAGTCTGCGCGCCTGCGGCGGCAGATGTTTTTATCTTTACACAAAACTTGCAAAGTGGTAAAATCAACAAAAAAGGAATGTGATATGATTAAACTTACTGATGAATTTGCAAGATATCAAATTGATATTTCTTTTCTAAAAGGATTCACTGATAATCTTGAAAAAGCTCAACAACTTTTGTGCGAAAATGAATATGTAAGACTTTTGCTTCCAATAAATTTTTATTACACTATAAAATCCGGCGATGAAAGTTTTGAAGGTAGAACTTCAAATGGCAGAGCCGTATTTACAAATAAAAGGTTTTTACATATAAGCGAGAATAAGCTGTTTGATGCATTATATGATGATATTGAAATAAGAACATACGAACTTTATACCCAGGATTTGCTTTTGGAAATAACTTCGGAAAAGTTCGAATTAAAATACGAAAACGATTTTAAAACAGTAGATACTTTAATGAAAAGAATAATGGAAATTTCAGGAAAAGATTTTTAAAAGAAAGCATGCAATAAAATGCATGCTTTCTTTGATACTATGGTTATGTTAATTGAATTGAGCGATGATATTTTTTATAGATTAAAGTGGATTTGAGATTCATTTTATAATTCATACACAAAATGGCGTACGATATGCGGCGCTTTTTTTCATAATATTAATGATAATATTTTCGCGATATTTTAGTGCGTTGCTGTCTTTTACAGCGTTTTTATTATATGTACATATTAAATTTCGCAAAAGTAAATAAAATAATTTCAGCAGACCCCTTTAAAAAACACTGAATGGAGTGTATTATTATATTAAATATATGTTAAGCGGACGAATTGTATGAAAAGCAAAAATGATTTTTCTAAAGGCAGCGTTTTGTCACACATAATATCAATGGCTGTTCCCATGACGCTGGCTCAGCTTATAAATATTCTTTACAACATCGTAGACAGACTGTATATCAGAGGCTTGGGAGATATTGCGTTTAACGCGCTTACGGGGCTCGGCGTTTGTCTGCCAATAGTTTCACTTATTACTGCTTTTGCCAATCTTTTCGGTATCGGAGGATCGCCTTTATGTTCGATAGAAAGAGGCAAAAAAAATAATGAAAAAGCTGAAAATATCATCGGCAATTCGTTTACGATGCTAACTGTCAGCGGTATTGTCATTTTTGTTTTATGCCTTATTTTTGAACGGCCCTTATTGTATCTTTTCGGTGCAAGCGATATTACATATCAATACGCTTCCGATTATTTTTCGATCTATGTTATCGGAACGGTATTTGTTATGATAAGTCTTGGGATGAATCAGTATATAAATTCTCAGGGGTTTGCAAAATACGGTATGCTTACTATTTTGATAGGAGCAATAATTAATATCGTTTTAGATCCTTTATTTATATATGTTTTTAATATGGGCGTAAAAGGCGCGGCTGTTGCAACAGTAATTTCTCAGTTTGTTTCAGCAGTATGGGTAATAAAATTTCTAACAGGCGAAAAAGCAATTCTTAAACTAAAAATTCAGGCTATGAAGCTCAAATGGAGTATATGTTCCAGAATAATGGCTCTTGGTTTTACGGGTTTTGTAATGCAGGGCACCAATTCACTTGTTTTAATACTTTACAATTCGACGCTTCAAACTTTCGGCGGAGACCTTTATGTTGGCATAATGACTGTTCTTACGACAGTACATGAACTTTTGAGAATGCCGGTACATGGCATAAACAATGGAGCGCAGCCTGTTATAGGTTTTAATTACGGCGCCGGGGAGTATGACAGGGTAAAGAAATGCATAAATATTATGTCGATTATTC
Organism: uncultured Lachnospiraceae bacterium; assembly: GCA_944381375.1. Lineage (GTDB taxonomy): Bacteria > Bacillota > Clostridia > Eubacteriales > Anaerofustaceae > CALWKX01. Next base: position 84,222 of record CALWKX010000020.1, read on the forward strand.
CGTTTTGCTATACATTGATAGCTTGGAGTTTGCTTATGCTTTTCCCTGAGTTTTTTATACGATTGTTTAATGCTGATCCAAATATAATCGCTTTCGGAGTAAAACCTTTCAGGATTTACTATTGTGCTTTTATAATAATGTTTTTGCATTATGCCGGTCAAAGCGTTTCTCTGGGATTAGGACGGGCAGGTTATGCAATTATGTTTTCACTTTTGAGAAAAGTAGTCTTTGTTATACCGTTGATTATCATATTACCGCGTACGTCTTTAGGAGTAATGGGTATATTTTTAGCTGAACCTATAAGTGAAGTATTTGCCGGCAGCGCCTGTTATATTACGATGCGTATAACTACAAGGAAAGAACTGCAAAAAAAAATTTCTGAAAAAATAACTTAAAAGAAAGGAGCAAATAAATGACGTCAAAAACAGGCAGTAAGAATTGTTCCGGCAAGAATATAGCGAGGATAAGAAAAAGTAAAGTACCGCGCTTAACGCAGGAAGCGTTAGCAGTGAAGCTGCAGTT
>CALWKX010000021.1 GCA_944381375.1 uncultured Lachnospiraceae bacterium
AGGAGCTGCCTGCATTCGATCTACGGCTGCAGGTGAAGGCCGGCCTGACCGGCTACGCGCAGGTGTACGGCCGGTACAACACTGAACCGCAGGACAAACTCAAGATGGATCTGATGTACATCAACCATGCCAGTCTGGCGGAGGATATTAAGTTGATCTTTGCGACGGTGAGGATTTTGTTTATGCGGGAGAGCACAAGCGGGGTTGCGGAGGGACAGACGACGGCGAGTGCGGTGGTTAAGAAGGAGAAGAGTGCGTGAGGCGAAGAGCAATCCTGTTTATGCCTGATTACCCTGATGAGAAAAGGGCAAAAACCGTTGATGCTGCGGCATTTTTCAAGGATGCAAAATTAGGCATAAACGAACAGAGTTCTATAGCGATAGGACGAATGACTGCGAGCGGTTTGCGCAGAGCAAGGATAAAATACGCATAACAGCTGTGAAGATCACGCCCCCGGTCTACATAACACGAGCGTGAAGCGCACAACAAGTATAGCTTTAGGAAAAGGAAAGGCTCAGACTCCTTGAGATTGAGTCTGGGTCGTTTTCTTTAAAGGGGAAGGGCGAAGGGAAAGGTTAGAAGATGAGAATTGCTGTGGTTTCAATTGGTAGCTTTGATACACAATATTCTGACTATCATATCATGAGAGATATTATTGTGGGGCTTTTGGAAAGAGGTCTTAAGGTTAATCTCATCCAGAAGCAGTATCTAGATGCACCGCAGTATCCGCAGCAATTTGAAAAATATCTTGGAAACCAGCTTTACGTTGAGAATATTCACTTTGAGAAAAAAGCAAAGGCAAATTTAAAAGCACGTTATTTGGCAGATTTAGCATATTATCGTCAGGCCTGCCGCTTAATGAAACAAAATAGGCCTGATAAGATTTTCTTGCAATCGAATAACACAGCTTTTTATACGGTGTTCTATGCAAAGCATATTTTGAAATGCCCGTTGGTATATAACGAACAGGATATTTTCCCTGAGAATGCTTATTTTACAGGCATCTTATCTAAGAATAATCCGGTTTACCGTGTGGCACATATACTCCAAAAATATGCGTATAAAAATGCTACAGCGCTCAGTACGATTTCAGATGATATGAAATCAACTATTGTGACCAGATATGAAATTCCCGCAGATAAAGTGCAGGTTATTTATAACTGGGGACACGAAGAATTGCAAGTCCACAGTGAGACGGAAAATACCTTCTTACAGAAGTATCCCAAAAAGCGGGGGGAGTTCCGAGTTGTCTATGCCGGTAATCTCGGAAAGATGCAGAATGTAGAACTTGTTTTGGAAGCTGCCGCTTTGATGAGGGATGAGCCTGATATCAGCTTCTATATTGTTGGTGGAGGTGTAAATGAAGAACAGCTCAAAGCATTCGCAAAGGAAAAAGAGTTGTCAAATGTAACATTTGTTAGAATGCAACCGCCAGAGGAAGTCGCCGATCTTTATTCGGCAGCAGATGTCAATGTGATTCCACTTCAGAAGGGGCTTATTTATGCGGCATTGCCAAGCAAAACGGCCGACTGCCTAATTGCAGGGAAGCCGATTATTACTTGCGTGGATGGAGAATCTAAATTTGCAGAACTAGTTGAAGAGTGTGGTGCCCAAAACGTCAAAAACAACTCTGCTAAGAATCTCAGCACTGTAATTCGTTCAATTAAGTGCGGATTATATGTAGGAGAAATAAAGAGATTAGCTAGTCTTTTCCAAAAGAATTCAAATGTAAAAGAACATTGTGACTTAATTGCAACTACGCAAAAAAGTATGAATAGAGCAATATGTTTATGATACAAGGAGTGCTTAGTAGAGATGAATAGCGTAGCATTGGATATATGCTTAGTTATGGGACTTTATCCTAGGGAAAGAATCCGTGAGATAGAAGAGAATTCAATCTATGGAATTCAGAATGCAGCAAATGTATTCCAATGGAATATCGTTGACGGAATATTAGATAATGGCATAACGAATATTATGATTGTAAATTCTATTTATATTGGATCATTTCCTAAGAAATATAAAAAGGCAATTATTCCGTCGTACAAGTTTAATGTTCGAGATATAATTACTGGGAATAATGTCGGCTTTCTTAACGTACCTGTAGTTAAGGAATTGTTTCGCTTTGCGACAATGAAAAAAAGTCTAAAAGAGTGGGCTTTGAACAACAAAAAAAATAAAGTTGTTATAGCGTACGCTGCGACTTACCCTATGACAAAGGCATTAAGTTATATAAAAAAGGTTAATCCGGATGTAAAGACTTGTCTTGTTGTACCAGATTTACCTATGTATATGAATCTTTCTCAGAGTAGAGCAGGTATCCTTCATCATATTAAAAATAGGGTTGTTTCCATAGAAATGCTCAAGGCTGATTGTTTCGTTTTACTCACGGAGCAAATGAAGGAAATGATAAAAGGGTCTGAACGAAAACCTATATCAATTGTCGAAGGTATGTCCCCAGCAATAGTATGTGGGACAGAAAATTCAGAAGTAAAAAACGAGTTGCCATATAGATATTTTTTATATACAGGTACATTAAATTATCAGTATGGAATTTTAGATTTATTAGATGCCTATGAATCTGCTAGAACTGGAGATATACATTTGGTTATATGCGGGGAAGGAGAAGCGGCGGATGAACTGCGAAAACGGGAGGATAGTAATAGGAAAATTCATTTTTTTGGATGTTGTTCACATGAAAAGGTTTTAAGTCTTCAAAAGTCGGCGTTTGCCTTAGTTAATCCGAGATGCAATGAGGGTGAAT